>JBBISB010000001.1:0-6317 GCA_037441475.1 Candidatus Iainarchaeum sp.
AAGTGCATCTCAGCTGATGTCAATTTGGGAAGCTTGTCCTCTTCAAGAAAAATCAAATGCCTGTATGAATAGTAGCTTTCAAAATAAAATAACTGGTTGGAGTGATATAGTTGAAGATTTTTATTGGATAAAGACCGAGGCTAGCTCGTCCGTTGCGTATTTATTCTTTATGGGCAATGGTTACATCGGCTACGGCGATAACTACTCCGTACGTTGTGTTCGCGATTAGTAGTTTTTAATAAGAGCTTTTTTTAAAAACATTATCATTTTTTCTTTTTTTTAACCTATATTTTATATACAAAAGATAAAATCGTTTTTTTTTTAAAAAGAAGATAACTATTTATATATTTACTTATAGCTTAAAATATAAAAAAGAAATAATAAAAAAAAAGGTAAAGAGATTTTACTCTCTTTAAACTTATAACATATCTAAACCGTAGTTGTCATCGTAAGATCTTCCACCGTGGCTTGATCCTCCGTAACTTGGTGCTGAATCCCTTCCTCTAAACATCTTACTTCCTTTGATGAATGGAGACTTTACACCTGTGAAAATAGCAATAACTTCTATTTTATTTTCAAATGTAGGATCTATTCTTGCACCCCAGATAACAGCTGCGTTAGGGTCTGTTTGATCTGTTAACATTTCACCAACAGCGTTTGCTTCACCAAGTGTTAATTCAGTTCCACCTGTTATGTGTATTAAACATCCTGTTGCACCAGTTATGTCAACATCTAAAAGAGCGTTCTTTAATGTGTCTTCAACAACTTCTTCAACTTTATTTACTGATTGTGATTCACCAACAGCGATAACTGATAATCCTTTACCACCCATTACTGTTCTGATGTCCGCATAATCAAGGTTGATTAATGAAGGTTGAGTAATTGTTTCTGTAATTCCTCTTACTGTTCTTGCAATTACTTCATCAGCAACTCTGAAAGCATCTTGCATTGGAAGGTTTGGAACTAATTCAACAAGTCTATTGTTGTCAATAACAACAACTGTGTCACAAATATCTTTTAAAAGATCAATTCCTTCTTCAGCTTTCATAAGTCTAGCTCTTTCAAGTGCGAAAGGGTAAGTTACAATACAGATAACGATTGCACCTTGTTGTTTAGCTATTTGAGCTACTACTGGAGCTGCACCTGTTCCTGTTCCACCACCCATACCAGCAGTGATGAAAAGCATGTCAACACCATCTAATATTTCTTCTAAAGCTGCTTTAGAAACTTCAGCTGCTTTTGCACCTATTTCTGGGTATGCACCAGCACCTAAACCATTTGTTACTGACTTACCAATTAATAATTTTGTTATATCATCTGAAATTATACCTAAGTGTTGTCTATCTGTGTTGATTGCTACTAATTGAGCACCAGCTACACCCATAGCACTTATTCTGTTTACAGAGTTATTTCCTGCACCACCAATTCCCATAACCATGATCTTTGGAGCAGCAAATTCACTATCTTTGAAATTTACATTTTCTGCAGCTGAAGATTTATGATCTACTGCATTTGTTACTATTGATCTCATCCAATCCACCTCATCATTAAAATAAGCTTAAATTAAGCTTCTTTTTCTTAAACAAAGCATTAACACACTTTTTTGATGGAATTAGTGAATTAATACATTATTTTCATGTTATATATATTGTCCAAAGAGTTTTTAAATATATCGTCACTTTAATTACTTGTATAGGCTAACTGGGGGGGTTGTAGTCTCCTGTTACCGGAAATCTACATATGCTGGAGTGATTACTATTGGAAGGGAAATAAGCAAGGAAGCACTCTTTGTAAAATTGCTGACGGTTCGTCCAGTGAGATCGATTATCTTAGTAAACCCTGCAAGGTCCGGAAGGAAGCAGCAGTATCCTAAGTATTTGATGCTTATTGGGTTGCGGACTTGAGATTTTATGAAGCTAAATGTTTTCTTAAACTGTTTTTCGACCAGTAGGTGCCTATGCATTTAAACTTTTTTTAATTTTTAAACTAATATTTAAATTTTTTCCTTATTTTTAAGATATTAATACATAAAAATAGTTAACTTTTATGTTTTAATTGTTTTGGAGTGTATTTTAAGCTTATTTTCTATTTTTATCTGTATTATGTTCTTAATTTCCCTACTTTAAGTTTACTTTTCAGTTCTTTTTAAGCTTTTTTTATGTCTTTAGTGTATTTACAGTATTTAAACAATTACTTTTATATTTCTTTTTTAAGGCTATTAATTTTTTTAATCTTCTTAAGTATGGTCTTTTCTTATCTCCTAAAGGATGATTTATCTTAATTATTAAGGTTAAGTCTTTTAAATAAGGGTTACTATGTTTGTTGGACAAAGATTCTTCTCAGCCAACTACTTTAAAACAGTTTATAAACTTTTTCTCTCTTAATTATATTACTATTTTTATATGATTTAAAAATCATTTATTTACATATACTTTACAAAAAGATTAATCATGGCATTAAAAGACATAGTTATTAAGGGCGCAAGAGAGCACAATCTAAAAAACATAGATATCAATATACCAAAAGATAAATTAGTTGTAATTACTGGTCTTTCAGGTTCAGGAAAATCAACTTTAGCTTTTGATACAATCTATGCAGAAGGGCAAAGAAGGTATGTTGAATCACTTTCAGCATATGCAAGACAATTTCTAGGAATGATGAAAAAACCAGATGTTGACTCAATAGATGGTTTATCCCCAGCAATCTCAATTGAACAAAAAACAACTTCTAAAAACCCAAGATCAACTGTTGGAACTGTTACTGAAGTTTATGATTACTTAAGATTATTATATGCAAGAGTAGGAACTCCTTTCTGTCCTGATCATCCTTTACAAAAAATAGAAAATCAATCTCCTCAAAAGTTAACAGAAAACATTTTAGCTTCCTTTAAAGGAGAAGTAATTATTTTATCTCCTATAATAAGACAAAAAAAAGGAACTTATGAAAGAACCTTTGAAGAGTTAAACAAAGAAGGATACACTAAAGTAAGAGTTAATGGAGAAATAAAAAGAACTGATCAAACCATAACCTTAGATAGATATAAAAAACATGATATTGAAATTGTAATTGATAAAGTTTCTTTAGAAGATAAAGAAAAATCAAGACTTACAGAAGCTGTTACAAATGCTTTAAAAAAATCACCTGATGGTTTAGTTAAAATATTTTCAGAAAAAGAAAATAGAGAACAAATTTATTCTTCAAAAATGTCATGTCCAATATGTGGTCTTTCCTTTGAAGAACTAGAACCAAGAATGTTTTCTTTCAATGCTCCTTTTGGTGCATGTGAAGAGTGTTCTGGTCTTGGTATAAAGATGATATTTGATGCTGACTTAATAATTCCAGACAAAAATTTATCTATAGCAGATGGTGCAATTGCAGTCTATAGAAATGCAGTTGATGGTTGGCGTGGGCAACATCTCTTAACCATAGCAAAAAGATATGGTTTTACTCCTCTAACACCAATTAAGGACTTAACAAAGAAACAATACAACATCTTAATGTATGGTTCTGAAAACCCAATTGACTTTAGTCTTTCTGGAAAGAACGGAACTTCAAACTTTTCATATACCGGTGTATGGGAAGGACTTATCCCACAAACAGAGAGGCTTTACCATCAAACAGAATCTGATTATAGAAAACAAGAGATGGAAAAATATATGAAGACTTTACCATGTACTAAATGTCATGGAAAAAGATTAAAAAGAAAAGTCTTAGCTGTAAAGGTATCAGGAAAATCAATTATTGATATTACAGACTTGTCTGTTAAAAATTCAATTGATTTTTTTAAAAATCTAAAATTAAATAAAAAGCAAGAAGAGATTGCAAAACATATATTAAAAGAAATAAACTCTCGTTTAGAGTTTTTAGAAAAAGTAGGTTTAGGGTATTTAACACTTTCAAGAAGTGCAGGAACTCTTTCAGGTGGAGAAGCACAAAGGATAAGGCTTGCAACAAATCTAGGAACTAACTTAAGTGGAGTGCTTTATATCTTGGACGAACCATCCATTGGCCTTCACCAAAGAGATAATGATAAATTAATTGAAACTCTCTTTAAGTTAAGAGACTTAGGAAACACAGTCATTGTTGTTGAGCATGATGAAGAAACTATTTTAAAGGCAGACTATGTTATTGATATTGGTCCTGGTGCTGGTATTCATGGTGGTTCAATTGTTTCAAAAGGAACACCAAAAGACATCTTAAAAGATAAAAACTCATTAACAGGTAAATATCTTTCAAAACAACTTAGTATAGATATTAAAAAAGAAGTTAGAAAACCAAAAGAGTTTATTGAAATTATTGGTGCACAAGAGAATAATCTTAAAGATGTTTCAGTAAAAATACCAATAGGCCTTCTAACTTCTGTTACTGGTGTATCAGGTTCTGGAAAATCAACTTTAATTTATGATATTTTATATAAACAATTAATGAATGATATTTATAATTCAAAAGAAACACCTGGAAAGCATAAAGAGATTATCTATAAAGAAAAAATAGATAAAGTAATATCTATTGATCAATCCCCTATTGGAAGAACCCCTAGATCAAACCCTGCAACATACACTAAAGTGTTTGATGATATTAGACTGTTGTTTGCACAGACCCAAGAGGCAAAGATAAGAGGTTATGATCAAGGAAGATTTTCTTTTAATGTTAAAGGTGGAAGATGTGAGGCATGTTCAGGAGATGGGCAAATAAAAATAGAAATGAACTTTTTACCTGACGTCTATGTTGATTGTGAAGAGTGTAAGGGTAAAAGATATAACCATGAAACCTTAGAGGTAAAGTATAAAAACAAATCAATTGCAGATGTTTTAGACATGTCAGTTGAAGAAGCATATACTTTCTTTGAAAATATACCTTCTCTTAAAAGAAAATTAAAAACATTAATTGATGTTGGCTTAACATACATCAAGCTTGGTCAAAGCTCTGTTACTCTTTCAGGTGGAGAAGCTCAAAGAATAAAGATTACAAAAGAATTATCAAAAAGAGATACTGGTAAGACACTTTATTTGTTAGATGAGCCTACCACTGGTCTTCACTTTCATGATGTTAAAAAACTTATTGAGGTCTTAGATAAGCTTGTTATTAAAGGAAACACTGTTTTAGTAATTGAACATAATTTAGATGTTATAAAAACCTCTGACTGGATAATAGACTTAGGGCCTGAGGGTGGGGATGAAGGAGGAGAGGTTATTTTTGAAGGTCCTGTAAAAGATCTTTTAAAGGAGAAGAGAAGCTATACTGGTATGTATCTTAAACCTATCTTTTCTTAATTTTCTTTTTAAAAAAATAACCATTAAATTTTGAAAGAGAAACATTAAATTTTTAAATACCTATTTCAATATATTATATATAATATGTAATTTGAATAAATTATGCATTTTAAAGATTCCATAACTTTCATTAAATCTTTTTTAAAAGAACCAAATAAAATATTAACAGCAGCAGCTATTTCTGGCTCAATTTTAGTAGGATCTCAAAAAGTATCCTCTCAATCTTTGCAGTTTATAAAACCAATTGAACTTAACCCTACAATCTATAGAGAAGGACATGTTTTTTCATCAAAGACATATGGTTTTGAAGCTGATTCTTCTACAACTAAGTTTTTAGAACAAGCCTTTGAATATAGGTATGGTCAAAAGTTTAAAAAAGAAAACCAATATAATTTTGCAGTTGAGGTTGGAAAAAATAATCTTTATATAAACGGAAAGCTAGTTCCTGATTTAACTTTTGCAAGAATATACTCAACCCTCTATTTATCAGATGTTTTAAAAACACCTTTAGATGTTCGTTTAGGATACTCTAAAGAGATTTCAAACTTTACTTTAAAGGATGTTAAACTTTTAGATAAAACCTCTTTTCAAGCATCTGTTTCTGGAGATAAATTAGGTTCAGGAGTTTCCTTAAAAATAGATAAAGGAAAATTAATAGGGTATGATGGAATTGTGGATGTTAAGTTTGATAAAGGAAGTTACTCTTCAGGCCTAAGGCTTGCTGGAGATGTAAAGGGTTCTAAATTTCTATCAATACAAGGGCATGTCCAAATTAAAGAAGGTAAAGTATTGTTTATGCCAATGGATCAATTTGGTATGGAGTATACAAGAGATGGAAAAAGAATTCCATTTTTAAATTATGCTTTATACTATGTTCCTAACAATAAAGTAGAAATCTTTATTCATAAAAATGTTTCAAATAATAATAAAAGCGGTTTATATCTTGAACTTAACTATATTTTAGGAAAGAGTAATAAAAAGAAAGCTTTAGATCCTAAAGTAAAAGAAATTAAACTTTTATCAGAAAAAACAAAAGAAGAAAAG
>JBBISB010000001.1:6417-517364 GCA_037441475.1 Candidatus Iainarchaeum sp.
ATTAAAGAAGAAAAGATTAAAGAAGAAAAGATTAAAGAAGAAAAGATTAAAGAAGAAAAGATTAAAGAAGGAAAGATTAAAGAAGAAAAGATTAAAGAAAAAAGTTCTTCTGAAAAAATAAAATCTAAAAGAGAGAGTTTCTTAAAAGAATTATTTTTAAGAGATTCTAAAATAAAAACAATTAAGCCTAAAAAAGGGTATCCTATGATGAGTCCTCCAAAAAGAAAAAGACCAAGATAGGCTTTTTAAAGAGTTTTTCTTATTATTTATTTATGCTTGACTTATCAAAAATACCAATAGACCCTGGTTGTTATCTTTATAAAGATAAAAATAACATGATAATCTATATTGGTAAGGCTAAAAACTTAAAAAAAAGAGTTACAAGTTATTTTACAAAAGAAGATTTAGACCCAAAGACCTTAGCTTTAGTTGAAAACATCTCCTCAATTGACTTTATAGTTACAAAAAACGAACTTGAGGCTCTTTTGCTTGAAAACAATTTAATTAAGAAGCATAAACCAAGGTATAACATCATCTTTAAAGACTCAAAAGAATACGCTTATCTTTTCTTAACTAAAGAAAAGTTTCCTAGATTATTTATCTTAAGAGAAAAACCAAAAGAAAACCAAATAGCTTTTGGTCCTTTTACTTCTGCTGAAAAAAGAGATAATCTCTTAAAGTATGTAAACAAATACTTTAAACTAAGAACATGTAAAACCTTACCAAAAACACCATGCATAAGGTACCATATAGGACAATGTTCTGCTCCGTGCATCTCTATGGTTTCAAAAGAAGAGTACATGCAGACAATTGAAACAATCTCTTCTCTTTTAAAAGGAAAAACTGAAATTGTTTTAAAAGAACTAAAAGAAAGAATGTCTAAGTTTTCAAAAGAAAATAACTTTGAGTCTGCTTTAGTTTTAAGAGACCAAATAAACGCCATTGAATATCTATCTTTAAAACAGAATGTTGAAAAAACAAAACTTTATAATCAAGATTTAATTAACTATATTTTACATAAAGAAAAAGCCTATTTTGTTTTATTTAATATCTCTAAAGGAATACTTCTAAACAAAAAAGAATTTTCTTTTGATATCTTTGAAGAAGAAACTCTTCTAGATGATTTTATTTTAAAGTATTATTCTGAAAAAGAAACTCCTTTAGAGGTTATTGTTCCAAAAGAAGTTCAAGCCTCAACTATTGATTTTTTTAAAAAGAAAAATAAAAAAATAAGCTTTATATTCCCAAAATCAGGAGAAAAGAAAGAACTTCTTGATTTTGCATATAAAAACATAGAAATTAAATTCTTAGAAAACACTTTTGCTTTAGAAGACTTAAAAGGTGCTTTATCCTTAAAAGAAGTTCCTAAGATTATCGAGTGTTTTGATATTTCTCATCTTTCAGGAAAGTTTACTGTAGGCTCTATGGTTCAGTTTAAGGATGGAAGAGAGAATAAAAAGGAATATAGAAGAGTTAAGATTAAATCTTTTGAAGGGAACAATGATTTTTTAGCAATTGAAGAGATTGTAAAAAGAAGATATTTAAGAGTTTTAAAAGAAGGAAAAGATTTTCCTGATCTAATTGTTATTGATGGGGGAAAGGGACAACTTTCTTCTGCAAAGAAAGCCATTGATTCTTTAAACCTTTATAAAAAAGTAAATTTAATCTCTCTTGCAAAAAAGGAAGAAGAAATTTATCTTGAAGACAACTTAATTCCTCTTAAACTTTCTAAAAAGTCAAAAGCCTTAAAGCTTTTACAAAGGATAAGAGATGAGACTCATAGGTTTGCTATTACTTACAATAGGCTTTTAAGAAAAAAAGATATTAGGAAATAGTAATACAGACCTCTTTTTAAATCTTTGTGCACTTAATATATATATGATATGCACACGAGGTGAGTTATGGAAAGTAATATTAATGCTAGAATAAAACTTAACAATTATTCTAATAGAGTCTTTGGTGTTATTAAATCTAAATATGATCTTAAGGATAAAAGTGAAGCAATAAATAAATTTGTTGAGCTTTATGGTCCTAATGAAGTTGATTTAGAAATTAAAGAGGATTATATAAAAAAACTTAATGATATTCAAAATAAACATATTAAAAAATATGGTGTTAAAAAAATGAGTAAAAAAGAATTAGATAAATTATTTGAATAATTATGACTTTTAGTTTTGAAATTTCTGATTTTTTAAAAGAAAAGATAATTAAGTTAAAGAAAGATCCAGTTTTAAAAAATGCAATTTATAAAAAGATTAATGAAATTATTGATTCTGATGAATTTACTATTCTTCACTATAAGTTTTTAAGATATGATAAATTAAATAGACAAAGAGTACATATATTAAAAAGCTTTGTTTTAACTTTTGTATATCTTAAAAAAGAAAAACATATTATTTTCCTTGATTTTGATCATCATGATAATGTTTATAAAAATATCAGAGTATTTAATTTTTATTTCATATAAGGCTCGCAGATAAACCAAGCCTCTTCCATTTCCTTTCTTGCATTCTCTAAATGCTTAGAACATTCTTCAAGTCTTTTTGCTAACTTCTTTCTATCTCTTTTAAAATCAGCTACAGATTGTTCCTTAATATTTTCTTTTAAATATTCTATAAATTCAGCTGTTTCTTTATATCTTAAAAAACCAACTTCATTTGCAAGTTCTTTAAAACTTCCAGGGTATTTTTTAATCTAAGTTAAATGTTCCTTCATATCTTCTCAAGCTTAATAGTTATAATTTCATTTCTAGTTCCTAAACGAACCTTAGGTCCCCAAAAGTTAGTTCCTTGGCTTACAATTATTTTCATATTTTGATACTCATAAAGTCCTCTATAGTAAGGATATATTGCTTTAACTAAAAGAGTGATTGGAAAGGCTTGTCCACCATGAGTATGTCCTGAAAGCATGAGATCAATTCCTTTTTCTTTTGCTATAGGTACATCAATTGGTTCATGGTATAGAAGAATATTATAATTTTCATTTTTAATTTCAACTTTAGAAAGCTCTTTTTTTAAAAAACCTTCTTCTCTAGAATATCTAACACCAGTAAAAACAATATTTTTATTTTCAAAACTATTAGTGTCAAGATAAATAATTTTACAATTATTTAAAATATCTAAAACTCTTTCTTCTCCATACATTAAATCGTGGTTACCATGAGCATAGATAACAGGGATATTATACTTGTTTGTAATCTCTAAAGTATCAAGGGATATTTTTCCAGGTCTATCAAAAAGATCTCCTGTAATAACAATATAGTCTGGTTTGTTCTTAATTGCTTTTTTATAAACATTTTGAAACCTATTTTTAGAGTTTACACCAAATAAATGAAGATCAGATAAATGAACAATATTAATATTCTCTGTTATTTTATCACTTTTTATTATTATTTCTTTTTGATTATAGCTTAAAGCGTTTATAAAAGAATAAACAAATAAAAGTAAAGTTATGATTATTATAATAAATGCAAAAGTACTTCCTAGTATCTTAATCTTTAGAATATACTTTATTACCTCTAAAATAACAGTTACAAGAATAAACATTAAGGCTAAAGCAAACAAAAGGTATGAACCATTGTAAAGTCCTTGTGTAAAATAGTTGCTAAAACTTTCTTGTAAGAAGTTACTTAGTAAAACAAGGCCAAAAATAATTAAAGAAATAATTAAAGGATTAATGATATTTTTCATTCCAAAATAAAAATATAGTCTATTTATGGAAAAATAAAGTCCAAAGAAATATATTGCAAAGAAAACTAAGATTATTGTAAAGAATAAGAGTATTGATTTCATAGACCATCATTTTTTTGTATATATAATATGTAATACACAAGTATATATTTCTTTCTTTAAATATATTTTTTAGAATTATAAATCTTATTTTCTTTTAAATATATGAGTAATATATCATATTTTTATAAACATTTTCCTGCCATAGATATATATTAATGTGATAATTATATGTATGAAGAAAGAATATTAAAAGAAATTAAAAAACTTAAAGAGAAACTTACATTAGAGAAAGATTCTCCTCTTGCTTTACAGATACCTGAAGGCTTAAAGCAATATGCAACAGAAATTTTAGAAGAATTAAAAGATTATAAACCAGTTTTATTTGTAGATCCTTGTTTTGGTGCATGTGATATTAAAGATCAAGAGGCTATTAATTTTGGATGTAAGGCATTAGTTCACATTGGGCATAACTACATGAATAAGCCTTTGATAAAAACTTATTTTGTACCTGTTGGTTATATATTTTCAAAAGAAGAAAAAGAGTTTATATTTTCAGAGATTAAAAGACTAAATTTAAAAAAAATAAACTTAGTTACAACAACAAACTTTTTAGATGAAATTTTAGAAATTAAAAAAGATTTAATCTCTTCTGGTATTGAAGTTTTAGATTCAAAAGAAAGTATGCATGTTAGAAAGCATATGGTTTTAGGTTGCGACTCTTCAACAATCATTGATACTGAAAACCCAATTATCTATGTAGGAGATGGTGTTTTCCACCCTAATAACCTAGGTTTTGTTTTTGAAAAAAGAGATATCTATGTTATTAACCCTATTTTAAGAGAAACAGTTAAGCTTGATATTAATGATAGGTTTGTAAGACAGAGATATGGTTTAGTTGCAAAAGCCCTAACTTCTAAAAGTTTTGGTATTTTAGTAAGCTCTAAGCATGGACAGTTTAGGTTAAGGTTTGCAAGACATATCCAAGAAAAGTTAGAGAAGTTAGGTAAAAAAACATATATTTTTGCTTCAGATTATATTAAGGAAGAGTATATCTTAGGTATGAAGATTGATTGCTATGTAAATATTGCCTGTCCTAGAATAGGGTATGATGATTTCCAAAACTTTAAAAAACCAATAATTACCCCTCAAGAGGTTAGTTTACTTGAAGATATGACAAAGGAGTTTAAGGTTGATCAGATAAGGGAGCTTGAAAATTATTATTCAAGAGAATAATTTTTTTTTAAAAAAAATAAAAAAATTAGGAAAGAAAAAGAGAAAACCTAGTCGTGGCTTCCAATCTCTTTGTCTGTGAAAAGATAATCTTTAAGTTCTTTTGCAAAACGAGAATCATTTCTTCTAAGCCACTCAATAAGCATTGCTGCATGTTCCTTTTCTTCATCTCTATTATGTTCTAAGATTTTTTTAAGTTCAGGATCATTAGTTGCATCCGCTCTTTGTTGGTAAAAGTCAACAGCCTCAAGCTCTTCTCTTAAAGAATCAATTGCTCTTCTAAGGTTTAATGTTTTTTCTGAAAGTTTTGATGTTTCTTCATATGTCATAATTTACGTTTCACCTCAAATATTTTTGTCTAATAGTATATAAGATGAAAGTTTATTTAAAGATATAAGGTTTTAACAAATGTTTAAAAAAGAAGATAAAAGAATTGTTGTTGGAGTCTCTGGTGGAGTTGACTCTATGGTATCTTTAGTTCTTTTAAAGAAACAAGGATATATTCCTATAGCAGTATCTTTAGCCTTACCTATATGGGAAAGCCCTAAAAACATAGATACAGAGAATGCTTGTTGTACCATTGATTCCATAAACTTAGTTTCTTTAGTATGTAAGGACCTAGGTATTGAGCATTTTGTTTATGATGTTAAAGAAGAGTTTAAAGAAACTGTTGTTAAGTATTTTTTAAAAGAACTTAAAAATGGAAGAGTTCCAAACCCTTGCATTCACTGTAACCTAGAGCATAAGATTAAACATTTAATAGAGTGGGCTGATAAGAATAATATTGAAAAAGTAGCAACAGGACATTTTGCTTCTAAAAGATATAATAAAAAAAACAAAAAGTTATGAGCTTATAGAAACTAAAGATAAGCTTAAGTACCAAACATATATGCTTTCTATGCTTCCACAGGAATGGATTAAAAGGCTTGAGTTTCCAATCTCTTCTTTAACAAAAGAAGAAGTATGCTTGATTGCTGGGGAAAGTAACTTAGATGTTTTTGTTAAAAAGAAACAAAGTCAAGATTTTTGTTTTGCAAACAAAAGCTCATTAACTGAGTTTATTAAAGATAGTTTAGGAGAAAATCCTCGTCCAATCTATTACGAAGATGGAAGATATCTTGGACAGCACAATGGACTTTTTCTTTTGATAAAGTTTTAATTGGTATATTTTTAATAGCTATTATTGGGCTTATAATGGAAGAATTAGTTTTTAAAAAGATAGAAAAGGCAACCTTAGTTAAATGGGGTAATATTTCTTATAAGTTAAGTTTTATGGCTTAATCTTACCCTTTTTAACCTTTTTCTTGTATATTATATATATGAGATTAAAATCAGATATTTCTTATTCTTATATTTTTAAAAACAAATAACGGAGTGTGATTTTTAAATGAGTGAAAACAACATTAATCAATTTGGAGAGCTTCCATATGCGTATGATGCTTTAGAGCCATTTATAGACAAAGAAACAATGAGTGTTCATCATAAAAAACACCATAGAGCATACTATGATAACTTCATAAAAGCAATAACAGGAACTTCTCTTGAGAATCTGGCTGTTACTGAAATATTAAAAGACTTATCTATCTTACCAGAGGATAAAAAGCAAGCAATTATTAACAATGGTGGAGGATATTTCAATCATAATTTCTTTTGGGATATAATGACTTCTTCATCTACTAAAAAACCATTAGAGCTTCTAGAAAAAGAGATTATTTCGTCTTTTGAAAGTTTTGAAAACTTCAAAGCAAAATTTAAAGAAAAGGCTTTAACTTTATTTGGTTCTGGTTGGGTATGGCTTGTTTTAAATAAAGAAGGAAAACTTGAAATTATTCAGACAAGAAATCAAGATTCAGTAATCTCTTTAGGCTTAAAACCAATCTTGGCTTTAGATGTTTGGGAGCATGCATATTATCTTAAATATCAAAACAAAAGAGCTGACTATGTTGATGCGTTCTGGAATGTTTTAAACTGGAAGCAAGCAGAGTATCTTTTTAATAGCTATAAATAGTTATTTTATTTTTTTACCTTGGATATTTAAGAAAAGTGGTGTTGTCCAGGGTAAAGGCTTTTTATTTAGAATTATGTTACAGATCTTTTTTTTCAATTATTTTTAATTCAGTAAAAATAACTTCTGGAACTTTTTTTCCTTCTAAGATGTCAATAGCTCTTAAAAGCATGTTTTTTCCTATTTGATCTGTTGATTGTGAAACAGTTGTACTCATTTTATTATTATTTATTGCATCTAAAGCATCTTCAATACCATCAAAACCAACAACCTTCATAGTTTCTTTCTTTTGATTTTTTTAAAGTTTCATTTAGTTTTCTTCTATTTTTTGTAGGATTCTCTCTTGTGTGTTTTATTGATTGAGATATTGATGGATTTTTTCTTATTGGTATATTTATTCACATTTAATATATTTATAGTGTATTAAATAATATTTATAAATTATTTGTTTTTCTCGGCCATTTACCCTTTCTTTAAAAAATAATTAATACTTATTCTAACTATATATTTTAGTAGATAGTTTATAGTTATCTATAGATAATAGAAAGGTTTAAATAGTTTTTAGGGCATAAATATATTACCTATTATTTAAGGTGTATATTATGGAAAAAAATATTCTTCATTATCCTAACTTAAAAACTGTTCTTGAAGTTGAAAAAATAATTAAAGAGTCTCAATTGCCTTTGACGAGATATAAAATAATTAAAAAATTAAACAATAAAGTTATGAAATCAACTCTTAATGTTATTATTTCATATCTTGATAACAGAGGATTAATTTTAGATGGCTCTAAAGGCATTATTTGGACCTTTCAATTTAAAGATAAACTTAAAGAAAGGATTAAAGATGGTCTTGTTGTATGAAAGTAGTAAAAATTATTTTTGAGGGCGATGCAAAGGATGAATATTTAAAATTAAACTCAATTGTTAATTAAGAAATAAAAATAGGTATTAAGAAAAGTGAAAACCAAACTTTATTAAAATCTATTAATTTTAAGATTGAAATTTTAAAAAATAATCCTCAGGCCGGAAGAGCAGTTAAAAAATCATTAATACCTTTAAAATATAGAAAAAAAGAGATTACTAATTTATGGATACTAAACTTATCTAATTTTTGAAGATTACTATATAATATTCAGACAGATGAAGTTATTATTTTTTGTTTTATTTTAGAATATGGAGATCATAATAAATATAATTATTTATTTGGTTTTAAAAAGAAGTAAATTCTTATTTCTCGGCCATTTAACGATTCCAAAACAAATATATAAAATAAAGTAGATTATATATATGTATATTATTAAAAATAGGCAAATATGAATAAATTTAAAGTAGTTTCAAAATATTCTCCTGCAGGTGATCAAGGAAAAGCAATTGAAGAGCTATCAGACTCTTTAAATAAAGGAACAAAACTACAAACCCTTAAAGGTGCAACTGGAACCGGTAAGACATATGTTATTTCAAAGATTGTTGAAAAACATCAAAAACCAACTCTTGTTCTTACTCATAACAAAACCTTAGCAGCACAGCTTTACAGAGAACTAAAAGAACTATTTCCAAACAACAAAGTTGAATATTTTGTATCATATTATGATTATTATCAACCAGAAAGTTATGTTCCTCAAAGAGATTTATATATAGAAAAAAACACAAAAATTAATGAAAAGATAGAAGAATTAAGACTTTCTGCAACAGCATCTATTGCCTCAAGGGAAGACACCATTGTTGTTGTTTCTGTTTCTTGTATCTATTCTTTAGGAAATCCTGAAAAGTTTAAAGAAATGGGTTTTGAAATTAATCTTGGACAAAATATTTCAAGATTAGAAATTTTAGAAAAGTTAGTAAATATTCAATATGAAAGAAACGACATGGAACTTTCCCAAGGAAGATTTAGGGTTAAAGGAGATGTTATAGATTTAATCTTAGGATACTCTCAAAATATTATAAGAATAGAGTTATTTGGAAAAACAATAGATAGGATAACCGAGATTGATAAGATAACTGGAGAGGTTATTTCAAAAATGAATAACTTATATGTCTTCCCTGCAAAACACTTTGTTATTGATGAACCTTCAAAAATAAAGGCCTTAGAGTCTATTGAAAAAGAACTAAATGACGTCCTACCTTCTATGGGATCTTTAGAAGCTCAAAGGTTAAAACAAAGAACAATGTATGACTTAGAGATGATAAGAGAAGCTGGTTACTGCTCTGGTATTGAAAACTACTCAAGACATTTTGATGGTAGAAAACCAGGTGAAAGAGCCTACACCTTAATTGATTATTTTCCAAAAGACTTTCTTTTAGTTATTGATGAAAGTCATCAAACCTTACCACAGTTAAGAGCAATGTATGCTGGGGATTTTTCAAGAAAGAAAAATTTAATTGATTATGGTTTCCGTCTTCCTTCAGCATATGACAACAGACCTTTAAAGTTTCCAGAATTTGAAAAGAACTTCATGAACAAAGTTATTTTTGTATCAGCAACTCCAGGAGACTATGAACTTTCAAAATCTAAAAAGATCTCTGAACTTATAATTAGACCAACAGGTTTAGTTGATCCTCCAATAGAAATAGTAAAATCTGAAGGACAGATAAAGCATTTAATAAATAATATCAATGAAACTATTAAAAAAGGATTTAGGGTTTTGGTTACAACCTTAACTAAAAAATTAGCAGAAGAGATTTCTGAGTATTTAGCAGAACAAAATATTAAAACAAGATACCTTCATTCAGAGATTAATACTTTAGAAAGATCAGAGATTATTAGAGAATTGCGTTTAGGAAAATTTGATTGTCTTGTAGGTATTAATCTTTTAAGAGAGGGTCTTGATATTCCTGAGGTTGGTTTGATTGGTATTTTAGATGCTGATAAAGAGGGTTTTTTAAGAGACCAGAGAAGTTTAATACAGATAATTGGAAGAGCTGCAAGAAACAAAGCCTCAAAAGTTATTCTTTATGCTGATAAAATAACAGATTCTATTAAAAAAGCAGTAGAAGAGACTGATAGGAGAAGAAACATACAGCTTGCATATAATAAAAAGAATAACATAACACCTAAGACAATCATTAAGCCTATTGAAGAAAAGCACACAGAGATTAAGGATGTTAAGTCAATACCTAAAAAAGATGTTTCAAGAATGATAATAGAGCTTGAAAAAGAAATGAGAAAGGCTTCTGATAATCTTGATTTTGAGGCAGCTATAACTTTAAGGGATAAGATAAATATTTTAAAGACAAGAAAATAATTACTTTCCTTCTAAAACATAATTATAATCCTTATCAAGCTTATATCCTCTTTCAGGAGTAAAATAAACTTCAAAACCAAGCTTTTCTAAAATTTTTAAAACATTAAAAACAGTTTTTCTATTCTTAACATTACCTTCCATGCTAGCTGCTTTATGTACTAGATATCTTCCAATTTCTGCTCTTTTCTGTAGTAAATTTTTATTATCTAAAATAGATTTATTAATTTCAGTTACCATATTTTTCATAAAAACAGGATTTATTCTAATAGTGGTATAACCTAAAACCTTTTTTTCAGGATTAATGATAGCCATTACCTCATAACCATGCTTTGTTCTTGGATACTTAAAGATACTATCTACAAAAAGTCCAAGATCAGGAATTGCATTTCCTTTATTATTTTTAGGTTTAATAGAGGGATTGTAAAGTTTAAAATAAAATAAACTTCCTTTATCCCTAACATCATTTGTTTTTCCTTTTAAGGCTCTTTTTTTCCCAATATCTTGAAAAATAAGATCAAACTTTTTATTATTAACAACAGTAAAATGATTTAATCTATCTCCTGAGATGTTATATGATTTTTCTCCAGGATGTTTATAAAAAGCTACATCTCTTAGGTTTGTAAGTTGTATGTTTTCTAAGGCTTTAATCTCTGCTATAAACTTATCTTTTCCAATCTTAGGTTTTGGTATAATCTTTGGTTTTGCCTTTTTATTACTTGGATTCATTACTTCTCACATAATTAAATCTTTCATCAAGCTTATAGTTTGTTTCTGGTGTGAAAACTATTTTAATACCAAGACTTGGAAGCATTTCAAAAAGATCTTTTTTATATTCAGCATTTTTCTTACTTTTAGAAGTAAGGTAAGGGTTTATTCTTTTAATAAATTGTTCAGGAGTTATTTTAATTGCATCAATCTTAATTGTTGTATACCCTATTGGTTTTCCATTTTTAGGTTCGATTACAGATATTATTTGATATTTAATAGTTTTTTTCCTATCTTTAATAAAAGAAACAATATCTGATAAAGAAGGAAGACTTGTACCATACTCATCTTTCTTAGAGTTCTTTCTAATTATGTGGGTATGAAGAAGTTGAGATCTATTTTCAAGATTTCTTATTTTTCTTCTTATACTATTTTGTGTTTTTTCATTAAGTAATCTTTCAAGTTTACCAATATCTTTTCCTACATGATTTTTTTGTCTATTAATAGAAACATCATGCACACCTTTACCTGGAATTGATAATAACTGCACTTCTTTTTTTCTTATCTCAGCATCAGATATTAAGGCTTTTTCAAACTTATTTCTACCTATTCTTGATTTTGGATGTATTACTGGCTTCATATATATATCTTGTAAGGTAAATAGTATTTTAAATATATAAGCTTAAATTATGGGTATACATAAAAAGTTTGGATTTCTAAGGCTTCTTTTTATAAAGATGTTGTTCTATATTAGATATAACAATCTTAATTTCTTTTTTTAAGATACATAACTGGTGAAATAATATGCTTGGAAAATATATTGTAGTTGACATAGAAACAACTGGGCTTAATAGAGAAAGAGATCAAATAACTGAGATTGCTGCTTTAAAAATTGAAGGAAACAGAATTGTTGATAAGTTTGAAACATTAGTAAACCCTTTAATGAAGATACCTGTTGAAATAGTACAATTAACAGGAATTACAGATAGTATGGTTAAAGATAAACCAACTATTTTAGAAGTTCTACCTAGTTTTTCACAGTTTATAGGAAATGATATCTTGGTTGCACATAATGCTATCTTTGATATTGGTTTTTTAAACTTTAATTATAATAAATATCTAAACAGATCTTTAGATAACAAGAATATATGTACTATGAACCTTGCAAAAAAAATAGTTTCAACAATACCAAGTTATAGACTTTCTTCTTTATGTAACTATTTTGATATTAAAAATGAATCTGCACATAGAGCTATGGGTGATGTTCATGCAACCACTAAGCTTTTTAATAAATTTCAAGCAATAATGCATAATAATGGTTTAAAGGAAGATTATGATATCTTAGGTTTTTATCAAGATCCTTTAGCAAAATTAAATCTTTCTCTTAATCATCTAATATGATTATTTCTAATAAGAATATATATGGGCAGACAAAAAAGAATTAATGAACTATTAACTTATTTTAAAAAAGAAAAAGATGATTCTATTTTTTCTTTAATAGTTAAAAAAACAAATAATGATTTTAATAACTATATTGAACCTTTATTAGATATTTATTGTCCTGAGATTAGAAATGAAAAGTTCTATAAAAAATTAGTATTAGGATCAACTGAACTATATGCTCTTGGTTGTTATCTAATTATTTTCTTTTCAGGTAAAAGTTATTCTAAGTATAGGGTTATTTCTAAGAAAATTAATTTAAATGAAAAGATTTTTCTAAGGTTATTACCCTTAGTTTCAATTTCAAAGGATACTAGAAAAAAATAATTTATGCCTCTGCTTTTGGAGTCTTAATTGATCATATCTTTGACATTGAATTGAAAAATGAAAAACCTAAAAAAAGAGCAGAGATTGTTAAAAAGTCTTTTTTTAAAGAAAGTAAAGAAAAAAACAAACTAGCTCTTCTTTCTTACCTTTCATGTCAGCTTGATTAAAAAAGTATTAGTTATTTGAAAAAATGGTGTGATGCTGAAGCAAAAGGACTTGAAAAAAATAAAAGTGTTAGGGAGTATGGGGTTTTAGGTGCCATTAAACTATTATACTCAATTATTAAAAAAGAAGTTAGTATTAAAAATTATAAACTAATGATTGAGATTGCTTATTTTGTACAAATGCTTGATGATTATATAGATGTTGAAGATGATATTAAACTTAAGAAGATAACCCCTGTAATTGAAGGGGAATGGACAATAGATACAATCATCTCTCAGTATGAAAAATGTGTTTCTTTATCAATAAAAACAGCAAAAGAAAATAATATTTCTCCAAAATACTTTAAGTTAATTGAAGGAAATATTATGTATTTTGCATATAACCTTGTTAGAAAAATGGCAAACAAGGATACAAACTAATTATTTTTTTGTAGTTTTCTTAGGGTTATCTTTAATTGGCGCAACTGCCCATAGAACAATGTAAACAACAACTGCTATGCCAAGGCTTATAATAGCTAAGATTACAAAAGCAAGCCTTATTAAAGTTACATCAAAATCAAAAATTCTGAAAAACCACCAGCAACTCCACCTAAAATTACTTGTTTTGAATTTCTAAAATATTTTTTACTCATATTTTTTAATCTCCTTAATAGTTATTTTAAGGAAGGAAAATGTTTATAAGTATATTTAAATATTGTTTTTTCTATATATTATTTATAAAATACAGAAATATTGACCTAAATATAAAAAAGTATTAAAATTGAAATAAATATGGAATATACAAAAGACTTTTTATGGAAAGAAAACTTAACAGTTTCAGAGCTTGTTGAAGGTTACGGAAAAATAGGTTTTCAAAGTTATGAACTTAAAAGAGCATCTGATCTTTTAGTGAAGATGAAAAAAGAAGGTGCTAAAGTATACTTTTCATTCACATCAAACATGGTTACCTCTGGGTTAAGAGGTTTTTTTGCACAGGTGATTGAAAAGAAGATGTGTGATGTTATTGTTACAACTGTTGGTTCTATTGAAGAAGATATTATGAAAGCTGACGGAGATAAGTTTATTTTAGGTTCCTTCTCTTCAAATGATGAAGAACTTTATGAGAGAGGAGAAAACAGAGTTGGTAATATTTTAATTACTAATGATCAATATCAAAAGCTTGAAGCAAAGATAAGAGATCTTCTTTTAGATGTTTATAAGGAGAAGAAAGTTTTAACTATCTCAGAACTTTTAAGAGAGATTGGTCTTAGGTTAAATGATACTTTTTCTATACTTTATCAAGCAGCTAAAAACAATGTTCCTGTCTTTTGTCCTGCAATTACAGATGGTTCCTTTGGTTTTCATCTTCATTTGTTTAAAGAGGAACATAAGGATTTCAATATAGATATTATAGATGATTTTAAAAATATTATTTTTTCAACATCACATGATGAAAAAAAAGGAATTGTCTCTCTTGGTGGTGGTGTTTCAAAGCACCATGTAATCTTAACTACATTAATTAATGGTGGGGCTGATTATGCTCTTTACATGACAACAGCATCTCCTCGTTCAGGAAGTCTTTCTGGAGCTACAACTGATGAAGCTAAGTCCTGGGGTAAGATAAAAGATAATTCAGATGCTGTAACTGTTATTGGAGATGTCACAATTACTTTTCCAATAGCTATGGTTTCTGCCTTAGATACTCTAAGTAAAGAAGGAGTTATATAGGATGATTAGAAAGAACTTTTTAAAAATAAAAGAAAAGGTTAGAAGTGTAAATCATTTTAGAAAAAAAGAAAGTATTTATTCAAGATTAGATGAAAGATATAAAAGTTTAAAAATAGAATATTTACCCGAAATACCTTCTAAACTTGAACTAAAAAGGTATATTGAAAAAAATAAGTTTGTTGTTTTTTTAGGAAATAAAACTAGAGACTCAATTGTTGGAAAGTTAAAATATGTTTCGTTTTTATCTTTTATTGAAAAAGATGGAATTCATTTTTTAAGTTCATCCTTTAATCCAGAACATAAAAATTCTCTTAGAAACTTATATGATATTAAAAAATATACTGAATTTTTAGTTAAATTTTCACGAAAAAATGGAATTAAAAAAATTAAAACAGAAAGTTGGCTTTTTGAAGAATTAAAGGGTTTTGATAAGTATATTGGGGGTTTTAAACCTGTTAACTTAACTGAACTTACATCGTATAAACAAAAGTTAAAAGAGAATAATGTTAAAAAAGTATTATCTTATGATTTTAATAATAATGTTTTAGTTTGTTTTACAAAAGAAGGGAAAGAGATTGAAATAATAACAAAACTTCCTTCTTATGTTTTAAAAGTGTGATTAAGAAATGAAATCAAATGCAAAATTTATATTTTCTAAGAAAAAAGTCTTAGAAGAGTTTAAAAAGATTGAAAGTATATCTGATGTTATTTGTTATAGTGTTAAATCAAACCCTTATATTACTACTATTCTTGAAGAAAATACCTCTTCTAATTTTTTAATACATCATACAAATGAATTGGAAAAAATAACTGATAAAAAAAAGATTTGGTATATGCTTCACTCTCCTGATAAAGAAGAAACATCCTTAATCTTTAGAGAAGGTATTAATAAGTTTATTGTTGATAATAAAAATGATTTAGATTTTCTTTTAAAAGAGATTAAAGAAAATAAGTATAAGATAACTTTACTTTTAAGAATGAGGCTTAAAGAGTACACTGTTGTTACTGGTAAATATTTTGTTTATGGTTTTTATTCAAAAGAGATAAATCAGGTAATAAAAGAAATTAAAGAAGAACCTTTAATAGAGAAGGTTGGTGTTCATTTTCATAGAAAAACACAAAACCTTTCAGAATGGTCTTTAATAGAAGAAATATCTTCCTCTTTAGAAAAAAAAACTCTAGAAAGAATAGATTTCTTGGACATCGGAGGAGGACTTCCTGTTGTTTATAAAAATATTAATCCTAAGACAATAGATGTTATTTATGAAAAAATAAAAGAATTAAAAGTATTTTTAAACAAACAAAATATTAAACTTTTAACTGAGCCTGGAAGAAGTATAGCTGCACCTTCTGGTAAGTTAATTACAACTATTAAAAACATTGTTGATGATACAATATTCATTGACGCTTCTTTATTTAATTGTTCAATGGATACTTTAGTTACCCATGTTAAACTATTAGTTGAAGGTGAAAATGAAAAAGATATAGGTAAAGCCTACACCATTAAGGGTTTAACTCCTGCCTCTGAAGACATCTTTAGGTACAGGGTTTATTTTAAGGAAGGTTATGTTCCTAAGATTAATGATAAAATAACTTTCTTAAATGCAGGAGCATATATCTATTACACAGACCTTTTTAACTTAGAAAGACCAAAAATAGAGTTTGAAGAATAAAAATTTGCTTTTTAAACTATTTGTTTAATATATATATATCGTTTTATAATATATTTTAATAAATATAGCAATAAAAAATAATAAAATACAAAAAGGAAAATTAAATATGACTAATTCTAATGAGAATTTTAATGGTTTAATAAAAGATAAAACCATTTTACAAGCAGTAACAAACTTAGGTATTACAAAACCTACAGAAATACAAATAAAAACTATACCTCTTATCTTAGATGGTAAAAACATAATTGCAGAATCTGCAACAGGAACTGGAAAAACAATTGCTTTTTTAGCAGGAATTTTACCTAGTGTTTCAAAACAAAAGGTAGTTCAAGCCTTAATCATTGTTCCAACAAGAGAACTTGCAAACCAAGTTTTTGAAGAAACTAGAAAAATATCCGCTGTTAAAGGACTTTCTTCATGTGCTGTTTATGGTGGAGAATCAGTTTCAGATCAAGCAAGACAATTAAGATTTGCAGATATTGTAATTGGAACACCAGGAAGAATACTTGATCAAATGGCAAGAAATAACTTAAAACTTAATGATGTTAGGTTCTTAATATTAGATGAAGCAGATAGAATGTGCGATATGGGTTTTTCAGAGGATATATCAAAAATAATTGATAAAATGCCAAAGAAAAGACAAACATTAATGTTTTCTGCAACGATTACAAAAGATGTTTCAGGTATTGAAAGAAAATATATACCCAATGCAGAAAGAGTTTCTGTAGAATCAAAAGTTGATCCTGCAAACCTTTTACAAGAGTATTATGTTGTTAAACCAAATCAAAAGTTTTCTTTACTTTTACATTTAATAAAAGAAAATAAAAAGAAATCAATTGTTTTTTGTAACACAAGAAGTGAAGTTGATATTCTTTATAATAATTTTGTTAAAAATGGTGTTGAGTGTTTTAAATTACATGGTGGACTTGAACAAAGAAAAAGAACACACACTATAGGTAAATATCACTCACATAAAGATGCAGTCTTAATATCTAGTGATGTTTCAGCAAGAGGTATACATGTAGATAATCTTGAATATATCTATAACTATGATTTACCTAGAGATGATACACAGTATGTTCACAGAATTGGAAGAACTGCAAGAGCTGGTAAAAAAGGAAAAGCAATAATTATTTTAAATGAAAAAGAAGAGTTTACATTTATTAAATTGTGTAGACATTTTGGATTTAAGGCAAATCGTATGGATATGCCTGCTATAACTCAAGTTACTATTGATAGATCAAAAGGATCAAAGGAAACTGGAGGTTCTAGAGGTAATTCAAGAGGAGGTTCTAATAGACCTAAAGACTTTTTTAATAAGCAACTTGATTTTTTAAATAAATCTGGTGTATCTGGTGATAGAGATTCAAGAGGACCACCAAGGGATAGAGACTCAAGAGGACCACCTAGAGATGACGCTCCTTTAGAATTTTCAAAAGGACCAAGAGATACAACTAGAAATTCTGAATTTCCTAGAGGTAATTTTTCCAGACCTTCAAAACCTGCAAGAGAAGTTGAAAAGAAATTTGGTGAAATATATGCTAAGGGCTTTCCTAATACTATAAATTTTAAAGGACCACCTAGAGATAGAGATTCAAGAGGACCACCTAGAGATGCAAAACTATTATCTCCTGAAGCTGAAAAAAAACAAAGATTTTTTAAAAAAAGCAGAGAAGGGGCTTTAAAACATAAAAAAAATTAAAAGAAAAAAAGTATGTTAAAAAAAGATAGTTTGGATAATTAACCTATCTTTAATCAATAAGATCAAAAATGAATTTTTTAAATCTTTCAAAAGAACACTCTAGTAAAGAAAAATCAAAAATAGGAATTATTCCTATTCTTTACCAAGGTAAGGTTACTGTTGGAAGTGGTGCTTTTAAAGGACCTAAAGAAATTATAAAAGCTTCATATGAATTAGAATATTTTGATTGTGAAAATAATATTGAACCATATATTTTTGGAATACATACCTTAAAAGAAATTAATTTTTTAAAAAATAAAGAAAAAGATTTTTTTAAAATATCGCAAGATATCTTGGACAAAATATCTGTTGATATTTCTTATTTTGAATTTCCTATAATTTTAGGTTCAGACCATTCTACAACTTTCCCTGTAGTTTCTGCTTTTGAAAAAAAAGAAAATGATTTTGGGGTAATTGTTTTAGATGCTCATTCTGATTTAAGGGAACCTTGGGGAGAAGAAACATGGCATCATGCTTGTGTTTCAAGATATATTTCTAAAAATCATAAGATATTAATAGCTGGTGTAAGATCACAGGACTTTTATGAAAAAGAGTTTTTAAAAACAAATGAAGGAAAAGATGTTTCTGTAATTTATGCAAAAGAGATGCATAAATCTTTTTTAGGTTTTAAAGAACAGTTAAAAAGACTTCCTAAAAAAATATTTTTATCCATAGATGTTGACTTTTTTGATCCTTCAGTTATAAGGAACACAAACACTCCTGAGCCTGGTGGTTTTACTTGGAACCAGACTTTAGAAATTCTAGAAATAATTTTTAAAGAAAAAACTGTTATTGGTACAGATATTGTTGAATTTTCACCAACAGGTGAAGAATGGAATTATAAGAATGAAAGTTATTTTTTAGCAAAATTAGTGTACAAATTATGTGCTTTTAAGTTTAATAAACATAAATAAAAAGCTTTTTATACTTGTTCATAAATATAATATATAAAATCTGATTAATTATGACAACATTACTATGGATTATTATTATTTTTGCATCATTATTTCTTTTAGCTCAAGCTTCTAGAAAAATATTTAAAACAGATATTTTCTTAGGTCTTTTTATAATGACAAAGACAAAAAGATTTATACCTTTTTTAGATAAGCTTGCAAGACCTAAAAAATTATTAAATAGCTTAGCAGACATAGGTATAGTTTTAGGTTTTGGTTCATTCGGTCTTGATTATGTTTTAAAAGAAAGAATAAATAAAACATATAAAAGAGTATTATTATTTATAATTGCATCAATAGTTTTCACTTATGTTTCTTATTTAGGTTTAAGTGTAATGTTTAACAATAATCCAATGATATCTTATAACTTTTTAATATTTATGTCAATATTAACAGGTCTTATGGGTCTTTCTGGTTTTACACTATCCTCATTAGTCTTTTCAGCATACGATATTATTATTAAATTATTTCAAGGAACAGCATCTTCTGCATGTCCTGGTGTTGGTTTAGTAATACCTGGTGTTAAAATGCCAAAGATAGATCTATTAATTCCATGGTATGGATGGATTATATTAATCTTTTCAGCAATTGTTCATGAGTTTGCACATGGTACAATGCTTAGAACCTTTAAAGCAAAAGTAAAGTCAATGGGTTTTATTTTAGCTGGTGTTTTACCGTTTGGTGCATTTGTTGAACCTGATGATAAAGAGCTTTCTAAAAAGAAAAATAGATCTATTTTAAGAATGCTTGCAGCAGGGCCTACTAGTAATGCAATAATAGCAATTATCTTTATAGTTATATACTTTTTAATGGCACCTGGTTTTTCAGATTTATCAAAGTCAATAGCAATGGATAGAGAAACACATCTTTTTGTAAACTCAGTTGATGAAAATTTATCTGTTTGTGGAACTGTCTTTGAAAGTCCTGCATATGGTGTTTTAGAAAAGAATGATTTAATTGTTTCAATTAATGATAAGCCCATTAATAATAGGTATGACTTAATGGAAGCTACAAAACTTGATTACAATAACTCTTTTGTAGTTATGAACATGGATACTAATGTAGAAAGAGAAGTTTTCTTAACTGCAAATGAAATTGGTAGAATGGGTTTTACTTATAATTTAGGTTATGATCCTGATTATCAAGTTCCTAAAAAATATTATTGGTATAAAACATTATTATCTGTTATTCTTTGGACAGCTATTTTAAATTTTTTAATAGCAACTGTAAATTTCCTTCCAACCTTCCCTTTTGATGGTGGAATGATGTCTAGAATAATCTTTGAAGGGTATTTACCTAAGAAAAAATCTGATGAAAAGAAGAGAATGAAAAGGATTTCAAGATTCTTTGGAACTTTAATAGTCATTTTACTACTATTAAACATTATTCCTTATTTTTTATAGCTTAAATTTCTATAGATTTTTCTTAAGCTATCCATAACATTTTCAGAATTAGAAAGTTCTTTTGTTATTTCTTTTAAAGCTTCATTTTTAAAAAGATTTCTTTTATGTGAATCTTTTTTAAACTGAACTTTTGAAAGATTTTCAATATAATTTACAAAGTCAATATATATTGTTAAGGCATCTGGATTATTTGATGTACTCATTATTGAGTTTATGGATTTAATCATTGATTCTTGAATTTCAAGTTTTACAATGCTTTCTCTGTTTTCTTTCTTTTTTGCTATTATTTTTTTTAATTCTTTTCTAATAAGTTCGTTTAATTCTTTTTTAGATGTTTTTTCGGGTAGTATAAACTTAAAGCCTTTTAGCTCTCTACTTATGTCAATATTTTCAATATTTTTAATTTCTTTTACTTTAAGTCTTGCTTCTTTTCTTAAAGTCTCTCTTTCTTTGTATAATTTTTCTTTTTCATAACTTATCTTTGAAATAGCTGATCTATCATTTTCAGAAATATATTTAATTTCTTTTTTTTGAGTTGAAGGAGTTTGTTTTAATCTTTTAATAGTTTCAGATGCATAGTTTTTGACTGGCATATTTCACTCAATTTTATATATTTCTTTTAATTTTAATAGATCTTCTTTAATATACCCTGTTTTAGGGAATGTTTTATAATTATCATTATCTGTTCTAGGTAAGATATGGAAGTGAAGATGAAATACAGATTGTTCTGCAGACTTACCTGTTGCATTTAATATATTAACACCACTGGCAAGTCCTTTATTTACATAATGATTAGCTATTTTTTTTACACTCTTTAATACTTCTGATAAATAAAAATCATCTACATCTAATACATTTACATAATGTTTTTTAGGTATAACGAGAGTGTGTCCTTTAACAACAGGATTAATATCTAAGAAGGCAAGAGTATATTCGTTTTCATATATTTTTATGCAAGGAATTTCTCCTTTTATGATTTTACAAAAAATACATTCTTCCATTTTCTATCTTTTTTAAAATTAGTTTTTATAATCTTTTTTAAGTTTTGCGAGAATTTTTTTTAAAACCATTGAAACAATGTCTGTAAACTTGGCGAGAAGTTTATGTGCACTCGCCGGGATTCGAACCCGGGTCCTAAGCTTGGAAGGCTCACATACTAACCACTATACTACGAGTGCTTTTTTTAATACTTTAAATGATAAAAAAAACTTTATCATTATAAATATTATATATAGATAAAGGTTTATATACTTTATCTATTTAATAATATATTATGGGAGTTGCAATTGGAAAGTTAATAGAAGAATCAAAAATTAAGTTTGAAATAAACAATACTTATGCAAACAAACGATTTGGGTTTGATGCATATAATATTTTATATCAGTTTCTAACAACCATAAGAGGAGTTGATGGTGAACCATTAAAAAACAAAGATGGAAAAATAACAAGCCACTTAAATGGTTTATTCTACAGAGTTTTAAATCTTCTTTCAAACAATATAGATATCTATTTTGTGTATGATGGAAAAAGCATAGACCTAAAACAAAAAACACAAGAAGAAAGAAGAAATAAAAAAGAAATTGCAAAAGAACAGTTTAAAGATGCAGTAGAGAGAGGAAATCTAGAAGATATGAATAAATTTTCAAAAAGAATAACCTCTATTAATGAAAAAATAATTGAAGAATCAAAAGAACTTTTAGGATATATGGGTGTTTCAATAATAAATGCACCATCAGAAGCTGAAGCCCAGATATCATATATGACTAGAGAGGGTTTACTTGATTTCACTGTTTCTCAAGATTTTGATTGTTTGCTATTTAACTCTCCTAACTTAGTTAGAAATTTAACAGTTTCTCAAAAGAAAAAAATTCCTTCAAAGAACATATATGTTGATGTTTTTCCTGAAATAATATATCTTAAGGACATTGAATCAAAATTAAATATAACAAGAGAAAAATTAATCTGGCTTTCAATGCTTATTGGTACTGACTTTAATGATAAGGTTGAAGGAATTGGTCCTAAGACCGCCTTAAAGCTTGTTATAGAAAATAATAGTTTTGAAAATATTGAAAAGATTTTAAAAGAAAAAAATAAAGAAGTTAATTTTGATTATAAAGAGATTGAAAATATTTTTAAAAATCCTATTGTTTCTAAAGAACCTGAAATTTTCAGATCTTCTTTTAATAGACAAAAGATAGAGGATATGCTTGTTAATAGGTTTGATTTTTCTAAAGAAAGAATAACAAATACTTTAGATAAATTTTCTAAAGAAAAAGAAGAAACAAATAAACAAAAGTCCTTAAGTAAGTGGTTTTAATGCAATCAAATACAGAGGTTTCAAGGTATATTCTTTCAAATATGGGTCGTCCTTTAAACTCAAGAGAATATAAACTTATGTTTGATCTAATATATGTGATGTATAAGCATCATTCTAAACAAGATATTTTAGCCTCTTTTAAATTTAATTTAGATTTTTTAGCTAAAAATAAATTAACTAAAATTAATTTAGGAAAAGAGGATAAGTTTGTTGTAAAAAGGTCTATTCCAACAGAAAATATTCATCAAGAATCTGTTATTGAATATAATGTTTTAAAAGATAGAAGTATAATATCAACATTTGGTTTTTATTTTCAAGTTGATGGTAATAAAAAAGTTACTTTAAACATAAGTAATATTCAAGGATATGTAAATAAAACACAGTATAATACAAAAGATCATGTTTTAAACTATAGTAAAAATCATTTAGAAAAATTAAGTTCAAAGCTTGGGGAAAACTGGAGAGTTAAAGTAGTTTCTTTTTTAAAAAAATATGCTGATAAGAATAACTATGATGTTGTTATGCAACTTCCTATGAATATAATACGTTTAGAAAAAGGAGAATATATAAGACAGATAAGGCAATATATACAGGCAGCTTTAAAAGCTGGTCTTTCAGAAAATCAAATATCTGCTGCCAGAGTTAATGATGCTGTTATTAAGGAAAAGATTAATAGTAATCTAGAAATTAAGAAAAAAAGGACTATAGATAATAGTAAAGTAATTGAAAATAAAAAAATAGAAAAAAGTGTTTTTGGTTTTAAAAAAATAAATAGTAGAAAAAAATAAAGTAGATAAAACTACTTTACATTCTTTCCTTTCTTTTTAGCTCTAACTTTTATTGCACCGCATTTTTTACAGTATTCCATTTTCTTAGGGCTTCTCATTGTGTTGTTACATGACATACAAACCCACATGTTTTTTAATCTTCTTTCTTTTGCAACTGTTTCCATTTTATTTCACCTTAATTTTTAAATGTTTTTAAATATTAATATATTATGTTATATATTTAACATACAAAAGGTATTTAAAATAAGAGTTTTTTATATAGAGCAAAAAAACAAACAGTATATAAATAAATCGCTACTAATTTATATTATAACTACTTATAATAAAGTTCTTCTTTTAAAGTGGTTTTTTATTTAATTAGTGAAAATAACGCTCTTGTGGTGTAGTCCGGTAATCATTCTGGCCTTTCAAGCCAGAGACTCGGGTTCGAATCCCGGCGAGAGCATTTTGTTTTATATAAAAAAAACAAATTAATATTAATAAAAAAAGGAAAAAAAGATTAAGTTTAAAATTTAAAGGCGAAAATACATGGGAACTAGAAAAAAAGATTCAAGTAGATTTAAAAAAACCAAATCCAGACAAAGATGGAAATGGAAGAAAAAGAAAATGAGAGAAACAACAAGAGAAAGAAGGTATTTAAGAAAGAGAGCTGCATCATAGGGATAAAATGATGCTCTTTTCTTTTTTTTCTTATTTTTAACTATTTTTATTATGAAAGATTGTATTTTTTGTAAAATAGCAAGTAAAGAAATAGAATCTTCAATTGTTTATGAAGATAAAGACTTTATAGCTATACTTGATATTCATCCTAACACAGAAGGTCAAACTTTAGTTTTAACAAAGAAACATTACTCTTCTTATGTTTTTGATTTACCTGATAAAGTTTATACTAAACTATTATTAGTTTCAAAGAAGGTTTCAAAGATTTTAGAAAAAGGTTTAAAGGTTAAAAAAGTTTCAATGGTTTTTGAAGGTCAAGGAGTAAATCATATACATACTAAACTTTATCCAATGCATAAAATTAATAATAAAAGGTTTGGAGAATTATCTGGAAATGTTTTTTTTAAAAAATATCCTTGGTATATAACCACTCTTGTTGGACCTTTTCAAGATGTAAAAAAAAGAGAAAAGACAGTTAAAAAAATTAAAAATAACTTAAATCAATGAATCAATAGTAAAGTATTTATATAAGTTATGCTATTTTTTGTAATTTCCTAAGGGCAAAACGATTCCTTTAAAAACTTACCTCTACTAGTATTATTTTACTGCGTTAAGTTATTTAGCAAAGTAAAACTCAATTGACCTAATTTATTAGGAAAATATGAGGTCTCAAGTTATTTTGAGTCTGATGTGGAAGATAAGACGAAAACATTTTTAGCAAAAACACTCTGTTTAGATTAAAAAGTGTGCAAATTTATTATAACCCAATTCCAGCTGATCCTGCTGGTGGGTACTGCTATTGGAATCTGACTAAGACATGCAAGTCTGAAAGTCTCAGCTATGAGAGATTTTGGCGAACGGCTCAGTAACACGTAGTCAATCTACCCTTTTGAAGAGTTAAACTCGGGAAACTGAGGATAATGCTCTATAGAAAAGTAAATCTGGAATGATTACTATTTGAAAGGTTAAAGGTTCATGCATCTTTAGCGCGAAAGGATGAGACTGCGCCAGATTAGGTTGTTGGTAGGGTAACTGCCTACCAAGCCGAAGATCTGTACGGGCCTTGAGAGAGGGAGCCCGGAGAAGGGAACTGAGATAATGTCCCTAGCCCTACGGGGTGCAGCAGTTACGAAACTTTTACAATGCGAGAAATCGTGATAAAGAGATTCCAAGTGCTTACTATGTAAGCTTTTATATAGTGTGAAAAACTATGTGAATAAGGGGAGGGCAATATGCGTGCCAGCCGCCGCGGTAATACGTAATCCCCAAGTGGTATCCAGCATTATTTGGCTTAAAGCGTGTGTAGCTGGTTTGTTAAGTCTTTTGTGAAAGCAGCTAGCCTAACTAGTTGAATTGCAAAAGATACTAGCATGACTAGGAACCGGAAGACGTTAAGGGTATTTTTAGAGTAGGAGTAGAATCTTAAGATACTAAAAAGACCACCTGTGGCGAAGGCGCTTAACGAGTACGGATTCGACAGTAAGACACGAAAGCTGGGGGCGCAACCCGGATTAGATACCCGGTTAGTCCCAGCCGTAAACGATGTGGATTAGGTGTTGGATTAACTACGAGTTAGTTCAGGGCCGAAGAGAAATCATTAAATCCACCGCCTGGGAAGTATGGTCGCAAGACTGAAACTTAATGGAATTGGCGGGGGTGCACTACAAGGGGTGGATGCTGCGGTTTAATTGGATGAAACGCCAGATATTTTACCAGGGCTGACAGCAAGATGATGGTCACTCTAAAGGGGTTACCTGATGCGCTGAGAACTGCTGTATGGCCATCGTCAGCTCGTACTGTGAAGCTTCCTGTTAACTCAGGTAACGGGCGAGACCCATGTTATTAGTTGCTACTTCTTTTGCTTGCAAAAGAAGGCACTCTAATAAGACTGCATTGGTAACAATGAGGAAGGAGTGGGCGAAGGTAGGTCTGTATAGCGTGAATGTTCTGGGCAACACGCGGCATACAATGGCTAAGACAAAGAGTATCTAACCCGAAAGGGGGTGGCAATCTCAGAAACTTAGTCGAAGTCCGGATTGAGGGTTGCAACTCACCCTCATGAAGCTGGAATCCCCAGTAATCGCGTGTCACTATCACGCGGTGAATATGTCCCTGCGCCTTGCACACACCGCCCATCAAGCCAACCGAGTGGAGTGTGGATGAACTTTACTCTACTAAAGGTTAAAGTAATTCTATATTTCGCGAGGTAGACTAAGTTGTAACAAGGTGTCCGTAGGGGAACCTGCGGACGGATCACCTCCTATTTTATAATTAATAACAATTATGTTATTATGACTAAAAGATTTTTTAACAAAACTTTAAAATCTACTTTAAGAGTTATAAAAATGAATTTTTATTTTCTTCCACACATCAAAATTTCTTAATTTTAAGAATTTTTTTTCTATTTTATGTGATGATATTTTTTAATTTATTTATCAGTCCATTTATTTTTTTAAAAAAATAGATTTTTGATTTAAAATTAATATGATGTGTTTATAAATATTTTTGTTCTATAATATATATAATATATTTAAGTAAAAGTAATCAGGGCTCTTAGCTCAGCTGGTAGAGCGCGTCCCTTGCAAGGACGAGGCCGCGAGTTCGAATCTCGCAGAGTCCACTTAAGCTGGTTTCGGTCAGCTTGCACCCAATTTTTTTAATCAAATTAACAGGCGATTATTTAACATACTATTTTTTTAAAATTTTTAAAATACAAAAAAGAGGTAATAGAATATGAATACAGATAATTTCAATTTAGAAACAATACAAGCTGGTGATTGCGGATCTGATTCTTGTGGGTCTATGACACATACAGATACTTTCCAAGTTGGATCTTGCGATTGTGGTAATAGTGGATGTTTTAGTCATAAAGAAATTTTAATGGCTTAAATTTCTTTTTTCTTATTTTCTTTTTTTAAATACCTATTTATTTGTTTCTATCTACTATTATATCATTTAAAAAAATATAAAATGATTGATTATGATGGAATTTAAAAACTCTCTAAAAATACCTTACCTAAGGTTTAATTTTTTAATAATAATAATAGTGTTAGCTCTTTTAACTATCTTAGGCTCAACAGCTTCTTTTATATCTATTATCTTAGCTTCTTTTTTAACTATAGGGCTTATTGGTGCAAATATCTTATCTACACTTAAACATTATGATTCTAAAACTATTCTTAAAATATTAGAATTATCAATAGTATATTTTGTAGCATCTTTAATTTTTATTTTCTTGCAAGCAATATTTGCAGCAATTTTTTTAATTCCAGTTTTCTTTTTAAAATCAAGTATTGATATTAACAATATTAGTTCCTTTAACTCAGGAATGTTAATTGTAATATTATTATTTTTAATAATCATCTTTGGTTTATTAGTCTTAGAGTTTATTAAAAATATTGGTTATTTAAGGTATTTAAAATCTAAGAAGTTTGAAGACTTCTTTTCTTTTAAGAAAAATATAAAAGTAATCTTTACTCATAACTTCTTAGTTGCTTTTTTATTTTTGACAGGATATTTAGTAGTTTTAACCATGTCCTTAATATTAGTTTTATCTTTCTTAAGTTTAATACTTCCTTCTTTAAGTAACTATTTTATAGGTATATTTATTGTATTTACTTACTATTTATTTACATCTGCATCATTTATTACCTTTAATGAGGTTTATAGAGCACATAAATAGCTTTATAAACTATTTTTATCTTTATTTTATATATAGTGGTTTATGTTTAGCACATCTTTATTTATTAAAGCAATTTAATAAAAAGGATGAGGAAGGTCCGCTCACTAAAAAACACTTTTAAAAAAGTCCTTAATGGGACTTTAGCATGCCTGAACAGAAACAAGACGGTTCTTTTCCTTTTAAAAACCTGTGATGTGTAGAACTGAGGGGAGAAGAAAGAGGCTGAAATCCTAGCAGGTAGCTAAAAAATTGGTGCAAGGAGATTTTAATATCTCCGCTTAGATTAATTGCTATTAGATACAGAAAGCGGCTTATAGTAAACCACTATTAATTATTTAAAAGGGTTAAGTAAAATGCGATATAAAAGACCAGCTGGATATAGAACTCCACATGAAATTATAGAAAGCGTAAAAGATATTTCTAAACGTGAAATATCATTTGGTAAAAATAAAGGTCCTTTAAACGAAATTTCTGAGAATTCTAAAAAAAGAGAAGGACATAGAGTTTTTAAAAATAAACAAGATTATGATTATAATCTACATAATCATATAATCAAAAGATATTTATTTAGTAAAAAAGCAAAATTATCTGCTAGCTATTCAGTTTTTCCATCAACACAGGATTTAGTTAGTGTTTATTCTTCTTATTTAAAAACTGGTAAAATTAGTTCAGATATAATTTCAATTATAAAAAATAAAAAAGAAATTGGAAGAGTTCATTTTCATATAGATAAATTTTTATTAAATTTTGAAAAAAGTTTATTAGAAATTAAAAGATATCTTGCAGAGAAAAATACTAGTTTAAAAGATAAAGGTAGTCAAGATATGTTAAAAATAATCTATTTAAATTCTTTTTTAAGTTCTAAATTTTATGTTAAAGCAACTAAAAAAAGATCTATTTTAAATATTTTTAGTAGTAGAGGTTCATTAACTTACTATCAATTATTAGAACCAAAACAATATTTTTCAGAATTAATAAAAATTGGTCTTGTTATAAAACATGTTCCAATGCCTGGTTATGTTTTGTAATCCTGAAAAATTAAATTTTGAAAAAAGGTAGAAAAGAATGGTCGGTTTATTAAAAAATATATTTTCAAGAAAAAAACCAGTTGTCTCTATTGGTGAGATTAATCCAAAACCAAAGGTTAAAAGAAAAGTTGTAAATGTTTCTGAAAAACAGTTAAGAGTTATAAAAATTAATGGAAAAACACAATTTTATTCTGTTAGGTTAAATGAACATGAACACTTACATCTAAGTGTTTTAGGTAAAAAGTTTGTAAAAGAACACCCTGAGATGATTAAATTTATTTCTGAAAATTTAAATAATAATTTTAAAAAATTAAACTTTGAAAATAAAAGCTTAAAATTAAAGTTAAAAAAATTTATTTCTGAAGATGGTCTTAATAATGAAAAATTATTAAAGATAGATTTGTTTTTAAAAGAAACTAAAGAAACTAAATCTTTTTTTCTAAAGGTTGCAGGAGAAGACTTTCTTGCAAAAAACGAATTTTTAGCAAACCAGGCTTTTCAAAAATATGGTATTAATACCATTAAACCACATTTTTCATTTACAAACACAAGTACAAGGAAAAGTGTTATTGTTTATGATTTTTCAAACCTTAAGACTGTTAAAGATTTATTATATGAAAATAAATTAACTTCTTTAGAAATTTTTGAAATTAATAAAAAATTATCTTCTATATATAATTCAAAAGCCTTACCTACATATGTCTACGATTACAATAAGAAAAATATATTTGATTTTAGATCTTTTAAAAATATTTTTGTAAAAAGAAATAAAGAAGGGGTTATAGAGCTTTATTTTACAGATCTTGCAATATCTTAAAGATAATTTTTTAATAATATTTTAAGGGAAATTTAAATATAGGGAAAATAACAACAATTACAGAGCCAATGTTTTCTGGAAAAACAACTGAACTTTTAAGAATCAAGTCAAGAGAAGAGGTTGCAAAAAGACACTCCTTTGTTTTCAAACCTAAACTTGATGTGAGGTATTCAGATGTTTCTATAGTTAACCATAACGGTATTAAAGAAGAAGCGATATCTGTAGATTCTGCTTCTGAAATTTTAAAAAATGTAGAAGAGTATCTTTCTTCTGGCAGAAATAAAGAAATTCCTTTAATTAACATTTTTATAGATGAAGTTCAGTTTTTCACCTCTGATATCTTAGAGGTAATCTTAGAAATTTCAAAGAAAGGAATTAATGTCTTTTCTTGTGGTTTAAACCAAACCTTTGAAGGTAAGCCCTTTCCTTTTAAAGATAAAAAAGATCATATTGGAACATTAATGGCACTTTCAGATTATTTAGTACACCTAGATGCTGTTTGTAATAACTGCGGAGAGGCTGCAACAAAAACCTATAGGTTAGGGGACTCTAAAGAGACTGTTATCTTAGGTGGTACTGAAAAATATCAAGCAAGATGTACAAAATGCTTTAAAAAATAAACCCCTCTAATAAAAGAAACAACAAAGGTTTATATTCTTTATCTACTATTAATATTTACAAATTATATAAATGTGATGATTACTATGGAAGACTATATTCAATTTACTTCAAATTTAAAAGATTTTAAAAAAGATACAAAAATTGTTTTAACACCTAAGACCAGTGATTTAGATGTTTTAAAATATTATTTATCTATTCAAGGGCCAATAAATAAAGAAGTTACTTTACTTTTAGAAAAAGCAATTAATGTTAAGAAATTAGAAAAAGATAATCTAAGTCTTTTTACTTTAAATGAAACTGATTTTTTAAAAGAATTAAACTCAAAGGTTATGAAAAAGAAAATAAATGAAATTTTAGAAGATTATAAAAAAGATCAAAAAAAAGCTTTATATAGTTCTTGTAAAGTTTATCTTTTAGAAAAGTATTTTTCAAAAAAAGAAGTCTTTCCTTCAATGCATAAAATGTGAATAGTTATGGATGAAACAATTAATTTTATATCAAGTACAAAAGAGTACAAGGCTGTTAAAAAAATGAAAGTTATTCCTGGTGTTAAGGAAATGGATGTTTTAGAGTTTTTAGTGTCTGTAGAAGTTACTACAAACTTACAGATAAATAGACTTCTTGAAAAAATGGTTGATATCACAAGCTTTAATTTAGAGGTTTCTAAGTTATTTACAAAAGATGCAACTTCTTTTATAAAAGAGATTAATTCATCTGCTTTTGCAAAAAACATTGAAAAGACTATTAATGATACTTATAAACAAAATAAAGAACTTTTGGATGTTTTAAAGTCCTATTCTTTAAATAAATACTTATTACATAACAAGATTATGGAAGAAGATGCTGTTGGTTATTACAAAATATTGTTTCCTGCAAGAAAGAAGCAACTAAAGAAGGCTATCTTAAAATAGTTTTGTTTAAATATGTTTTGCTAATATATTACATAGTAAGTAGGCCCCCCTTAGCATAGCGGTCTAGTGCGTCCGGCTGTAGACATTTTAGATTTATACTAAAATTAAAGAGATTTATTTCTCTTTTAATGGCGGTAACCGGAAGATCCCCAGTTCAAATCTGGGAGGGGGGATATTTTTCCTTATTCTTTTAAAACAAATATTTATAAATCCTTTAAGTGTATATACTAATATATTTATACATATTTGTATTTTTATTGAATTTAATGTGATAAAATGAAAGTATATATTATACATGGATGGGGAGCAAACCCTAAATCAGATTGGTTTCCTTATTTAAAAGAAAAATTAAAAGAAAGAGGTTATTTAGTATTAGTTCCAATAATGTCTGACACAGATAATCCTAAGATTAAACCCTGGGTTTCTAAATTAGAATCCTTAAAGGTTACAGAAAAAACAATATTTGTTGGACACTCTGTGGGCTGTCAAACTATCTTAAGGTTTTTAGAAAAATATAATGGAAAAGTAGGCAAAGTAATTTTAGTTGCTACTTGGATGACTATTAATAAAAATAATTTAGATGAAAATGAAGAGTGGTCAATTGCAAAACCATGGGCTGAGACTTTAATTGATTTTAAAAAAGTTAAAGATAAAGCTAAAGAGTTTATTGTGATTTATTCGCAAGACGATCTTTATGCAATTTTAAAAGATATTAAAAAATTAATAAAAACATTAAATGCAAAAGAAGTAAATGTTGGAAAAAAAGGACATCTCTGCACTGGTGATGGAGTCACTACTCTTCCTGAAGCTTTAAAATTTTTTAAAAAAATAAAAAAAGAATGAAATAATTATGAAAAGCCATACAAAATATCTATTGTTTAAAACAAAAAAAAGAATGGAGTTTATAAACATCACAGAAGAGGTTAAAGAAGCTATTGAAGACTCTAAAGTTAAAGAGGGTTTATGTCATGTAAACGCTATGCACATAACCTCTGGTGTATATATTAATGATGCAGAGAATGGACTTATTGAAGATATACAAGAATGGCTTGAAAGACTTGCACCGTCAGGTAAAGATTATAAACATCATTTGACAGGGGAAGATAACGGAGATGCTCATCTAAAAAGAATGATTATTGGTCATGAAGTAACAATTCCAATAACCAATGGAAAAGCAGACTTTGGTCCTTGGGAAGAAGTTTATTATGCTGAGTTTGATGGTAAGAGAGATAAAAGGGTTATTATTAAAATTATTGGAGAATAGTTTTTTTTAAAAAATAAAAAACTAAAAAAGGAAGGGATTATTTATTGATTTTAAAAATGTTTTAAAAAAGCATAAATTAATTATTTTTCTTTTAATAGTGATAATGGTAGGGATATACTCTGTAATCTCTTCACAGATATATTATTATGGTCTTTTAGATAAAACAAATTTTGTTATTTATAATGATGTTGCTTATGTTTCAACTGAAGAAAAATTAGATTATAATATAAAGTATAACTCCTTAGATATCTATGTTCCTAGAGATCAGCCTGTTGATCAAAAAATGCCAGTCATTATATTCGTTCATGGAGGAGCATGGACTGAAGTTTTTGGAAATAAAAGTAAATTTGCAAACTTTCTTTTAAAGGCTATACATTTTACAGACAATAATTTTATTTTTATAACCATTAACTACAGAGTTTACCCAGATTATAAATTTCCTGTGCATGTTCAAGATGTTTCAAAATCAATTAGATGGGTTTATGATAATATTGAAGACTATAATGGTAATAAGGAGTTAATTTTTTTGCAAGGACACTCAGCTGGTGCACAGTTAGTGTCTTTAGTCTCAACTGATGAAACATATCTAAAAGAGCAATCTTTAGATCTTTCTGTTATTAAAGGATCTATACTTCTTGAAGGTGTTGGGTACGATGTTTTAAGATCAAGAGAGTTTGATTTTGATAGTCAGATAATAAATAGATATTTAATATTTCCATTTGGTGAAGATGAAAACATTATTAAAAAAGCATCCTCTATAAACCATATAACAAAGGAAAAAAATATTCCTCCAATGATTATTTTTACTGCAGAAAATACTGTTTTAAGAATAGCTAAGATAGAGGCCTTAGATTTTTATTTAAAATTAATAGATAATGACAAGTATGCAGAATATTATATTGTCCCTTTTAGAAACCACTCTACCTTAAATAGGTATTTTGGGGAAGAAGATGATTTTACAACTAACAAATCAATAGCTTTTTTAAATGGTATAATCAATAATAGAATAAGAAGATAAATAAAAAAAGATAGATTTAATAAATAATAGAAACTTAATAAATAGTAAAAATAATTATATAAATAAAAAATATTTTAAAAAAAAAGAAAGAAAAGATATGTCCTCAAAAAAGAAAATTGGGCTTCCAGCAGGATCATTAGTATACACTGGTGATAAATCTCAAGATCTAAAGATTGAAGTTATTGAATACTCTACAGATCTTTATTCTCAAAAAGAAATGAGTTTAGATGACTTTTTAAAATTTCAAAAGAAAAAAGACTCAAAAATATGGGTAAATGTTATTGGTATTAATAATTCTTTAGCTATTTAAAAGATTGGTGAAAAGTACTCTATTAACTCCTTAGTTTTAGAAGATATTTTAAATATTAACCAAAGACCTAAGATAGATGATTTTCAAGATTATTTTTTCACAGTCTTTAGATCCTTTACTTTTAATGAAACTGAAAAAAAGATTAATGTTGAACAAATAAGTTTAGTTGTCTTTAAAGATATTTTATTTAACTTTCAAGAAAAAGAAACAGCTATCTTTAATCCATTAAAAACAAGATTAAGTAATGGTTCTTTTTCAAAAATAAAAAATCATTATTCTGATTTTTTAGCATACGCTATTATTGATGTTGTTGTTGATAATTACTTTTTAGCCTTAGATGATCTTAATCGTCATGTAGATGATGTTTATGAGGTTATCTTAGATAAACCAAGCTCTTCAAATGTCTCTGAGATTAATAAACTTAAAAAAGACTTAATTCTTTTAAGAAAATCAGTATGGCCATTAAGAGAAAACATAAATAAGGTTTTAAAAGAAGAAATAAAACTTGTCTCTAAATCAACATTAATCTATTATAGAGATATTTATGATCACATTATACACACTATTGATATGATTGAAACAACAAGAGATATTGTTTCAAGCCTAATGGATATTTATCTTTCAACTATTAGTAACAGAATGAATGAGATTATGAAGGTTTTAACCATCTTTTCTACAATCTTTATACCCCTAACCTTCATTGTTGGACTTTATGGTATGAATTTTATTTATCTTCCTGAGTTTCAATGGAAGTATGGATATCTTTTTGTATGGGTTATTATCTTAACTGTTGCAGGTTCTATGCTTTTGTTTTTTAGAAAAAGAAAATGGATTTAATTTTATTAAAAATTAATCTTCTTTTTTAAAAAAAGTAATTAACCCTAAACTCAAAAGCTTCTAAGTCTAAAATACATACATAACAAAATAAACAGGTATTTAAACTTAACTTGACTATAATTATTTAACTAAATATAATTATATTTATGGATGGTGTTTAAAGATGGCTATAGATTTAAAAAAATTAACTAAAAAAGAAGTTGAAGAATATTTAATAAAACAAATAAACTCTCCTTCAAGATATATTATCTCCCCAATAACTGTTTCTGTTCTTTCAAAATTCAATATCAATAGATTTGATTTTGCAAAGAAATTAAAAGAAGTTAAAGCAAACTACACTGTTTTACAAGGTCTAGGTTTTAAAGCAAGAACTTTAGAAAAAGCAGGCTTTACTGTTAAGGAATTAAAAGAAGTTGGTTTTAGTTCAGTTAATCTTAGAAACTTAGACTTTACTGCAAAAGAACTTTATTCTGTTGGTTATACAGTAAAGGACTTACAAGTTGCAAACTATGCTTTAAAGGACTTAAAAGAAATTGGTATTAACTTAAAGGACTTAAAGTCAGTTGGGTATACTGCAAAAGATTTAAAAAAAGTAAACTTTACTGCAAGACAACTTTTAGAAGTTGGCTTTACTGTTAAGGACTTAAAGAGAGCTGGATTTAATGCTTCTCAACTTAAGAATATTTCTCTTACAGCAAAAGAACTTTATCAAGGAACATACACAATAGCTGAACTTAAGAAAGCTAAATACAGTATTGATGATTTAAGAAAAGCTGGTTTTACTGATAAAGAGATTGGTATTAAGATAAAAGAAGAGAAGGTTAAACCTCTTAAAAAATTATCAACAGCTGTTAAAGCTAAAGTTTCAAAAATTAAAGAAGCTAAAAAAGAAAAAGCTAAGCAAAAAATAAAAAAGAAAGAAGAAGCTAAAAAAGAAGAAGTTGTTAAAATAGTTATTAATAATGAAACTTTAAAAAAAATGACAGCTAAAGAACTTTTCTCTTACGGTGTTACTGCAACTGTTTTAAAAGAAAATAAATTTACTGCAAAGGTTTTAAAGTCATTAGGCTTTAATGCAAAGGACCTTTACTATCTTCATTTTACAGCAAAAGATTTACATGAAGCAAACTTTTCTTTAAAAGACTTAAAGAATGCTGGTGTTGGAACAAAAGACCTTAAAGGCTTAGGCTATAAACCAGTTGACTTAAAAAAAGTAAAGTTTGATAAACATACAATTCTTTTTGCAGAGTTTGATGCAAAGGATTTAAGAGAAGCTAAATTTTCTTCTAAAAAATTAAAAGAATATGCATATTCTGCAAAGGACCTAAAGAATGCAGGTTATTCCTTAAAGGACTTAGTTTCTGCAAACTATAAATTAAAAGAAATCTTAGATTGTGGTTTTACATTTAAAGAACTTTCAAAGATATTTACTTTAAAACAACTTTTAAACAAAGGTTACACTTTAAAAGAGATTAGAGAAGTGTATACTCTTGAAGAAATAATTGAAAACAACTTCACTATTAAAGAACTTTTAGATGTTGGCTTTACATATAAAGAACTTTTAAAAGAAATACCTTTAAAGAGATTTAAGAAAGAAGGAATCTCTCCAAAGCCATTGTATGAAAATGGAAAAACTATTGAAGAACTTAAAGAAGCTGGTTATGAGTTTTCAGAACTTGTATCTTTACAAAAGATAGAATCTGTTCTTCTTTCTGAAGATAAGGTTGTTTCTTTAGATGAACTTAAGTATTTAAAATACACAATACCTGAACTTTTTAAACTTGGGTATACTGTTAGAGACTTAAGAGAAGCTGGTTATCAAGCAATTGAGCTTAAGAACGCAGGTTGTACTTGTTATGATTTATTAACAGGTGGTTTTTCTTTAAGAGAAGTACATATGCTTGGTTGTACAATTAAAGACTTTTTAGCTAATGGTTATAACTTAGTTGACTTAAGACTTGCAGGCTTTACTGCTCTTGAACTTCATTTAGAGGGATACTCTTTAATTGAACTTAGACATTCTGGTTTTTCAGCAAGAGAACTTTTAAGTATTGGGTATACAGCAAAACAATATCATGCAGCTGGGTATACTGCAAAAGAACTTTATGATGCTGGTTTTGATGTTTCAACCATTAGGTTTGCAGGGTATAAGGCAAAGGAACTTTATGGTTTAGGAGTTCCAATCTCTGAGTTTTATAATGCTGGGTATACTGCAAAGGAAATGACTCAAGCAGGATATCATCCAAAGGACTTAAAACCATTCTATTCAGCTAAGCTTTTAAAAATGGCTGGTTGTGATGCTTCTTCTATGAAGGAAGGCGGTTTTTCAGCAAAGGAACTTTATGATGCTGGGTATACTGCAAGACAACTTCATTATGCTGGTTATCCTGCAAAAGATGTTTTTGACTTAGGTGTTGGTATAAGGCTTATGAAGGTTATACACTATAGTGCTAAGGAACTTAAGGGTTTAAACTTTTCTGCAAGAGAGCTTAGAAATGTAGGTTATTCTTTAGAGGAACTTAAGCTTGCTGGTTATTCAGAAGCTGAGCTTTTGGATGCTGGTTTTTCAATGTCAAAGATAAGGGATACTCTTTAAGTTTTTTAAAGAGTTTTCTTTTTTTTCTATTTTTTAAATTTCTATTTTTTTTATATATTATTTACAATATATTTATTAATTAATCTATAGTATATATTAATATATATTTTTAAAAAAAGTCTTTTGTAGAGGTGTTTTGGTTATGAATGCAGGTGAAGAGTATAAATGTTCTGTTTGTGGAAATATTGTTGAAGTTAAGGAAGTTGGAGGAGGTACTTTAGTTTGTTGTGGCAAGAACATGAATCTTTTATCCTTACAAGAAACACAAAGTGCTGATGATCTTGAAAAAATGCATATGCCTTCAATTGAGATTAAGGGAGAAAAGGAGATATTTGTAAGAGTTGGTGAGCCTTTACATCCAATGTCACAAGAGCATTATATCAAATGGATAGAGATATCAGTTGATGGATCTTTATATGTTAAGAGTCTTAACTATTGGGATAAACCAGAAGCTCTTTTTAAGGTTCCTGTTGGAAGAAAAGTAGCTGTAAGGGCTATGTGTAATCTTCATAATGTTTATAAGAGAGTCTATAATTTATAGATTCTTTCTTTTTGTTTTTTTTAATGCTTAATTAGCATTAACTTTTCTTTTTAAATGTTTCTATATATATTATATATAGATTTAATATATGTTTTTTAAAATATGTTATATATGGGAAATAAAATCTATTTTTTTATAAAAAATTAATTTTTTAAAAAAAATATTTGGTGGTATGAATATGAAAAAAGATATTAAAAAATCTTCATCTGCACATGCACAGAAGGAAGAACATCATGAACATAAAGTTCATTCTTCTAAAAGTAAAGCATGTTCAATGAAGAATAGTTTTTGGCAAATTACTTCTTTTGTTTTATTAATATTACTTGTAGTTGCAGCTGTTTTTGCATTTACTGGAAATAGTAAAGTAAAAGATGTATCTTGTGATAGTAATGTTGGAGAAGAGACTAGAAGCTTCTTAATTAGTGCATTTCAACTTCCTTCACTTGATTTAAAGACAACTGTTACTTCAAACAATATGTGTTTACATACTTTCAGTATTGAAGGACAAGATATAGAAATATACACTTCATTTGATGGTGAGGTTGTTTTTGTTCCTGGTCTTGAACCAATCAATAAAAGCACATTTGATTCTGGAGTTTCCCAAGAGCCAGTAGCAAAGGAGTTACAAAAAACAGAAAAACCAGTTGTTGAGTTATTTGTAATGTCTCACTGTCCATACGGTACTCAAGTTGAGAAAGGTATCTTACCTGCAGTTGATGCTTTAGGAGACTCTATTGACTTTGAAATTAAGTTTGTAAATTATATAATGCACGATATTGTAGAAGTCGAAGAACAATTACTTCAGTACTGTATACAAGAAAGCTCTAAAGAAGTTTACAAAGAATATCTTTATTGTTTCTTAGAAGATGGAAATACTGATAGATGTCTTGAGAAAACAGGCGTTACAAGAGATTCATTAAGTACATGTATTTCAGAGACTGATCAAACATACAATATTATGGGATCATACTTAGATAAATCATCATGGCTTAGTGGAGTGTACCCTAAGTTTTTAATACATGATCAAGAGAATATCAAGTATGGGGTAAGAGGTTCACCTACTCTTGTTGTTAATGGAACTGTTGTTAATGCCTCAAGAGACTCTCAAAGTCTTTTAAATGCAATTTGTAATGGTTTTGAAACAGTACCAAGAGCATGTAATGAAGCTTTAAGCACAGCATCTCCAACACCAGGATTTGGTTTTTCTGGCACAAGTGCAACAACTACAAATGCAACATGCGGATAGTGAATAATTTTTAAATAAAAATGTATAAAAGATAAAATATGATGCTGATATCAATATTACAGGTACTTTTAGTTTTTGTTTTACCTGTGTATCTTTTATACAAAAAGATTATTCCTTTCAAGTATAGGTTGCATGTTCTTTTTGCTATTTTTTTAGTTGTTATTGTTTTTATTTATTTAGAGGGAATGACTTTTTATGATCTTGGTATAAGGTTTGATAATATTGATTCTCATATCTTTCCTTACATAGCCTTTACTGTTCTTGTTTCCTTTGCTATTTATTATCTTTCAAAGTATGTTTTAAAAAGAGAGTATTATATCCATTATTGGCATGAAAAGAGATTTCATATAATGATATTTATTCCTCTATCATTCTTGCAGGAGTTTATCTTTAGAGGGTATTTAATACCTAAGCTTTTTGATATTTTTACATCTTCAATAATTGTTGCTTTTGTAAACGCCTTACTTTTCATGTATATACATGTTGTTTACAGTAATAAAAATATTGATCTTATTTTGGTTTTCTTAGAAGGATTTTTACTTGCGATGATTTATATTTTCTATCCGAACTTAATATTTGCAACAATTGCTCACTCTATGCATAACTTTATAGCTATTTTCTTTAAGTTTTTTATAGATGAGAGAGTTTAATTTTTTTTAAAAATTGTTTAATCTTTATTTTTTTAAAAATTATCTTTTTTTTAAAAATTAATTTACTTTTAAAAGCTTTTGTTTCATAGATATTAATATTCTTTAAACTAATAAAAGATTTATATGTGTGGAATTGTAGGTTATATTGGAAAAAGAGATGTTTTACCTCTCTTGGTTAATGCTCTTTTAAGGTTAGAGTATAGAGGGTATGACTCCTGTGGTGTTTCTTTTTTAATAAATGGAAAAGTTGAAACAGTTAAGACAAAAGGGAAAGTTTTAACCTTAAAAGAAAAGATTGATTTTACAAGAAAAGCAAGCCTAGGTATTGCACATACAAGATGGGCTACACATTGAGAGCCTTCTGACATTAATTCACATCCTCACACTGATTCTTTAAATAAAATAACACTTGTTCATAATGGTATTATAGAAAATTATGAAAGTTTAAAAAAATTTCTTTTAACAAAAGGGTTTACCTTTAAATCACAAACAGATTCTGAAGTATTCGCTGCATTAATCTCTTACTTTTATAAAGATGACCTTAAAGATGCGGTTTTAAAAGCAATATCACAAGTTGTAGGTACCTTTGGTATACTGGTTATATCAGAGGGTAAACGTGAGATTGTTGTTGCAAGAAAAGGATCTCCAGTTGTTTTAGGTATTGGAAAAGAAGAATATTTTATAGTAAGTGATACTTCTGCTATCTTAGAGTATACAAAAGAAGTTGTTTATTTAGAGGATGATGAAATTGTTTTAATAAACGATGAAGGATATTTGATAACTAACTTTAATAATGAAAAGATAGATAAAGAAGTTGAAACACTTTCAATAACTATTGATCAAATAGAAAAGCAAGGCTTTAAACATTTCATGCTTAAGGAAATATATGAACAGAAAGCCTCTATTAAGAATGCACTTGCAGGAAGACTTAATTTTTCTGAAAAGCAGGTTGTTTTAGGTGGTCTTGATTTTATAACTTTAGAATATTTAAAAAAATTAAAAAAAATATTTATTTTAGCATGTGGAACCTCTTGGCACTGTGCTTTAGTTTCAAAGTTTATTATTGAAAAGTATTTAAAAATTTCAGTTGAAGTTGACTATGCCTCTGAGTTTAGGTATAGAGACCCTTTAGTAGACCAAGATACTCTTGTTATTGTTATTTCTCAATCAGGGGAGACTGCAGACACATTAGCTGCTTTAAGAAAAGCTAAGAGAAAGAAGGCAAGAATCTTAGGGATTGTAAATGTTGTTGGTTCAACAATTGCAAGAGAAGCAGGATGTGGGATATATACAAGGGCTGGACCTGAAATTGGTGTTGCCTCTACAAGGCTTTTACAAACCAGTTGGTGTCTATTTGGCTTTTAACTTTATTTGTTGGACAAAAGAATGGTTTAATCTCTCTTGAGGATAGAGAAAAGATTATTAAAAACCTCTCTTCTTTACCAGATATTCTTTTTGAAACAATTGAAGATAATCTTGAAACTATTAAGGAAATATCTAAAAGTTTTAAAGACTCTAAAAACTTTTTATATCTTGGAAGAGGGATTAATTACCCTATTGCCTTAGAAGGAGCCTTGAAGCTTAAGGAGATATCATATATTCATGCTGAAGGGTATCCTGCTGCTGAGATGAAGCATGGGCCTATTGCCTTGATTGATAAACAGATGCCTTGTGTTTTTATTGTAAACAAGAATAACAATTATGAAAAAGTAATTTCAAACATTAATGAGGTTAAGGCAAGGGGTGGTATTATTATCTCTGTTGCAACTGAAGGTGATGTTGATATTAAAAAAATATCTGACTTTGTAATATATGTAAAAGATATTGATAATGACTTTACTCCTTTTATTAATGTTGTTATAATGCAATTTCTTTCTTACTGTATATCAGATCTTAAGGGATGTAATATTGATAAACCTAGAAACCTTGCAAAGTCTGTTACTGTTGAATAGTTTCTCTTTTGAAAGGTTTGGTTATTTTTTTTTAATAAAGAATAGGTTTAAAAACATTTCTTCACTTGTATATTTATACAATAATAAAAGTTGTTTAAAAAGATTTGAAAAATATGAATGAATATAAAATATTTAAGGCACTTGGAGAAAAGACAAGGTATTCAATAGTTTTAAAACTTCTTGAAGCAAAAGACAACTGTTGTACAGATCTTGCTTCTTTTACAGGTAAAGACCTTTCTACAATTTCAAGGCAGCTTTCTATCTTAGAGAAGGAAGGGATAATCATTATTGAAAAGATTAACAAATCTAAGTGTATTAAAATAAAAGATAAAAAACTATTATTAAAGATAATAGCTGATATTAAACAACTTAAAAAATAATTTTTTTTAAAAGAAGATAAGATATTTCTTTTAGAATAAAAGAATCTTTCTTTTTAAAATAAAAGAAGATTAAACTATTTTATAAAAATAAAAAGGTGATTTACAATGAATAATATAATAGTATACTCTACAAAATCATGCCCTTACTGCGTAATGGCAAAAGAATACTTAAAATCCAAGAACATAACATTTGAAGATGTTGATGTAGGATCTGACATGACAAGAGCCATGGAAATGATTAGAAAATCTGGTCAACAAGGGGTTCCTGTTTTAGATGTTAATGGACAGATAATTATTGGTTTTAACAGACCAGCAATTGATAATGCATTAAAGTAGTTTTTTATTTTTTAAAAAACTATTTTCTTTTTAAAAATTAATTTGTATTTAAACTTTGAATATATTTTTATGATAATTATAAAGTAATAAGATATACATAAAATATATTGTTTGGTTTAAAACTATATATTTGTGTGCATAAATATATCGTATACCTACTATCAATTGTATTTAAATATAAAAAAAAGTTAAAAAAGAGGGTCTTTGCTTACTTTTAAGAGAGGTTAGACCCAAATCATTAGATTTGTGACTCTATTGCAATATATATGAGATTAAAGACTAACATTATCTTGCACAAAAGTTTCTTTTAGCTCAACTAAGCTTGCTATATAGGGTTTACCTTTTATTGATTTATTTAAGATAAGTCTTCTGTATGACCAAGCATCGTTAGAGACTTGATAACCATTATTCTTAAGATCTCTAAAAATATCTTTCTTTTCATTGTATGAAACAAATCTTGCAAGGTTTAATAGGTATTCTGCCATAATTAATCATATTTAAAGTCACTTAAGCTATTTAGGGTGAAAGCAGAAGCACCGGGGTGACCTCCTCCATTAAAGTCTTTGGCTATTAATGAAAGATCCACTTTTGATTCTTTTCTTTTTCTTAAACTAAACTTAAATTTTCCTGTTTTATATTCTTTGTACCAGATAATTATTATTTCAATATTTTTATATTTTTTTTCTTTAAAGAAAACATCTGCAAAAACACTTGCAAAAAAGAGTGTATTGATGATGAATGTTTTTCTCCCATAGAAATTAATTATTTTTCCATAATAAAGTTGTTCTTTAATATTTTTTGTTTGATGTTCTACAACTACTTTTCCTTTTTCAATAATTTTTTGTTTTTCTATATTAAAGTAATCAAAGTCAAGATGTTTTAAAACATAGTTAATTGTTTTTTTTGTAAAGGTTCCTTTAAAATCCTCTAAACCAGCTATAAAATATTTTGTGTCAGGGAGCTTAAAGGCCCAAAGATCTAAATCCTGTATATACTTTACAAAATCAGGGGCAGAATCTTTTTTAAAGTATTTCCACACTAAAAAACAAGCAGCATACTTAGGATCTCTAATACCATTTATTTTTATGTTTTTTTTAGAAAGTGCTAAATCTATTTCTTCATCACTTCTTTTATGATGATCAATCAAGATTAAGTTTTCTTTAAAATGATAATAGAAGGAAAGCATTGTTTCTTGAGGAAAGCTTAGATCTGTTATTATCATTTGAGAGTAGTTTTTTAAATCTATTTTCTTTTTAGAAAATATTTTTTTAAGATCCTCTCCATGTTCATAATCAACTATATCTGAATACTTGTATATATTTTTTAGGTTTCTAGAAAGATTATTTTTTTCTAAATAATTATAGATATAGCTAACAGCAGAAGTTATGCCATCTGCATCTCTGTGAGAGAGAATCAATATTTTTTTCATAATCTATTTAAGTTTTTGTCTTTGGAAGAAATCTGCCTTATTCCATAATTCTTCATGTCTTCTTTTTATTTCTTCTTTTTTTCTTATGTCAGCTTCACAACCTTTACAGTAAATTCTTGTTGAATCTACCATTTTTCTACATTTTATGCATCTATTGACCATCTTTATCACTTGCCTCCACCTTCTTTAAAGAAGATTCCTCTTCTTTTAATAAAGGAAATAATATAACATTTCTGATGTTTTGTGAATTTGTTAAAAGTATTACAAGTCTGTCTATCCCAATACCAATACCGTAAGCAGGAGGCATACCAAACTTTAATGATTCAATAAAGTCTGAATCAACTGGATGATTCTCGCCCTTAGATTTTCCTTGATCTTTTTGTTCTATCATTAACTGTTCTTGAAGGAAAGAATCGTTAAGCTCACTATACATATTTGCAAGCTCCATACCGTTTAAATATGGCTCGTTTCTTTCAATTAAGTTTTTATTATCTCTGTGTAGTTTACATAGAGGAGTTGTTTCTTTAGGGTGATCTATTATGTGTATTGGACCGTATAACTTATCCTCACAGAAATGTTCAAAGATTTCTGCAATAGCAAGACCTCTCTTATATTCTTCAATCTCTATTCTTTCTTTCTTTAAAAGTTCTTTAATCTCTTGGTCTGATAATTTATCTATATCTATGTTTGAATATTTAAAGATAGCTTCTTTCATGGTTAATTTTGGCCATGGTTTTTTAAAATCAAATTCTTTTCCATCATAGATAATCTTTGTTGTACCAAAGACATTCATTGTTACATACTCAAGCATTTCTTCTAAGATATCCATTGCTGTGTTATAATCTTTGTAAACCTCATAAAGTTCAAGCATAGTAAACTCTGGGTTATGAGATTTGTCCACACCTTCGTTTCTGAAGTTTTTACAAATAGTGTATACTTTTTCAAAACCACCAACAAGTAATCTTTTTAAGTATAGTTCTGGGGAAACAGATAGATATAATGTTCTTTTCCAGACATAGCTTTCTGTTGTGAAAGGTCTTGCATTTGCTCCACCGTAAAGAGGTTGCAAAAGAGGAGTTTCAACTTCTAAAAAACCTTTCTCATCTAAGAATCTTCTTATAAGTGAAATTATTTTTGATCTTAAGATAAAAACATCTCTTGATTCTTTGTTTATCATCCAATCAAGGTATCTTTTTCTATATTTAAGTTCAGCATCTTTAACACCGTGGTATTTTTCTGGAAGAGGCATGAATGCTTTTGAAAGGAAGGTTATCTCTTCTGCATCGACTGATACCTCTCCTCTTTTTGTTTTAAATATTTTCCCTCTAACACCTATAATGTCTCCTCTATCAAGGGAGTTTAGTATAATCTTTTCTTTCTCTTTTAGGCTTTCTTCTTTTACAACAATTTGTATTTTTCCACTTTTGTCATGAACATCTAAAAAAGCAATCTTTCCTAAGTTTCTTATAAGTAAAGTTCTTCCTGCAACACTTGCAGTTTCTTCTGTGTATTGATCTTCTTTTAAAGAACTGTATTTATCATGTATATCCTTTGCCTCATGTGTTTTATTAAAGGTATATGGGTATGGCTCTATGTTGTTATCAATAAGTTTTTGAAAATTAATCTTTCTATTTTCTTCATATTCGTTTGTTGGCATAAATAATCCCTAAAATATTATATATATATAGATAAATATGTTTAAATATATTATTGTATTTAGTATATTTAGAATATTTTTAAAAAAATAGAAAAAGAGGTTAAAAAGTATGCCATGCATGAGAAAAAAGCCAAGTACTTTTGGTAAAGATGTTTTTGCAACCACAAATAAAAGCAGTTTAAGAAATAATGGGTCTAAGGAAAACGCAGCAAGAAACAATAACCAAAGACTTATTAAAAAACCTGCAAACAGTAGACAATAAAAAAATAGGTTCCTAAAAATAAAAAAATAGGAAAAGAAAAAAACTATTTTCTTTTCTTATAAATCTCTTTTCTTGAAAACAAGTACATGAAACTTGCCATAATCACTAAGACATAAAGAGTGAATGGAAGGATCTTTTCTGGAGCAAGAGGGATGTTTAAAGAACCTCTATCACTACCTCCAGAACCTGCAAATGGGTTTAAAAGATTCTGAACTGTTGTTCCATATACCTTACCATCTTCCCCAGGTTTAAAAGTTACACCATCCCTGTATTCTGGGTTGAAAGGTATTAAATGACCATTTTCTGTATACCAGTTACCAGTCTTTGGATCATACCAGAAAGCACCATTCTTTCCTTGTGCTGAAAGTAAGGTCTCTGTTAGGTCATTATACTTTAATTTTGGAATACCGTCTTCTGCTGAAAACTCAAATTTATGCTCTTGACCATCCTCTGTGGTTACTATAAAACCATCAGGGGTAGTTAGAATAGAGCTTATAGCTTGATCAATAACTTGTCCAGTTTTTTTATCAATAATCTTCATTCTTTGTTGACATTCTGGAGCTGGTGTTGTATAGAAAATAAAAGTCTTTGAGGCTGTATCAAACATTTGGAAAGGACCTACTTTTTCTAAAGCCTTGTTCATTTCAACAGACTTTGCAACAGCTTCAGGGTTTGACATGTCAGGAGAAATACTCATCTCAAAGGCATTCTCTTCACAGCCTGTAACTGGGTTTGTTTCTTTAATAGGCTTAACATCCATCCCTTTAATCTCAGATTGATGCATTACATATGTTTGTTGAACCCACATTATGTAACTGTTTTTTTCTCCGTTGTATATTAATTGTCCTCTTTCAAACTGAACAGCTATGTTTTTACCAATAGTTACTTCTTTACCTTCTATAGGGAAAAGCTTAGTTGTTCTATCTCCTAGGACAGTTATTCTTGATGCCTCACCAGAGGCTATTTTTCTTGGTGTTCCTTCAGCAACTATTTCTAAGCTATTACTTCTTCCTTTTGGTATTAAGTCATACTGTGTTTCAGGAGAGATTTGGTTTGTTGAAGTAACTTGTTTTACAGCACCTAAATAATCTGTTAAAACATTGCCTGACATTTCAAGACCAGTTTGTTCATAGTAGTTTGTTTTTAAACAATTTAAGAAATTAATATCTTCTATTTTTAAGTTACCATAAACATCTATGTTAAACAAAGGAGTGTTTGTGTCTGGAACTGGGATATAGGATATACTGTGAGGAACAACTTTTGCTGGAATACCAAGGTTTGTTGCTATTAAACGTACCCAATCTTTATTTTCTGGACCAATTATTCTCTTGATATTTCCATCTTTATCAACAATGTTCATTTCTCCTTTTTCCTTATCAACTATTAAGGTATCTACTGTTGTCTTATCTATTAAGTGTTCAACACCTTTGTCGTTATAACCGCTTGCTCTACAACTTGAGGCCTCTCCAAGTTCAAAGAAGAAAAGTTTTCCATCAAATGAAGCTGATGTGTTACCTATAGTTTCTATTCTTGATTGCATTATTGGATTGTCTTTTATTTTTGTTTCAGCAAACTGTTTTACTTCTTGTGTTGTTTTTGTAATTGATTCTTGAAGTTCTGTGTTTTTTGTAATGTTTGTTAAGGTCTTTTCAACAGAGTATGCACCTTTTGAGATTGCATCTCCAACTTTGTTTTTAGGGTCTTTTTCTATTCTTTCAAACTCCTCTTGTGCAACAAAGAAGTGAGTGTAGTAACCTTCTTCATGATCTACACAGTTGTATATTTCAGGAACAATTACAAGTTGAGGTAAGATATCACCAAAGATTGCACCTAAGACTATTCTATGTTGAGGAACACTTAAGGAATAATAAATTACATTTGAAAAACCAGCAGCAACTGCACCTGCTCTATATGATTGACCTGTCCATTGATTTGTCCACCCTATTGGTATTCCCATAACCTCTAGGTTTCTAAGTTTAGCTGAACATGTTTCTTCTTCTTTTATAGCTGTTAAAAGATTCACTGAGTTTTCTGTTTTAAAACCAGCTAAAGAACCATCATAGTCTGTGTGGTGAGAGAAAGCTATTAATGTTTTACCATATTTTTCAAAGTTTTCTCTAGAGGTGTTTTCTAAAAGATAACTTGTTGTTGTAACACCTGTGCTTGTTTGATAGTTAAGATGTAAGTTGTCATTTATATTTGTACCAATTGTTTGTTTTGCATCTATTGATCTACTTTTTGTAATTTCTTCAAGAAGTCTTGTGTCTCCTATCTTAATTTGACATGCATTTGTGTTACATGTTTTCATAGTGTCTGTAAGTAAAGCTATGTTATCTGTAAAGCTTCTTCTTATATGCCCTTCAGTAACGTTTCTTACCCAGTCTGAAAAGCCTTGTGTTGTTTGCCATTCTGTACTTTCAAGTGCTCCTTTTGGAAGGTTTACCATCCAGAAGATAATTGAGTTAATGTATTGCATGAAAAGATCTCCTTGATCAGAACCATCGTTTGCAAAGAAATCTATGTAGGAGTCATTATAGATATCTCCAGTTTCTCCATGTTTAAAGATTACTGATGTGTATGTTTCTGGTATTCTAAACATACTGTATCTATCAAATGCTCCCCCAAGTAAAGTAGAACCAGCTGTCTTAAATTGCCAGTATCCAAAGTTATAAAGGTAAGCTTTTCCTGAATCTGCAATAATATCAAATGCTCTTTTATCCCATTGAGTAATTGTTTGTTGTTTCATTCTTTGGTTTATATAGTTTAAACCTCTTCCTGTACTCCAACCTTGATTATTTAAGACAGTTACAACACCGTCTGTTACTAGTTCAGCATCTTTTATTTTCTTAGCCCCCATTTCTTGGAAATAACCTAAGGAAACTTCTAAAGGGTTAATTCCGTATTTTGGAAGATCTGCATCTGGAATTCCTGTTTCAATAATATTTCTCATGTTTATAGGTTCATTTGGTTTTATATCAGCCATATCAATTACAGAACCTCTTACTGATTTTGCAGTTCCGTCTTGGGCAATATATTCTATTAAGACATCTGGTTTTTTATTGTATATAATATCATTAAAGTTTAATGGATTTGCAGCACCTGTTGTTTCTTTGAAAGGAATAATAACATCTATTTGTTTAGGACCATCTGCAAAGTTAACTGTTATTCTTTTTGTTTCAAAATTATTCATGAAATTATCTGCAACAAGATTACCTGCATTATCAGTTTTATAAGGAGCATCTGTTAACATATCTCTAAACTTCTTTGACGAAGTAAGCTCTGTTGTTGTAATTTCATTTTTAAGCCTTACTTTATTCATCAGTTCATCTTTATTATTAATTATTTTACCTCTTTCTTTTAAAAGAGTTATATCTTTAGCTCCATCATCCCATTTGAAGTGTCCATTTGAAAATGCAGAGAATTCTTTATTAAGTTTATTTGCTCTTAAGACTTCTTCTGTTAACTTATCATATTGATCTTTTGTTAAAGAAGCATAAAAGTCTTCCATTGTTTTTGTTTTATTAAATAAAATATCTGATGAACCTGGAGCTATTTTTTTAATATTTGCAGAAGTAATGTCTTGCATCATTCTAGCTGTTCTTATGTTGCTTTGATATTCTAAGACAGATTCCATGAAAACTCTTTGTTGAGATTTATTAAGTTTTGCAAAAGTTCCTGAACCAAAGAATTCATTTTTAATTGTGTCTACATTCTTTTTAGAGTTTAAGGCATCAAGATATTTATCAAACTCAGGCTTCATATTGTATCTGTCTATGTTGTATGTAATTTTTTTATTACTTTGTGCAAGATTTGATATATAATCATCCATGTTTTTTGATATTTTATTGTATCTATAAGTTGATACTGCAGAATCAAGAACACCCATATTATTTGTTAAATTATCAAAGAAACCATGTTTTCCTCTTATTCCACCTATAGCTTTATCATTAATTAGTTTTGTATTTCCTATTGATTTTGGAATGTTTTTAAAAACTCTACCTGTGAATTTCCATAACATAGGAGAGACAGATGTAAAAACAAGATCTGCTGAGTAATACATGTTAAAGACTTTATCAAACAAAGAGTACATGTTTATGTAACAGTTATCAGAGTTACAGGTACTCTCCATACTTGCATTAAAAGAATCTGTAATTATACTGTTTTTTATAGCTTCATCTAAAATTAATTGCATTGATCTTATTTCTGCTTCTGTTATATTACTATCATCTGAGAATTGTATTTTTCTAAACTCAGCAAGCTCTTCATAAGACATGTTTGAAAATAAACCTAAATCTACATTTGAGTTGTAATCAAGAGAAGGATCTATTATTTCATTTGCAGCTTGACCTAAATCATCCAGACGTAATCTTTCAATTAATAGCATGTCTATTAAATCTCTGCTAATAGACTTTGCTTGAGGGAAAAAACCATACTTTCCATTCTGTCTGAAAAGACCTTCATTTTCTAAGTAACATGCAAAAGCATCTCCTCCTTGACATCTACCTACTCTTAGGGTATCTTTAAGATCTAAACCATGTGAGAAAGGACCATAACACACTTGTCCTAGAACAGTTGGAATTTCTAAAGGACTCATTAATTGATTTGGAATTTCTGTTTTACCTACAACATCATTTGCTTTTGTGTCTTTTGAAGTTATTAAAACTTGACTTTGATCCATTGTTTCTCTATTAAAGTTTGCTGGTTGATCACTGGATAAAAGATCTACTTTAAAACCCTTTACTAAAATTTCATTCCATAACCTCTCTACAGCTTCTGGAGATAACTCCTCTGTGTAACATGCAGAGCCCATGCTACTTGGGTTATAGCTTATTGGAACAGCATCTTGAAAGTAGAGAGTAGTATTATTTTTTGAAGATAATCTATCTACATCTATGGAAGATGCAAAGACTCCATTTATCATTAATAATAAGAAAAATATTGCCAGTAGTTTATTTTTATTCATAATTTATCCTTTTTTATAGGTATATTAAATATATTAAAATTGCTATTAATTTTGGAAATATTAAAAGAATAATAAAGAAGATGATGTTTGTTAAGATCAAACTCTTTATTAAATTAAGGTTTGTTTTTGGATGTTTCTTTTTTTCATTAAACTTATCGTAGAAGGCAAGGGTAATAAAAGAGAAGCCTAAAAAGACACCAGATATTAAAATATTAACTATTAATAATCTTATTAAGTGATAGAAGATTATACCAAGGATGTTTAAGAAGCTAACTCCTTTAAAGATACTTAGGAGTGGTAAAAAGTATATTAAAAGTAAGATAATATAGCTTAAAATAAAAATTATTATAAAAAGAGAAAAGATAACACTTTTTTTCTTTCTTAAAAGAAGATATTTATTTTTAAAAATTTTAATAAGTATGAAAAAAGGAATAGCACAAAGAATAGATAAACCAATTAATTTTACTATTGTCAATAAATAATTTAAAACCACTTGAAATAAATTTTCCATATAATCCTCTTTAATAAATATATATTGCTATTATATAGTAAATTGAAAGATTTAAAAGCCTTATTATATATATTTTATTATATAGATATATTTATAACTATTAAGGATTAGACAAATATGGACGTTCAAAACATACCAAGAAGAGAAAGAAGGCATTTTAGGAAATATATAGATGGTGAGATTGTTTATTCTGAGGTTCCTTTTGGACATGAAGAAAAACATAATTATTCTAAAAATAATGATTTTTCTAAAAATAATGATACAACTGTTAAGAATCTTCTTGATATTGATGGTAAGAGAAAACCTGTTTTGCATGATGATCAAAAAATACAGAAGGTTTTACAAAATATATCTGATATTGTGTCTCCAGATTTAGACTCTGTTGCTGAAGCTATTTATCACCAGATAAGTAAGGATAGTAGTTTTAATGATTTTAAGAAAGAAGAGATTGAAGAGACTATTAAAGGAAGTAAACATTATAGGGCTATAAAGAATGATAAGAATCAAGAGATTATTGATTCTGATAATATGAAGTTATTGGTTGAAGATGTTTTTATTCAACTTGAGAATGAAAACAAAGAAAGTAACCCTTCTGAAAAGAAAGAAGCTGTAAAAGAATCTTCTTCTAAATGTAAAAAAGAACCTGCTTCTAAGGGAAAGAAAGAGGATTTAAAGAAAGTTAAAAAGAAAGAAGAAAAATCAGAGATTCAAGATTTATTGGACGATGATTCTGATGAAATTGATTTTGATGAAGAAGATAGTGATGATGATTTAGGCCTTAAATTTTAAGGTTCTTCTGGATCTTGATATTCTTTACATCTAAGGTTTGATATGTTTTCATTTTGTTCAAAAGTAGAACTAAGTAACTGATTATTTATACTGCTTGTTGATGGCCACATCGTTAAGCTTGCAACTGTTCTTACTTCTGCTAATCTAGAATCTAGGGTCTTAAAGATTAATGGTGTTGAAGAAGAGTAGAGTTTGTTTGATCTTTGTACCAAGTATCTTACTGGGGTAATACTTATTGGATCACATAAATAGTATTTTGAGACTATTTCTAAATCTGGTTTAATTTCATTTATTTTTAACATAAAGTAAATAAAATCATCATTACTAGTATTTTGGATATAATAAATATAATCATAGTTTGGTAAAGGATGCATTAATGATTTTATGGTATGGAAGAGATTATACTTTGCAAGATCTTTAACATTTTCTTTATTAAGAGAATTTACATCACTTCCACCTATCTTTTGATTAAAAAGATAATCACTTTTTATAGCTGTAATCAAGTAATCAGTTTCTTTACTATTTAAAATATTTTTATCAAAATCTAAAGGAATATTTGTGTAGTAGATGGCCTTAAGGCTGGAGTTTGTATATTCTTTGAAGTATAGGTTATTTATAGCAAGATCTATTCTTTCTCCGTATGTTGAGGAAAATTTGAAAAGAAGAACACATAAGGCAACAATGATTGTTAAGAAAAATAAAGAGTCTGTCATTGCTGCTTGACCTTTATCATTCTTAAGTTCTATTAATTTCATAAATATTTTACTCCCATATTAAAACATACAATCTTGCTGTTGTTGAAAAACCATTATCTCTTTGTAGGATAATTGGATAAAGGTAGTTGATGTGATTTTTTGAAAGATCTTTTAATTGTTTTAAATTTTCTTCTTCTTCGTTACATATAAAATAATCTGGTGTACTAGGGTCATTTTTAAGGCTTGAAAGAACTATTGATTCATGGTTATCAGATATTTCTTGGAGAGAAATATTTGCATAATCTTCAGTATCTAAGGGAAGATCTATAAGAAAGGCATTCCATTTTTTTGTAGTTTTTATTTTATCACATTTATCTTTGAAATGTTGGTAATCAACAATAACAGGATCTGATTTTAATTGCATAGAAATTTCAATTGCTTCTTGGTTTAAGGTGTATGTTTTGTTTTTAGCATTATAATCATTGAAGGTACCTAAAAAAACTGCAAAGAAAACAACTAAACCTAGAAATATTGGTATTAAACTAGGAAGGTCATCTCCGATTGCTCCAATAAATCCTTTTTTTGTTTTAATCATTTTTTATCATTTTTTAAAAATTATTCAGAAACTTGTGTTGCACAAAAGCTCCCTGTTATATTTTCACCAAGACATTTAATTTCTTCTCTATTAAAGTTATCTAAATTACATACATACTCTCTGCAAGTGTAAAGATTATTTTTTCTTCCACAAGGAAGTACATAATAATAACTTTGACTATCTTTTACATTTTTTATAAACATAAATTTAGTTTCATTTGAGTTTGCTTTTCTAGGGTCATAGATTATTTGTTGATTATTTTCTTGGGAAAAAGAATAATTTCCGTTAGCATAAGTAGAAGAATAGAAAGCAATGGTTCCATTATAATCAAGGTTGTATGCACCTAAAATATTTCTTTCTCTATAATCTGTTAAATAGATTATTAAAGATTGATTATTAAGTTGCTGGTAGCTTTGTAGCCCTAGCTTATAGGGGGTTCCTGAAAGAGAGGAACCTTCATTTATTTTTATGGTTTTTGGAATATCAATAAACTTTACTGAACAGTAGCTATCTGAGTCTATTAAGGATTTAATCTCTTTACCTATCTTAAAGGCAGTTTCATAACTTTGTCTTGTCTTAAGGTTATCATTTAAAGTGTTCATAAAGAAGATTACAACTACAGCTATTGCTGTAACAAAGATAAGCATATTTATTTTTGATAAAGTAAATTCAAACATCTATTAATTTCACCTTGTTTTAATCATACAAATAGTATGATTAGCTCCTGAACCTGATTTTTTAAAAATCTTGTATCTTCCAGAGGGTATCTTTTCTATAGGGTTAATTGCTTCTTCTGATGCTTCTAAAGGGGCACATTGATTTTCACCAATTTCAAATTGTAGGTTTGTTGGAAGATAGGTACAGATAGGAGGAATTGGTTGTTTATAATCTAGCTTTTCTGGATTTTCATAAGAGTATTCTAAAAGAACACAACTTGTACCTGACCCACATATTCTTTCACATCTATCTTTATCATCTGAAATAATATTTAATCTAACCATTTCATATTTATCATTATAACAAGCCTTGGTTGTAAAATCAATAGTTCTGTATGCAAGATCTGAACCTAAAACTATTTCTCTTAAAGAAGAATTAAGATTACTAAAGTCTTGTCTTTTGTTTCCAAGACAGGTATTTTCATTTAAGTTTGCAAGAGCATAGTTACCTGCAATAATAACAAAAGTCATTACTATAATTGCAACTAAAAGTTCAAAAGGAGCACTCATTTGTGCTTTTTGTTTTTTACTTGAATACATATATTATAAAGATATTATAAGAAGTATTTAAAATAGTTATCTTTTTTTAAAATAAATAAAAAAAGGCTTCTACTGAACAGGAGCTGACTGTACTGGAAGAGCTGCTTGTTTTGCAGAAGTTTTAACAGATTTATTAAACATTGGTTTTATAACAGCGATAAGGACGATTGCAACAATTGCTATTACAACTAAAAAGAAAATTGTGTTAGACTCTGTTTGTCCTCTTTGATCATTTAAGATCTGTTTTATTTTCTTTTTAATTGTTTTCATATCTCAATCACTCTTTTACAGGGAATACAATACATACTCTTGAACTATTTGTGGATTCGAATCCTGATTCAGTTATATCCAATTCTGATAAAATATTATTTGAAAGTGAGCTTGAAGAAGTTATAAAATTATCTAATCTTTCAGCATCTCTATGACATAAGACTCCAAATTTATAATTTATTCTTTCTGATTTTTTTATTTGAAGTATTTGTCCATCAGAAGAAACTCCAAAATCAGATGAATATTTGGAAGGCACAATAAATTTTACACTTTCAGGATCCATTCCTGATCCATCAGTAATTGCATCTGTGGCAACTGTTCCTTGAGTTTTAGAAGATACTTTAATAGATTCTGTAAGTGTTATTGTTCCTGGTAAGTCTTGATTACTTTTTATTTTTTCTTTAACACTATCAGTAATATTTCCTCCCGCAGGATTTATTCCACCAATTATTGGCATTAAAACACCAAGAAGGGCAAGAGCAACAACAGCAGCTATCAGTAATTGAAATGTTGAGAATGCTTGACCTTTACTATTTTTTAAAGATATTAATTTCATATTAATTTTTCACCTCAAATATATAATAATATATAAAAACTAATTAATTTTAAAGTCCAAAAGATATTTAAATGTTATTCTTTAAAAGAAAATTAAACCTTTTACAATACTTAAGGAAATTGTAAAAATAACAGGTATTAATATCATAAATACAACCTCTTTTGTCTGTATACCAGCTCTTGGTTCCTTGTAATCAAAAACTTTGTTTTTATAAGTAACTCTTCTTCTAACTATTAAAATATTCCATAAAGAACCAAAAATAAAAGCAGAGATTGCCCAAATAACAGTTATCTTTAGATTAAAACTTGAAATCTTCATTATGCTTTTCCAAAAAAGCATTAAAACACCGTAAGAGACACCTAAAGAAAAGAACATTGTTATAAACAATTTTACTTTTCTGTTTAAGAAGAAATCTAAGGATTTACTAAATATTAAAGATATTAAGAACAAAAGGCTCATTAAAACAACAATTAAGGCAATTATTGCTAAGATAATAATTCCAAAGAAATAACCAAAGACAAGGACGATTATGGCAAGTAAAAAATATTTAATGTTTCCTGTCCAACTTCTTTTTCTCATTCTTTAAAACCATTTTTTTAATTTGTTAAACCTTTTGGTATCTTGTTGATGTACATTACACAGAAAAGTCTTTCACAATCATCTGGATCATTTATAGGCGCATTTGCATAAGTTGTGATCTCAGAATATGTTTCAGTATTAGTTAAATCCGAAATAGACATTCCACTTAAACCACAAACAAAATAAACATCTGTTTTAAGATATTTTTTATCAATAACAGCACCATAATTTTCAAGCTTAACACCTGGACCTACAATAAAAGAAAAACATCCTTCTTCAATGTTTCCAAGCTGCTCATACCTTGAGTGACTAATAATACCTCTTACTAAAACATCTTTAACAACAAAAGGTTTATCCATACTTATTATTGGACTGTTTATAGCAGATATAAAGGCATCTTCTATCTTTTGATTACTAATAATTATTGCTTGGTCATTTGTTTTGTTAACCATCATAATAATAATACCAAGGATGGCTACAGAGATTACAAAAGCTATCAAAAGTTGATATGCTTCAAAAGCCTGTCCTTTATTATTTTTAATCATATTTAAAAGTCTTTTTTAATTTTTTTTTAAAACATCATGTTAGCTAAGATAGTTGTTAAGATAAAAAGAATAGTTGCAACAGGAAGAGTTTGTGCAATCCTTACTTTTGTTAAAATACTGTTCTCTTGCTCTATCATGGTTGTAAAGTAAACAATAATTATAACAATCTGTATAACATAGATAGCAACAATTATTAAAAATGTTGTAGAATCTGCAAACTTTGCAATATTTGTAGGGTCAATGGAGGTACCTAGACCAGAGATACTTGAAGTGTTTATACTTCCACCAATAGCACTCACTCCTGAGCTTATACCTTGAACCATCTTATCCATATCATCCATAACATTACTTGAGGCAATGGAATTTAGAGTTGACATTACTATTCTTTGAAGAGCAGTTGTTATACCTAAGATAATAGGTGCAATATACTTAGCCATACTGTTTAATGTCCCTGTAATATCTGCAATCAAGCTTGAAAGCATTTTAGAAACTTCATCTGTATTTCTAAGTTGCATAGAATAAGACATTAATGTCTTTGCAGCAACTGAAACTCCAAGCTGTACTGAATCAACAACTAATAGCATTGCACTATTAATTAATCTTGAAGGATTGTTCTTTAAAGCACCGTAGTTAGGATCAAACAATGAGGCCTTTAAATTAAGACCCATTATTCTTATATTGTCCAAGGTTTTTGCAAAAACATTTTGTGCAATCAAAGAGTTTGGTAAAAAGTTTCTTGTATGGTTTAAGGCCTCTTCAATAGGTTTATTTTCACCAAGTCTACTTGCAATAATGTAAAGAGCATCCTTAAACTCTTCTTCCATTTTTTGTGATTTTACCTGAACTCTTCTTTTGTAGATACTTGTTCCATAAAGATAAATTGATATTAAAAAACTTATTAATAGTAAGGAACCATAAATGATATAGTAAGGAGTTGTGTCATTCTCTGTTTTTAACCAAAAATCCCTCTCAGTTTGACATTGGAACTTAGATTCTTTAGCTTTTAAAACAAGCTCCTCTGTGGTACACATAAAATCAGCATCACTTACACTTTCTCCTTCTGAGATGTACCCTTCATTAAGAAGAATATTGTATTTTGTTTTTCCTAAAGTGCTTTGCAGAAAAACACTTGTCCCTATTAAGATAACTCCAACAATTATCATTAACATAAAAACATTTATTTTAAAATTTCCAAAAACCATAGTGTTTTTAGGAGGAAGATCAGGGTGGTTATCAGGGATTACAGGTGGAAGGTACGTTATTGGTCTTTCCCTTATTACCTTTCTTGCAAAGATAAAACAACCTAAGGGAATTGCAATATTGTAAATTAAGATTAAATAAACTGGTCTTGCAAGAGAAGAATCTGAGAAAGCAGAACCAACTGGTAGAATAATTATTAAAAGAAGAGGAAGTAGAATACCTAAATAAAACATAACCATTGCAGGTTGAGATAAACCCCTTGCATACTCTTCAAGTTTTCCTTTTATAGAAGAAAGAGTATCCTCCATGGTGTTATCTAGGATTTGATATCTTTTTGATTCTGAAATTTCAATAACACTTGATCTTATTTTCATTAAAGACTTTTTAAACTCTTGAGAGACATCTCCCCATTTATAGGCAAGCTCATCAACAGCCTCAGCAACACTTCCTTTAATACCGACCTTAACTTCCCATAATAAAGTTTTTAGGTCCTCAGCTATCTTTCCATGACCATGGTTTGATGCAAACTCAATTGCTTTTTCAAGGTTTGGTACAAGTTTCATAGACATTATCATATACCCTAAGATTTCAGGAACAAAGGTTAAGGCATATACTTTTTCAAGATCAACTTTTCTTTGTGGATAGTTTTTAAAATAATTTATGGCATAGATGTATCCTATTAAAGGACCACCAATTGAAAAAATAGTTGGAATCATTGCACTTCCAAACATCTTAATTAAGCTTGGCATTGCATAAAGATATAAAAGTAAGACTGTTACAAAAGTTATTATAAATCCACCAAAGATAACTGTCTTATAACCAGCAAAATATTCTTCTGACTTTAAATCCCATTTTAGAAAGTCAATAGCATTTTGTAACTTTTCATCAAATTTTGTGTTTCTACCAAGAGAAGGAAATTGTTGATATGCCTTTTTACAAAAAACAACATATTTATTTTCAACTTTTTTTGAAAGTCTTTCTTCATCTAGAGAAAAATCTCTTGCTTCTATGGATATTGAACTATACAACTGGCCAGGGCTTTTTCTTGGTGTTTTTGTCTGATCCATATATCTTTCTTCTTTAATGATTTTTACAAAATTATATAAAATTGTATATAGATATATTTTTATATGTGTCCATTTATAAATTTTATGTAAAACAATTATTTTAGAAGGTGATTTATAGATGGTTATTAAAGTTAAGCAAGATTACCAAGCTTGTATTGGATGTGGGGGGTGTGTTTCTGTATGTCCTGACAATTGGAAATTTTCATCAGAAAAACCAAAACCAATAAAGACAGAAGTAAAAGAAGTTGGGTGTAATAAACAAGCAGCTGATGTTTGTCCTGTCCAGTGTATTACAATTGAAGAAGATTAAAAATTGAAAATTAAATTTATTTAATAAAAACAAATTTACTGGTTGACTATATTTATGAGCACAAGAAGATTAAAGTTTGGACCAGCTGGTTTTGGTGGAACAATCATAGAAATACCCAAAAATAGTAAAAACCCAACAGGGGCTGCTGTCTTAGGGGTATCTAAACTTGGTCTTGAAGCTTTAGAAATTGAATTCGTGAGGTCTGTATACCTTAAAGGCTCTGCACCTGAAAAACTTGATGAGATTAAAAATAACTCCATAGAGAAAGATGTTAATATCAGTATACATGCTCCTTATTTTATTAACCTTAATGCTGTGGAAGAACAGAAAATTATTAACTCTCACAGATACATTTTAGATTCTTTAAATATTGGACAAGAGATTAATGCAAGGGTTGTTGTTTGCCATATAGGTTATTTTTTAAAACAAGAACCTAAAAAAGTTTTAAAAAATATTTCTCATGAAATATCTTTAATTGAGGATAAGTATAAGGGAGATATAAAACTTGGAATTGAACTAACTGGTAAAAAAACACAAGTAGGCTCAATTGATGAAATTTTTTACTTTATTGATAAGTGCCCTAAGTTTGTGATGCCTGTAATTGACTTTGCTCATCAACATGCAAGAGAGAATGGTTATTTTAAGGATACAAAAAACGTTTCTTTATTTTTTGAAAAATTAAAAAGTTATCCTGAGATTTTTAAAAATATGCATATACATATGTCAGGCATAGCTTACAGCGAGAAAGGAGAAAGGCATCATTTACCTTTTAGAGAAGCAGATTTTCCTTATAAAGAAATTTTAGAAAAACTAAAAGATAATAAAGCAAATGGTACTGTTATTTGTGAGTCTCCTGAAATTGTTGAGGATGCTCTTTTTTTAAAAGAAGTTTATGAAAAGTTATAGCCTATTTATTTTGTTTTTAGAAATAAAAAGAATAAAAGGAAACTTATAAAAGTTCCCAATCTGAGTTTTTAGATTTATCTCCAAACTTGCTTTTAACTTTATCGTCAACGTTTGCAAATTCTTCTTTCTTTTCAGATAATGTGGATTTAGCTTCAATGAAGTTTGCTCTATTAACAACAGTACTTCCTTGTTTTTTGTAATTATTTATTCTATCTATAGAATCTTCCTTAAACTCACTCTTATGGTTACAAGAAAGACATTGATGTTTCTTTTCTGCAGGTATGTATTTTACATTTAATGAAAAGCAGTTTGAACAGTATTTATATAACATTTTATATCACGACCTATTTACCTATATCTAATATCACAATTGATTTTTCTTTTAAGTTTAAAAGTAATAGAAGATATAGTTAGAAATCTTTAAAAAGATATTGGTCACTAAAAGTTAACTATATTTACTTAATATCGATTTTGATTCTAAATAGGCTTCATCTATAATTAATTGAAGTGTTTTATTACTTTTATCTTTAAGTGGTTTTTTAATAGGTTGAATTAATATTGCTTTTTTTTTGTAGTTATTTTTTTTATTTTTTCATTAAAGAAGGTTTTTTGCGACGAAGCAATATATTGTTTAATTACATTAGATATACTTATTTTTTCTTCAATAAAGTTTAAATTTCTCATACTAGTGTCTACAATTATTATGTATTTATAATTATTAATGTCTTTAATTTGAAATGGACTAAAAGGGCCTATATCTACTAATAGATAATCTTTAAGTTTATATGGTGGGAAGATGCCTGGAATTGAAATACTTGAAAAAATAGCATCGTAGAGGGTTATCTTCCTAGGATATATTAAAATTTTATTTTTGTCTTTAAGACCTTTATTTGTAAATATTAATTCTTTTCCTGATTTAAGATCTAATGTGTTAATTTGCAAGTTAATTTTTAATTTATCAAAGGTAGTATTTTTTAAAGAATTTTTAATTGTTTTTTTTATCTTATTATTATTAAAAATACTTTCATTATTTAAATTTATATCAAAAAAGTTAAATAATTTTAGATCTAGTCCTTCTGTTTTTAATATCATTTTATCTGGACTTTGACCAGTTGCAATTAAAGAAGCTGTGATTGAACCAAAGGAGGTTCCTTTAACAGATGTAATTTTTAGGTTATTTTTTTTATAAATTCATCAATAGCTTTATAAACTCCAAATTGAGCATATCCTCTTGCTTCTCCACCACTAAATATTATGGCAATTTCATTTTTATGATTCATATTTTATACCTTTTATAATAAATTAATGTTTAAAAACATTTATTAAAGTTTTCATCTATATATCTTTAAGATCATAGAAATATGTTCTTTATATATTAAACGTGATAATAAGATGGAACTGAATGAAAAGAATTTAGGCGTAATTGCTTTTGGTGTTAAAACAGGAATTATTACTTTCAAAGATGATATTGTAGAGGTTGTAAAAAACTCCTTTAAAAAAGAAAAAGACTTAGTAAAGGATGGAGATATTGTTTGTATAACAGAGGCTGTTGTTGCAATTACTCAACATAACTATGTTTATTTAGATGATATTTCTCAAGAGATTAAAAAGAAACTTAAACTTAAAGAAAAATCTACAATCGGAGTAATCTACCCTATTCTTTCAAGAAATAGATTTTCAATGATATTAAAGGGAATATCAAAAGCAGCATCTAAGGGTAAGATAATTATACAACTAAAGTTTCCTGATGATGAACAAGGAAATCCTATTATTGACCATAAGATGCTTAAAAAATTAAATAAAATTAATGAAGACATAATAACAACTAAAGATATTGGAAAGAATAGATTCTTACATCCTGAAACTGGTCTTGACTATATTGCTTTTTATGAATCAATTGTTAAGCAGCAAGGCCTAGATGTTGAAGTTTATTTAGCAAACTCAACAAAGTTTTTAATAGATAAAAAACCAGATGCAATAATTGTGTCAAATGTACATCATAGAAACGATACTATTTCTTCAATAAAGAGAAGAGGGTATAAGAATGTAATAACTTTACAAGACATCTGTTCAGATTCTTCAAAAAAAGCATACTCTGAGTATGGTTTATTAGGTTCAAATATTTTAGATCCTGAAAATGAAAAAATAAAACTTGCACCAAGAGAAGGAGATAAAGTCTGCCTTAAGGTACAAAAGATGATTAAAAAAGAATTTAATAAAAATGTTGAAGTGGTTATCTACGGAGATGGTGCTTACAAAGACCCTGAGTCAGGTATCTATGAACTTGCAGACCCTGTTTCTGCCTTTGGAGTGACACCAGGTATTAAAAATAAAAACAGAGTTGGGGTTAAAACAAAATATTTAATGCAGAAACTTTTCAATGAAGGTAAAAGTAAAGAAGAAATATTAACAATTATTGAAAAAGAAAAGAAAAAGTTTATTGAAGACAAAAAGAAAGATGCTTTTTCAGCTCAAGGAACAACTCCTAGAAAAATAGAAAACTTAGTTTCTTCTTTAGCAGACTTAGTCTCTGGTTCAGCTGATTCAAATACTCCTGTTGTTGTGGTTAGAGGCTTTATATAATGATTAAATATGGGTGAGGTTTTATCTAATCTTTTATCTATAAAACCAGAAGAAGGGTTTAGTTTTAGAAGTAAAATGTCTTGGACCTTTGCTGATGGCTATAAGATTAAAAGAGGTATTAACTCACCGATTGTTGTTCTTTATTATAAACAAAATCCAATAGGGCTATTAAGTTTCACTCATTCATACTTAAATAAAGAGATTAAGATTAACTTTATACAGGGGGTTAAGCAAGTTGACCCTACAATTAATTTAAATAAATTTAATAAAAACTGGTACGAGTATATTTTAGACTCCTTTATAGCTGCTTCTTTACCTTTACTTTCTAAGGGAAAAAACATTTCTTTTAAGTCTTTTGTTCAAGAAAAGAGTTTTATGTTAAGCTCTATTAAGACCAGAAAAATATTAATTTTAGATAATAAAGCAAGGATAGAAAATTTTGAAAATAAAATAAAGGCATTAACAAAATTACCTACTCCAAAAAATTTAGAGTATTTTAGGGCTTATCAAAATAATATTTCTGATCTTAAAAAAGAAAATGTATATTATGAAAAAGTAATTACAACCATGACATCAATACTTAGAATAAATGGAACTATTCAAGATAAGTACTTTAATAAAGAAGGAAAGTTAAATCCACAAAAAGAAAGAGTAAAAAGAATAATTACTAATTATGAAAACAGTATTAAACATTCAAAAGCAGTATCTACTATCTTAAAAATAAGAAAAAGAATTAAGCCTAGATAATCTCTTTATCAGGCAAAACTAAGTTTAAGATAATTCCTACTACAGAAGCAAGACCTACACTTGCTAAGGTAAATGTTCCTGCTGAAATTACAGCTCCACCAACACCAATAACAAGCATTACACCTACAACCACCATATTTTTTGTTTTATTAAGGTTAGTTGTGGAGTCTGTAATTGATTTAATACCAACAACTGTTATCATTCCAAACAATATTAACATTGTTCCTCCTAAGATGGAATCTGGAATTGTTTGAAGAAAAGCACTTATTTTTCCAATAAATGCAAAACAGATGGCTGTAACTGCAGCTATTCTTAGGATAACAGGATCTTTTAATTTTGTTAAAACAATGGCCCCAGTTACCTCTGAGTAAGTGGTGTTTGGTGGGCCTCCAAAGAAAGCAGCTAAGATGGTTGTAAGTCCATCTCCAAGCATTGTTCTTTGTATACCTGGTTTTTTAATAAAGTTATTCCTAGTTGCTTTACTTATAGCATACATATCCCCTATATGTTCAATCATTGGAGCTATTGCTACTGGAAGAATAAATAATATTGCACCCCAACTAAAGGTTGGAAAAATAAACTGAGGAACTTCAATCCATCTTGCATTTGCAATAGGAGAAAAATCAACTAACCCTAAGATGATTGCTAGGATATATGTTATTATAATACTTCCGATTATAGGAAGAAGCTTAATTGTTCTTTTACCAAAAATAACAATAGCTATTGCCACAAGTAAGGTAATTGTTGCTAAAAACCAATTGTGGGATGACATGTTAACAGCTGTTGTTGATAATGATAAACCAATAATCATTATTACTGGACCTACAACTATTGGTGGAAATAATTTTTGAATAAACAGAATTCCTTTTTTTCTAATTATAAAAGAAACAATAATAGAGACTAAACCAACTGCTATTAGACCACTTAAGGCCCCTGAATAACCATACATGGCTGTAGCTGCTATTATTGGTACTATAAAGATAAATGAACTACCTAAGAAAACTGGAACTACTCCTCCTGTTATCAAGTGAAAAGCTAAGGTTCCTAAACCAGCTGTGAATAATGCTATTGCTGGGTTAATACCAATTAATAGGGGGACAAGAACAGTTGCTCCGAAGGCAACAAACAACATCTGCATACCAAGTATTGTTTTTTTAGCAAATGGCATTTTTTCATCAGTTGTTTTTTCTTCAACTTTAGTTATTTTTTTACTTATAGTATTTTCTTTTTTTATGAATGATCACTCTAATAAATTTTCTAAAAATATTTATTTAAATTTTATATATGTAAAGAACAAATAATTTATATATGGTTAGGTTCAAACTATTTTTTTAGTTTTTCTATGGCCTTATAGAGGCTTTCATCTTTTACCTTATATTTTCTGATATCCTTTACATCTACCCATTTATACTCTTTATGTTCCTCTGAAAGTTTCATTTTTTTAATATCACTTATAATTTCACAAACGTAGTTAATAACCTTTCTTTCTTTTCCTTTAAGGGTAATAAAAGACCATTCCTCTTGTTTACTTAATATTCTTATATCAACATTAAGTTCTTCCTTAACTTCTCTCTTTAAGGCTCTCATCTCAGTTTCATCTTTATCAATCCCTCCACCAGGAAGGTCCCAGATATCTTTTTTATCTAGAAACTTAAATAACTTAAATTCTGAGATTACTTTTTTTCTCTCATAGAGGGGAGTTCTTTTTAAAAGAAGAATCTTTCCTTCTTTGTTTAAAATAATTGCTTTTACTGCTTTCATACCTTCTCACTATTAAAAATATTTTTTAAAAAATAACTATTGAAAAGTATACACCTTATCATTTTTAGAAGGAGTTTTTTCACCAAGAATCTTAATTGCAACAACCTCTCCTTTCTTTGCATGCTTTAAAGGTGTTAAAAAATCTTTTTGTATGCTTGTAACCTTCTGTTCAATAGTTCCTGTTCTATCTCCAATGATTAGGATGTTATCATTTATTTTTAAATCAGCAACTTCTAATTTTACTTCAAAGACATTAATTTTTTTAAAAACATTTGTAACTTTACCTATATATGTTTTTTTAGTTTTAGATTTATTACCATAAACATCTGTCCAAGCATTTATTGGTTTTCCATGATAAAAGCCATCTGAAAAACCTCTATTATAAACAGTATCAAGTTTTTTATAAAGCTCTTCTTTCTTCTTTAAAGTAAGTTTTTTTAAAAAATAAAGATCAATTGCTTCTCTATAACACTCAGTTACAATCTTAACATACTCAGCACCCTTTATCCTTCCCTCTATCTTAAAGACATTAATTCTTGCTTTTATTAATTGATCTATGAAAAGAATTGTGTTCATATCCTTTGGACTTAAAACATAGTTGTTATGTACTTCAAGTTCCTTTCTTGTTTCTGGGTCTAGAATAATGTATTTTCTTCTACATGGTTGTATGCATTTGCCTCTGTTTGCAGAAGTCTTATTTCCATAAAGAAACTCAGACATAAAACATCTTCCACTTACAGAAACACACATAGCACCATGAACAAAGGTTTCAATCTCTATTGAAGGATCTATTTTTTTAGAATCCCTTACAATCTTTTGAATATCTTTTAATGTTAATTCTCTTGCAAGAACAAATCTTCTTACCCCTAAATCATAGTATTGCTTTATTGCCTCTATGTTTGAAACACTTGCCTGTGTGCTTAAATGAATTGGAAGTTTATATTCTTTTGCAAGTTTAATTACAGCTAAATCCCAGGCAATTATACCATCTATCTTATACTCTTTTGCCTTTTGTAATATTTTTTTAACCTTTAATATCTCACTATTAAAGATGATTGTGTTTAAGGTTAAGTAAACTTCAACTTTTCTTTCATGAGCATACTTTACAACTTTAAAAAGTTCTGTTAAAGTAAAGTTTTTAGCTCTCTCCCTCATGTTAATACCTTTTATACCTAAGTATACAGCATCACATCCAGCATCAATAGCTGAAACAAGCATATCCCAAGAGCCCACTGGGCTTAAAATAATTGGTTTTTTCATATTTATTCATTTTTTAAGTTAAAAGATAATCTTTTAAATACTTTAGATTACTTTTATATATATAAATTAATACAGGAGAGTTTTTAAAATGTTAAGTGGAGAAATGTTAGTTGCAAATTTTTTAGGTTTTGGAGCTTTTGTTTTATACACAGTTTTTATAGCTTTATTAATAGCATTAATTGTCTTTTTATATAAAGCTTATGCACTTTTTACAATTGCAAAAAAACTTGGTTCAAAACATGCATACCTTGCTTGGATACCTATAGCACAATTTTTCCTTTATCCTTTATTAGCAGATGAAAAATGGGAATGGGGGCTTATTGCTATGTTACCTATAGCCTTACCTTTTTTATTCCTTCCTTTCGCTATTATACCGTTTGTTAATTTGTTCTTATTGCTTTTAATAATCATTGGTGTGGTTACATTATATGCTTTTAGAACATACTGGATATGGAAAATATTTGAAAAAAGAAATTATCATGGAGCATTAAGTCTTTTAACTTTAATAAATGTTGCATGTTTAATAATTTTAGGTATTGTTGCATGGAGAGATAATAAAGTTGTTAAAGAAAAAGTTAAACCTTCTTTTAAAAAAAAGCTATTTCTAAACCTAAAAAAGTAGTTAAGAAAATTGTTAAGAAAAAGATAAAAAAATAATTTTATCTTTTTTTTTATTTATTTTGATCCAAGTATTCTTCTTTAAACATCCTAAAGGTTAGGATAAAGAAAGATATTATTAAAGGACCTATAACTATACCTACAAAACCAAAAGCAGAAATACCTATAAAGATACCTAAGATAGAAACAAGTGGATGAAGGTCACCTATCTTTCTTTGTAAGTAAGGTCTTATAAAAAATTCAGAGTAGTTGATTACTAAACCTAAAACAACTATTGCTATGGTTGTAAAGTAGTCTTCTCTTATTAAAAATATAAATGCGTATGGAATCCATATTAAAGGCACACCCAGGATTGGAAGGAAGGAAAGAACTGCTGCAAGAAGACCCCAAAAGACAGCACCGTTAATGCCTAAAGCCCAAAAACCAAGACCTAAAAGAAAACCCTGGAACAAGGCAAGAAGACCAGTGGTTATTAATGTTGAGTAAGTTACATTCTTAAACTCTCTTGCTAAGATGATTGAGTTTTTAGCACTAAAAGGAAGATATTCTTTTAAAACAGAATAAAGTTCATTATGATATAATAAAAGATAGAAAAGTAAAAAGTACATTATTATTAAAGTTACAACAGCTTTAACAATATTGTTTATACTTCTAAACAAAACATCTGCAGTCCAGTTTGTGAGGTTTGGAATATAACTATTAATTGTGTATGCTATGTTAAGACCAGGATGTTTAGCTTCAAAAGCTTCTAGTTGAGATATTAAGATGTCCTTTTGAGAGGTAAGTTCATTTATTTGATTGTATGATTTCATTACTACAAAGTAACTTGGTATTATTACTATTAATAAGGTTATAATTATTATTATTATTGCAGATAAATTTTTATTTAATTTAAGTTTATTTGTAAAAAACTTATGAAGAGGTAAGAAGAGAGCAAAAAGAATGAATGCACCTAAAAGACCGTTTACATACTGCCATAGGTAGATAACAATGAAAATAAAAAGTATTATTAAAATAGACATGGCAATGTATTTATTAAAGTCCTTATATGTGTTTATCATTTTAAATCTTATTTTTTAGTTTTTTTAATTAAAACATTAATATACATATATATACTACGATTAGTATAAATACTTTTTTATTTAAAAATATTTTCTTTTTTTAAAAAGAAGGAAGTTAATAGATGTAAGGTATTAACTTTTTACTTGTTTTCTTATATTTCTTAAAATCTGGAAACCTTTTGTCCAAATATCTTTCCTCAGATTCAACCTTATAAATAATTGTTAGAATAACAACCAAAAATAGATAAAAGAAAAGATTTTTTGAAAAAAGAATTAATATTCCTGAAGCTAAAAAAACACCTGATAAGTATATTGGGTGTCTTATGTTTCTGTATATGCCTTTTGTAACTAGATATTTTTCTTTACCTGTCTGAGGATAATAGTTTTCTTTTAAAGCTATGATTCCCTGGTATTCAATTACTCCAGAAAGGATTATAAGTATTATACCTATACTGTCAACTAATGATAAGGAAAATAAACCTGTGAAAAAAACGTAGTTTATAAGAGATATTAAAAGTACTATGTAAAAAACAGTTATGTAAAAGGAAGTTGGAAAATCAGTTTTAAACATATTAATAGTTTCTTTAGTTAAGTTCAAGTGTTTTGTTTTCTTATACACAAGGAAGTAATAAACTAAAGTGTAAATTGTTAAAAATAATAATCCATACATTTTTTGATCACATTAATTATCTTGTTGTAAAGTATATTTATTTGTTTTGATATTTTTTAAAAATTATTTTTAATGATGGAAAAGAAGTTTTCTTATTGTTATTACAACAATTGGTATTAAGATATAAACTAAAGCGTTTGAAGAAGGTATTAAATTTAAGAAAACCATGGCGTATATACCTATTACCCATCCAGCTACATAGAAAGCAGTAAACTTTTTATAACTTATAAAACTATGATAAAAACTAAAACATAAGATAAAAACCATTAGAAGTTGTTCATTTGTAATCCAGGAGACTCCAAAGACAATATCTAAAAATCTACTTATTATTAATAAAGAAAAAGAAAGTATTAATCCTTTTAAAGCTTTTAAAAAAATATCAGTAACTCCAGAGAACACATACTCTATGTCTTGAATAATCTCTGAAGTCATATTTTTCTAATTTTTTTATTTCTGGATTAATGGTCTTTTTTTATAAACTGGTTTTTTTAAAGTAAACTTATTTTCTGAAACTTCTTTATGATTTGCTAAAACAACTCCAAAGATTATTCCTGAAAAGACTAAAGTTATGATGTTTAAAAAAGCCACATCTATATTTTTTGTCATAAAACCATCAATTACTAAAGATAAAACACCTATAGAATAGAAAAAGACAAACCATAAGCTAATGTTCTTTCCTTTATTCCATACTTCTAAAAGTTGTAATATCCAAGCAAAAATAATTAATGTAAATCCTAACATTACCCAAAATTGCATTTTTCATCCCTCTTTATAATTATTTTATACAAATATAAATTAAATAAGAGGAAAGAATTTATAAACATTTGTTTTTTTACTAAAAACTGTTTTTTATATAAAAATCAGTCAATAACATCTATACAGTTATTTTTATTCCTTTTTCTTTCTTTAATTGCAAGGATTAATAAAAAGATTGTTAAGGCTATTAAAAAGAATATTGCTATGATTAAAATGATTTCTTTGTTAAAAGAAGAAGTGTATATAATTGGTTCTGCTTGTGCTGTTGCTCCTTGAGCAATATCCATTACAGCCATTGGTGCTGATTCCACTTTACTTGTCATCATTCTTTCAGTAACATTAATAGCTGCATCATAGGACTTGGCAGTATATTTTGATGAAAAAACAGAACTAAAAATATAATACCCAATAAGACCAAAGGTTGCAAAGATGGTTACTACAAAAGAAATTAAAACTTTTATTTCCTTTGGTTTAACTAATTTTTTTCCTTTCTCTGTTAAAAAATAATATTTCCATTTGTTATCAGATTCTTCTCTTTTAACAAGATCTGCGTCTATAAGGTTATCTAAATGTTCTTTAATTGTTGGACCTTTTAGGTTTAGTTTTGTGGTTAATTCTGAAAGAGTATATTTACGTTTAGAAAGTTCTTTTAAAAGATCCATCCTTGTATCAGATGCAATTGCCTTTAAGGTCTTTCTATCAATTAATATTTTTTCTTCTTCCATATATTATTATCTTGTTTAAATCAATTTTTAAGAGAGTTGTTTTTATAAGGAAAAAACCTTATATTTTTTTTAAAATTCCTTTTGCTGCAATTACCCCTGAGATTGCTGCACCTATAATGTTACCTGAAACACCAGCTCCATCTCCAGCCATAAAAAGGTTTTTAATTTCTGTTTCAAGGTATTTATCTGTTTTTACCTTTGTTGATCTAAACTTTACTTCAGGAGCATATAGAAAAGTTGAATCTCCATCAAGACCAGGAAGAATCTTTGAAAGAGCTTCAATACCCTCAATTAAGTTAGTTGTTATTCTGTAAGGCATAGCCATACCTATATCCCCTGGAACAGCATCTTTTAAAGAAGGTTCTATGTGTGCTTTTAAAAGTCTTTCAGGAGTTGATCTTCTTCCTTGTTTTAGATCCTTAAACCTTTGTATGATTGGTTTTCCTGCACCTAGAAGAGTTACACCTTGAGCAATAAATTCAGCATATTTTCTTGTTGACTCTAAGGGTTTTGTTAAAGCTACTTCTACAACTAAAGCAAAGTTTGAATTTTTTCCATCGTTATTTGAGTTTGAGTAACCGTTAACACATACATAGTGATCATAATCTTCAACAGCTACAAATCCTTTTGGGCAAGGACAAAAAGTTCTTACAACATCATCAAATGTTTTTGTATATAGAGAATAAATTGTTTCATACATTAGTTCAGAGTGACCATTATTAATTGAAGATGGAAATTCAACTCTTACACCAACCTCTACTTTATCATAAACTGTTTCAATTTTGTGTTTCTTTGTAATATGTTCAACCCATGAGGCATTGTATCTTCCTGGTGCACATATTACGTACTTTCCTAAAATTTCTTTTCCATCAACTGTTTTTACACCTTTAATTTCTTTATTTTCAACTATTAGGTCCTTTATCTCTGTGTTAGGTAGAAGTTCTATTCTCTTTAAAACATCATCTTGCATTTTTTTAATAATTGTAGGAAGTTTATCTGTTCCTACATGTAAGGTTTTTCTTATAAATAGTTTAATGTTATTTCTTTCAGCATTATCAACTAAATCTTTTGCTTGTTGCATGTTTTTTGGATAGTAATCAGGGTCTACCCCATACTCTAAGAATTTCTTTTCAACATAATCTAAGTACTCTTGATATTCATTTAAGGAATAAAGATGTAAAAGCTTTTCATGAGAGAGAACTGGAGTGAAATGTAGTTTTCCATCAGAGAAGGTACCTGCGCCTCCAAAACCATTCATAACTTCTGTTTTTTTTCTGTTTTCAACTAGATTTCCTTTATCTATTAAAATTACTTTTAAGGATTTATTTTGTTTAGAAAACTCTAAAGCAGAAAAAAGACCGGCAGGACCAGCACCAACTATTATTACATCGTACATTTATTAAAAACCCCTTTTTTTTTATTAATGCAAATTAATGTTGTATAATTAGGTTTAAAATACTTTTTGTTTTACTGTTTTATATATATAGATAAAAGTATACCTTGTGTATTATGGTTTATTATGATTAAGAATAATAAGATTGAAAAAGTAAAAAGATTTATACTAAATAGAGAGATTAAAAAAGAAATTAAAAGAGACTTAGCTATTGATCAAAAGATTTCTGCTAATGAAGTGTTTAATTTTTTAACGGAATATAAGAAATCAATTAGATTAAATAAAAATAATAGAGAGTATAGTGAGATTGATAAAACAAATATGAATATATCAATTCTTAATGCAAGGTTAAATGCTTTAGGAAGAAGAAATTCTAATAAATATTACAATTTAGCTATTGAAAGACTTGAAAATATAAATACTTTTTTCTTACAAAAAGAAGAAATGATTTATAGAACAAAATTATTTTTAGCAGATATTGAAAAAATACCTAAAAAAGAAATGACTTATGATCTTAATTTTTTGAAAAGTATTACTGTTCAAACTGCTTTTAATGTTGAAACAAATTTTAGAAGGATATTTACTGAACTTTTAAAAAAATCTCAAAACACAACAAACATTAAAGAATTTTATGCACTTTTAGATATATCTTGTAAAAGGTTAGATGATTTGTTTATTAAAAAGAAAAATATATATAATAATTAAATAATTAATTTTAAAGTACCAAAAGAAAGTTAGGCTTTAAACCTTTATAGGCAATTAAAGGAAGTATAGGATAACTATTAGAAGAATTGCTATTAAGTATAGTAGATGACTATCTAAGGAACACAGACTTTTTATAAAACTGTGAAGAGATTTAACTAAAATTACTAATAAAGTTATTTCTTCAAGAAACAAAGAAAGGTCAAAAGTAGTATTCTATCAGTGTTTTTCACCTCCTTTATCTTCTTTTTGCAAAAATAAAAGTAAGCTCAAAACCACATATATAATATACTTGGAAGAAGATTTAAAGGCTTCTTTTTTTTAATTGCCATCCTCTGCAATCTACATAATCCAATTTATATAAAAACGTATTCTTGTATTAATATATTAATGAAAGATATTGAAAAAATATTTAATCTTATAAAAAAAGAAGAAAAGAGACAACAAGAGACAATTGAGCTTATAGCTTCTGAAAATATTACCTCTAAAAAAATAAGAGAAGCTTGTGGATCTGTTTTAACAAACAAATATGCTGAAGGATATCCGTCAAAAAGATATTATTCAGGGTGTGTTAATGTTGATGAAATTGAACAAATGGCAATTGATTCTTGCAGACAACTTTTTTCTTGTAAATTTGCAAACGTTCAACAACATTCAGGATCAAATGCTAATGAGATAGCATATTTTTCTTTACTTGAAGCTGGAGATAAGATATTAGGAATGTCTCTTGATGCAGGTGGACATTTAACACACGGTTATAAGATTAATTTTTCTGGAAAAAATTATACTTCTTTTTCTTACGGTCTTGACTCTGATGGATATATTGATTATCAAGCTTTAGAAAATCTTGCAAAAGAAATTAAACCAAAATTGATTGTTGCAGGGGCATCTGCTTATCCTAGAAAAATAGACTTTAAAAGATTTAGAGAGATTGCTGATTCTGTTGGTGCTTATCTTATGGTTGATATGGCACACATAGCAGGTTTAGTTGCAGCTGGTTTGCATCAATCGCCTGTTGAATATGCATACATTATAACTTCTACAACTCATAAAACATTAAGAGGGCCTAGAGGTTGGTTTATTATTACCAATAACGAAGAACTTTCTAAAAAAATAGATAAAGCTTGTTTTCCTGGTTTTCAAGGTGGACCTTTAGAGCATATTATTGCAGGAAAAGCTATATGCTTTATAGAAGCTTTAGAACCATCCTTTAAAGAATATCAAGAACAGGTTTTAAAAAATTCAAAAGTTTTTGCTCAAGAACTTTTAAAATATGGTTTTAATCTTGTTACAAATGGAACTGATAACCATTTGATGTTAGTTGATCTTAGAAGTAAAAAAATTACTGGAAAAAAAGCAGAAGAACTTTTAGAGAAATGTAATATATCTGTAAATAAGAACGCTATACCAAACGATCCTGAAAAACCATTTGTAACATCTGGGATAAGGATTGGAACTCCTGCTATAACTAATAGGGGAATGAAAGAAGAAGATGTAAGATTAATTGTTTCATTTATAGATAGAGTTATATCTAATCCTGAAGATATAGAGATACATGAAAAGATAAAAGAAGAAGTTATTTGTTTTTTAGAAAGATTTAAAATTAATGAAATATAATTTAGGAAAAGATGGTAAAAAATGAAAATATACTTTGCAGGATCAATTAGTGGTGGAAGAGATGATCAAGAGATTTATTTTGAGATAATTAAATATCTTAAAGAAAAAGGGCATGATGTTTTAACAGAACATATCTCAGATAAAGGCTTATCAAGTTATGGAGAAAAAAATCTTTCTTCTAAAGAAATATATTTAAGAGATATTGAATGGATTAAGAATGCTGATATTTTAATTGCTGAGGTTACACAAGTTTCTTTAGGGGTTGGTTATGAACTTGGTTTTGCTGAAGGAATAGGTAAAAAAATAATTTGTCTTTATAGAGAAAAAGAAGGTAAGAGATTATCTGCAATGGTTGATGGTAATGATAATTTTAAAGTTATTAGGTATAAGGATATTAGTGAAGTTTTAGAAAAATTAAATGAATTTTTAAGATAATAATTATGAAAGGTAGTGAAATTATATGAAAGGAAAGTTAATTGTTATTGATGGAACTGATGGTTCTGGAAAACATACACAAACTATGCTTTTAAAAGAAAATCTTTTAAAAGAAGGATACTTTGTTGAAACAATTGATTTTCCACAGTATGGTTTAAAATCAGCTGCACCTACAGAAGAATATCTTAATGGTAAGTATGGATCTGCTAATGATGTTACTCCTTATCAAGCATCTATTCTTTATGCTGTAGATAGGTTTGCAGCTTCTTTTAAGATTAAAGAGTGGCTTAACGAAGGAAGGGTTGTTCTTTGTGACAGATATGTTTCTGCAAATATGGGACATCAAGCAGGAAAAATTGAAAATATAGAAGAAAGAGATAAATTTCTTGATTGGTTATTTGATTTAGAGTATAATATTTTTAAAATACCAAAACCAGATATAAATATTTTTTTATATCTTGATCCTGAGATTGCAAGAAGGCTTGCACAGGATAATAAATCTGAAAAATTTACAAACAATGTTAAAAAAAATGATATTCATGAAAAAGATCCAGAACATATGAAAAAAGCATCACAAGCTTTTTTATATGTTGCTAAAAAATATGATTGGATAACTATTGATTGTTCTGATAAAAATAAAGGGATTAGGACAAGAGAAGAAATATCTTTAGAAGTTTTAAAAAAGGTAAAAGAAAAAGGGGTTTGATAAAATATGAAAGCATACCTAAGCATTATTAAAGACATTCTTGAAAAAGGAGAAATTAAAGAAAATAGGACAGGTGTAAATACTGTTGCTATTGCTGGAGCTATGTTTGAACATGACATGGCTTATGGTTTCCCTTTACTTACAACTAAAAGTGTGCCTTTTAGATTAGTTGCATCTGAACTTGAGTTTTTTATTAAAGGTTTAACTGATAAAAAATGGTTAATGTCTGAAAATAATCATATCTGGGATCAATGGTGTTCACCTGATATTGTACCTTATGGAACTGATGAAGAAACTAAATTAAAAATGAAAGAAGAAAGAGAGATTGGACCTATCTATGGTTGGCAATGGAGAAACTTTGGTGCAAAATATACTTCTTTTGATAAAGCACCTGAAGGATTAGGAATTGATCAACTTAAAAAACTTGTAGATACATTAAAGAAAAATCCAAATGATAGAAGAATGATTGTATCTGCTTGGAACCCTGTTGATATTCATAGAATGGCTCTTCCACCTTGTCATTATGGCTTTCAAGTAACTGTTATTAATGGTAAGTTAAATCTATTATGGAATGAAAGATCTGTTGACTATGCTTTAGGACTGCCGTTTAATATTGCGAGCTATGGATTATTATTACATTAACTTGCAAAAGAAGCTGGTCTTAAGGAAGGAAAATTAATTGGTTTTTTAGGGGATACACATGTTTATGAAAATCATATAGAGGGTTTAAAAGAACAACTTAAAAGAGAACCTTTTAGTTTACCAAAGATCGAAACTAAAAACTTTAAATCTATCTTTGAATGGAAATACTCTGATACTGAGATTATTGATTATAAAAAAACAGCCACCTATAAAATTTGAAATTGCTGTTTAAGAGGTTTTTTATAAATGAAAGAAGTAATCATTATTGCTGCAGTTTCTAAAAATAATGTAATAGGTAAAGATAACAAGATACCTTGGTATATTAAAGAAGATTTTCTTCATTTTAAGGAGCTTACAACAGGGCATCCTATAATCATGGGTAAAAATACTTACCTTTCTTTACCTAAACGACCACTTCCTAATAGAACAAATATTGTTTTAACCTTTAAAGAAGATGATTTTAATGAAAAAAATATTTTTATTAAACATTCTTTAGAGGATGCTATTTATTTTGGACATAGTATTAATGAAAGAATATATATCATTGGTGGAGCATCCATTTACAAACAATCTATTGAAATTGCAACAAAATTAGAAATTACAAGAATTGATCAAGAGTATCAGTGAGATACATTCTTTCCTGAAATTGATTTAGATGTTTGGAAAGTTATTAAAGAAGAAAAACATGAGTGGTATTCTTTTTTAACCTACATTAGAAAGTTAAATTATTATGGATGTCAAAATTATTAAAAAAGAAATAGATTCTTACTTTAATAAAGAAAGAAGCCTTCACTCCAAAAGATTCTTTAAGACTGGTAAGGGAGAGTATGGAGAAGGGGATGTCTTTCTTGGTTTATCTGTTCCTTTACAGAGAAGTATTGCTAAAAAATATTTTAAAGAAATTAAAATCACTGACTTGAACGTCCTTATCACTTCAAAAGTTCATGAACATAGACAGGTTGCTTTATTTTTATTGGTTTATAGATTTGATATTGAAAGTAATCTTGGACAAAAAGAAATATTTGATTATTATGTTAAAAATATTGAATATGTAAACAACTGGGACTTAGTGGACTCTTCTGCTCCAAACATTATTGGAAGATATCTTTTTGAAAATCCTTCTAAAAGAGATGTACTTTACAAGTGGGTTAAATCAGAGAAGCTTTTTATTAGAAGGATCTCTATTATAGCTACTTTTTATTTTATTAAAAATAACTATTTTTCTGATAGTTTAAAAATATCAAAAATTCTTTTGAAAGATAAGGAAGACTTAATCCATAAAGCAGTTGGATGGATGCTTAGAGAGATTGGAAATAGGGATCTACAAGAAGAAACTAAATTCTTAGATAAACATGTAAAGGAAATGCCAAGGACAATGCTTAGGTATGCTATTGAAAAGTTTGAAGAGGAAAAAAAATTAAAATATCTTAAAGCTTAGATTCTTGAAGCTACCCAGAAAGTTAAAAATCCTAAAAAAGCAAATAAAAAGTAAAATGGGCTTAAAAGAAATAATGGAGCTGAAAGATAGATTCCTGTTGTTAAGGATTTGTATATTGAAGGACTTGTGGTTAAAAAGACTAAGACAAAGATACATCCTATTATTATTAAAGGCACTAATAACAATTTAGTGAGTATAAAGACTATAATTGCAGCTATAAACAGAAGTATTGATATGTTTTTTTGATGCTTGTTGATCATATTATCTTCATTAGATATATCTGGTAAAAATAAATAGATTATAAAGATCCCAGCAACAATTATTAAAGGAATACTAGATAGTTTAGTAAAATCTACAAATAAGATATATACTAAATAGAAAACTAATAACCCTAATAAAATTCTAACTTCTTGTTTCATAAATATAACCAAATATAGTTTGTATAACTATATTAGGTTAAAAAATGTTTATAAACATTACTTTTTCTTATAAATTACCTATGTGCTTTCTTTTTATGTTTTATCATAGATAAAGGTATAATTTTCTTAGAAGTTGTTGGTTTTATTAAACTTTTAATCTCAGGCATGCATTCTTTAGGTACATTTTTAAAATCTATTTTTGAGAGAGGAACTTTTAAATCTATAAACCTTTTTAAATAATTTTCAAAAGCATATCTTTTATATTCTTTTTCAGAAGCTGTGTTGTATTTTGGGGGCATTTCTAAAACATAGTTAATTTTTTTACTTTCAGAGTATTTTTGGATGAAGGTAATTACTTTAGACATCCAATCTTGATTTAGTTTTGATGAAAGTCTTTGTAAATCGTTTCTTTTACCTTTAACTCCTTGCATATACTTTAACCTAAGAGTAGGATCGCTTTTTTCAAAACTGAATAGAAAATTAAAATTAGCTATTATTTCATTTTTATAAAAAATATCGTACTGAGTGCCGTTATAAAACTCATGAGGAGAAGTGTAATTAGATTTTTTAATTTTAAAATCTTTTCTAAAAGAAATTTCTTTGAATTTATTTCTAAAATTAAGATTATAGTCAATAGATTTAATTATTTTATTAAAGGATAAATCTTTTGGAAGTAAGATTAATATCTTTAGGGCATTTTCAAGTTCAAGAGAATTATGGTATTTTTTTAAAATATATTCTTTTTGTTTAGTGGTTATTGATCTAAATGAATCTTTAGAGTAAGTATTAAAGAATAAATAGATTGCTTCATTTTCTTTAATATGTGGACCTAAGTCATTTAAGAATAATTCTAAATTTATTGTCATATATGTAAAATTTAAAGATAAACTGTTTTTTAAAAGTATCTGTTAATTAAATATTTATTAAGATATAAATTAGATACATTTATGGTTGTAAGAAAAAATTTATCAATTCCTCGTAAAATTAACTCTTCTACTGTTAGATTTAAGAGTTATGAACATGTTTTAGAAGAAAAAACAAAACATCAAATAAAGTTAATTTTAAATTAAATTAGTAAAAAACCTAATAGAAGGTTTGATTTTAATATTTTAAGCGAGCATAAGGTTGTTGAAAGATTATATTTAGATAAAAATTCAACTAATTGGAGAAGGAAAGATTGGTTTTATTTACAATGGTTTCTTAAAATTAAAAGATTCTCCTCAAAAAAAAGAGAGTTGCTATTAAGTTTTTTAAGTTAAGTTATGATAATGATACTATTAATATTTATAAAAGTGTTATTAAAAAACTAGAAACTTTTAAGTATCCTTCTGGAAAAAATATTTTTCCAAAAACTGCTTTTTTAAGAGTGGGTTTATTAGATAATCATAAACCTATTTGGGTACAAGTTTCTTCTGCATTTATTAATAGAGTTGGGCCTACGACTGTTTCTAAATTTAAAAGAAATAATGCTTTTAATTATTCTAAAGAAGCAATTAAGGAAGTTGAATATATTTATAGAAAAATAATTGATATGGGTTATAGTCCTTATGATTTGGTTGCTCAATTAAAGGGTAAAAATGAAGTTATTCCAATTGATATTGATATGATTGTACATCAGTTTATAGGCAGAGGTAATAAACTAATTACACGTAAAAAAGATAAAATTAAAGATTTACTTATTTCTTTTGGAAAATTATCTTATGGTATGGGTCAAGGAGCTCCTGTTGTTTCTGAAAAGATATTTATTGAGCTTTGTCAGACACTTTTACAAAATAAGAAAGAATGGACAAAAGAAATCCAAGAAGCTATTTCTAATGCGCGTAATTATGCTAATATTAATTTATAATTTAAATTTTATAATTTTTTTAATTATTTTTAATTTTTTGTTTAGTTATATTTATTGGACAGTGTTTTTAGCTAAAAATTTTACTGGCTTAAAAAATTATTATTTATTAAATAATATACTATTTAAATATAATCTTATTTAAATAATATAATAAATACCTTTAAAAACCTTTTCTACTAAATATTAATAAAAATTTAAATTGTTTTTTCGGTATAAGATAAATAAGGTGGAATAAATGGGTGTAATTACAATATCTTTAGATAAAGAATCTGAAAGACTTTTAAGAGAATCAGCAAAGATGCACTATGGTAATAGAAAGGATGCTTTAAGTAAAACTATTATAAAAGCTTTAAATAATTTAGAAAATAGTAGGGATAATCTTAAGAAAAATATGATTGAAAGACTTAAAAATCCTATAAAAACTAGGTTAAAAAGTATAAAAAATAGGGACGAATATTATAAGTAGGTGACTAAAATGGATGATAAAATATTGATCGATACTAGTATTATTATTAATGCTTATTTTTTATTAAATAAAAAACATAATGAGAAAGCTGTAGAAATTATTGAAAAGTATGCTAATAAAGATAATAACTACATAACATTACAAACAATCACTGAATATATAAATATTTGCAAAAACAAATTTAAATTAAATAAAAAAGAAATAGAACAACAAGTTATTGAGCTTAAGACTTTATTTAAAGTTATAAGTTACTCTGAAAAAACCTTACTAAATGCTATTGATTTAGGTTATTCTAAAAAGATGTTATTTTTTGATGCTTTGCTAGCTCAAACAATGCTTGATAATAATATAAAAGTGATTTATACTGAGGATAAAGAAGTATTTAAGAAGATTAAGGGATTAAAGGTTGTAAACCCTTTTAAATAAATCCCCTTGTTTAATTATGTATACTCTTAAACATGGTTGTGGTGTTTATTATTTAGTTTGTTGAAGAGACAATATTTTATCAATAATTAAATTTTGTTTTACTTTTGAAAATCACTTTAACACAAATATTCGCTAAATCTTGGACAATTGTTTTTTTAAATTGACTTAAACATAACTATATATTTTATTTTTTAAAAAATCAATTTTCCTTTACGTTGAAAAAATTATTTAAACTATTTTTCTTCTTTTTAACCAAAAAAAGATCTAATTTCCTAAAAATAACTTGTTTTAAGGAAAATCGCGCTTAAACCCCTAAAAAAACCTGTTTATAGGTCAATTACCCTATGCCTTTTGACCTCTGTTTTTAATGCTTTTTTAGCTTAGATCCAAATCTTCTAAAAAATGTAAAAAAACACTAAAAAAAGCACATTTATAGCCATAAAATTCGGCATAAGGGGTATTATGCCGATGAATAACTGAGGCGAAAATAAGCCGAAAATCTGTAGAAATTTTTTTAATAATTTTTTACCTCTTTTTTTAGTTATGTATAGTAACTTAAATTTTCTTTACAAATTTATGAAAAAAATGTTTTGCTCTTATTTTCATCTCTCATAAATATTATTTCGAAAGTTAAATTACTATTTTTCATAACTATTTTTTACTGCATTTATTTCTTTCACTAACACTTGACTATACATAACTAATCTCTTGTCTATTAAATTAAATTTGCCCAAGCAAACAATTCAGTATATTATGTATGTTAATTTCATTTATCATCCATCAAACCTCCTTTTTTAAAAAAATTACTTAATAGTAGATATATGTCTTATAAGCCTATATCTCTTTTCAAGCAGAGGGCGCCTGGCCGAGAAAACAAAAAATATTATAAAGAGAATGCTAGTATATTAAATATAAACTAAATATAGGGAAAATTAATATGAGATTAATAATCACAAGACATGGAGAAACTGTAGAAAACACTAAAGGAATAATGCAAGAACATCTGCCTGGCAAACTTACTGAAAAAGGGATATCTCAGGCAAAAGAGATTGGCAATAAATTAAGGAATCAAAAAATAGATCTTTTCTTTTCAAGTGATCTTAAAAGAGCAAAAGATACCATTAAAGAAATCTATAAATATCATTTAAAAAAACCTTTAATATATACAGAAGAACTTAGAGAAAAAATTTAGGTGAACTTACAGGAAAAACAAAAAAAGAATTTAAATGGTCTTTAAAAAGTTATTATTTTGTAATATATGAAAATAAAGAAGGAGAAAAAAATAAAGATTTTTTAAAGAGAGCTAAAAACTTTATTGACTATCTTTATAATAATTTTTCAGATAAAACAATATTAATAACTTGTGACAATGGCATAGGCAGAGCAATTATATCTTATATAACAAATAAAGACTATAATTCTAAAATTACCTCTTTTGATAACTCTAAAATATTTGTTTATGATATCTTAAAGATTAATAAAAAAATAGTATCCAAAAGAAAACAATTAAAATAATGTCCAATAAATATAGAACATTATTTTATCCAATATTTCTTTATAGAATAAATTATAAAGAAAAGTAAAGTAGAGTATAATAATAAAGAAATAATAATTAAATGTAGGTAAAGAAACTATTTATGATTAATATAGCATATAAGAAAATAAATATAAAATAACTAAACCATTTTTTATGTTTATTTACTTTTACTTTTTTACCTTATTCTTTAACACATTAGAATCTTCTAATAATAAAAATCCTAAAAATATTAATATAGCATAAACTATAACAAATAAAATATATGTGATTGTAATACTAATAATTATCATCTATATATAAATACAAATTATTTATAAACATATCTTTTTTTACTAACAATTATTTATGTAATATTGTCTTATAACTAAACCTACTATCTGTTAAAATACTTCTTATCTGGTCAGGGTCATTTATATTTCTTTCAATCATTGTTTTTAAAACCTTTATTCTTTCTTCAATAACAATCTGTAATTCAAATTTAGATATTGATATATAGTTACATAATTTTTCTAAAAAGTAAGATCCCATAAAGTTTAATTTAGCATTAGAGTCCATATTTTCATTATTATAAATATGGTTTATAGTAATATTACCCATTCTTGAAATTTCAGAAATTTGAGAAACATACCTATACATTTTATTACCAATTATTTTTTTATCAAAAGTAATTATAACATCTAAAAGTTTAATATAACTTTCCTCTATATTCATTGGATTTGAAGTAAGTTTATTTACCAAATCAGAACTGTTGTTTGCATGTATAGTAGAAATACATCCTTGATGTCCAGTATCCATTGCCATAAATAAGGCCTTAGCCTCTTTACCCCTAGTTTCTCCAATAATAATTCTATCAGGCCTCATTCTTAAGATGTTTAAAGTAATATTATAAAGACTATCAGGGTCAGCAATATTGCTTACAAGACTAACTGAGTTTTCAAAAATAGTAAAATCCATTTCTTTGGTGTCTTCCACCCCAATTACCCTTACTTTAGGTGATATGAAATGAAGTAAAACATTTAACAGTGTTGTTTTACCTGTACTTGTACCTCCACAAATAAAAACATTTGCTGGTTTGATGCCAAAACCATCTACAATAGTCCATAAATAAGCTGCAACTTCATAATTAACCGTGTTATTATTTATTAAATCAAGGACTGTTAAAGGAGTTTTAAGATATTTTCTGATGGTAATTACATTAAACCTTGAAACATCTTTTGAAACAATGTTTATTCTTGAGTTATCAGGCAAGATTCCATCAATAAAATCTCTTTTTTTAAAATCACCATTAACTGTTTTTTTAACATACTCAAAAAAGATATTAAAGCTGTTTTTTTCAAAAGTAATATTTGTTTTATAATACACATTTTTTCTTGATATAACAAAAACCTTATTATAATCATTAATCATTACTTCTTCATAATCATCACTATTCATAATTGGGGCTATTTCTTTGTACCCAATAAGATAATCAACAAGATAGTTTGAAAATTCTTCTTTTAGATATTCTTTTAAAAAAAATTTAGTTGCAAGGATAATATCTTCAGTTGAAATAACACTATGATCTATATTTTTTATTTCTGCAAATACTTTTTTTTTATCATTATCAGATAAATTGTCTTTAAAATAAGGATTAAGATCACTTAACTCTAAACTTTTTAAAATGACTTTATAGACTATTTCACTATATTCTTTGTTTTCGTAATTAAACTCTATTTCATCCATATCTAAAACCTAAATTTAATAGAAATATATAAGACAGATAAATATATAAACTCTATTTTATTTTTTATCTAAATTTTATACCTTTCTTTTATAAATTATATAATAATTATGTTTATAAACTTAATTAAATATAAGATAAATATGGAAATTAAGCTTTTTGATATTAAAAAAGAGATAGATGGTCTATCACCTGCTCTTTTTTCTTGTAAAAATATAATCTCCACTAATTTAAAGTTTTTAAAGGTAAGTAGAAAAGAACATCAATGTTTATTTTAAGGTTAATAAAAATTAAAGTTTTTAAAGATAAGTAGAAAGAACATCAATGTTTATTTTAAGGTTAATAAAAAAGAGTATCTTTTTAGAGTAAATCTCAATGGTTATAATAACTGCTCATCTAAACACTCAAAAAAAGAGTATGATGCCCTTAAGATTTTAAATAAATTTACCTCTGGTAATGTTCCAAAAGAAGTTTATTTTTCAAGAAAAGGAAAATTTTTTCTTGTTCATATATCATTATAACTTACCTTAAAGGCAAAGCAACTGTACTTAATAAAAATAACATTAAGGTTATAGCTAAAAAAATTGCACTTATAAACAAAACAGAATTATCTTTTTTAGATAGATTCTCTGTCTATAAACAGAACTTTAATGATCTTAGAAATGAGTTTATTAGAAAAGAAGAGTATATTGGTCATAGACATCCAGAACTTTCAAAGCTGTTAAAAAGTATACGTTTAAACATAGAAAAAGATAAGCCTAAAGATATAAACAAAGATCTTTATTTAGTACATGGAGACTTAACTTTAGGAAACATTATCTCAGATGGTAAAAATATTAATTTAATTGATTGGGAATATTTTAGATTAGCAAGTCCTTTACTTGATATTACAAAGTTATCCCATTCTAATAATTTTGTTAAATATCAAAAAGAGTTTTTCAAAGAATACAGAAGGTACTTTAAAAAAATTGATAATATCTATGAAAAATATTTTTTCTATAGAAACTACCAGATATACCTTTGTTTAATGTCAAGTACTAAATATTACTTTGAGATTATCTTTGAAAATTATAAATATACCTTTAATAAGAATAAGAAAGATATTGTTAAAGACATTATAAAAAACTATCAATATCTTTATAAGAAAAAATATGCAGTTGTTCCTCTTTTTAATTTTAAAAAAATACTACACATCTAATTTTTGGTTTTTAAAAAAATTACATCCTTACATACAAAAGATTACCGCTTTCATACTTCTTTAAACCTTTGTAGAAAACATATATAGCTATTAACAGTAAAGCAAAGGTAAATAAGAACAATAAAATAAACCATGTAAGGTCAAAAGATTGAAGTAAAGTTGTTGGTACACTTGTTATAAACCCTGGGTATTACAAACAAGGTTACAAACTTTGTAGCTCCTGTAAAGATTGAACCTGGATAAAGAGAGAAAGTTATAACTGTTTCATAAAGAGTATTACCTAGAGTCTCTGATGAAGGAACATAAAAGGCAATACTTCCTATAAGTATACCGAAGGATATTAAAATAACTGTTGCTGGTATTATCATTAAAAGTATTAAAGGTACCTTTTTTATAGACACCATAAAGATTAAGAGTGTGATTCCAAAAATTAAATCTCCAAGATCAAACCAACTGTTCTTAGATACTAAAATATGTGCTAAGTCTTTTTTTGGAAGTGTTAAATAGAAATCTAATTTTCCTTTAACCACTAAATCTGCAATCTCCTTGTGATTACCGAAAAAATAACTTGCAATACCAAAACTTATTGTTGCAAAAACATAAATATATATTAAATCTTGAAAAACCCATCCATTAATATCTCCAAGCTTAAAATATATTAAATACCAAAAAAATAACCATATAAAGTCATTTACAAACATAAAGAGAGAAGACAATAAAAAGTTAGCTCTATACTCTGTGGCAGACTTTAAAAAAATCTTTTGATACTCTAAAAACAATTTAAAATTTGATATTATTTCTTTAACCGCCATTAACACTCACTTTTTTAATTATGTATCTATAAAAATAAATAATACCCCAATAAAGAATAGTATCCATAGTAATTGAACAACAACCTTAAAAAAAGTCTCATAACTAAAGATTAAAGCTAATTTAGATGCATGGTATGCAGAGTAACTAAAAGGCAAGATACTTGATATTTTTGCAACCAAAGGAGGATAAAGTTCTAAAGGTACAATCATTCCTCCAAAAATAAAAGTAATCTTTGAATATATGTAACTGAGAGAGCTTGCATCCTCTATCCAAAAAGCAAATAAACTAATAATTGATGCTATAACTAAGTTTAATATAATTGCTAAAAATGCAACAATTAAAAGAAAAGGAAGAGAGACTAAAGAAATTTTTATACCCCAACCATTAGGTAAGCTACAATTCCTCCAAATAATAAAACTAATGAAAAATTAATTAATGCTTTTCCAAAAGTAACTGACATTTTATAGATAATGTTGTTGTATGGTTTTGTTAAATAGTTTGCACCTCTCCACTCTTGATGTCATCTCCAACCTCTTTTACAAATCTACCAATAGATGTTATTAAGGCTTCACCAAAAACTAAATACCAAACCATCATTGGTAAAGTAAACCCTGGAATAACCTCTCCCTGAGTTGCAAAAATGACTTTCCAAAGGTTTGCAAATACAAAAATAATTATAGCTATAAATAAAGCCTTTCCAAGAATAATGTCCCAGATATATGTCAAACTCTCTTTTACATTTATAAGAGATATAGAAAAATATTTACTTATCTGTGAGCTCATATCTATTGTTTATCCAAATATATCTCTTCAATAACATCTTCAATTGGCATTTCGTTTATGGAGATGTCAGTTATCTTATACTTAGTAAATAAAAAATTCATTACATGCTTTAAGGAAATTTATGAGTGTTAATCTCAAACTCAATATAGAACTTTGATTTTTTAATAACTTGCAAATCCTTAAAATCATTAGTATCTATCTTATCCTCTGTAGTTACTTTAAGTAGTTTTTTAGAAAGATACTTTTGTTTTACTTTCTTAAAATCACCATCATAAACAATTTGGCCATGGTTAATAATAACAAGTCTTGTGGATATGTTTTCAATATCACCTATATCGTGACTTGTTAAGATGATTGTAGTTTTTTCTTTTTCATTTATTTTTTTAATCAATTCTCTAATAGTTTTTTTAACAATAATATCCATACCAATAGTTGGTTCATCTAAAAACAAGATTTTAGGGTTATGAAGTAAAGCTAAAACAAACTCACACCTCATTTTCTGTCCTAAAGACAATTTTCTAACAGGTTGGTTAACAATATCAGAAATTTCAAAAAGATTAACTAAATTATTAACTCTTTCCCTATATACCTTTTCATCCAAATCATATATCTTTGCAAAAAGATTAAAACTATCTATAGGTGGTAGATGGAACCATAGTTGTGGTTTCTGTCCAAAAATAGTTCCAATATCATAAGACAAGATTTTTCTTTTCTTAGAAGGATCTTTACCTAATATTTTTATTTTTCCTGAGTCAGGAAAAAGAATACCTGAAAGCATCTTTAAAGTAGTTGACTTTCCTGCACCATTAGGGCCTATAAAAGAAACTAACTCTCCTTCTTTAATCTCTAAAGAAACATTATCAACAGCCTTTATGTACTTATACTCAGGAGAAAAAAGATTTTTTATAACACCAGAGAAACCTGGTTTTGTTATTTTTGTCTTAAAAGTTTTTTTTCAGTCCTTTAATTGAGATGATTGTTTTTTCTTCTTTTACCATAAAATATCATATATTAATTATTTAACTATAATAATAAAATAAATAAACATCTTTTTAAACATATTTATTAAATATATTTATGTATTTTAATAATATAAAGGGGTTTTTAATAAATGGTTAGCACACTTGTTGAAGTTGGTCAAGCTACATTAAATCCACTTGAAGCAATTTGGTATTCAATTTTAAATAATTTGCCAGGAATTATTGGTGCGGTAGTTGTTATTATCATAGGTTATTTAATAGGGCTTCTTGTAGGACATTTAATATACAAGCTACTTTTAAAATGGAAGTTAGATGAATGGGTAATTAATAATGACTTTTCAAATATCTTACTGCACATTAAGCTTTCAAAAATAATCAAAGAGTTAATAGTATGGGGAATATTTATTGTGTTTTTAGCACCTGCTGCTAGTTTAATTAAAATAAATGTTTTAACCGAAATTTTAACTAAATTTGCATATTGGGTGCCACAGTTAATCTTTGCTATAATAATAACTATTGTAGGATTAGTTGTTTCACAAATAATTGCAAGAAACATACATGTTTCAAAAGATCACAAAGTTTCAAAAGTAGTTTCAGAGGTTATACAAGTAATTATTATTATATTAATTGTTAATATTGCTTTAAGACAGATAGGTGTAGAAGTACAGTTTATAGAAACTATACTTTTAATAATCCTAGGTGGAGTTGTCTTAGCCTTTGCAATTGCAGTTGGTATTGGTCTTAGTTGTTCTATTAGAAACTACTCTGATAGACTAATGGAAACATATGTAACTAAGAAAAAAGTAATAAAGAAGAAATAATTTTTCTTCTTTTCTATTTTATTTTTTTAAAAAAACTATTTTTTAATTTTTTTATGAACATTTACAAATCTCTTATAGAAGTAATATTCAGTAACAATACCTAAAATGAATAAGAATAAACCAACACCTAAAAGAGAATAAACAGAGGTTATTATCTTACTAAGATCATGAGTTGGTACAATATCTCCATAACCAACAGTTGTTAAAGTAGAGGTTGTAAAGTAAAATGAATCTACGTAGGATAGATTTTCTAAACGTTGAAAAATAAATGTACCAATTAATAAAATAACTACAATAAAAATTAAAACATAGTACAACTTAATTTTTGCAAAACTAATCTCATTTGTAAACAAATCTAATCACACATCATTTTCTAAAAGATAGTAAAAAAGCTAAAGGGATATTAAAAAAATACCATTCCCCTCTCTTAACATTAAATAGACTTAATAACAATTATCTTATCTGTTTTTTGCTTTAATGAATCGTAATCTAAGTAATGTTCATTAACTCTTATTATTATTTTATTATCTCCTGGTTTAATTCCTTGGAAAGGGTAAATATACAACCTTTGGTTTATTACTTCGTTTGGTTTAAAATCTCCATGTCTTATGGAAAAGGATTTTTTAAGACCACTTTTATCTAAAGAAATAGTGTTATCAAGAATTATATCATAGCTTATAAATTTATTTTCAAGACCCATATTCTTTATTTGCACAGTTAACTCTACTGGACTTTTGTCCCTAATATTTAATCTAAATGGAAAAAGAGAAGTTATAATATTAATCATCCTTTATCACCTTTTTTTATAAAATATTTTTTAAACATATACATATAATATATATATAGTTAAATATGTTTAAATAACTATTGATAAGTAAGATAAAAAAAATTAATAAGTAAGAGAAAAAAGCATGAAAATATTGATTGTTTCATCAACAGAGGATATTGCCTCTAATAACCTTAAGGAAGAACTTTTTAATAGCTATAAGCTTGTTAAAAATAAAAAAGATATTTATAAGATTGATATAGATTCTTTAAATGAGATTTATTTTAAAGAGATTAATAAAACACATATTTATGCAAGCCAAGAAGATATTAAAGATAAAGAATATGATCAAGTTATCTTCTTATCAAGACACTCAACTCTTTCTGAAACTAAACCAAAGTGTATGACTGTACATGCAATTGGTAATTGGGGAAAAGCTGATCTTGGAGGGGAAAGTAACACTGTTGTTAAAACAGATCCTTTCCTAATTCGCTTACTTCTTTTAAACCTTAAAGAAAATAAACCTAAGGAAATAAAAGAGTATGAAGTTAAACAAGAAGCAACTCATCATGGTCCTTTTCTTGAAAGTCCAACCCTCTTCTATGAGATTGGTTCAACAAATATTGATTGGGAAAATAAACTAGTTTCAAGATACATGATAAAGATATTAATTGACAGCATTAAAGATTATAACCAGAAAGAGATTAAGGAAAAAAATAACTGGATAGCAGCAGTTGGTGTTGGTGGAAGCCATTACTGCACTAGGTTTAATAGATATACTTTTGATAGAAGTAAAAGATACTGCTTTGGTCATGTAGTTGCAAGCTATGCTTTAAAAGATATTCAAGAAAATCAAGCTCTTTTAAAAGAAGCTAAAGAAAAGAGTACTTCTCAAGTTGTTGTTTATGAAGAAGAAATTTAATTTTTTTCTTTAATAAACCTTTTTTTAATTCTTTCAATAATTGTTTGCTCTATTGAACATACTGAACTAAGGTCAGGATATTTATCAAATAAAGTTTTATCTTCTACAAACTCTTTAACAATTTCAAAAACATCTATATTTTCTTTTATTTTCCTAGAGTAAATGAAATTAATCAATGTTTCTAGGGTTATGTAATAGATTATAGGGCAAGAACCACCTTTTTCTAAGGCATTAATAGCAAGAGATAAGTATTTTTCCTTCGTAACATCTATTTTTGATAAGGTTACATTAATTTCTTTTTCATCAGTTAAATGATTTATTGTATCTGTCTTATCGTAGTTTAAAAAATAATAATTAAAGATGCTATCAAGGTTTAGGTTTGATGCAAAGAAAACACTTGTTCCGTTTGTAAACTTAATATTTGTATTATACACTCTTTTTGTTTGATTGTAAAAACAGAAGTCATTTACTGGTATGTTATAGATGTAGTTAATGAGAAACATATCGTTTGAAAGTCTTATTTTGTTTTGAGAGAAGTATTTTTTCATATAAGATATATAATCTTTATAGTCATCTATAGATATCTTCTCTTTATCTTGTTTCTTTGAGAATAGATAAACCTTGTCTATAGAGGTAGTATTTTTGGTTTTATTTAAAAAATCCATAGAGTATACAGGGTATGAAAAGACATTTAACTTAACTCCCTTTGATTTAACTTCATTAATGATTATTCTTCCACAGTAAAGTAAAGGAGATGTGTTAAGTAAAGTTATATCCTTAAACTCATAGATTGCTGAAAGTATTTTTTTAACACTTGTTATTCCTGATAAAGCAGAGATAACCTCATCAATTTGGTTTGATTTAATGAAATCTGGAAAATTTTCAGATCCTTGAAAGATTTCAACCTTTACTTTTGAGGAAATATATTCTGCATCCTTCTTTTCTGTAACAAAAACCCTTTTAGGAGATAACTCTTCTATCTGTTTTATGAATAGATCTATATTTTCTTGCTTAAAATCATAGGAAAGAGCAAAAACATTAAATTTACTTAATTTGCTTTCAAAGAAGTTAATGGCACTTACACCTATGTTGTTGTTAGAGCCAAGAATAACAATATTTTTTTTCATAACATATATAAGGTAAATCTTAAAGTTTTTAAATGTATTTTTTTAGATATTAAAAGTTCTATTTTAGAAAAGTAAAATAATTTTTTTAAATTTAAATAAAAAATAGAAAAATAAGTCTTCTTTATAAAAAAAGACTTATCAAATGAAAAAAGTTAGCGTAGAAAATTATTTTTTCTTTACTGGTGCTTTTTTCTTAACAACTTTTTTAACAGGTGCTTTTTTAGCAACTACTGCTTTTTTAACAACTTTTTTAGCAGGTGCTTTTTTAGCAACTACCTTCTTTTTTACAGCCATTTTTTTCTCCCTCCGATTTTATCTGCAAGTTGCAGAATAATAAAATATAATAAATATGTATATATAAACATTTATAAATGTTATATATTTTGCTTTTTTGGCAAAAACACTAAAAAAAATTAATCTGTCCAAAAAATAAAGCAGTCCATCTACCTCTAACTTATTTTAAATCAAGGAGTTTAAGCCAATCAAAAAAAAGTAAACTTAAATAAAAAAAGGATGAGTAAGGGATTTTGAAAAAAAGAATTTTTAAAAAATAAAAGAGTTTTGTTTTTTCGTCCAAGAAAAAAAGAAAAATAAAAGATTTTTAAAAATCTTTTACGTTTTTTAAGATATAACAAATCTTAAAACCAAAATCTAATCCATGAAAAATTCAGCAGGCTTTGGTTCTGGATCCATTCCTTTTCTTTTTCTAATCTCAACAATTGTGTCGTGAAGTAAACTCTTTGGAAGTGTTTCATAACCGAAATATTCAGCAGTCCATACAGCTCTTCCTTGTGTTTCTCCTCTCATCTCTTGTGAAAAACCAATCATTGACTTAACAGGTATCTTACTTATAAAGATTGAAGAATCACCTTCAGTCTTAATATCCTCAATTTGTGCTCTTCTAGAAGATAATACCTTTGAAACTGAACCCATGAAATCTTGAGGAACAGACACAGTTAATTTTTGTTTAGGTTCTAAAAGAACATAATTACCAGCTAAAACACAAGCATAGATAGCTCTAGTTATTGCAGGAAGTACTTGAGCAGGCCCTCTATGGATAGCATCCTCGTGTAAAGTTGCATCTTCTAAAGATACAATAATACCAGATACTTTTTCCTTAGCAACAGGACCTTCGTTTGTAGCATCAGTAAAACCTTCAATAATAAGTTCTCTTACTTCATTTAAGTTCTGTATACCCTTTGTTCTATTAATTAAGATAGAGTGATTATTAATAGCCCATACGTTCTTTGAGTCATCAGTACCAAAACCAGCTTCTTGTAATTTTTTAACAACATCAAGATCTTTATTTGGTCTTATCTTACCATTAAACTTTATCTTTCTTAATTTTTCAAGCATTTCTCCTTCAATAGGATCAACACTAATCTTAAACTTATTGTGTTTATTAGGAGTCTTTCCTTCAATAGTAGGAGATTCTTTTGTAACTGTTTCATAGTAAACAACAATAGGAGGAGATACAGTTATTGGTATATTATTATCCTTTTCAATCTTGTATTGAGTAATCTCTAAATGAAGTTCTCCCATACCAGATAAAAGATGTTCACCAGTATCTTGATTTAATTCAGCCTTTATGTTAGGGTCTTCTTTTGTAATGTTATGAACAACCTGTATTAATCTAGGAAGATCTTTTGAATTTTTAGCTTCAATTGAAACAGTCATTACAGGTTCAACATCAGACATGAAGTCTTCAAATGGAACAATATCACTACTTGCAATTGTTTGACCAGAATAAACTTCTTTAAAACCAATTATTGCAGCAATATTTCCAGACTTTACTTCATCTAAAATAACTCTTTCAGGACCTAAGTAAATACCAACATACTGTACCTTTACAAGTTTATCAGTTCCTAAAACCTTTAACTCTACACCTTTTTTAATAGATCCAGAATAAATTCTTCCAGAAGCAATATCTCCTGCATGTTTATCTAAAACAATATCTGTAACCATCATAGCAACATGTGAAGACTCAGTATCACATATAAGCATTGCTTTACCTTCTGGTGTTTCAGGATCTCCTTTCCATATAGTTGGTATTCTGTATTTTTGAGAAACCTTAGGGTCAGGTAAATGTCTTGCAATCATTCCTAAGAAAACTTCAGAGATTGGTATTTTCTCTGCAAGTTCTTTTTGTTTTTCATTTTCAGCAAACTCAATAACATCTTTAAAAGTAACATTATATTTCTTCATTGCAGGAACAGATAATGCCCAGTTATGGAAACCAGAACCAAAACATACAGAACCATCTGCAATATTTACTTGCCAATCTTTTCTAAACTCTTCAGGTGCATTCTTTGTAATTAAGTTATTAATATCCATTACAACTTTTACAAATTTCTTTTGCATGTCTTCAGGAGTTACGTGCATTTCTGTTATTAATCTATCAACCTTGTTAATAAATAAAACTGGCTTTACTCTTTCTCTTAAAGCTTGTCTTAAAACTGTCTCTGTTTGTGGCATTACTCCTTCAACAGCATCAACAACTAAAACAGCACCATCAACAGCTCTCATAGCTCTAATAACATCACCAGTGAAGTCAACGTGACCTGGTGTATCAATAATGTTTATTAAAAATTTATCTCCATCAATATCACATGGAACAGAAACATTTGAGGCATTGATTGTAATTCCTCTTTCTTGTTCTAAGATATATGAGTCCATGAAAACTTGTTCTCCAGCTAAGTCTTTTGAGATTAAACCTGCTGTTGCAACTAAGTTGTCTGTTAAAGTAGACTTACCGTGATCAATGTGTGCAATGATTGCAATGTTTCTAATATTCTTTGTGTTTGCCATTAACTTTTCTGCAAGTTCGGCAACTTGTTCTTTTCTTCCCATTTTATATTCACCTTTAGTTATTTGTAGATAGTGTATTTTTTTAAAAATATTATTAAAAAAATTCTAAGTATATTTACTTTTGTTATAAGATACTAAAAAAAGAGTATCTAATATATATTATAGTAGAGATTTATTTAAATACCTTTTCTTATGTGCTTAAAATCATATATTTAATGGTTTTTTAAGATCTTTTCTTTAAAAAACACAAAAATCTTCTTTTATAGTTGTTTGTACCATACCTTAAAGGAGTTATCTTCTCTATAACAAAAAAAGGTTTAAAAGCTTCAATAATTTCTTTTCTTTTTAAAGGGTAGGAGTAGACGTTTATTAGGGTGTTAAGGTATATTTTCTTGTTTGTGAAAGTCTTTTCCCTTTTATCAAAACAGAAAAGTAAGAGTTTTCCTTTACTTTCTAAAAGCTCTGAAAGTCTTTTTGCATATTCCTTTCTTCTTTCAGGTAAGATGTTATGGAAAAGGCCAATATCTAAAAGAAAAGAATATTTTTCTTTTAAAAGAGATTTTGAAAAAACATCTGCTTGTTTAAACCTTAAGTTTAGGTTTTCAAAATAACTTTCTTTTGCTAAAAGTATTATGTCTTTAGAGATATCTATTCCTGTTACCTTAAAACCTTTTTTTGAAAGATAGGCAGAATAGTACCCATTACCACACCCAAGGTCTAAGGTTTTTGAAGGACCTACCCATCCTGCATCAATTGTTTCTTTAAACCATTCAGGAACAGTTGTTCTTACCCAAGGAAGTTTTTTAATGTTTTTAGGAGCAGAATAAGTCTTATCCCATATTTTTTCTATTTTCATATTTTTTTCTTTTTTAAAGTTGTTATTGCTCTTGCCTGTGTAATGTATATTTTGTTATTTTTTAAAGCCCATTCAATATCTACAGGGAAAGAGTAATGATTTTCTATTTTTAAAACTATTCTAGAGAGAAGTAGTATTTGCTTATCAGATAACTTCTGAAGAGAGGCCTTGCTTTTAGGTATTTCTTTCCATTTTAGAGATTTTTTCAAACATCTAAAAAGGGCTTTTTTTTGAGAAGAGATGTTTTTGTCCAAGATATGTAGTGCCTTCTTAGATACAACATAACTATCAGGAGTAATTTTTCCAGAAACAATTGTCTCCCCTAAACCATACCCCGCCTCAATAATTATTTTATTATAGTCCTCTTCAACTGGATGCACAGAGAATGCAATACCTGAAACTTCTGCATCAATCATTTTTTGTATCACAACAGCAACAGATATTTTTTTATTTTCTAATCTTTGATTAAACCTATAAAATATAGCTCTAGGACTATAAAGAGAATAAAAGCATTTTTTAATATTTTCTAAAAGTTTCTTTTCAGTTGTATAAAGGTAAGTATCAAGTTGACCTGCCCAAGTAGAAGATAATGAGTCTTCTGCTGTAGCTGAGGAGCGTACAGCCACATATTTAGAATCTAATTTTTTAAAATAATAAAGTATTTCTTTTGAAAGTTTTTCTGAAATTTTTCCTCTTAAAATCAATGATTGGATTTTTTTAGAGGTAAGTTCAATATTTTTTAAATCACTAATATTTATTTTATTTAAAAGATGATCTATCTTCTTAGAAAGATTATTTTCTTGTAAAAAACTTTCAAAACAAGAAGAAAGTATAACAAAACCATTTGGAACAGGCACCTTAGAAGAATACATTTCCCCTAGAGAAGCACCTTTTCCTCCAGCTAATTTGAGATCTTCTTTTTTAATATCTCTAAAGAATTTAATGTTTTTCATTTATTACCATTTATCTCTTTTTCAATTTTATCTAAATATTTTAAAAAGGTTTTTGATTTATCATAGTCATCTGTAAATATGAAATTTTTAGAAAGTATTGACATTGTAACCTTCTCATTTTCTAATATCTTTTGAAGAGAAAGATTTCTTTTACTAAGCTCAAGTAAGATTTTTTCAGTAACCTTAAATTTATTTGCAATTAATAAAGGTCCGATATACAAGGTTCCAGGGGCATACATAAACTTAATATTATGTGGATATTTTTCTAATACTCTATTTAAAAAAACCGTTGATCTTGGAAATTCTTTATTGAGTTCTTTAAAAAATTTATATCTAGCAAATCTAGAAATATATGTTAATGGTTGCTTTGAAGATTTTAGTTTGCCTAAAAAACGAACAAAATCTTTCATTGCAGAGGAGTTCTTCCACTCAACTTTTCTTTCTGTAACTTGTTTAAAATTGTCTAGAATAGGTTTACTAGCCCTATTATTTTTACTAGACCACTCAACTTCTCTTTGAGAAATCTGTTTAAATTTTAATGGTTTTTTATTTATAGCCATAAATATACACTTTTAATAGTATATATCTAAGGGTAAAAATAGTTTAAAAAGATATTTATTCTCACATTTGTAAAAAAAATAAAAAAAATATCAAGCTTTTTAAAAAAAACTTGATTATTGTAAAAAGACAAAATTTTAAAAAAAATTAAATTTGTTCAAAACTTTTGGGGGTGAAGCCACTTTTCTAAAGGGGCTCAAACCGGCTTATCTTGAACCTTGTGCAATTCTTTCAATTTCATCTTTTCTTTTAACAGCATAACTTTTTTGATCATTCTTAGATGCTGCTATAATCTCTTCAGCAAGAGCAGAAGACATATCTTTCTTTGCTTTATAAGTTGCCTTAAAAGGTGCTAAAGCAATATTCTTTAAAGCTTCATCAAGTCTTAAAACAGGAGCTATGTCAACAGCTTGGTTGTAATTCATACCCCCTCTTTGAAGCTTAATAATATCTTCTCTAGGTGCAGAATTTTCAAGAGCATCAACAAAGACTTGAACAGGATTTAATTTAGTTGATTTAAAAACTTGATCAAATGCTTCATCAACAACTTTAATCATGTGGTCCTTTTTTCCACAACCATTTCTTCCTCTAATATATTTTCCAGAAAGTTTCTTTTTACCTTGTCCAGATCTCATCATCTTGTTTGCAAGTCTTTCAACAACATTTACCTTAGCTTTATCTGAAGGAGTACTTTTAGCAACACCAAAAGTATGTGGTACTTCCTTTTCCTTAAAACTAATGTATCTAGCTATACCTAAGTCTTTACAAACAATATCGTTTGTAGTCCATTTTCCTAAAATCATCATATTTAACACCAATTTTTTAATTTACCTATTTTTTAGATTTCTCTTTTCTTCCTGTTCTAAGCATTTCAATGGATTGGCCATTAACTTTAACAACCTTATATTTAACGCCCCAAAGATCTCCAACAGGTCCACCTTTACGTCCACCAATTCCTTCAACAGTTACTTGGTCGTGGATTTCAATAAATTTAATAGCTTTGTCCTTAGGAGCTAAAGCAGTTAATTCTTTACCGTTCTTTATAAGTTTAACTCTTACACATTTTCTAATACCTGAGTTTGGCTGTCTTGCTGTAATACCTTTCTTTTCAAGTACTATACCTTTTGCTTGTGGAGCTCCTCTTAAAAGACCTTTTTTAGCTTTAACTTTTATACTTCTTTTTTGTCTAGGATCTTTTTTTTCCCATTTCTTTCTATCTTTGATATTTTTTTTTGCTGCAAATTCGCCGTTTGCCATATAATTCACCTTATCTTTTAAAATTTTATTTTTTTTAATTTTTTCATTAATTTTTTCTCTATATCTCTTAGCAACAATTGATATAGGTTCGCCGCTTGTTTTTGCTTCCTGGTATATTTTTTCAAAAAGCATTTCTGCTTTCTTAACATCAACTACATATATTCCAAAACTTCTTAAAGTAGAAATTATAAGAGTTTCTTTTGTAACAGAAAATTTTTTAGGTCTTCCAGATGCTGGTTTAACTTTTTTTTTGTTGTTTTAAAACCACTAATCGAAGAAGCTTTTTTTACCATTTTTTTTCTCTCTCTTAAAATGTCCTGTAACTTTTTTATTTCAGCATCCTTAGCTTCTTTAGTTACATTTCTTATTTATTTTTTAACAGATTTACTTTCATTAGACTTAATTACAGCTAATTTTCTTTGATTTCTTGTAGGCAAGAGTTTCACCTATTTTTTCTTAATCTTTAAAATACCTTTTAAAGCTGCATCTTCTTTGATAGACTTTTCATCATCTTCTTCTTTTTTAATTTCTTTTAACTTTTTAGCTTTTGTTTTTTCAACTTTCTTTTCTTCTTTAACAACTTTCTTTTCAGCCTTAATCTTAGATTTAGTCATCTTAGTTTCAACAACTTCTTTTAAGTTAATAACGTCAACTATAGAAGATTGTCCTAAATCCTTAATAACTAAAGAAGAAATATTAAAAGGTTTACCACAAACCGAACCTAGTTCAAAACCATTTTCAGGATACTGTACAACTGTAACATTTAAAAGTTTTGCAAAATGTTCAATTTCTTTTTTAGTAATATTCTTTATTGCTTTTGATAAAACAATTATCTTTGGATCTCCAACAAGACACTCTCTTAAAGTCTCTTTTGTACCGTAAACTACTTTTCCAGAGTCAACTGCTGCTCTTAATTGTGTATTAAATCTATTCCAATCCATATTAAATCACTCGTTATTTTTCTCATAAAAATTCCATATATAATATATATCTATGTTTCACAACATTTAAAAAAGGAATCTTTACAAAATTTATTTTTCTTCTATTTCCTCTTGTTTTTTAATCATTTTTTTTAAATTCTTAGGATCAAGTGTAAGCTTTACTCTACCTGTTCCTGCAAGTATTGGTTGCCCAACAATTAAGTTTTCAATAATACCTTTGAAGTTTTCTCTTTCTCCATCAAATGCAGCAGATAACATATGCTTTACAGTTTCTTCAAATGCAGCTCTTGCAAATGGACTTGATTTTTCTCCAGTAATACCTGTTCTAACAATACCTTTAACTCTACCATTAAAGCACATTAAATCTGCTAAAATAGCAATATGTCTTTTGTTAATATCAATACCATTACTTTCAAAAGTAAATAAAAGTTCTCTTATAATTGATTCTCTTGCAGCCTCAATTCCAAATACTTTATTAACTTCCAAAATATCATTAGTATAACTTCTTAAAGTATCAATCTCTTCCATTTTTAAAACTTCAGAAATATTTGACCCCTTAGTAATTATTATTTTTTCTCCATTCTCTTCAGAAACAACAGTTAACTCAATATTCTTAATTCCAAATAAAGGAATCTTATTCCATTTAAGTAATGCTTTTCTAATATTGAAAAGAGGGGTTGTCTTATCAAAAGTAAAATTTATACCGTTCTTATTAGGGGTAAATCTTTTTGAAACATAAGTATCAATTATCTTATCGTATATCAAAGTCATAGTTTCTTCCTTATCTAAATCAAGTTCAGTTATCTTATCATGATTTAAAATAAAGGAAACAGATCTATTTTCAAAGTCTTCTTGGAAATCCCCAATAGTTGAAACTTTAATATCAATTAAGCTTTTTGCAAATTTATTTAATTTTTTTTCATTAGGAAAAACATCTTTCTTTAAATAAATTTTCATAGAAGGATATTTTGATGAAAGTCTACCATCAACAATTTCAATAACCCTCTGTATTCCTTGACCAACAGAAACTTCTAAAGAACCAGCATAGTGCTTTGTTCTTAAAGTAAGCTGTGTACCAGGCTCTCCAATTGATTGAGCTGCAATTAAACCCATAGCATCTCCTGGAGTTACTAAAGCATTGTTATATTTATTAGTAACATGCTCAACTAGCTTTTTAAATTTTCCATCACTAAAGTTTTTTCTCTTAGAATAGGATTCTATTCTTTCTAAAACATTTTTTGGTAAGTCCTTCATATAATTTCACTTCTTTTTAAATTTATTTTTTTAAAATATTTAAAGGTATTAAAAACCCTCTCATAAACTATTCGTGGAAGAAATTAATATTCTTTCCAAGATATGCTTTTTCAGGAGAAAGTCCATCATCACCATAAACATACTGCACAACTAAACCATCTGCTGTTCTAACAGATAAGTCATCTTGAACAACAAGATCTTTTAAAGCATTTGAAAGTCTTCTATAAAGATATCCAGATACTTTTGTGGAAACACCAGTGTCGATTTCACCTTGTCTACCACCAATTGAGTGTACAAAATATTCTTTAGGTGTCATACCATTATAGAAATTACTTTTAACAAAACCATAGTCCATTAAGGCATTTGAACCTAAAACATTAGAACTTAATAATCTGTTTTTAAAACCATTCTTAGCTCTTCCTGTTCTAACAGTTACTTGACCCCATAGACCAATAATGTTAACAACATTTAAGATTTTTCCTCTTGAACCACCAACACTTGCAAGCATTGTGGTGTTGTTGTTTGACATTTTTCTATCATCATACATATCATTAAACTTAGATAATAATATTTGATCAGAAACATACTCTTTTACCTTTGAGGCAGCAGACATCATTTCAATCTCAAATGTTTCATCTAAATTTTTACCAGAAACAAGTGGTAATGTTTTATTTTCATATTTCTTAACAATAGCATTTGTACTTGTAATAAGTTCCTTAAACTTAACATCCATGTCTTTTTTAAGAAGATCAGGAGTCTTATACTCATCAAGAGCAATTGTTAAACCTTTCTTTGTAAGAGTGTAAAAAACTAATTTTGAAAGTTTATAATAGAAATCAGATATATAACCTTCAGGGTAATGTCTTACTAAAACATCAATTAAGTTTTTAGAAGAGGAAGCTCTTTCATCAAAAACACCAGAAACTAACTTTCCTTTTTCAACCTTAAAGTAACAATCGTATTTTTCAATATCTTTCTTAGTTACCTTACCTTTTACCTTCTTAATAATAGTGTACATTTTATTTTCATACTCAATATTAAGATCCTTTGGTAAGATTTGACTAAAGATTAATTTTCCAGAATAAAGACCTCTTCCTCTGTCAGCTGCTGGAAGTTCAGTTATTCCTATAGAGTAAAGCATTTCCATTGCTTCTTTTTTAGTAAACTCAGTATCTTGTTTTGTAAGTAAAAAACCACCTGAGATTAAGTCTTCAGAAGGTGTTATTACTGGCTTACCATGTCTAATACTTAAAATATGTTTATTAACCATTAAAAGATTTTTAATCTCTGCTATAGAAGATTCACTTTGTGGGGCATGTATTTGCATTTCATCACCATCAAAGTCAGCATTATAAGGAGCACATGCAATTGGGTTTAACCTAAAGGTCTTTCCTGATAATATCTTTGCTTTATGTCCCATAATTGAAGTTCTGTGAAGGGTTGGTTGTCTGTTAAAGATAACAAGATCTCCATCAACCATTTTTCTTTTAGCAATTGTGCCTTCTTCTAAACCATCAATAATCTCTTGTCTATTACTTTCTGTAATCATTCTTTTTCTATGGTTTTTAGCTATTAAGTATTTAATCTTATCTTGCATTATATATTCTTTAATCTTTGCAATATTCCAGGAAGTAACTCTTTCAGAAACTGTTAAGGTGTCTGCAACTTCTTGAGGAATACCAAGTTCATCAATAGCAATATCTGTTGAAGGAGAGATTGTAGATCTTGAGGCAGAGTTTACTCTTTTTCCAATTAAGTTATATCTAAATCTTCCTTTCTTACCTTTAAGTCTTTGAGCTAAAGTATTTAAGGCTCTTCCAGATCTATGCTTTGCAGGAGGAACACCTGCTGTGTTATTATCAAAGTATGTAGTAACATTGTACTGTAAAAGATCCCAAAGGTCTTCAATAATTATTTGTGGGGCACCAGCATTCATGTTTTCATGAAGTCTTGTGTTTATTCTTACAATGTTTAAAAGCATGTGTGTTAAATCGTTTTCAGCAGTTACAACATTTTCAAGAGAAAGTGAAGGTCTCATTGATACTGGAGGAACAGGTAAGACATTTAAAATAAACCATTGAGGTCTTAATTTCTCAGAGTATCCAAATAAAAATAAATCTTGATCCTCTATCTTTAAGATCCAATCTAGGATATCAGAAGGGTATAACCTTTCTCCGTTTACAAAGAAGTTAGTTGGTTTATCTAAAGATACTTTTGAAATTTCTGTTTTACAATGAGGACATTTTTTAAGATTTTTAGAAGCATCAACAATGAACTTTGCAACTTTGTCAGGATCATCAGTGTATCTCATAAGCTCTGTTCTATGTTCATTCTCTAAAAGAAGTTTTCCACATTCCTTACATGTACATTGCAGGATAGGGAATATCTTTTCAGTAAACTTAGGGTGCATTACTGGTCTTGTAAGTTCAATATGTCCAAAATGACCAGGGCAGTCTTTCATACCATGTCCACAGGTCTTACATCTTAAACCAGGAGAAATAACTCCTAAGTGAAGATCCATAACCCCTCTCTCTATTGGATATCCATCTTTATCATAAGTGTCTGCTCTTGAAACTTCAACACCAGACATCTTCCTAATAAACTCAGGACTTAAAACATTAAACTCAATTGATTTTATTTTCTTAACACCGCTCATAATTAATCATTCTTCTTTATATTTTTTTACAAAAAAAATTAAATCTTGTCTCCAATCTCAAGTTTAGGGTAAACACCTAATGCCTTAAGTTCGTCTAATAAAAGTTTGAAACCATAACTTATCTTTATTTTTTCAATATTTCCATTAGTACAGGTTGGACAATACTTTCTATTTCTTATCTTGTCATCAATTGCAATCATTCCACAATCAGAACAAACATGCACTTCAAGTTCATCTGCTGAGTCTATTAATTTTTCATGTAAAAGCATAGCTGCACCATGACCTATTAAAGCATCTCCTTCCATCTCACCAAACCTTAGTCCACCACCTTTTTCTTTACCTTCAGTTGGTTGTCTTGTTAAAAGTTGGATAGATCCTGTGTCTCTTGATTGTATCTTATTTGTAACAACGTGGTATAGTCTTTTGAAAGAAACTGGGCCTACAAAAATAGGCATTTCAATTTTTTCACCAGTAGCTCCATCATAAAATGTTTCTTTTCCATCTTCTCTAAAGCCATGTGCTTTTAATTCTTTTAAAAGATCTTCTTTGTCAATATAGAATGGAGTTGCATCAATAATTTCTCCTTTCAAAGAAGAAACTTTTCCACCAATAGTCTCTAAAAGATGACCAACAGTCATTCTTGAAGGAATAGAGTGTGGGTTTAATAAAAAGTCAGGCTTCATACCAGTTGAGGTAAAAGGCATATCCTCTTCATTTATAACAGCCCCAATAACACCCTTCTGTCCGTGGTTTGAACAGAACTTGTCCCCTGTTTGTGGTATAAGTTCGCTTCTTACCTTAACCTTACATATCTTAACTCCACCAACAGTTTGGGTAACCATAACCTTGTCAACAAAACCTTTTAAGTGTTTTCTTGCAGTTACAGAGGATTCTCTTCTCTCTTCTGAAACAACACCATACTCTGATATTTCTTCAACAAACCTAGGAGGGGAAGACATACCAATAATTACTCCACCCTCTTCTACAAAGGACTCAACGTTTGCAATTCCGTCTGCACCTAAATTATTGTAAACCTCATCTCCCCTATATCCAACAATTGTTTCGTCAGGAACAATAAATTCATCTGATTGTCCAGAAGGATATCTGTTTTCTTGAGCTGAGTAGGTTCTATAGTATGAGGATCTTCCAATACCTCTTTCAATAGCACCCTTATTAATTATAATAGCATCTGTCATATTAAAACCTTTAAAAGGCATAATAGCAACAACTGCGTTTTGTGACATTGGTCTTTTATGAGCATTTATAAGTTGCTCTGTTCTTGTTGTTAAAAGTGTTCTTTGTGGGTAGTAAAGAACATGCATTTCAGTATCAAATCTATTTCTGTAATTAACAGCAGGAACACCAACACCTTGTTTGAAAACCTTTGCACCATGTATAGCTTTACCAGCCATGTTGTGGTTTATGAAAGGTATCATTGATGAAATAACACTAAAAATAGCTGTTCCTGAAATCTCTAAGTGAGTGTGATCAGGAGTTAATTCTTTTTCATCTAAAGCAACTAAGGCATTCTCTTCTTCTTCAGCGTCCAAGTATTCAATAATACCTTGCTTTATTAAATCATCCCAGGAAATCTTTTCTTCCTTAACTTCTTTTAAAAGATCATTTGAAAGTTTTGATTTTCCATTCTCAACAATGATTAAAGGTCTTTGTACTCTTCCACTATCTGTGCTGATATAGATCTCATTAGTCTCTTGGTTGTGAGCAATATTTACTTGATCATCAACTTCACCTTTTCTTCTCTTTTTTAAAAGATCATTTTTTAGTTTTGATGGATTGTTATGGAACCCAACTAAACTTCCGTTTATATATATTTTACTTTTATTAATAGGCATAAGTCTTCACAATTTTATCTCTTCAATATCAATAGATTTTAAGATACTTTCAGTTCTTACATCTGTTGTTATTCTTGAAAGAATAGAAAGGTTTTTAGATAAACCACAGTTTGGTCCATCAGGAGTTTCAACAGGGCAAAGTCTACCCCAGTGTGTTCCATGAACATCTCTTGCTTCGTAAAGCTCTCTTTGAGAATCAAGAGTGGATTTTACTTTTCTAAGATTTGTTAAAGGAGCAATAAAGTTCATTCTGTCCATGAATGTACAAACACCAGTAACATTAGCAACCCAGGTTCCTGTACTTACAGCAAATTTAATTCTTTCAGAAATTGCATCTGGTCTAATAACTGTTGTAATGTTTAATTTTCTATGTCTTGAAATTGTTCTATCTATCTGGAACTTTAAGTCGTTTACAAAATGTTTAAAGGAATATCTAAATAAGTTTTCCATTAATTTACCTGAAAGTTCAAGTCTTTTGTTAGCGTAGTGATCTTTGTCTTCATCTTCTCTTAACTTATATGTTTTTTCAATAATCTTTGTAGACATTGTAACTAAGTAGAAGGCCTTTGCAGCTCTGTCCTTTTTATTTTGACCAATGTGTGGTAAAAGAAAGTAATCAATAACCTCTTGTGCTCTTCTTAACCTATATGTCTGTGTTTGAGAAGGAGCAACAGCTTTTCCTATCTTGTCTAAGGCTTCTTGCTCTGAGGTACAACCTATCTTATCAATGTTTAATAATATTTCGTTTTTAAAAACTTTTTCATCAGAGAAAAGTTCTAAAATATCTTTTTCCTTAACAACCCCTAAGGCGTTTAAAAGTTCTACTAAAGCAAGTTTTCTAGGAGAGGATGGAAAGGAAACATACAAAAGTCCTTCTAAATTTCTTTCAATCTTAACTTTACCTTTAAAAGCTCCTTTAACAGAGATTACTTGTGCTTTAACAATACCAGCAGCCTCGTTTATTAAGATTCTATCAAGAGCTAGAACTTCTTGTGTGATTAATGCTTTCTCAGAACCATTGATTATGAAGTATCCACCAAAGTCAAGTGGGTCTTCTCCTTGTTCAATTAAGTCTTCTTCTGAAAGTCCATGTAAATTACAGTATTTTGATTTTACTAATATCGGAACTTCTCCAACATATGTTCTTTTTTCATCTATTAAAACATCTTTTCTATAAAGCTTAATGTCAAGATAAATTGCACCAGCATAATTGATGTTTCTTTGTCTTGCTTCCATTGGTGTAAGTCTTAGTCTTGCACTTCTGTCTGCTTCAACAATTTCTGGTTTAAAGATTTCTACATTTTCAAGTTTTATTTTAACATTGTTATTACATTCAATATTTGAATATTCATCAACAATTTCTGGTATCTTTTCCTCAATAAACTGATCAAAGGATTTTAATATTTGATCGATAGGTCCTGCAGACTTATAGTAAGCTTCAATTAATGGCCAATTATCCATTCATAATCACATTTTCTTTATATTTTTGTTTGTTTTTTAAAAAAAGAATATTTATTGATCATTAACTACTCTTCTGTAGTAATAAACATCCCCAATGATTTCGTTTTTTCTTTTAATCTTAATGACATCTCCGATCTTAACTTCAAGATGTCTTATTGCTGAATCAGTAATTAAAATAAGTGGTAATTTTTCAACAAGTATGTTTTTTAAAGCAAGCTCAGCAATATCTTTTTCGGTTGCTAAAGTATGTGCTGGTATTAAACCATGAACAACTTCGTCTTTTAATCTTCTTTGTCTTCTAGTCTTTCTAATATTTTTAGTTTTTGACCCAGAATCGTCATCTTCATCAAAACCATCGTCTTTTAAAGAATCTTCTTCCATAATAAAATTTTCGTCATCCAAAATAAACACCTTCTTAAAAAAGCTATACTTATAAATATAATCTCATAATTTCTTGTCTTAAACTCAATAGTGATAAACATATATTGTTTTTATAATTTGACGGCACAGATAAATATAGAGATGATAATAAGAGCATATAGTAATTAAACAGCAAAATATTTATAAAGAGAATGGTTTTTTGCTTCAAAAAGTAGTAAAAAAGTTTTTAAATGGGTTTTATGGTTTTCTTTAAAAACTTGCTTTTTTTGCTCTTTTTTATAAAAAATAAAAAGAAAGGTAAACATATATTTATATATATTGTAACCTAAACTTTTAAATAACTTACCTTACATAATATAAGTATATATTTAAAAATATATTAAATATTTAAAAATATATTAAATATTTAAAAGGTGTATGAAAAATGGAAAGAGTACCAACCGGAGTTTTAGGCTTTGATGAACTTATTGATGGTGGAATACCAAAAGGAGCAACAGTGCTTGTTTCAGGTGGAGCTGGATCTGCAAAAACAATTTTTGCAACAACCTTCATATATGAGGGTGCAAGAAAATATGGTGACGCTGGTTTATTTGTAACTGTTGAAGATAACCTTAAAAATATTGTTTGGAACATGGAAAATTTTGGATGGGATATTAGATCTTTAGAACAAAGAAACTTAATGAAGATATACAGAATGCATATTGATCCAAGAAAACCAATTGAACCACAAATAGATAAAGAACTTGATATTATTACATCTATGGTTAAAGATATTGGGGCTAAAAGACTTGCAGTTGATTCAACTACTGCTTTTTCTGCATGGATAAATGATGCAGGAAAATTAAGAAACCTTCTTTTTAGATTTTCAGATTATCTAAAAGATTTAGACTGTACAACCATCCTTACAGCTGAAACAGCTGGTGGACCACATGACTTCTCTGCTTTCGGTGTTGAAGAGTTTGTTGTTGATGGTATATTTATGATGTATTTTATACCTCCTCACAGATCAATCTTTATAAGAAAGCTTAGAGGAACAAAGCATGATCAAAAGGTACATCCTTTGTTTATAACTCCAAAAGGAATTGAAATTAATCCACATGATGAGATTATGTGGTCTTCAATAAGGCAATACTAGAGCCCCTTTAGAAAAGTGGCTTTTACCCCAAAGGTTTATGCGTAATATTTAAAGAGATGGTTTTAACTTTTAAAAAAAAACCAACTTTCTTTTTCTTTTTTAACTTTTTTAATAAAAAAAAACATAAGGTGAAAAACAAATGAATGAAAAAATATTAATTATATATGCACATCCTAATAAAGATGGATACAATTAAGAAATTTTAAAAAATACAGAGGAATTTCTAAAAAAAGAAAAAAAGACTATAAACTATTAGATCTTTATAAAATGAAATTTAATCCTTGCCTTGATAAAGAGGAAATGATAAGAGAAAACAAACCATCAAAGGAAATTATAGATATCCAAAAAGAAGTAAAAGAAAGAGATACCTACATCTTTATCTACCCAGTTTGGTGGAGAGGTATGCCAGGTATCTTAAAAGGTTTTGCAGACAGGGTTTTTTCAGCAGGTTTTGCTTTTAAATATGTAAATTCAATGCCTGTAGGCTTATTAAAAGGAAAGAAAGCACTGGTGCTTACAACCACAGGAGCTCCAAGCTTCTATAATCTTTTAACATGCAATAGAGGTGCAAAGGCTCTTACAAGAAATGTTTTAAAATTCTGTGCAATTAAAACAAAAACATATACTTTTTCAAAAGCCTTAAACATTGAGAAAGATAGAGAAGATGTTAAGAAAAAAGTTTTAAAAATTCTTAAAAATAATTTTTAAGAATTATTTTTTTGCATTTCAAAAAGTCTTGAAACCTCTTTAATAGAGGTTGTTTCTTTTTCTGATTTATCAAACCTATATTTCACAAATCTAGGAAACCTTAAAGCCAAGGTATCCTCACTTCCTTCCAACGGAGTTGTATGAACAGAACTTACAGTTATGTCATCAAAGTTAATCTCAACAACAATTTTTGGAATAACATAAAAATCAGGCTCAATGTTACAAACAACATTTTCTTGTTTCTTAAAAATAGTTAAGTTCTTTAACCTTTCAGAAAGATCGTTTAAAACATCATCCTTTAAACCACTTCCAACCTTTGCAAGAGAATAAAAACAATCTTTCTTTTCATCATAAAGCCCAACCAAAAGAGCACCAATACCGGTGATTGTTCTTTTTCCTTGACCATAAAAAGCACCTAAGATAACTGCATCTATGGTATCAAGATTATCTTTATCATAGGACTTTTTATACTTTATCCAGTTAAAGCCTCTTGAACCTGCTGTATAAGGAGAAGTAAGGTCTTTAGCTATTAAACCTTCAAAACCTTGTTCTTTCACTTCAGAGAAGAAATTTTCTAAATCTCCTAAAGAAGAGGTAACCAGTGCCCTTGTAGGGGTTATTAAAGGAGGGTAATTGAAGTTGTCCTCAATAATTTTTCTTCTCTCACTAAAGGCCTTAAGATAAACTTTTTCATCTTTAAAAAGAATAATATCAAAAACCTTAAGATGAAGAGGAAGTTCTTTTGATTTTTCAGAAATATCATACTTTCTTTTCCTCTGCATAGTTATCTGAAAGAAATGATATTTATTGTTCTTAGAATCATAGGCAATAGCCTCACAATCTATTATAAAATCAAAATTAATTTTTAAAACAGCAGAAATAATGTCTGGAAACATGTTTGTTATATCTTCTTCATTTCTTGAAAAGATTTTAACATTTCCTTTATACTTATGAATCTGCATCCTGAAACCATCTATCTTAGAGTCAATTAAGAAAGGTCCCTCTTTTCCTAACCTTTCAAAAATCTCAGATAAGTCTTTTGATCTTTCACAAAGAGCTGGTTTAAGAGGGATGAATGGTTCAACAAAGATATTCTTTATGCCATTAATCTTATTTTCTTTAAACTTTCTTGCAAGAAGCCCTAAATCAGAAACATGATTATATTTTTCTAAAAGTAAATCTCTTGCTTCCTTTTGTCTTTCCTTTTCTTCAAATAAAGAAAGAGCATCAATTATGGTTGAGTCTGAAAAACCTAAACGTAAGGAGATTGGAAACCTAACTATGTATTTTGCAGACTTTAAATCACTTCCATAAAGTATGGACTCAAAGAGTCTAATCTTTTGATCAATTGCACCCTTTCCATCAATTAAAGTCATTCTCTCAAAAGTGGAATAAACCTCTCTAAAGGTATGTTTTTTTATAAAAAGAGTTTGCTGTTGTTTTTTAGATTTTAAATTTTCAATAACAAGACAAAGATCTCCAAGTTCTTTAAAGCTTTTTTCAATAGTCTCCTCAGTATGTCCAAGATATCTTGCAATTACAGAAACTAAAGTTGAGGCCCCAATATTTATTTCCTTTCCTTGATACTTAGGACCAATCTTACCTTGACAAAAATAGATTAAACTTGAAATCTCCTCTAAAGAAGCTCTATAGAAAAGCTCAGATAAGATATCTTTCATCTCAAGACGACTTGCTGTTTTTTCAAGTCTTTCAAAATACCTTACAACTAAACTAAAATCCATTTATGCTTACCTTCTTTTTTAAAAAAGATTTTAATAGCTTCTTCCAACATAAACAATATTTTTTGCTTTTTGCTTGCAGATAACACAAACATCGTTTTCATCAGGAATTTCTTTAACATCCATTCTTACTCCTCTAATATCTGCACCATTTGTCTTAGACTTAAGCTCTTCAAAACAAGGCTTACCGTCCATATCAATGGAACAAAAAGGAACTCTAGCTACATGGTTGTCATTAATTACTTCTTTTAAATCTTCTATTGTGTCAACAGTGATAATTTTATCTTCAAAAGAGGCATCTGCTTGCTCTCTTAAGTTGTCCAAGAATTCACTCTCTATCTTTTTAACTTCATCAAAGATATCAGCAACATCAACCTTTATTTTTTCATTTAAATCTCTTCTGAAAAGAACAACAGTTCCTGAAAAGATATCCTTAGGTCCAACTTCAAGCCTTATAGGAACACCCTTCATCTCATACTGTGAAAATCTCTCTCTTGGTGTTTTAGATGTTTGATCATCTATCTTTACTCTATACCCAAGTTTATCTAGATCTTGTGCAATATCTATACAGAAAGCTTCAAGCTTAGTGTTATCAAAATCACTAAAATACAATGGAACTAAGATAATCTGTATAGGAGCTAAATCAAAAGGTATCCTTAAGCCTAAAGAATCACCATGAACACATATCATTCCACCATATATCCTTGATATAGCAGGACCATAACATGTTCCAAAAGGATACTTTAAGGTATCATCTTTATCCTTAAACTTAACATCAAAGGTTTCTGTAAACTTTGTTCCTAAAAGATGTGTTGAAGGAAGTTGTAATAATCTACCGTTATCTAAAATAACATCAGCTGCAAAAGTATCTACAGCTCCTGGAAATTTATCCCACTGTGGTCTTTTAAAAAATATAAAAGGTATACCAAACTCTCCATGAAGCATATCTTCAGTTATTTGCATATCTTCATAAACTTGGTTTACAGCATCTTCTAAACTTTCAAAAATATTATGAGATTCATACCAATAAAACTCTCTACCTCTTATAAATGGTTTTGTAGCTTTAGAGTCAAATCTAAAGACATTAGCTCTTTGATATGTCTTTAAAGGTAGGTCTCTATAACTCTGCACCCAGTATTTAAACATGAAATAAAAAGCAGTCTCTGAAGTTGGTCTTAAAGCATACTTTTGTTCAAACTCTTCATCCCCATGCTTTGTTACCCAGAAAACCTCAGGTGTAAAGCCTTCAATATGTTCTGCTTCTTTTAAGAAGTTTTCTTCAGGTATTAAAGTAGGCATCATTACTTGTTGATGTCCTGTTTCATTAAATTTTTCTTCATATACTCTAAACATTCTTGAGATTGAGAAAACTGACCAAGGCCTGAAAACAGTAAATCCTTTTAAGTTATATCTAATATCTATAAGCTCTGCTTTAAAGATTATATCATTAAACCATTCGTTTAAATCTTCTATTTTATATTTTTCATCTGAAGGCATAGTTAATCACACGTCTATAAGTAATATATAATATAGGTCAATATATTTAAAAAAGAAACTATAGCTGTTTGTTTATACTAAAAATTACTTTTTATAAGATTCAATAAACTTTTGTTTACTTATATACTCTATTAAATCTGCACTTGCAATTACTTCTGGAAGGAGGGAAATAATTTCTGAAGATAATTTTTCAAGTTTTTTTTTATTTTCTAAAAAATCATTTTTACTTTTTTCAAAAAGATTAGCATAATATTCTTTAATCTCTTTTTCAGCTTCTTTTGCTTCTTTTGCATCTCTACTAGAGTTTCTAGAATTAACTTTTGAACTTTTTAAATCTGCAATTTCTTTCTTAAGTAAATCTTTTTTTAATTTATTAAGGTTATTATCTAATTGTTTGTTTGTAAGAAAAATATATTCTTTGTACTTTGAACTTAAAGAAGTGCTCTTACTATTAAAGTTTGAAAGAAACCTTAAAGCAACTCTCTCTTCTAAGCTTATTTTTCCTGATTTATATATTTCATTTAAAAAGATTCTAGGGTCTTGATTAATATCCAGCTTAAGTTTAAGAGAGTGTTTTCCATTAACAACCCTAATATAATCATATAAAGTAGTTTTAGAAAAACTTGAAACATTTACAAGATTTAAGACATTTAAATCTGCTTTAAACTTTAAGTTACTTAAAAAAAGAGAATTGTTAGATAAATTTATTTTATTTATTTTTTCAGAAATAATTTTTTTTCTTTCACCAAGCATATAAGAAAAAATCTTAACTTTTTGGTTATAAGATACAGATTTTTTTAAAGTCTCTGCTTGAGGAAGATTTTTAAATCTAAATTTAAGTTGCCCAGAAGTTTTTAAACCATTACCTTTAGCTGCCATAAAAAATCCTTATTTTTAAAAAACTTAATAGAGTGGGACTGCCCCGATTTGAACGGGGGTCGTAAGCTCCCAAAGCTTATATGCTAACCAGGCTACACCACAATCCCTTTGTTTACTTATATATATAGAAGCAATAAGTTTATAAACAAATATATTTTATGTTTACGTTTATTTATTTAAAAAAACTATTTTTAAAAAAATATATTAACTACCAGACCAAAGAGTCCAGTAGTTATTAAAATAATCCATATACTCCTGTGTTATTTTTTGATCATAAACAATTACCAAAGACTCATCGTTATTTTTAGTTCCGTTATTTGAAATGTTCATAGAGCCAGTTAAAACATGAGAGTTATCAATAATACAAAATTTATTATGCATGTTATTAGGGTTTTGATCAATAATAACAGGTATGCTGTTGTTCTTTAAGTTATTATACTGAGAATACTCGCTTAACCCTAACTTTTCTAAGATATACCTTTGTTCAACATTCTTATCAACTACAACATCAAAAAAATCTTTTAAAGTAAAACTAAAAAACATACAATCTAAGGAAGAGTTAACATCCTCAATAACCCTTAAAAGAGTAAATAAACAATCATCCTCTGGACAGAAATAATTTTCAACATTTCCATAACTGTTAATGGTTGGTGTTTCTTTTACTTTTGGAGAAAATTCTCCTTTAAAGAAAGAGTCTATTTTTTTTGTATATACTTTTGAAAGTTCCTTATCTTGCATTACTAAAACATTATTATTATTTTTATAGTTACCGTTTAATGTAAAGTTCATTGAACCAACCCAAACTATCTTTTCATCAAAAACACAAAATTTATTATGCATGTAAGAAGACTCTTCTGAGTTTAAGATAACAGAAACATTTGAGTCTTTTAAAAGACCTATGTTAGAAGCCTTAGCCCCTGATCTTCCATAATCAGAAACAAACCTTACCTTAACACCAGAATCTGCTTTAGATATTAAAGCATCAGTAACTGATTGTAAGGAAAGATCATAAACTGCACAATCAATGGTTTTCTTTGAACTATTTATTAAGCTTAAAAGTTCTTTTAAACAATCATCCTCTGGACAAAAATAAACTTCTGTAGAAATGTTTCTATCAAAGGCACCATACAAAACTCTTGATCTTAAGGTATCATATGTATCTACTGGTTTTGAAACTGCATTACTGTCTTTTATGTTTGTTAAGGTAGCATCAAATTTATCACTAGCACCATCCTTTAAGTCATCCACCTTTTGATTATCAAAGGAAAGATAAGAGGTTGCTATTAATAGAATAACAAGAGCTATAAGCAAAAAAGTAATTATTTTTCCAAAATTCATAAAATATTTCACCTTTAAGCAAACTTTCCTTGGAAAAGGATGTTCCCTCCACCTTTTATTTTCTTTGAAAATTTTTCTTCAAGTTCCTTAATCACTTCTTCAATAGTTATTTTTGAATTTTTTCCTTTCAAGACAAATACATTTCCATTGTTGTTGTATATAGCAATTGTCTTATCATCTGCTTTTGGAAGTGCTTGAACTCTTTTAAATATTTTTAATATCTCTGTTGAATCAAGATTAAACTTTGCAATAACCTTCTTTTCTGAAGTTTCAATAACATTGTTTGTTTCATACTCAGCTATTCTTTCTCTTAAGGAATCAATTTCTTTTCTTTGTTCCTTCCATTCCTTAAAGAAGGTTGTTATTTTCTTTAAAAGTTCAACTCTTGAAACTGAAAGGACATCTGAAGATTTATTTAAAATCTCTTCATTCTCTTTAATGTACCTTAAAGCAGACTTATATGTTGTGAAAATAATTCTCTCAACACCATCTTGAACAGAGGTTCTTTTAATTATCTTAAATAAACCAGCTTGAGAGGTATTTGAAAGATGAAGACCAGCACATGCTTGAACATCTATGTTTTCAATATCTAAGATTCTTAAAGTATTACCAGGAATTGCTCCTCCTTGATAAAGCCTAAAGCCATGTTTCTTTTCAGCTTCATCTTTTGACAGCTCATAGTTTCTTATTGGTATTCCTTCAAATATCCATTCATTAACTTGGTTTTCAATTTTTAATATCTCTTCATCTGTAATTGATCTATAATGAGTAACATCTAAGTGTGCTTGAGAAGCATCCTTAAAAGCACCAGCTTGCCATATATGATTACCTAAAACCTTCCTACAAGCAGCGTTAAGAAGATGTGTTGAGGAATGTTGAGATCTTAGTTGTCTTTGTCTCTCTCCATCAACCAAACAAATAACACTTTGTCCAATATTTAGATCTTTTTTAGAGTTGTCAAGAACAACTAGAATCTTTCCTTCATAGTTGTAAACTTCTTTAACCTTATAAACACCATTAACAGTTCCATGATCAAAGTTTTGTCCTCCTCCTTGTGGGTAGAAGACACTCTTGTCAAGGATAATAAAATTTTTAGCAGCAAAAATAACTTTAGCTGTAGCTTCTGTAGTTCCTAGATAATAAAGTTTTTCTGTATTTTTTAAAGCCTTAATAATCTCTTTATTTTCTTTACCTAAAATCTTATCTAAGAAATTTTCTTGTTTTTCTTTTTCTTGTCTATTATCTAAGGTTATTTGTGTAAAGTAATCAGCAGGAATTTCAATATCTTTGTTTACTTCTTTAATCTGCTCTGCTGTTATACCATCACTTTTGTAAAGAGTAACTAAGTCTTCTGTTGAAAGTTTCTTTCCAGATGTCTTAAAACTATTTATCTTTATTATAGCTTTTTCTTTACTTTGGAGATATTTCTTTTCTTCCTCTGCAAATACCTCAATAGCTGTTTTTAAACCATTTCTTAAAGTATGGTCAAAGTCTTTTAAGGAAGATACATGTATTTCAAATATTTTTGGAAAATCTAAATTAAAGTTAAACTCTTTATTTAAATCTAAAACTCTTCTAGCTAAGATCCTTAGGTTATACCCACCACCAGAGTTTGAAGGTAAAAGACCATCTGTTGAGGTGTAAAGTATGGTTTTTGTATGATCACATATAGCATAAAGAGCATGAACTGGACCTAGTTTTTCTAAAAGTTCTTTTTTTGGATAACCTAATCTTTTTGCAATCTCTTCGTATTTTAAATCAACATCTGATATCTCATCAATGTTAAGCTCTCCAGATATCTTATAGAAGGCCTCTAATAGTTTACCGTCAAACTTAACTTTTGTATATTTTTTAAGATACTCAAGTAAATCTTTAAACGTAACATCATAACTTGTAGGTGTTCCATTTGTATACCATGCAAGTCTTTCAAAACCAGCACCCATATCAATAACTGGTTTTTTTAACTGCTCATATTGTTTGTTTCCTAAATCTTGAAACTGCATAAAAACACAGTTACCAAGCTCTACACCATGAGCAAAATATTCCATGGAAGGTCCAAAGTAACCTCCACCTTCCCACACATCTTCAAAGAAGACTAAGTCTTTTTCTTTAACACCAATAACTTTTGTTAAATATTCAAAGTCAAGAGAAAGAGCTTCGTTTTTCCAGTATGGTTTTTTAGGATCTGTGTTAAAGGCATGTTGACCAAACATAACAAAGGTTGTATAATGTGTTCCAGTGACCCCTACATTTGTAATATCTCCAAACCTAATACATGTTTGTGGAACTATTAAAGGGTCTGCTGGGGGTTTAACCTCTCCGTTTACAACATATGGTTGAAAGTCAATTATAGAGGCATTTGTAAAATATAAATCGTTTCTCCATCTAGGGATAACAGGGTATCTTGGTATTGAAGTATGTCCTTTACTTTCAAAGAACTTTTCAATCTCCTTCCATGTTTGTGTATAGGTATACTCTTTTGTTTTCTTACCAATAAAGTCTCTTTCTTCACAAGTTGACTCTGCACAGATATCTCTATTTGAGTTTGTCCAGAAATTCTTTTTACATTTTTTACAGACTTTTCTTTCAAAGCCAAGCTTTGCTTGAGAATCCACTTGATAATGTTCTTTCCAGTTTTTTTCAAAAAGCGGTCTTACTTGTTTCTTAAGTTCTGTTTCTGCCATCTATAATCACATAAATATATCATATATTATACTTATATATAGTATGCATTAGTTTTAAAAGTTATTTTTTATTAAAAAAATAACATTATTAAACAGTACAAAGAGCAAGAGCGTATGTTTCTTCTTTATTTGTAATAATCTCTACTTTTCTAAAGAACTTAGTTAAGATTTTCTTAAAATCATTTTTTTTATACTTATAAGAGATACCAACATTTACTTGATCTCCTTTTTTAAAATCAATTGTTTTTTCCATATACTTAATTGACTTATCTTTTAAAATAGTAAAATATATCTCAATTTTGAAATTAATAAACCTTACATTATACTCAACTTCATTATTTTTAAAACCAATTAATTTAAGTGGCTGTATCCAAAAATCAATCATTGACTTGTTATAATAACTTCTAATAAGTTCAGGAGTTACATGAGTAATTATACCATTACCAATTAAAAGGAAATCTCCTTTCTTCATACTTCTTTTAATAGTCTCTAAGATATTGTTCTGACTAAAGTTACCCATAGTATTTCCTAAAAATAACATTAAATGATGCTTATGGCTTTGGTTTCTAAAAAGAGAAGTAACATTATCTAGATTTTCAAAATCAGAGATGTTCCAACTAAACTCTAAGACATCCCCTATGTTTAGTTTTCTAATAGTGTCTGAAGCTGCATTAACCATATATGCACTAATGTCAATAGGGCAGTACCTTATAGATAAATGCTTTGAAAGTTCACCAATAAAAAGAGAGGCTTTCTTTCCATTCCCACACCCTACATCAACAATGTTGTAGGACTTGGCTTTCATTTGTGAGAGTATGAAATTTAAGTTGTCTTTTATTAAAGAGATTTCAACATCTGTTAAGAACTTCTTATATTCAGGATTCTCTTCAACGTTTAAAAAGCCTTGAGATTGTTTAGGTGTAAGATACCATAGCTTACAGTCTGATAAATCCAATACTCTGGTATTTCCTTGGAGCTTATACCCTCTCTTTATTACTTCATTAAAAATTAAGTTATTAACAGCCATTAATAATCACTTGTTATATATAATAAGAAGAAAAGTAATATAAATACTTTTAAAAATTAAAAAATAAAGAAGAAATTTCTTTTATAGAAACTATTTTTTCTTCCCCACTCTTAATGTTCTTTATTTTAATATTATTTTCTAAAACTTCATTTTCACCTAAAAAACCAACATAGGTGATTCCAAGTTTATCAGCATACTCTATGTTCTTTCCAGTATTTCTTTTTAAAAGATCAATTGAGGTATTAATTCCTTGTTTTCTTATCTCTTGAGTTATCCTGATAGCATCCTTTAAAACCTTCTCCCCAATTGGTATTATGAAAAAATCTGCAGTGGTTTTTTTCTCCATACCATCTCTTTGTTTAATAATCTCCATAATTGGTTCAAGACCAAAGGCAACACCAGTTGCTGGATACTCTCTATTTTCATCTTGAAGATACTTTCCTATCATTTTATCCCATCTTCCACCACCTGCAATCGAAGAGGACATTATTTTTTCATCTTTTAAAAAGACTTCAAAGATAGCTCCTGTATAGTAACCTAGGCCTCTTGCAATGGAAGGTAAAAAAACATAAGAAACATCATAATATTCTAAATATTTAAACAACTCCATTAAAGAAGAGGTTCCAGGGGTATTTCCTATGGTTTGTTCTATTGCCTCTAATCTTTGTTGGTTGTTTCCTTCAACAAGAAGTATTTTTAATAAAGCATCAATAGTTTTTTCATCCATTCCCTTCTCTAAAAGCTCTTTTTTAACACCTTCTTTGCCTGTTTTCTTAAGCTTGTCAATAGTTATTATTATAGAGGTTTGTTTTTCTTTTTTAACTTTTAAGAAATCTAAAATTTCTTCTAAAAGACGTCTATCATTTATCTCTATGTTAACCTCTAGGTTAAGTTCTTTAAAGACATAGTCAAGTAAAGAGATTATCTCAGCATCAGCAGAAATGTCTTTTACACCAACAATATCAACATCACATTGATAGAACTCTCTATACCTTCCTGCCTTTATTGGTCCATCTCTAAAGACTGGTCCTATCTGGTATCTTTTAAAAGGAAGTTTTGTTTGTATATTCATCCCCATGTATCTTGCAAGAGCGAAAGTAAACTCATACCTTAAACCTAAGTCTCTATCTCCTTGGTCTTTAAACCTATAAATCTCTGAAACAGCATCAGAACCTTCTCCAGCTCCAAACTTTGCTTCTAAGATTTCTAATTTTTCAACAGTTGGAGTCTCAATAGGTGAGAAACCATAATTTTCAAAAATATTTTTTATTTTATAGATAACCTTGTCTCTTAAAATTTTTTCTTCAGGAGAAAAGTCTCTAAAGCCTTTTGCTGTTTCAAGTATTATTTTTTCAGTCATGTTTAATCTTATTTTCTATGTTATATTTATGATATAAAAACATATAAAAAGTAAATGTTTTTGTGTGTTTTTTCATTTTAACATCTCTTCTTACTTTTCTTTCGTTAACGTTTCTTTTCCTAAAAGAAAGGTTAAGGGTCAAAACCGGGATTTGAACCCGGGCCTGGAGGTCCACAGTCTCCTATGCTAACCACTACACTATAATGACCATTATTTCTTTTTTAAATAAACTCCAAAAGTATTTTATCTTCATTTAAAGTTATGTTTACAAAGTCATAAACACCAAAAGACTTTCTAACACTTGTTGGAACTAGAAGCCTGTTTTTCTTATCTGAAGAAACAATTAATTTAGAATTAGTGGTGATGGGTAGCAGTAGAGAATGGACTTAAAAGTATAGTTGAGTTTTCTAGATTATAGTCTAAAAAATATTTCTCTTCTTTTAAGAGATTTTTGGAAATTGAAAATCTTCCTTTATCATCTATTGATAACATATTATTTCTGCTCCTTTTGTAGTTATATGAAATAATTATGATACAAAGGTTTTAAAAGAAGTTGTGGGAAGAGAAAAAAAGAAAATTTATTGTATAGAACAAATATTTTCTATACAAGGACAAGAAATTGTTTTCCCATCTTCTAAAGGAGGTGCTCTAGAATTTAATAAACCAGTTTCTTTATTTTCTTCATTAACTGCATCTATGTACTCAGGAGTATAACATCCTCCAGTATAATCTATGTACTTACAATCAGAATCAAGTGTACAACAATTATATTCTTTTAAACAATAATCGTTAGCATCACCAATTTTAGAAATTTGATTAGATACAATTTTATTATAAACTAATAAAGCTACTACAAAGACTAAAATAATTATTTTAAATAAATATATTTTTTTCATTCCTATATCATCTCTTAAAATTTAAAATACAGATATATCTATAGCAGAAAAATATATAAAGAGTTTCTTTATAAAAGTATTTTACCTTTATTTAGAAAAATAGAAAATTATTATTAAAAATTAGATTTATAAAAAAAAGAAAAAAGAAAAAAAAAGATTTATAATCTTTCTTTAAATTCTTTACCAACTTTGAATGAAACTGTTTTACTTGCAGCTATTTTCATAGATTTTCCTGTTTGAGGATTTCTACCCATTCTAGCAGCTCTCTTCTTAACTTTGAATGTACCAAAACCAACTAATTGTAATTTACCTTCTTTTTTAACAATTGCTTTAACAGCATCTAAAGTTATGTTAATTAACTCTTCAGCTTTTGATTTTGATAATTCTGTTTTTTTAACAACAGCTTCAATTAATGCACTTTTATTCATTTGTGTTTCCCCCTTTTATATAAAAGTATATGTATTAAATTAATTAATAATACCAAACATTTTTAAATAGATCTGTTCTAACCCCATAAATAAAGGCGTTTAGAGCTAAAATCTACTTTTAAAAGAATGGATCTATTGGGATTTGAACCCAAGTCTTAGGCTCCGCAAGCCTACGTGCTATCCAGGCTACACTATAGATCCTAAAAACAATTACTTCTTTGCAGCAGCTTTTCTTGAGATTGTAGAAGTTCCCCAAAAGAAAACAGAAACAAGACCAAAGCCTAAGAAAAGATAAGCCATCATTATAGCACTTGTAAGATATAAATATTTATAAACTAAAAAATAAGCAAAGATACCAGTAACAATAAAAGTTAAGATATGCTTTTCACCAAAAGCTTGAGATGCATTTTCATAAATAAAAAAGATTATAATACCCATGATAATATATCTTACCCACGGAAAGATAGCCATTGCTCCTGGAACAATCAATATAGCAACAACAGAAACAATCAATATCTTTGCTATTAATGGAACTGCTCCAAAAAAACCTTTTTCTTTATTTAACATAATCATCTACCAGGAGGTCTTCCACCCATTTTTTTCACCAATTGGTTTCTAGCAGCATGTTCTGTAGCTCCAGGAGTACCATTAGTTTCCATCTTCTTACCCATCATCTCTTCAGCAGAACCACCAGCACTTATGAAGAAGAAATCAACAAAGATACCAGCTACACCTACTGATAAAAGAATATAGAAGATATAACCTACTTTAAAGACAGGCCAGAATAAAAAGACCATAACAATTACAGTTACACTTATTAAGACTAAGGCAAAGGTATTATGTGTAACCCTTCTTCTAATAAAGGCTATGATTGTAAGTATTAAAAATAACTGCAAAATAAAATCAAAGTCTTGTAAAATATTTAAATACATTTTCTATAACCTTTTTTTTTAAATTAATTACCATCAGGGCTTCCACCTTAAGGATTTGATGTTGTTGGACAATTGTAAGTAAGGGAAGATATATTATCTAAAATACCTTCATTTTCGGATACTGTGAAATTTACTTTACTATCAATCCACTTAATATATGTTCTACTTGGAGATTTATAAATACATGCTTTTTCTTGTTTTATATACTCAAATAAATCTTCGACTGTTCTAAGGTTTTCTAAATTATTACCAACCTCATGATCAGAACTTGAAAATAAAATATTTGAAGTTTGATTAACTCCTGAAGGATTTCCTTTTGTAAACACTTTTGTGTTAGGGTTATTATTAAGTTCATTTATTTTAAAATACATTGAAGAAATATTAAGTGCTGTTGGAAGATATAACATTGTGTTAATATCTATGTTACTATCTAAAACATTCTTTGTATCTAAAATATATCTTGTTTCTTCTATTCCACTATAACGCATATCCTTATAGATTTTATCCTCTTTATACCATGTTAAAAAGCTATGTCCAATAACACTATTAAGTGAAGACTCATTATCTAAAAGAGAATATGAAAAATTATTATCCTTAAGACATGCAAGATGTGAAAAGATTGGTATAGGATAAGATGGAGTGTATGTCATCTGTATGTAATCATCAGGAAGAGATTCAAGGAATAATATTTTACCTTCAGATTTAATTGTATTTCTTAAACCTGTTAAGGAATTATTATTAATTAATTTAAGTTCTTTAATAGGAGAGTTTACATTTGTATAATTGATGTTTACATCTTTGTTTAAAATAACAGAATCTTCACTAATTACCTTCACACCATAACCATTTCTTGTACCATCTTTATTTAAATTACCATTAAACGGCATATAATGGAAGACATTAAGCTCTGTTGATGGAAGATCTAATTCCTTTATTAGATTTATGTGTATGAGCTGATCTGAAATTGTTCCTTTGTAAGCAGTATTATTTGTATTACCATAAACCATAACTTTGTAAATACCAGGAGTGTATACTTTTAAGTTAGGGTCATTATTAATAACTATCTTAAATTTACCTTGATTTACAGCTGCTACAGAAAAGATATCTGTATGTGGCTTATCATATGCATTGTATATTGTAGTAGGATGACCAATAAAGTCTTTTAAAAGATCATCAGAGATACCATCATTCATTAATTTGATATAGAAGGCTTCAGTTACACCATTTTCTATCTTATTGAATATTGAAAGAAGCATTTGAAGAGAATCACATGCATATTTACTACTCATATTATTAGAAGAATCACCTATACATTTAGTCTTCCAAGATCCTGAATCTAAGGCCTTTTCACCCCAGTTAAAGAAAACCTTTGGAAGATTTGCTTCTCCTGTATAACAAGACTCTTTCTGAGCTTGACAATAACCTAAAATAAAAATATCACTACCTATTTCTTGACCACCAACACCTAAACAATAATCAAAGGTGATATCTCTCTCTGTTTCATCAAGAGCTACCTTTGTAATTGTATAAGCTAAGGGCCTAGATTTATTAAAATCAGGAACAGCATTATTTAAAATCTTAAAATTAAAAAATGTATTTGTGTTTCCTGTAGTTGTATCTTCAGTTAATGAAGAAAAATTATAATAGTAATTAATATTTCTATTAAAAGCTTCTTTTGTAAGGTTAAGAGTAGAAGATAAATTATTAACATTTATATTTTGATCTTCTGGAACTAAAGTTAAAGAGGTTAGAAGAGTGATGTCATAGTTATCTGTATTCTTTTTAAAAGAATATTTTTTATTTTCACTACAATCACTTAAAGTACAGTATATTAAAATATTATTATCTATAGAAAAAACATCTACTAGGGAAGAAGAATCAAATACCTTTAAATTAACTTCTTCTGTAAAAGAAACTTCCTTTCCAGAAAGTAAGAAATTAAAGGTTAAAATAATGTTTCCTTGAGAAGGATAATTTCCTGAATAAGTATCATTAAATTTAAAAACAATAGGAATTACTTTACCAGAAGTAGATAAACTTTGATTTACTGAAGATGCAAGAGAGTTATTAAAGATTGATGAATCTATAAATGAAGGAAGAGCACTTGAGGTAATATTCTTTAAAACAGCAGAGGAGGATGAAGAAAAGTTATAATCAATACTTATGTTTGGATTAAGATCCTTTATAATCTCAACAGTAAAAGTATTTTCATCCTTAAAGACACCTTTCTTAGGTGTTGGGTAAGATAAAGTGTAATTAATATTTCCGAGATTATTAACAGCAATAATAGTATTTGCATCTAACAAATATTGAAGAGAACCACCAATCTTTAAAATATTTCTATAACTATTGTTAAATATGCCAGACTGATTAACATCTTGGTTTAATATCAAAGAAGTAATCACTTTAGTTTGATTTAAAGTAATAGGCTTTGGAATATTGTTATTTAAAGACATGTTTGACTTAATTAAAGAATTATTAAAAATACTTGAAGAACCAGTAAAAGATAAATCCTCTAAATTTCCTGAAATATTTGTAGATTTAACAATAGTGTAATCTGTTTTATTAATATCACTAAAGACAACTTTATTGGTTAAAATATAATAGTTTGCAGAAGCATTTATTGAATCTTCTAAAATATTATACCCAGAGAATATCTTTTTAACTCTTGAAACTGTATTTCCTACAAATCCAAACTCAGGAGAAAATATAAAATAAAAATTAACGTTTTTATCAATATCTACAATATCAGCATAGATATTTTGATTTACTAAAACACCCTGAGCATTTGTTGAACCTAAAGGAATAAGTTCAGAACCAAATTTTTGGTATTTAACAATAACATCTGAAACTGGAGAGCCATAGTTATCAAGAACCTTAAAAGAAACATTATTTTCTCCTATTATTAATTGATCATTAAAAACATCTGTTGTAATTTCAAAAACAAAATTAACATCTGAATAATAGGAATAAACATTTGTATTTATGGTTGGAAAGTTTGTAAAAAGATTAGTAACTATCTTAGGTATTGAAAAAGTAGTATTTTCAAAGAAACCAGTAGGTCTAAATAAAGTATAAGTCCTTAAGAAATACCCTCTATTAATATCTACAACAGGAAGAGAGTAATTTACATCTTCAACGTTTATATGATAGTAAATACCTTGGTCTGTGGTGTTATTATCACTACCAGGAAGTTCTCCACCAAGTGTTAAAAAACCAGTTAATAATAAAGGAACAGTATTATTATTATCTTCAGACAAATCTCCTTGACTTGATGCTTGTTGAGGAGTTGAGTTTCCTAGAGAAGATAAATAACCATAACTTGAATACTTTAAATTATTGTTTGTGTAAACTGAAGTCTGTAAAGTTTTTCCATTTCTGGAAGTATTCTTAAGATATAGATATTCAACATCATACTTATAGTAATTATCAATAGAAACTGCATAACCATCTGCATATGAAGGAAGAACAGTTCCATTAAAGTCCTTTATTTTAGTTTGATAAATATAATCTGTATTTTCAAAAGGTATTAAATATTTGTTTGTCTTTGCATAGAAGTATCCATTAGGATAGATTGGTATAGAGTTCCAGGAAACTGGTAAAGTAGGATCAAAGGAATAAGTTTGACCATAGATTGTTGAAAGACTTCTATAATTAAGGTTATAGTAATCAGTTGGGGCAATAGGAGTTTCTCTAAACTTAATGTTAACAGAAAATTCTAAGATGTTTGGTACTAAATCAATGAAATCTATTTTAACCCATTTGTAACCATCTCCTGAATAATTATACTGCTTATCATTATTGTATGTTTGGTTAAAAGAAACTATATTAAAGTCAGGTATATGTTCTCCTGAAAACTTATACCCTCTTAAAACATCTACATCCTCTGAGATGATGTCTTCAGAGACTAAGAAGATATATTCATCATCAATAAATGTTTGATTACCAGCTCTTATGAAAGCATACTTCTCTTCTGCATCTAAAAGACAAGAGGTGTATTTAAGTTTTACTTTATACTCTTTATCTAAACCGTTTTCTATAAAGTCAATCTTGTTAACAGTTGTTACACCTGATTTATCATAAAGACCTAAAACATCAAGCTTACCATTTTCACAGGAAGCTAGAGTTGATAAAGAAATTGTTTTAAAAATCTCTTGATCAGGAATTAAAGTTATTAGTTCTGTTTGGTAAGTGGTATAACCTGCAGAAGAAACTATAGCATACACTCTGTTTACTGAACCTGTAAAGTAATATTGTTTATTTGTATCACTATTAACAACCACATATTCAGTTACTGGGTCATGCATAGCATCATAGAAATTAATGTCATAAGATATATTTGGAGTAACCTTAAGGTTTAATATCTTAGGAATATCCTTTAAATCAACTGAAAGTTTTAAGAAAGAATTAACATCTAGTTTTTTAATATTTGAAACTCCTTCTTTATCAACAACATTATGTATTGCATAAGCATAATAATCTCTATTTGCTCTTTGCATATTAAAGTTAACATCTCCAAATTGATTAGTAAATTTTGGTTCTAAGTTAACAAGATCAAAAGAATCATTTGTTTTTCTGTAAAGATATACCTTTGCATTAGAAATATTTGATCCTTCATTCTTAACATTAACACCAATCATTCCAGAGTTAAGTTCTGAAGAAAACTCTAAAGGTATAATAACATTTGTATCTATTCCATTAACAACAAATGGATCTGGTTGAAGATAACCACTATCTTCTGTGTTTAGCACCCTTACCCTGTAATTGTAAAAATCAAGAACATTAAAGGTATAATGGTTTGTATCTTGAGCAATGTGCTCTTGAATAGAATAATTATTATCTGTATCTTTTAATTTTGAATCTAAGATGATATCTGCATAAACAGGTGCACCGGTGTTTGCATCTTTTAAAGTTACTGAAATGTATCCTGGTCTTCCTATACTACATGTTCCATCTGCATTCTGTTTTAAGAAAGGTTTTAAATGTGGGTTTAAACAGTCAATTTCTCCAGCTATACAATAATCTTGATATTTCAAGATACTACAGTCAAAGTCAAGAAGTTCTTGTAAAGTAAAAAGTCTAATCTCTGTGTTTGTGGTATTATTTTTTGTAACTGTAAAAGGACCTTTTAAAGGATGTGTTAAGTAACCTTCTTTTGAAATTGTTAAAAGATATTGTTTAGGCTCTAAAGAAAATTCACCTAAACCATAAAGATCAGTTGTTTTTGAATCTAGTGGTAAAAGAACAGAAGAGGAAGAGTTATTGTAAACAGTTGCCTCTGAACCTGCAAGAGCAACTCCTGAAATGTTTTTAACAGAGAAACCTAATTTTCCTCTATCATTATTTATTCTTGTTAAGTTTACTTTATTGTTTGATTCAATAACTTTATTTGTAACTGCTGAAAAATGATTTGAAGTTACAGAAACTCTTAAAGAACCACAAGCATATGGTGTGTTTACTATTACCTTGCCTGTTGACACTAAGGTAGTTTTAGGTGTTGGTGTTTTTTCTGTGTTTGAACAACTAAAGGTTACATTTAATGTTGAGTTTGTTATTAATGTGTTTTCATTCTCAACAAACATTATCTCTCTTTCTTCAGCAGGGTTTTGTGGAACTAATGGGTTTTTAGTATCTATTGGAAGATATACCTTCTGTCTTAAATTATTTTTATTTAATTTAAAAACATGTTCTGTGGGGTCATAGTTTTCTTTTGAGACTATTAAAGTTATGTTTTGTTTCTTTGACTTAAAGTCATAAAAGATAACTTCACCAAATACATCTGTACTTGCAAATGAAACATTCTTATCTTTAATCTGTAAAGTTACTAAAGCGTTGTTTAAAGGTACATTTGAAGGGTTATAAACCTCTACAGCAATCGTCCAAGATTTATTGAAAGACAATCCTCCAGAAAATATTAAATAAAATAATAATAATAAAATTACTAAAAATAAAATAAAACTTGGAAATACCTTGTCAATAGTATCTGTAAGTTTGTTTATAGGTATTACTTTACTTACACCATCAATCATCTTATAGTAGTTATCTTCAAAAAAGAAATACCCTCTCTTTAATGTATTTTTAACTCTTGTAAAAAAGCCTACTTTATGAACATCTTTTAAAGAAGCTTTACTTTTATTAATCTCAGAATCCTTCTTTAAATCCTTAACATCTATCTTTTCTTTAGAAACATTGTTTACTGATAAAGATATTTCCTTTAAAACTTCATCTCTTGAAAGTGTTTTTTTAGTTTCTTGTTTTAAAGGTAATTTATTATCAGTTATCATCTTTACAACTATAGATGCTACTTTCTCAGAGTATCCTTGTTTCTTAATAGTTTCTTTAATCTCATCAATAGTGTAGTTACTGGTTTTGTCTGAAAGTAAAGCATATAGCTTTGCAGCTTCTATTTTTTCTTGAGATTTTTTAAATATTGACATATCTTTTCTTAATTTTTATTTTTTAAATAATGGTGTGAAAGGGAAGTTAAAAGAAGTTCCATCAATAGAACCTTCTATTCTGTAATTTTGATAATAACAAAAAATATCTTTCCCAGTTAAATCCATGTTAATATCATAATACCATTCTAAGTTGTTTAGGTTAAGCTTATATTCATAAAGATTTAATTTTTCATTTAAAACACCAGATATTGTTGCTTTGTTTGTGTAAAGTGGAAGGTGATTTTCTTTTGTAAAAGGGTTATAAAGATTATTTATTTTTGTAAAGGCAGAATTGTTTCTAGCATAGTATATCTTAAGGTTGTTTGCATTAATAGTTCCTTGCTTTGAAGAAAATAAAGTGTATGTTTGTGAAAATTTATTTGCAGAGCCTGTTGGAAAAACAGCTGTACTTTCAAAATCATAATAATCACAGATTGAACATTCTGCGTTTTGTGTATAGTTTGTGCTAGGAGGTAAAAAGCCTTGAACCTCTCCTTGGTTTGCTAGATTAATAGAAATATTTCCTGAAAGATAATCAAGATTTTGTGAAGGTTTTTTAATGTAACAAGCGTTGTTTACTTTTATTTTTCTATTAGTTGTATCTCCTGTAATTCCATCTTCATTATAAGTAATACAACTATTAATACAAGAATTATAAATTAAATCATCTTCTGCTAACTGCTCTGGAGTACAAGTAAGTTCATTATCATCACTTTCTTTACATAAACGATTCTCTTGACATTCATTCATACACTCATTATCATAATTAATTGTTGAAGAACTACTTAAAATAGTATATACTTTAAAAGGAAGATAACTTCCTGTCTGTAACTTTTGAATAACAACATCAGATTCATTAGGATCAGGTAATCTTTTACTATTAACAACTAAATTAAAATTATTTGTTTTATTTATTAAATAATCAATAAAAACATTTTTTGTAACTCCTGAAACACCATTAAATCCATTTATAGTTCCTTTTAAACCATGAACATTTGATTCTAAATTAATATTTATATTTCCTATGTTATTTAAAATGCCAATATCTAAATTAGAAAGAAGGCTACCGCCATCTCCTCCATTCCCTGCTTTACTTTCATCAGGATAATTGTTTTTACGTCCACCATCATTACCTTTGCCTGCTAAGGAATTAATATTTAAGATACCGCTATTGTTGATACTACCTATCTGTTTAAAATCATTATTACAAACTAATTTATTAAATTGAGAATCCCATACAGTGTTACAAAAAAATATATTTCCTCCATAACCACCATTTCCCCCTTTAGCTTCATCTTTTCTAGAACCACCATCAAAACCAGTATTTCCTCCAAGTCCGCCTTTTCCTGCTAAAAGATTTATACTAAGAAGTTGAGTATTATCAATAGTATCTTTTATAAAAAAAGAAATATGTCCACCATCTCCTCCATTTCCTCCGTTACCAGGTAAATTTCTAGAGGCACAATTATCAGGACTACTTCTTTTTGAAGAAGACCCATTTCCTCCATCAGCCCCATCTCCTGAAATTATTTTAAGATCAAGAGATCCATTATTCATAATTTTATCTAAAATAAACTTAACTTCTCCAGCATTTCCGGCATTAACTCCATGAGCAGGAGGAGAATTAGTACGATTATTACCAGTACACTTTGGAGCAGTTTTACCCTTTCCTGAATCTGCTGATTTAAGAAGTATATTTAATGTCCCATAATTATAAATTGCATTATTATCAACATATACACTTCCACCTGATCTACCAGGATCACAAATACCAGTTGGTTTTTTAGCTTCTACAGTAAGATCTAAAGCACTGCCTTCTAAAACAATTAAATTATTAAAATTAAAAGTTAAATCTTCTTTAATATATACTAAATCTCCTTCAGCCCAACTTACACAATAACTTCTTTCTTTAGTTCTCATTTCTATTTTAGAAGTTTTAGAAACAACTAAATTATTAAAATCAAAAGTAAAAGTTGCATTTCCAAGCTTATCGTTATTGTTTACAAAAATATCTATGTTCTTACCATTTGTGTTTAAAGAATCAATACCTGAAATCTTTAAAGAAGTTGTTGTGCTTGTAATCTCCATCTTTAGGTTTGAACCAAGTAAAACATTTACTTTTGTGTTTTCTTGACAAGAAGACTTTGTAAAAGATAGATTACTAGTTAAAGACACGTCTGTTGGAGAAGGAACATATTCATCTACACAAGCTTGTGCACACTCTATATTTTGCGGAGAATAAAAATTACTACATCCCTCTAAGCAAGTATCAAGAGAAGGAGAAGTTGCATCAGAGCTGTTAAATAAAATAAAATTACATTCATCCCCCACACATCCAAAAGGAATGACTTTAAGAGACGGAGAATTAACAGTAAGTGAACAACTATCAGAAAACACATATGACTGTACAAATAACAAAAGAACTACTAAAACCACAGTTAATATTATTTTTTTAAGCACACTCATACATCTTCTTTTTTATTTTAATCAATTCTAAATAAAACATTTATATTTTTATTAGGGTTATCAACAGTGTTATAAAGTACATAATACCTACCCATACCAGGCTCTCTTCTTAATTGTCTTGCAGAACCATCTACAGGTAACCTTAAGATTAAAAGATTATTATTTCTAACTGAAGGATTTAAGACGGATATTGATTGAAATTGATATCCAATTAATTGTGAAAAGCTACCTTGTGAAAGCGAAGAAGGTAAGACAGGAGTAATAACATCTCCAGAGTCCCCCTTAATAACCCCAAAAACAAAAGGAGCAACATAAATATTTGTATCATAATCAACTGCAGAAATGAATGGAGAGAATAATAATAATGCGAAAAATAAATATAGATATCCCTTCATAACTTATAACCTTAAATATATTATAATAACTATAAAATATAGTTAAACAATATATTTATATATCTTACTTTTAACTACATTTTAAAGAATCTTGAGGAGAATCTATAAACTTTTGAGAGAATATCTCTGTTTGGTTATAAAAGAACTCAGAGGAAGAACCATCAGAGGAGTTAACCACACATACTTTGTTCTCTCTAATCATATTAAAGACGTCAGCGATAGAGGAAACAGCAAGATTACCCTCTCCTAAAGAAACACTAGAAGAATAACTAGTACCATTAGTTGAAAATCTAACATTTACGCCTTGACTAGTTCTATTTTCAAGAGAGTATGTCTGCTTTTCAGGAGCATAAAAGATTGTTCTTAAATAGATCTTTCCTGTTCTATTAATCTGTGGCCAATCTATAAGGAAGGCAAAGGTTGCTCCTTCTGCGCCTGCATATCTATCATTATAACTCATGTTATATATGCTATTACCAGAAAAGTCACAACCTGAACCTACGCCTGTCCATCTTAGAAGAGAGGTTAAAGATATAGCATTATCTGAACTATCTTTTAACCTATAGTAGACATTCAAAGGAGTGTTATTTCCTTTATCTATACTCATTAAAAGAGGTATTGGAGAGCTTGGTGTTAAAAGAAGATCAATATTATTATACTGATCGTACTTAAGGCTTAATAAATTACCTCTTGTCTCTATATTTGAATTAATCTTTGAAAGATCATTTGATTTTGTAATATTTATGTTCTTTAAAGCATTTGAACCATAATCAGAGTCTGTTACAGTATAGTCATTATCAATTCTTATGGAGTCTCCTGTGTATGAAACACCATACCCTTGTCTATTATACCCTGAGTTTGTTTTTCCAACAAAACCATTAAATGGCATTCTATAGAAGATACTGTCTGTTTCAGGAGAAGAGATAAACCTTAAAGTAACAAAGGCATTAACATCAACATCATTTCCTTCTTTAAATTTCCAAGAAGCATTATCAAATAAGAAATCTATTCTTACTTTATATTTTCCAGGAACATTTATATTAACATTGTTTACTTCATTTGAATATTCTTTAACAAACTTTAAATTATTTTTAAAAAGTAAAGATAAATAATCATTTGAATATACTGTAGGAGATGCCATTATAGCATAGTTACCTGTACCTGTTCCATCTTTTTTAGATGCAAGTCCACCGTAAGCTATATCAAAGTCTTTTATAAAACTTTCATTGTATTTATCAGTTATTAAGTATGCATCAAACTCTAAGATATTTTTAAGCTTTATAATATCTTCTTCAGGCCAACCTGAACCAACAACATTATCAGGGTACATTTGTTTATTAAGCCACATATCTAAATAACTTGTTCCATCATACCTTGCGGTTGTTGCAGGGACAAGACATTCTGATGTATTTGTATATTCATAGACAGATAAAGATAACAGAGAATTAAACACACTATGTTGTATAAAATTATTTGAAGAATTATAAACAATGTTTAAAGAAAGATTATCAGCAATTATTACTGGATTATTTTCAAAGTGATATAGGATTGCTGTAATATCATTATCAACAATTATTATTGGAATAGTCTCTTTAATTTCAGAAACCGCTTTGAAAGATCCTAAACTTTCATCAAATATTTCTATTTTTTTAGGAGTATAGTTTGAAAGCTTTAATGATAAGGTACCGTTATCAACAACACTATTTCTGTTTTCAAGAGTAACTTTAATTATTAAAGAGTTATTTTCAGTATTTATTCTTACTGAGTTTATACCTGATCTATTTACAGGAATCTCATTATCTAATCTTGAAGGCTCTGCAGAAACAACATACCCCCCATTTTTATTTTTGTTATCTATTTGAGAATAACTTATAGGACATTGAACTGTTTTTAAAGAAATTAATTTTTCAGCTTCATTTATTCTGTTTAAAACAACCTGTGATAATTGTGTAGCATCACAGTATGTTTCACTACATTTAGTAGTATCTTGTAAATTCCATTTCCAATCAAGAGAGATGTTTGGAACAGCACCCTCTCCTGTCTTTCCTGATCTTCCGGTATCAGTAACACAATCTTGTAAATTAAGATCATAGTTAGGAGTTTCTTCTGGTTTTGTTAAAAAGAAACCTACTCTGTATTTTCCAAAGTCATCTGAAAATATATGGTTGTCAGAAGAACTATTTTCATTTAATGTAGGAACAATTGTATTTTCTTTAAAGAAATATTTTCTAGAATCATTATGAACCTGAGAATATAAGGCATCATCTAAGGTGTATTTTAAAGCCTTAATACCTGCTTGCTCAGGCCATACTTCTTTATTGTTTTTACAAACAAGATAAGCATTATGTTTTAAATTAACTTCATTTCTAGGATACCCTCCTTGACAAGAAATATTAAATTTATAAGTACCTTCTTCTTCTACAAACACATAATACATTGAACAACCATCATACTTATCAAAGTTGTTTGTTATTGAAACAAACTCTTGATTTGAAGGGCATTTATTTATTATGTTTGTAAATGTTTTTTTCTTAATTAATTTTCCTTTAACATTTAATTCTGATTTATAGTAATTGATGTTTTTAAGACCAGTTAAGTCAACAACTGATAAACTTAAATTTTCTGAACTAAGATTATTTAAAGTAATTTCTTTATATTCTGTAGAAAAATAAGATAAATTAAAGTCAGTAGTTAAAAAATCTTGTTCAACATCATAAATATTTGTAAAAGTTGGAGCTAATGCAGCTATAGCTAATAATGCCCCTCCTCCAATCCAACCCCATACAGGAACTACTAATAAAGCACCAACAATACCAATCTCTGCAAGTATAGATGATGCAATTATGCCTATTGATACCCCACTTGTTGCCCATAAAAGAGGATCTGTGCCCTTACTTGAAGATAATTCATCAAAAGGAATAAAATTAATATTTCTTTGATATGGGTTGTAGTCTTTATTAAAATTTGTAATTGTGAAATCACTTTGACTTTGGTTTAAAAAATGCCATAATGTCTTCTCTAAATTATTATTATAAAGTCTTGTAACTTCTGAAGTCTTATTTTCATTAATCTCAATAAAAGGATCTTCCATCCATAAACCATTTTGGTCCTTTGCATTTATTTTTAAAAGAACAAAAGAAAATGCAAGCTCTCTTTGGAAGTTATTAACAACAGAGACTCTATTGTTTAAGATGTAAGCACCAGGTGCCTTTGTTGAATCTCTTTTTATAGTCACTGTTTTTTGAGCATCAAGTAAAGAGAAGTTTAAGATATTTCTTTCTTCATCAGTATTTAAGATTTTTAAATCTCTACAACCATCATCAAAAGCATCACAAAGATCCATTCTAAAGGTTGCTTTTCCTACACATTTATTATTAATAGTTAAATTATTTTCTTCAATACCATTTAGAACATAAAGACCACCAGAGTTAATGGTTTTTCCTGTATTGTCAACATATCCAAAACACTCAGTTAAATCCATTAAAGAAAGATTTGCTTTTAAAATAACTTCTTTTGCTCCATTGTTTACAAAGACAAGACCTTGTTCAGTCTCTACTTGAGCATTAAGATGTATGTTTGTTTTAACTTCTGCAAACTTAGTTCCATTAGGGTTAAAGGTTAAGTCTATTTTATAAATTTCCTCAGGTCTCATTTCAGGAATAACAATTCTGTAATAGTTTTCAGATAACTGTATCTGACTTGCAGAAGCAGGCCCTATAAGCTTAAAGAAATAAACACCAAATCTATCTCCTTGTGAAGTTATCTTAGCTTGAACATTCTTAACAGCTATTGGTGTTTTTCCTTCCTTTGAAAGACAAGTGTTAGTTATTGTTAAAGTTGTTGTTTGAGGAGAACCTGCAATTACTGTTGTCCAATCACTTACACCTTGAGTAACTATTACACAATTATCCTCTAAAATTCCACTTCCAACAGAAAGTTTAACATTTACAGGAATATCAAACAAGTATTCATTATTGTTTAAAAGATATTTACCTGTAACTACACCTAAGATATCAACTGAAACTGGGTGGCTTCTTGCAGACTGGGAAGGAGCAAACTTAATTACAAGTTCCTTTGAGGAGTTTGCTGGTATTATAAAACCTTCTTGAGAGGAGGTTATTTGGTTATTAAGATAATTTACAGTTTGTTCTAAGTTTAATAAATCTGATTTATTAAAAGAAACATCATGTGTGTTAAATTGTTTTAAAGAAATATCATATGCTGTTTTATTTTCTAAAACTAAAGTATATAACTCTCCATTTAAGTTTGTCTTATGGATAGAAGCTTGAAGAGGAGAAGTTGAAGTTAATAGAGAACCTTTGCTCTTAACATCTAAAATGTTTTTAGTTATTGAAAACTCTAAAGGAGTTGCATAATATTTAGACTTAATAGCCTCTATTATAAATGTCTCTCCTGTTCTTAAAGAAGGAAGAGAAATGTTTACAACACCCTTTTCGTTTGTTGTTTTACCAGTTGAAACAGTTAAAGTATCGTTATTTACTTTTTGTAAAATATTAATATTTACACCCTCTAAAAAATTACCTTTAGAGTCCTTTACAGTAACAGTTAAAGTGAAAGGAGTTCCAGGAACAATGTTTTGAGGCTCGTAAGAAACACTCATCTTTTCAAGTTCAGAGACAACAAAGTTAATAGGTAAAGAATAAACTTCTTGTTGAGCAGAAATAACTCTGTTAACCAACTTAGATTGTCCAAGATTTAAAGGAATTACTTCTAAAGAATAATCAATGTTTGAAAATGCAGAAAAGTTATCTTTTAAAAGTTCAGGAGCATTAAAAGGAATATTAAAGTTAGTTTCTCCTAAAGCTATATTACCAGATGATACAAACTCTCCAGATAAAGAATACTTCTTTATATTTATCATAGTTGCAGGAGTGTTATCACTCTTTAAATTTCTTGCAGAAACTCTTGCTTGAGAAAAGTTATTTGAAGAGGAGTTTGAAATTGTATATTCTAAAATATAATCTGAGTTAACCTGCATTGGAACTAATCTATTACTTCCAATATCATATCTTAAGCCCTCTAAAACATCCACATACTGACCAGAGAAACAAAAGGTGTTATTACATAAACTTGTAGCATCTACAAAGTATTGTAATTGTGAATATTGGGTATTCATAAAGTTAATAGAATTAATAGATGAAGTATAAAACAAAGATACCTTATCGTTTGTCTTAGCGTTCTTAATCCTTATAGGTATGGTTATTTCATGAACAGAGGCAGGATACCCTACTACCTGAACATTAACAAGCTTAGATTCTAAAAAGTTTCCTGAAACTGAGAATGGTTCTTTTTCATAGTAAGTAGAAACACCTAAAGAACTGCTTTGTGGCATTATAAAAACAATATCTTCAGAAACATCAACCTTTGAACCTGCTCTAAATGCAAAATTAAAGCTAGAGGAGGAAGATGGCATTATTACCTTGTACTTAAGATAGAAAACTTCATTGTTCTTTAAAGACTCAACCTTATTTTCAGAAGTATTAAAAAGACCAAAATATTCAACAGAGACTTCATCGCCCACAAGTGCTCTTTCTAAAATAATTTCTTTAGTAACTGTTTTGTTCTTATAGATTCTAAAAAGCTCTGTAAAGTATGGAAGATAACCTGAACTTTCTATTTTAACAAAAACTCTTTTATCAGCCTTAACTTGGTTTTCTAAAAAACCATTAGCTGAGACTAAGGAAGTTCCTAAAACTTCTAAACTTTCATAGTAAAAGGTTGCTTGAGCATCTGAGATTGAATCTCCTAGTTTGTTTTTAACATTTAACTTAATTGTTCCTTTACCTATAACTATTGGTAAAGTTATGTTTGTGTCTTCTGGTGGTGCATTATGGTATACTGAAGAAATTTCTTCTAAAAAGTCATTCTTTACTTTAATAGTAAAATTAAGATCAGGAATATTTTCAAAAGTTGAAATTCCATTTTCATCTGAAATTGAAAAACTAAATCTAGGGTCTATATACTGCCCTTGACTATCGTATATCCATGTCTTGATATTCATCATTGGTTTTAAGTCTTCATCTTGTATCTTTACAACAATCTTTGAAACATTACTTATTGTTATTTTTTCTAAATTAAAAATATATGTGCTTTGTGTTTCTAAAACAGGTAAAATATTACCTGTAATGTATCCTTCTGCTTCTGCTTTTAAAGAATAGTCTTTAGAAGTGTCTATATTAAAGATAAAGCCTTCATGTAAGTTTCTTTCTTCAATATTTTGGTTACCATCTAAAAGTAAGGTTACCTTAGGTGAAAAGGTTTCATCTAAGACTTCACCAGTAGCTTTGTCTTTTATAAAAACTGTTATTTGTTTAATATTTATTTCTTGATTTGTATCAGGATTAATGATTGTTCCTGTGCTTGTATCAGCCATGATTATCATAGCTTCAGCTTTTTTATTTTTTATAACAATTACTTGTGTTTGGTTTTGAAGATATCTATTTTGAATATCACTTGCTTTTACAATATATTCTCCTGCTTCAACAGAATTAAAGAAACCAACACCAAAGTTAGTTTGCACTGTTTTAATAGCAGTAACAGGATCATTAATTGAGAACAACTTTAAAGTGATTGATTCTTCAATAAATAAATCTCCTGAAAGAACAGAAACTGAGATTGAACCAGTATCTCTTACTTCAACAAAAGGATTAATAGAAAATGTACTTTGTGTTGCTGGAATAGATATGCTTCTTTCATTATATCTATCACCAACAATTGTTGCTGATAATTTTTGACAGTTTGAAGGAACTCTAATAGCTAAAGTTCCATCTGTGGTGGATGCAGAGGAAGGCGTTATAATCTCTTGATTATCACAAACAATTGTAATATTAAGTTCTTCTTTAATCTTTAGGTTTGTTAAAGCATCTTCAAAGTAAACTGTTTTTAAAAAATCTTTTTGAATGTTTAAAATAGGTATTATAAAGTTTAATGAAGGGGATGAAAAAGTTATTTCTTTTTCTGTATATTCATAACCTACAGAATCAATTATTAAAAGATATAGTTTCTTTCTGTCTAAGGAAAGAGTTAAAGATCCATTCTGATTTGTCCTATAACTATTTAATGTTCCTTCTGATAAGTTTCTTATCTTGAAATCAAAGTTATCTAAAACATTATTTTCAGAATCAGCAAGCCTAATGGTTATATCAACCATATCTGCTCTTGAAGCTAATGAAGAACCTAAAATAAAGTATAGAACAACTAATATTATTAATAAAAATAAAAAAAAAGAAGTTAAAGGAAATTTCTTGTCTAAAGGTCCTGTAATTTTTTTTATTGGTATTCTGTTATCTATCTTTGTTAAAATGTTTTGCCAGGTTTCTTTAAATGACATTTAATATCCCTCTTTATTTAATTAACAATACATGCTCCTCTTGCATTTATCCAGCTATTTTGAGAATCTGAAGATAAATCATTACTGAATAATGGTTCTGATACTGCAATTGGGTTGTAATATACTTTTAAGTTGTTTGCACTATAATCAATACATGCTTTCTTATCTTTTACAAGAGCAAAGATTTCTGATACAAACTTAATATCATTTCCTAAAATATTCTTAAGTTCAACTGTCTTTGATCCATTTTTTTCTCTTGTATAGAATAATGCATCATCGTCATAAGCATCTTGGTATAATACACTTACACCATTACCGCTCTTGAAATTACTTGGTGTGTAAAAGACTGTTCTTAAATAAACATCTCCTCTTCTTGTGATGTTTCTATTTTCCCATTCAACACCGTATGAAACTCCTTGACTTGATGTTGTTGGTGCAAGTCTTGAAGATAATGCTGCAATGTCTGGTCTGTAAAGGTATACTTCTTGAACAGAAATACCTGTAAAGTCTAAACAATTTCCAACACCTGTCCATGGAACTAAGCTTCCAGGAGTACTTGCAGGAGATCCACCTAATGCTTGTGGTGCACCTATATCAAGCTTATAGAAACTATAAGCATTGTTAGCTTGGTTTGAAACTTTTAAAACAACTGGTGTTGCTCTAGAAGGAACAAAAACTAACCTTGGATTTGTTTTTGTACTTGATAAAGAAATGTCTAAAAGCATTCCTCTTGTTGAACTGTTGTTTATAAAAGAAAAGTCAGTTGCTTCTTTTCCATATTCCTTAACACTTATAGTATTAACTGTATTTGATTGAGTAAAAGGCTCAGTTCTTAAATATTCATTAGTTTGAAGTTGTGAGATTGTTACAATATCTCCTGTAAAGTCAACACCGTAACCTTGTCTTGCGTTCTCTGAATCAATACCAACAATACCATTAAATGGCATGTAGTAAAGAGGAGAATCTCTTTCAGGTGCAAGTTCTCTAGTTAAGATAACTTCAACTTTTCCAGAAACTTCTCCTGTTGTTTTATTAAATAAATTCCATTCATCATCAAATGTTACTTTTAATAAAACATTGTATCTTCCAGGTCCTTGAAGCATTAATCTACCAGGCTCTGAATCAAAGGAAGATTTAAATATTAAGTTATCTGTTGTAAAGTATTTATAGTAGCTATCCTTGTAGTAATCAGGGGCAGCTGTTATTGTGAATCTATAGTATCTATCAAAATCAGCTTTAAAGTCATTAGAATAACCATCTTTCATTAAATAAGATCTAAACTCTACTAAAGAAGTATCTATCTTGTTATTCTTTGAATAAAGGTTTATGTTTTGAGATGTTTTTTCTAAGTTACATAAATCTGAGTTTGGAGTAAATTCATTTATTAAAATATTATCTGCTGTTGTAACCTCTAATGATTTATAAGGCTCTATTAAAGTTAAGATAGCTTGTACCTTAAACTTTGTTTCATCATCTAAGATTAAACCAACATTAAACTTTTCAGATCCTGAGAATTTTTTGTTTGTAAAGTCAATAACATTTATTGTTATAAGTTTAGATGTTTGTAAAACATTGTCTTTGAAAACAATTATGTTAAGGTCACCGTATTTTGGAGTTGCTGCATTCTTATCACTTGAATTAAAGGATCCTTTTAAAGTATAATCTACTGTTACAAAGGAAGCTTCATAATTTGAGTTTAATTGAGTTATACCTAAATTATTATTTTCTGAAATTAAGCTTTGAGTTATACCTGGTGTAGGACATGTAAATGAACCTTTGTTGTTTTGTACAAATGTTTCTATATCTTTTAATTTATTTAAAACTTCAATTGAGAATTGTGTTGCATCACAGTAAATTGATTGTTTGTCTTTTTGACCTGTTAAGTCAGCATCACACCAGTTCTTTCTTGAAACACTCATTCCTGAGATTGTTTCTGCGTTGTCTATACTGTATGTCCAGTCAAGAGCTATTCTTGGAAGAGCTTCTGTTCCTGTACTTCCTAAAAGAGTAGTACCATCTTCAGCTATACAGTTAACTTGATCAAGTTCAATTCCTGTAATATCGTCTCTTACATAAGAGTTAAAGATTAATTTAAATGGTTCTAAAACAACTTCTTGTTTTTTATTTTCATCAATTTTGTTTAGAAGTTTTTTATTTGAACCGTCTAAGTATTTTGAAATTTTAATTTGACTTGCACCTGTAAAGAAAGGTATCAACATTGAATAGCCACCCCAGATATCTTCAAAATCAAGTTCATAATCTACTTTTCCTGTATATGTTGACTTAGGATATCTTATTACAAAGTTTCTATATTCATATGCATTTTCAATAGTTTTGTTTGTATCTTCAAATAATATTTCTCTTTTTTGTATGTCTTTAGGTTGATTGTTTGAATCTAAAAGAGTTACTAGTTTTGTTTTTTCTGCAAGTCTGAAAAGAGGTGAGTTTTTACCATCATCTATTTCAGATAGATTTTTGGTGTTTATAAATCTTGCATCTAAGATGTTTTCATCTGTTAAAAGCATGTTATTTTTAACTATTTTTTGATCTATTCTATTATCTAAAAGGTAATTATCATATGGCTCAAAATAATCTATTTTATCAGTAGATATATTTACTTTGTCTCTGTCTAAGGCAAAATCAATCTCTACTTTTGAAAGTTGAGAAAAGGTATTAATAGCTGAAAAAGCACCTGCTAGGACACCGTGCACAATTGGGTTTAGACCAAAGACTTTGTTTAAAAGTGTTTCAGCACCAGAAAACAATTGTTCAATAAGTACATTTCCTGCTTGGCTTTTGGCTTCACTAGCTAATTTATTAGCAGAGACAGGCATGCTTACAAATGAAAGCATAAGTGCCATTATTAAAAAAATTCCTAAAAATTTTATTTTATTATTTTTTATTTTTTCCATATTTTTTTACACCTTTTTTTAAAAATATAAAAATTATTTAATTATTTGTATAGGGATATAACCACTTACATTAAACTCAGATAAGTTTTGAACAAGATATTGTTGTGTACTACCACTTATTCTTAATATTTTTTTACTTCCTGCTTTTTCACCTAAATAAATTGCAAAATAGCCCATAGCTCCAGAAGAACTTGGGGAAGTGTAACCTATAAAGTCACCAGGAGATAAATTATTTTCAGCGTAAGGACTACAGGTTTCATAATTACAAATAAAATTAACAACTGTAATTTTATTTGTTTTTTGAATACCTTCTAATGCAGCTAACTTATTATACATTTCAATACCAGAACCATAGTTAGTTAAGTTAGGAGAAGTTCCATTCAAGGAATCTAAATTAATATAATTATTTGTAACACTAGAATCTTCAGTTTCAGTAGTGGTTGCAGTTCCAGTTCCAGGAGTGGTTGCAGATCCAAGAGTAGTAATTGTAGAAGTGCCTTTTACAGCAGCTTCAAGAGCAGTTGTTGCCTCTTTTATTTTTTTCTTATCTCCACCAGCAATTGCTGCTTTTAAAGCAGTTGCAGCAGTAATAACATCAGAATCATTATTTCCCTCTACACTTTTTAATAATTTATTTGCCTTATCTTCTGCTAAAGCAAATATCTTACCTTGTAAAAAAGCAGAGATAGTTGTAGTGTATATTCCTTCTCTTAAGAAAGCAACAAAGGCCATCTTCCATTTAGCATTTTCTTTTACAGTAAACTGTCCTGTTATCTCTTGACTATAACAAAGGTTAATAATGTTTGTAACATCGTAAGCTATAGCACTCATAGAAAGACCAGTACTCTCAGATGTCTCTGATCTATAAAGATCAAACTCATATCTTTCAAGATCTAAACAATAGTCAGTAGGTCTAACATATACCTTAACTCTTTTTATTAAATCTTCATCTTGTCTTGATTCTTTCATAGCACCGTAAACGTTTAAAACATAAGCACCAGGTGTTGCGCCCATAGATGATACTGTAACAGCTTGACTTGTACCTGTAGAAGATACCTCAATATCTCCTCTAGGATCAACTATAAGACCAATACAATCATCACATGAAAGTCTGTATACCATGCTTGTAGAGCATGCTTTATTTTCAATAGTGAAAGAGTCCCCCATTTGTCCAACATTTAAAGTGTTCTTTGAGAATACAACACAGTCTTTTAAATTTGTAACATCAATCTCAAAAGCGATTTCAGAAACTATTTCTTGAGATCCATTACCAGTATTGTTAATAGATCTAAATTGTACCTTACCTTTAACAGTTCCTTTCATTCTTCCTATAGGTTCATACTTTAAAACAACTGGAAGAGATCTATCTCTATCAAAAGTATCAAGTAAATTTCTATAGTTACCATGTGTAAGTTCAACAGATCTATTATCTATACTTACTATAAACTTACCTTGTGGATTAGATTCAAATAATACTCTTGCTTCAAGACCATTTGATAAAGGCATGTTTGTTCCTTTTATAGAACATGTGTTTGCAATTATAAAGTTTGTTTGTACAGGTTTATTTATAGAAACATCTTTCCATAAACCATTTGAAATTGTTAAACAATTTGAATTATCAATCATACCATCAAAGCCAATATTTACTTTAATAGGAAGTTCTGTTTGCCATTTATTATCTCCACTTGAAAGAACAATGTAAAGTGTTGAAGATAAATTTTGAAGTTCTCTAATAGTTTCAGCTCTTGGGTTTAAACTTATTGTTAAAGGTATAACTTTTGAAGCATCTTTGTTGTCAGGTAAACTTGATACTGTATCGTATCCTTTTATAACAATTCCAACACTTTCAAGAAGAGAATTATTAATTCTTGCTAAGTCAACAACCTCTAAACCATTTCCTTTAACAACTAACTCTTCAATAGTTAAGTCTATTGGAAAAATATTATTAATTGTAAAGTTTTCTGTTTTTTGTTTTTCATTAAAGATATTTAATGAATATGCTAAGTTTCTTGGTATTATATTAAATAATCTATCAGTAGCTCTAAGCTCTATTAAAGTAGTTTCATACTCTGGAGCAGAAACATAAACATATATAACATCATTTGGACCTTGAGCAGGGATGTTTGAAACATTTAACTCTCCTGTTGAGTTAGGTATTGCAAGAGGTCCTTTTATTGTATCTTTAAATCTATCTTTAATAGTTACAGTAGCATCTTTAACAGGAACTGAAGATTTTGAATCTTTTTGTTTTACTAAAAGATTAAAGTTTTTACCTGAAGGTATAACTTGTGGATCAGCTGTAACAATTAATGTTTTATCAGAAGCAACATCTATGAATAATTGATTAATAAATCTTACTCTTTGATCTGATATAAACTTAATAGATAAGTTTCTTGTACCTTTTAATTTAGGAGTGAAAATAATTTCACCAGTTACCTTTTGTTTAGATAACAATTGTGTTATTGAAATATCAAAAGTGTATGAAGATGGATTATTCTGTGTGAATATCTCTCCATTTGGTTTAATGATCTTAATAGTTTTAATATCAAGACCTTCATCAATATTCTCTAAAATGAATCTTGAGGATAAATATCTTGTTTCATTTGAGTTATTGATTAATGTAAAAGTATACTTATACTCTTTGTTTGGTTTTGCACCAAAACTATCAGTAACATCGTATCTTAAATCTTCTAAAACATCAACCATTGTTGAAGAGAAACAAAACTCTGTAGAACAGAAAAGTTCACTTCCCACACCGTATGTTATATGGTCATAAACATCATAATATTCTATTTTATCATTACTTCCTAAATATTGGCTAAATGTTTCATACTCTTCATCTTGGTTTAAACCAAAACCAAGATTATATATTTTTAGTTCTTCACCAAAGACAGCTGTATCTTTAACTGAAATTGTTGCTTCTATTTCATAGTTGTTATAGAAACCAATAGAACCTGTATAATCAATAGGCCATTCCTTTAATGTTGCTTTAGCCCATTTAAAATTTCCTTCAGTTAAGCTATCTTGATCTTTAAAGCCTTCACTTTCATGTGGAGGGTTTAAGTTATATTGAGTGTATTTTTGTATACTATCTAAATATGGAACATCTAGATGTTTAATAAATAAAGAATCATTTTCAATCATTGAAGTTGAACCTGTTCTTAATAAGAAACCAATATCTTCAAATCTATCATCTCCAGTTCTGTTTTGAGGAACTAAAAGATTATATCTTACTTGATAATCCATTCCAGCCTTTAAATTATCTTTAACTTCTAAACCATCTTTAAAGATACCAATAAACTCCATTCTAGGTTTTGATGTAGAACTGTTCTTTGGATATAAAGTAACTGTTAATTTTTCTTGAGTATCTGCTCTTAAAGGAACAAATCTTGATTGTGTTTTTCCATAAAAGTCATTTAAGTAATCTGTAGCAACAACATAATAATCATTACCAGCATCAACAAAGAATTCAATTATTCCTTGTGAGTTTGTAAGATTACTTCTAAGTGGTATTGCAGGAGTAAAGCTGTAGTAACTATATCTATCGTATAAATCTATTCTTGCATCTGGAACTGGCATGCCATCTTTATCAACAACAGAGACAAGTAAAGAACCTTCTGAAATACCCATTGGTATTATAATTTCTCCAGAAAGATCTGGAAATTTAACATTAAATTCAAATGATGAAGATTCTCCAGTGACACTTCCCTTAATAGCTTTAGCTATATATCTTCCTGATGAAATATTTATTGTAGCATTTCCATCATAGTTTGTTACAAATGGTTTATAGTCTGTTAAAAAGCCAGTCTCTGCATCATATAAAACTACTTTTGCAAACTTAAAGCCTTTTCCATCCCAAGTTGTAACTTTAACTTTTAATGAAGCTAAAGTACCAGGAGTTATTAATGTTAATGGTATTACTATAGGTGTTGAAGGCATTTCTGCTTTTGCAGTTACGACTTGTCTTTTTATTAAATAACCTTCAGCATCAACAACTACATTATAGTCTTTTATTTCAGGGACAGTGAAAATTACATATCCATTATCATCTGAAATTTTTGTTTCAATAGTATTATTTGAAATTGTTTTTAAACTTACTTCAGCATCTTTAACAGCACCAACTATTGGAGCTGTTACTCTTACATAGACATAACCTTTAACATCTGTTGTAAGTGTTTCTGTTTTAGTTGTATTTTCTGATAAATAATATGGTTTTGATAAAGTTCCGTATAAAGGAACTGTTCTTTGATCTGAATAGTTTGCTGTATATTCTCCTTTAGAAACTTCTTCGATTGTACATGTTCCGGTAGATATAGTTATACATGAACCAGCAGAACCGTAGTTGTTTGTTAAAGTTACCTTAATATTTGATAAGCCTTCACCTAAGGAGTTTTTAACATTAAAAACAACCTTAAATTTATCTCCTTCAAAATTAAAGTTTGTAGGTATAAGTGCAATTCTTCCTGTTGAGTTTGTAATAGGAATATCATACTGTGAAACATACCCTGTAAAAGATATTGAAGAGATTGCTAATCTACATTCAGGGAAAGCATCAACAGTTATTTGACCATTTGAAAAATTCATTGGTGCAGGAGCCATGCTTCCATTTAAACATTTAAAAGCAACTGAACCTGATCTATCAATAATTTGATTTGTTTCAGAGTTTACTGCATTAAAGGAATAAGTAACTGTAAGAGGTGTTACTTTAGTTGGTTCTAAAGCTAAAGGAATTATCTCAAAATTTTCTTTAGATAAAATCTCTGTTGTGAAATTATTATAATTCTCTTCAGAAATATCTATTTTATAAAAGGAATTTTTAGGAACTTTTGATTTTTCAGTAAGACCATTTTCTGAAGTTTTAAGATATAGGTTACCTTCTGTAGTTGAAACTATTAAAGATATATTTTCAAGCAAAGCACCTGTATCTGCATCCATAACCTTAAACTGGATATCAACTCCATCTCTTACTCCACCTGAAGGTAAAAGTAAAAAGATAAGTCCAGAAATTATAATTAAGATTAAAAGAAGAAATAAAACAAATGAAGGCATAACCTTATCTATCTTATCTGTGATCTTGTAAAGACCAGTTCTTTCAACAAAACTATAGTATCTATCTTCTAGATTGTAATAAAACTTTTTAAGTCCCATATTTTATAACCTCTTATTTTGAAAAATTCCTTTTTTATAATTATTTAAATTTATCAGGATTATGCCATAGTAATAACTCTGGGTTATTTCCTGAAATATTGAAACATACATTTCCTGTAGGTATCTCCTTAAAGACATCATTCATTGTATTGTATGTTAATTTTGGTTCTACATTATTCATTACTAAATTATAGATCATGAAATTATTACTCACTACTGTTTTTGTAAATGCAGTTACATTCTTTGTATCTCCATTATTGATTTGTGGATTTGCATACAAAGCAACTTGTAAAGATGTTTTATCTTTAAGTAAGAATAATCTATTCATGTTGTTTAAAACCTTAAGATCAGTGTTATTGTTTGTTTGAACTATCTTAAAGTTATATGGTTTATTAAAGTAAAATGGTCTTGAGTCTATGAAAGTATAGTTTGCCATATCCTTAAAGCTAAAGATATATCCATCTTGTATTGTGTCTGTAGATGAATAATCTGTAACATTATAAATTCCACTTAAGAAAGGAGCATTATATAATGTATTGCTTTTAGACATAGTATATCTAGGGTTAATTGGCATACTGAATAATATGTTTTTATTATATTCATCAGGAAGTGCCCTTACAAGACTTCTTATCTTTATAACAACATTCTTACCAACACCTTGTGAAGCATGTATTAAATAAACACCTGGTTTTGAAACATTCATAGCTCTTTCATAAGTAAATTCATATGTTTTAACAACAGTACTACTGTTATATGTGTTTAAGATATTAACATTTAATGGATCATTAGTTTGTCCAAACTTCTTCAAGCTTGAAGTAAACACTTGTGGAGAAGATCCAAAGTAAACTTCCATGTTTGCGTATACTTCTGCTCTTTGGTTATCATTAGAAAATTTATTATGTAAATTATTTAAGAAATACTCAGCAGTGGTGTATTGATAGTCCCCAATTGTAACTACTGCTAAATAATCTCCGCTTGGATTATATTCAAGACCCTTTGTCTTAATAATGGTTATTTCTCTTAACTCCTGAGGAATAGAATTAAGTAATTTTACAGCTTCATCAATATAACTTTGAAGAGTCTCTTTTCCTTGCCTATTAAAGTCTTCACAAACATCTCCGTCACCACAGAAATCAACTTTTATATCTGATCTTTTTATTGTTTGCCAATCTTTTTCAAAGTAGATATCTCCAAGTTTTACATATTTTGAAGTATCTTTTAAACTATCTAAACCAACTACCTTCTTTTGTAAATAATCATAGAATTGCTCTTGATCACAGTACATGTTATCACAAGAGGTTGCAGTTATCTTTGAAGAATCATACTCAAATAAGATTTTATCAAATCCATAATCGTTGTATGCTTCTAAGCCAGTTTGTCCAAGATTTGAAGAAAGGTCAGGAGCTAAACATTTAAGAGCACCAGTAGCTATAGTTTCTCCATCAGCAGTTGGTGTTACAGAACCATCAATACTCCTATCACTTACAGCTGTTGAAACACCAATAGAGATATGTGATTCTAATTTTGCTTTTTGATTCTCACTAGATGCCCAAAGCTCAAATACTTTATTAATATTAGAGGTCTGACCTTCTTTGAAAAGATCATAAATTGTTATCTTACTATTAACAGCTAAAACATTATTAAATGAATCAACTGGTCTTGTAAAACATAATTTGAAAATATGTCTTGTTGGTTTTAAAAATCTAATACTTACCTTTAATGGATTATAAGTATCCTTAAGGTAATAAGTACCATTATCATTAATATAAGAGGTATCCTTAATACCGTTTAATGGAAAGTCTTTAACATAACCAAAGAAACATCTAGTAACTTCAGTTTCTTGATCCATTCTTTTAAACTTATCAGCAGTCAATTGATTTTCAGGAACATGTATCATAACAGCTTTATTTTCAGAATCTAAGGTGTAAGTTAACTTAACAGATGTATCAACAAACATCATATCTTCATCAGTTACATTTTCATCAGTAAACTGTTTTATTAAATCCCAGTTATCCTTATTATCTAAGATAAGCCACTGGAAGTTATCTGTAAGTTGCATACCTACATTATTATAGATTAAAGAGGATTGTCCGTGTGGTGGTTGAAGACCAACTTGAAGCACAAACTTTAAGTTAACTGTATCCTCTACATCTATTAATATTTTTCTAAAGGATGAAACTATTCCTGCTGCTAAAGAATACTGTGAATATTTATTTAGATATTCCTTTGCAGAAACTGTGTTTTTAATCTCTGGATTTCTTCTTAATGCAATTTCCCAATATTCAATTGGTTTATTAGTTGTAAGTTCTGTAAAAGTATCCACCTTAATAGGCTGTATCTTACCTTGCATCTCTCCAACAGTTAAGAAAGAAACACCATCAAAATCAAGATCCATTAAATCAAGATAACTAACTTCAACTAATCTATAACCATCAGCAAAGCAAGTGTTCATAACTTTTACCATTTGGTATTTAGGGTCAAGTATATTTGAAAAATCTAATTTTTGAGGAGTTACCTGTATACATTTTGAAGGCATAAAGCTTATTGGTAAAGTTACTGAAACAGGCACATTTCCTACAAGTCTATAATTTGCTTTATTTACTAAAGATGGCTTAACATTAACAGGTATATTGAAAGTACCCATTGACTCTCCACCTAAGATAGTAGTTTCTTTACTTTCACCAGGCTCTAAACTAAACTCTGCATCAGAAGTAATTGTTACACCGTAAGATGCATCAAGCTTAATTGTAACACCCTCTAAACAGTTGTTCTTAATATAGAAAGGTCTTACAGGACAGTTCATGTTGTTTGACATACCCATATTACCATAGTTATCTTGAGGGTAACCTGACATAAAATTATAACTATTATAGTTACCAAAAGTATTTTGATACTGTGCTGTTGGGAAGTTATAAGGGTTAACTGTTGATGCTTGAGGACCAGCATAACCAAATTGTCCAACTAAATTGTAATTTGGATTTCTGTACCCTTGTTGTTGAGTAAAGTATCCTTGTCCTGCTTGATATGTATTATGAGGATTAAATTGATTATTCATGTTGTATGGAGTATTAAAGTTATTTCCTCCAAAGTAAGGATTATTGTATCCTGAGGAGAAGTTATTACCACCATAATATTGATTATAGTTATTAAATCCTGAAAACCAATTACATGCAAGAGCAGGAACTGGTTGTTTAGGCATTTCTATACATTCAGCATAGTTGTTAACAATAACCTCTAATGGAAGTCTTGCCTTAACTTCATCAACACCATTGATATTTCCTTTCTTAGATGTGAAATATATGGTTGGAGTCTTAATATTTGATGCTATTTTATAAGCTTTAAACTTTAATTGTAAAGTTGATTTTGCATTCTTTAAAAGAGAGGATAATATAGAAACTTCTTTTAAGTCTTCTAAAATATATTCTTTACCAGAAACAACAATAGATAAAACACCAGCTTCAGATTCATTACCCCAATCTGCCATAGCGTTAATAGATGTTAAATCAATTGCAATTTGTCTTGAGGTACATTTATTCTCTACTGTAAAATCAAAAGTAACTGTTTTATCAGCCTCTGTTCTTATGGAAGCTGAACTTGGAAGTACTTTTAAACAATCTAAGGAATCAAGAGCATTTCCTAAAACAACTCTAACTGTTACTGGTATTGTAACAAGCCATGTCTTATTCATTTCTTCGCTTCTTATCCTGATTGCAACTTCGTTTTTAATAGTTTGTTGAGTATAAAGATTCATTCCTGCTTCTGTTAATGTAGCAGTTAAGGTTATATCATTTTGAGAGTTTCCATTTATGGTATAATTTTCAATATCTAAAGCTAACTTTACATATTGATTATCTAAGCTTTGAGATACAGAAACTATAGATAAAGGAACATATGCTTCGTTAAATAAACTAAAGTTATAAACTTCTCTAACGTTTACTGATGAGTCTAAAGTTAAAGTTATTTCCTTAGGTATTGCAGTGATTAATTGATCATCAACAACTAAGGAGATGTCTTTCATCCTATATTCATTCTTTGTAACAATTATTCTAACAACATCCCCTAAGTCAGTTGCTGGAAGAACATAACCATACAAACCTTGTGAGTTTGTAAGAGATACAACTAAAGGATTATTGTTTAATAAAATATTAACATTCGCACCATTTACTGGCTTATTACTATGATCAGTAACAGCAATCATTAAATCATTTGCTATAAATGGAATAATTTTTCTTGGTACCATTTCAACATACATTTCTTTAGCTTCCTTAACATCTATAAAAATGTTTCTTGAAAACACTTCTTGTCCGTTTGAAACTATTGAAATTGTAATAACATCAGAAACATCATCAATAACCTTAAAATCAATATCTCCTGAAAGAATATCATTAGAGGTTAAAGATCCAATCTCTATATTTGAAAACTCATTTCCTCTTAAAAGATTACCTGTAACTGAGTTGATCATGTATTCTTTTAAAACAACTGAGGAACCTGTTGTTATTACCATTGTTGAATTAGGAGCAATCTTTCCTTCTAAAACATTTAAGTTAAATGAAAGTCTATAATCATTATTAATCTGTGCATTATATCTATCAATTATGTTTCTTGAAAGATTTGTTTGGTTGCTTGTTATTGTAAAAGCATAACATAAAAGTGAAGAACATTGGTTCTGTGAACCAGTAAACAACATTGCTTGCTTTGTTTGTGCATATAAATTTTGTTTTGTATTTCCAGAAGTATAAGAGGTATCAACAGGTGATCTTACTATACTTGTACCCTCATAAAACTCAGCCCTATAGTTTAAAGCTTGGTTTATAAAAGCACTCTCTAAAACAACAACATCAGCTTCAATTAAATAACTTCCTTCTAAAGGATTGTTAATGGTTAAGTTAAACCACTTTGCATTTCTTAAAGTCTTGTTTGAAAGATCAGTTGTTTGTCCTGAACATGGAGTGTATGAAGTTGATCCAATAGTTTCAGACTTAGCGTATCTTACTTCCTTAATAAATAAAGCATCCTCTAAAACAGTATAAGTGGTTGTACCACATACTGGGTTTGGTGCATTTCCTATTCTTAAGTGTGCTACAACTTTTGAAAACTTTTTAGTAACATTTAATGAATATCTAGCAGTTACTTGCATACCTGGAGTTACAGAGTTTATTTTTTCTCCTAAAGCATTATAGAAACCTAAAAACTCAATACCTGATGTTTGTGAAATTCTTGATGGTAAAGTAAATGAAAGATTAACAATCTCATTTGCATTAATCTCATATCTTGAAGTTATAAATTTAGAATCAAAATTATCAATAACAAAGTATACTTGCTTATCTGCTCTTATCTTTATTAAAGTAAAACCCTCTGCGTTTGTAGATGTGGTTTTATCTGCTAAGATACTATCGTTTAAAGTATCATAAACATATACGTTTCCTTGGTAGAAATCCCCAAACTCAGTTTTTAAAGTTAAGTTAAAGGTTCCTTCTCCAATTGTCATCTTTATTACTTGTTCATTTATTTGTTGTTCAACAATTCTAAATGGATTTGTAAACTCAGAAGTAAATTGTCCTTTAGATGAATCAAGCTTATATGTTCTACTTATATCTAAGTTTGTTAAAACAGCTTTACCATAAACATCAGCAGTTATTGTTTGAAGAATAATGTTTTCTTCAGCATCCCATAGTCTAATGGTTGCAAAATCAACTGGTTTAAGTAAATTATCTTGAACTGTTATAACAAGGCTTCTTAAGTTTTCATTAGTTATTGGGTTTAAAGAGATTTGTTTTACAGAGTCACTTATTCTTAAGTTATTCTCTGTTTTTAAAATATAATTAGGATTATTAAAAACAACCTTGTAAGTTATGTTTTCTTCAACACCGAAATTTACAAGACCTTCTTTGTTTGAGATTAATGTTTTTACAAGTGTGCTTGTTTTGTATAAAGAAACTGAAACATTTTCAATAGCTTCTTTTGTTTTAGAATCAATTACTTTAAATTTAAGTTGACCAATATATGCCTTTGTTAAAAGAACATCTTTATTTTGAAGAGCTGAATCAACAATTGTTATTTGTATATTTTCAAGTTCTGTTATTGGTCTGTATCTATCATCATTATCATATATAACAACTCTGTATGTTCCTATTGTTATGTTTTCAAAAAGAACAATACCGTTTGTGTTTGTAGTTGCTTCTCTTACAACTTGACTTTGCATATTAACAATTGAAACACTAACATTTGAAATTGGTGTTTTTAAATCATTATCTAAAACTTTAATCGATGCATTACCTGTTTTCTTTTCTGCAAAGCTTAACTCAACATCTCCTGATAAACCATCTTCGTTTACTGCAACAGAACCAACTGCATTAACTGTGGATGATTCTATTGAAACTTGTAAGTAACCACAATCAGCAGGTATGTCTGTTAAGGTTAAAGAACCGTCGTTTGTTAAAAGATTATTTTTTCTATAATTACTGTTATTTGAACAAGTGATTGTTGAAACTGTTAAAGGAGAATTATATAGTTCGTTATTTGATTTAAAATATATTGTTTTTGAAACTGTACTAACTGTTAATTTAAGATAAACTGGATAGTTATTCTTTTTACTAAAGTTAATAGTTAAAGGAGTCTCTATTTGGTATTTAGAACTTTTAATACCTAAAGGCATTTCCTCTTTCTTAATACCAGTAACCTCTGCTATTCCTAAAGAGTTTGTTACAAGAAGTTTTGGAGAGTTGTTAAATAATATTTCTAAACTCTCATTTGAGATTGGTTTATTTTGGGAGTCTACAAAAGTTAAAGAATAGGTCTGATCAGTAACAACTGAAGATCCAAATAATAAGAATGCTAAAAATACTATTAATAAAAGTATTATAAGATTGAATAATAGGAAGGTTGGAATTCCGTTCTTTTCTAAAGGATCTACAATTTTATATAAATTGATTCCCTTTTTTTCTAATCTATCAAGAAATGCAAAGTATTTCTCTTCTTGCCTGTAGTAAAAAGATTTTAGACCCATAATTTATCTCTCATATATATATATTAATATATTTTTGCAGCATAATCCTTTAAAAGCTATGCTATTTAGTAAATATTAATTGTCCTTATATATTTAAATACCTTTTTATTCACCATAAAAAGTTAATATTTTTTAAATTTTAGTAAAATTACCTATTTTTTATAAATTTTCCTTATATTGTTCAAGCTTTTAAAGTTTTTTTCTTTATTGAGCAACACACCCTGCTGTCCCTGGTAACCCTGCTTCGTAACTTTTACATCTCCATCCTGATGTCAGAGGATTATTTAAAATTACTTGGTTTTGAAAATATCCTGGGGTTCCAAAGCTAAATGTTTGAGAAGGATTAAAAAAAGAATAACTTGCATAATCATCTTCTAATTGCACATAGATATTTTTATAATCTTCTGCAAGGATATATCTTTCATCCTGGTCTTCAAATTTAAATAAAATATTTATTTTTTCTATTTTGCTACACTTTAAATTAAAATTTTTATTATCTTGAGAAATATTAGTAGGGTCTCTTAAAATAAAAATATTATTATCATTATTTAAAGAAAGTCCAATATTTGAAGCTTTATTATATTGTAATGGATTAAAAATTACAGGTGTTATTGATGAGTCCCCTTGAATACCTCCAGCAGAAGGTTCTGATAAAACCTCTTTTGTGACTTTTGAAACATCAATTACACTTACATTACAGATATTTAAACCATTTTGTGAAACAACAGAGTTTCTACACACCCCAATACCATCATTTACTGATTTAAGGTTATTTCCTGCATAGATTTGTACTGGTGTTCTTGCAGAAACATTATTTTTAATAGTTGTCTTAACAAGATCTTCAAAAACAGGTTTTAAATTTTCTGATGTTTGAAGAGAATAACTATTATTTCCTGAAAGATTAATATTTGTACCAACTACAGTATACCCTCCGCCGTTGTTTGCCTTAACTCCTGAAACTGATGTTGGTTTTGTACAAACATCCGAAAAATAATTTTTATTAGTAGTAATAAAAAGATCTTCTCTTAACCCACAACTATCAATATCACAAACCCCAAGCTTTGCACTGTTTAAAGTGTAATGGATGTATGGGTTAAAGAAACCTTGAGAGGTTGAAGAACGATTTAATATTTCACTTTGATCTTTTTTTTCGAGCTCAGCATCAAGAGCAAAGTTTCTAACAGTCCTCATAGCTTGAAACCCTCTCCAAGGAATATATATCTTATACTCTCTTCTTGCAAAAACTGGTCTTTGAATAACCTCATCATTTTGATTTCTTTTAACAACAATCATTGGAAGTTTTTCATAGTCCTCTGCAGATAAGTTTCTAGTGTCTATTGTAAAATATAAAGTTCCTAAACAATTTACACTATTCTGCTCACAATCAACAACTTTTAACTTATTATCTCCTGCTGCAACAAAAGAAGCTTTAATAATTCTAGATAATTCTATTTTATCATAATCAGGAACTTGAATACCATACCCTATAGGTGGGTTTGTATATAATAAACTACTTATAACGTTTTGTGCAAAGAAATTTTCAAATTGATTATCAAAAAAAATATCATCTGCATAATATTTTACAAAACTATCCCAATCAAGCATCACTTGTTCTCTTTGAATTTTAATTTGATTATCAGGGTTACTTCTAAACTTTATCCATTGTTCTCTAAAAGAAACAACAAAGTTATTAAAAGCATCAGCTCTTGAAATATCTGCAATAGTAATTAGATCAGAAGTTCTTGATTGATCATCAATTAAGGATAAATAGTTTTCTTCGGTCTGTACCATGTTATATACAAAAACAATTGTTATGGAAAGTAGCATTAAAGAGATTAATGCTGTAAAAAGATTAAATCCTTTTTTGTTTTTTATAAACATTTTTTTTCATTACCAGTATTTTTTTATATTTTTCAAAATAAAAATATTTTTCTTTTAAAAAAATAAAAATTATTCTTTTAAAAAATATTTTAAAAGTTAAATAACATTCTAAAAGAAAAATATTATTATTCTTAATATAATATATTAATATTTTTTATATTAAATACTATTATTAGAAGATGTTTATATTTTTATATATTTCTGTTTTATAAAAAAAATAAAAAAAGAAGAGAAAAAGAAATATTTTCCCTATATTCTTAATTTGCTTTAACAGGGTCAATACATTTGTCAACTCTTAAAACATCTGTTAAAGCTATTATTGAAGGAGCTTGAGAGTTGTAAGGTCTTACATCAACAATATATCTTGACTTATACTCTTGTGAACTTTCAGGAGCAAGATAATCTACCTCTGTTATATAGAAGATATTCTTTTCAAAGACAATAGGTGTTTTAATCTCAATTGAGCTATTAAGACCAGTCATACCTTTATCTCTTAAACCATTAATACCAACTATGTTACCCGCAATTCCACAACCAAGTCCTCTTAAAAATCCACCAGCACCTCTAACCCACTTTAGTTTACTTGAAGCAGTTGGTACTTTTGAACCGCTTATCTTTGTAAAGTCATCTATAACTTCGTCAGGAACTAAATAATTTCCAGCACCATCAGGAGCTAAACTACTTATCTTAATACTCATTGCTTCTAATGAAGCTTTTTGTGCTTTTGCATCAGCTAGTTTAGTTTTTAATGAAGCTAAGTCTGATGATGCTTTTCTAGATGCTCTGTCCACAGCAGTAATTTTATTAGGGTCTGATTTTACTTTTTTAGGATTAAAAGAAGATCTTGCATTATTTTTTTCAAGATCAGTAATCTTTCTTTCTAAAACTTTAATTGAGTCATCTGCTTCTTTTATTAAACCTTTCTTAGAATCACCTATTGTGTCTAAAAGATTATTTAGTGAAGCGTCATCAATTACATTAACTGTACTTGTAGTTGTTGTTCCAGGTCCAGCTCCTGCTGCAACACTTCTGTCATAACCTTGTAACTTAGATAAATAGCCATTATTTTTGGTTAGACTATTAACTGCATCAACTTGACTTAAATGTCCTGATGGATAAACTCCAGAATGAGGAAATTGACTTCTTGAAACAACTTGTAATAAATCATCTAATTGAGCACTAGTTATTTTTGAATAATTAATTTTTGCGTTTGCACCACTTCCTGATATTACATCTGGATTATTCATCAAAGCCTCAATTACATTATCTGCTATTCCAGTAGTATTAGTAAAGGATGTCGGAACTTGATTAAAATATATTCCTGCTGATTGAACATTATTTACTGTAACCATTTGAGGGGATGAAAGATAATTATTTGAAATAACTTTAATATAATCATCTAAAAAATTTATTGCCTTTTCAGAAGGTGCTCTAGGTCTTACTAAATTAGGGGTTGTTCCAGGTGTTGTAGTTGTTACTGTTTGAGATACAAAAGGATCATCACCTAAACTTATTGTTGCCTCTCCAAGATTTAATGGAGTTGCAGCAGCAGAAGATCCTGCCTTAAAAGAACCTGCCATTACAGATCCAACAATTCCTGTAAACCACTCTTCAACCTCTCCAAACAAAGGACCTAAAAACTTAAGTTCAGGTTCATTAAATAACCATCCTAAAAACTTATCAATAAGCCATCCTAAACCGCCCTCTCCACCTGTTAAAGCAGATGCAAAGATTTGAAGAGCAGGAAGACCACATGAAAAGCCTAAACAATCAATTCCAATACCTGCAATAGATACTGGCATTAAAACTGCTGACAAACCATAACAACCAGCACAAGTTGCAGAACATCTTAAGAAATACTGTCCAGCATTGTTTAAGCCTTTATTTATTTTCGAGGTTGTCTTTTGTTCAGGGTCCTTTAAATCACAACCAAGTTGTTCATAGTTATAAAAGAAATCTCCATTATACTTTCCAGAGTCCATAACCTTTTGTAAAGTAGAACACATCTCTTCTTTTTCAGCAGCATTATACTCTTTCTTCCAATCAACTAAGGCAGTGATGTTAAGAGGAAGATTTTTATCTTCATCTTTTTTATTATTCTCTAAAAGAATATTATTATAAACTTCTAAAAGATATTCAGAAGGAGTTATAGCACATGAAGCTAAAGTAACCTCTGCAATTGCACTCCTGTTACCAATAGTACCATCAGAAGAATAAATACTTGTAGCTGTAACAGTTGCTTTTTGACCAACCAAAGTATTCATTTCAGAGGGTGTTAATGGAGTTACACACATAAAAAAATTATTATCTTGGTTTTGAAGAACAGAAAGGCTAAGAGGCTCTTGAACACCATCATCTTTATTTTTCTTAAAACCAATAGTGCCACCAGGAACTTGTGTTGATGAAATTTTTAAAGTCTCATCCATTGATGATTTTATTTTCATTAAAGTACAAGAAGATGTTTCTTGTAAAGTTAAAGAAACTTCCTTTTCAGTAAAAGCTAAATCTCCAGCCTTAACTAAATCAAGGATAAGCATATATGTTTGATCTTTAGAAACACAAACCTTTGCACTATAATCGTTCTTTGTTATCATTGAGCTTATAACATTTACAAACTCTCTTCTTACCTTGTCAGGAGTTAAGCCATCTGCTGTTTGATATTGACTATTAAGAAGAACATTTATTTGTTCAGGGTTTGCTTTTTCATAAACTTGTTTATCATTAAAAGATATTTTTGCAAGAGCATTTTTATTTTCAGAAATAACACCTGAAGAAACATTTAAGGTACTGTTTCTTGTAGATAAAACATCTCTATTGTAAACATATCTTAAATCTACTTGATCTGTCTTAAACTTACCTACACCCTTGATTAAGTCTTTTGAAATATTTTCATCACCAGTAAACAAAGTAAGCCATGTTCCTTGTCTATTGTTTTTATCTAAAGTTAAATCCCATGGAAGGAAGTTTAAATAATTCATTATCTTTTTATCACAGTGAGAAGTTTTTTCATACTTTAAAACATTTATGAAATAATATGCTCTCTCTGGATAAATATAATCAGGAGAAGCTGCTATAAAACCATCAAGCTCAATTGTGTACTTACCACAACCACTCAATTGATTTGAAACAAACACTTTATTTCCACCAGCATAAACACCTAAAGAAGTATTCCCTGCACTATTAAATGGATTTGTTTCAACAAAGTAATTTTTAAAACCATAATTTGATTTTGAAAGAATAGCTCTTACAAGCTCAGTAGAGACTACATCATTTTGCATATAGAAAGTAAACTCAATTGGCTCAACATCTCCACCAAGCTCTGATATCTTACAATACCCTCTTGCAGCATCAACTAGAGGACATCCTGTGTTCATTGTCTTTGCTTGTGCTTGAGAAGACATTTGTTTTATTTGGTTTTGAAGTTCACTTACCTTCTTTAAAATATACTCTGTTGAAGAAACAGCATCACAGTAACCTGATTCTTCAGAACATGCACCAATTGAGATTAAAGGTCTACTTAAGGTTGTTGTTTCTTTTAAGTCTTCACAAACTGGAAGAGAAGAATTTATTGTAACAATATTATCTTTAGCTTGATCTTCAAAGACATCTTTGATATTTATAGAAACTGTAAAGTCCTCTGAAGTTACAGGATTACCAGAGTTAAGTAATCTTCCTATTATTACCATTGGCATTTTAGGAGAGCCACCTAAAGAGCTTGCTGTAAGCTCTAAGCTATAGGTTGCTGATTGATTAGGGTATATTAAATTATTACCAGAGGTTGGAATTATTCTAAAAGGATTAGCACCAAAAGTCTCTGTATAACCATCTTGTTTTTTATCAATACCAACAACAGAAACTGGTTCTGCACAGTAGTTTGTTAAGGTAATGTTTCTTGCTCTCTTTTCTCCAACCTTTAAAGTATAATCTAAATTTTTATTACTTACCTTCAAACAGTTAGGAGAGGAGATTGTAAAAATAATCTGGGTGGTTGCTGTTATTGGGTTATTAATACCAGCAGCTTTTCCAGTAACTAAAATAAATGCATTATCAGCAGTTGATTTATTTATATTAACTGTAAACTGTAAATCAATAGGTATTGATGCACCAGGCTCTAAAACAGATACCTCTCTAGGATATTCTTTAATACCTATGTTTGAAGATACCATCTTAGGATATTGACTTATCTGTATATCTGTTATTGGAACTGTTCCTATATTTTTAATCATGAACCTTGTTGCATTAACAGCAGATTGCTGAGGATGAAGTTGTGAGATTGGAACCTGTATTAATGTAGGCATTATCCATAAAGCCTTACTTAGATCTAAAAGATCAACATTTAAAGTTGATGGGGAAACAGAGTATAAGCTGTTATGCCATAGGATATTATAAGTAAATTTTCTTTGTTGTTTAAGGTTTGATTTATTTTTAATAATAACATCATAAACCTTCTCTTCTCCTGGAAGAACAGTTACATGAGCAAGGGAAAGCTCTAAACCATTGTTTGAAGCTGAGGAGGTTAACACTGATTGTGGAGTAAAGGTTATAGCTTGTGAACAGTTGTTTTTAATAATAAAGAAAGTAGTATTTTCTGTACTCTCTGTTGTTGAATCTACTTTTGAAGAATAGTAGGTATAATAGTTAGGATCTGTATAGTTTACAGTATTCCTTGAAGAAGAATAATTTTGAGTATAGTTTTGAGATGCTAAATAATCTGAGTAATTGGAGTAGGTTTGAGAAGGTGCAAGTAAAAGATTACTTCTTTGTGTATTTCCAGCATAATTGTAGTTTGTGAAAGGAGTGTTATACACATTTGGTGCAGTATACTTAAGGTTTAAACCTACAAAGGAGTTAACTGCATTTGGAGTTATCTCAATACAGTCGCTAACCAAAAGACCTTTGTTTATCCTAATAGGGACAATCTTTGTAATCTCTCTAGGACCAATGGTTGCATAGATAGGAACATTTGCAAATGCTGTTTCAAACAATATATCTTTTGATACAGTGATTACAACCTCGTAGTTTTGAGAGGAATTTTTATTAATAAAAGGATTACCTCTAATATCTATAAAGATTTTATCAGATCCATCAACCCAGACTGGTTCTCCAAACCTGATGTTAGTTGCTTGGTAAACACCGTTGTTTTGTAAAGTAAATCTTGAAGAGGAGGTTATCTGGTCAAGACCAAGATTGATTAATACCTCAGGAGGTGTTAATGTTAATAAAGAATCATCAACTATGAAAATTTGTTTTTTATAAGGAACATAACCATAACTTTCAACTAAGACGTTTACAGAGGAGACATTAAATTTATTTTCAATAGTATAGTTTCCATTTCTACCATTACTTCCCTCTCCCTTAACTGAGGAAATAAAGGCTCCTCTATCATCATAGAAAGAGATGAATGCATTTTCAATAGGTTTTAAAGAAACTGAATCAATAACCTCTATATTAAACTTAGAACCGTATGAAACAAAGATATCAGGTGTAAAAATAACCTTCATTTCTTTTTTATCAAAAACATTAAAGCTTAGTCTATCATTAAAGACTTGAGAACCTAAGATAGCATCTGTTCCCTTAAGATCAATGTATGCTGTTCCTATCTCCTTTGAAATAAATGTTAAATAAATTTTCTTTAAACTGTTTTGGTTTATTGAAAGATTATCCCTTACTGCTTCAAAGTTTGAAGAATCATAAGTTGTGCTTTGGTTATTTAGAGTATCTGTAAAAAGATTAAAGGAGATTAAAGGAAAGCTCTTTGAAGTTTCAGCTAAAAGATTTAACTGTGAGTTTTTTAAAGAATAGATGCTTGTTTCAAGAGAGTAGTTTTCTCCTTTAATAGCATAAAAGTCTTCAATATTAAACTCATTATCTTTTGAGTCAATTATCTTATAAGAAACACAAACATCACCAGAACAATTTAAAGGAACATTGAAAAGATCAATTGAAACTTCTTTTGTTTGTGCATAAAGAGCTCCCTTAAGATTATTTGAATAGTTTTGTTTTAAAGTTGTATCAATAGGATCTCTATAGTAAAGTTTATTTTCTTCAATCAATGCCCTGTACTTAAAGATTAGTTTTGTAACAGACATATCAACTGCATTAACCTTAACCTTTATTTGTTTGTTTCCTAAAGGAACATCTGAAGCCCATTTAAGCTCAAGCCATTTATTTATTATCTGTGAAGAACCTTCATTAAGAGAGTCAATACCTTGCATTCCCGGGGCAGGCTCACTATTATAAGTTGTCCCATATTTAAAGTTAGTTATGTCCATTGCAGAGAAACCAGTAATACCGTAACTCATTAGTTCTGAATCTGTTTGAGTATCATCACCAGCTCTGATATGCACTTCTCCTTTATATGTTTTTTCAGGGAAAAGAACATCAAAAACTAAATAGTATTCTTTGTCTGTTGTTAAGTAGTTTGTTTTAATACCTTTAGAGTCAACCACACCTGCAAACTCAATTACAGGGTAATCAGAGTAGTTAACTTGTTTGTTTAAATCAAGTCTTAAGTAACCACCATTATCTGCTTGGTCTGCTGAAAAGTTAATAACAGATTTATTTCCATTCTCGTCTGTATATTCAGCAATTAAGTCCTTGTAACCTTCTGTGTTAAATATTATTTCTTCACCTAAAGAAATATTTCCATCAAAAAGAACAGTTCCATCTTTTGTTCTTATTAAAAGATTTCCTGAAGTTATTTTCATTCCGTTTTCATCATAAAAATCAAGTTTTATCATTTTTGAAGCATTATCAACAACAAAGATGATTTTATTTTCTCTTAAAGGATTTATTTTTATATTTTCAAAAACTTCTGTTTCTCCAACCATGGCATAAACCCTGTAGTCCTTGTTTACTCTTAAAGGTAAAGCAAAAGAACCTGTTATGTCTGTTTGAAGAGAGGTGTTGTAAGGAACTTCTACTTCTGTTTCTGGATTGAAGTTTATAAGTTCATAGATTTTTAAAAAAGCTTTTGTTACTGGAAGATTTTTTTCATCAACAACAAAGATATTAAGTATTGCACTATTTGAAACATCTATTCTTTCTAAGATAAACTCAGCTTTTGTTGTTTGTCGTAAATCTACTGTTTGATTTTCACAAAAATAATCTACTTTACATGCTGTTATTAAGATTGGTTTTTCAGAGGTTATTCCTTTAAAGCTTATTTGACCTAAAGCATCTGTTTTTCCAGAATCAATAACTGTGTTATCTTTATTATATAATGTTATTAAAACATCCTCTAAAGAAAAGAAATTTGTTTTTGATTTAGTTGAAATATCAATAAAGTTTCCACCAAGCTCTAAGACAACAATAAATGTTTCTTCAGAGTTGATTATTCTTAAGGAAATGTTTTCATCACTTATAGCTGTTCTGTAACCTTCCTTTTTAACCCTGTAAGAGATTGTTTCTCCAGTGTCTATGTATGCTAAGGCCTTACCATCTATTGTTTTTTGATTTGCAACCTCTTCTCCACCTAAATTAAAGATTAAAACTTCTGCATTATCAATTACTTTTTGAGAAGTGTCTAAGACAACAAAGGTAACTATGCTTTTTCCTTCAAAGGAAAGTGAAGAGATATCCATCTCAATAACTTTCTCTTGTTCTTTTGAAGTTATTCTATAGTTTGTTTCTCTATAGTCTTCATAACCATCTGCCTTTATTAAAATTTCTAAATCTTTGTTTAAAGGTACTTCTAAGGTTATAAAATGATTTTGATATTGATTTACAATTCCTTCTTTACTTTCTTGTCTATTGTTAATAGAGAAGTTAACTTTTGCAGAGCCTGCAGGAATTGTTTTTCTATTTTCTCTATCTATTAGTTTAATTTTTAAAACTCCATACTCTATTGATTCTGTAAAAACAATTGAGATGTTTTGTTTCTTCTCTGTAATGGTTATAACTTTTGTAAAGTCAGGGTGTCCTGCTTTTGTTGAATAAAAGGTATATGATTCTCCTAACTTAAGTTTTATTTTTTTAGAAAAACCATTTTCAATAGTTCCTTTAAAAACATCTTTATCTTTGCTTGATATTTTTAAGTAAACATCAGATAATGAGTTTCCTTGATAATCAGTAACTGAAAAAGTCAAGGTTGATTGGTTTGAGAAAGAAAAGAAAATTAAAAAGATTATTATGAAAAGTAATAATAGTAAAATAGATGCAACAATTGCAAAGGCAGGTAAACCTTTTTCTTCTAAGTAATTATTAAAATCGTTTAGAGGGATTCCTTTTTCTGAAAGCCAGTTTGAGGTGCTTGCATATTTATCTTCAAGATAATTATAGACCCTTGAGAAAATATTTTGTGAACTGCTTTCTTCTGATGACGCCATATTTTTCTTTTCTTTAACCATATTTATTCTTTTTATATTTTTTTTATAAATATCAGATATATGATATTATATATAATATATTGGTAAGATATATAAAGATTTGTATCTTTAGGTAAATATATTATTTATAGAAATGTTTATATATTAATTTTTTCCCTATAAACAATTTATATGTTTTCTTTTAAAGAAGAAATTTTTAAAAAATATTTTAAAAAATAATTAAAAAAAGAAGAAAACAATTATTTAGAGTTTGAAACTCTAATAATTGCAACTATTGAAACAATTAATGCTGCTGGTGCTACAAAGTAAACAAGGTTTACTAAGATCCCTCTTAAGACATCTCCCACAACAGGAATTGCATTAATTGAGTTACTGGTTGCTATAAATGTTATTGAGGCTATTAAGAAAAGAGAGATATTTCTATCTTCAATGTTTAAAAGACCAATAACAAGACCTAATACTATTAAAACAGTTGAAAGCCATACAGGGTGACTTATACCATAGATAAGTCCAAAAATAATTGAAAGTAAGATACCACCAAGGAAAGCAAAAGCTCCTATTTTTTCAAGTTTCATATTTTATCTTTAACTCCATTTTTTGTAATTAAGTTATTTTCTTCTAATATCATAATTACATGTTACCTATATTATTTTTAATACAAAATATTTAAAAAGCCTGCATAAAAATGAAAATAAGGACTTTTAGGTAGAAAATATTAAATAAGGGCAGAAAAGAAGAAGGGAGATTATTTATTAAAATCAACCTTTTCTTTTTTAAAATAAGTAGGCAGAAAAGAAGAAGGTTAGAGATTAAACATACTCTTTTACCTAACATTCTTTTTTATTAGTTTAGATTTGTTTTAAACAGACTTTTTTTGTTAAAAGGAAAAAATTACTTTTTAAAAATAAAAACAAAGAAGAAAGGTATAAAAGATGTAAAAAGGGGTTATTTACATTTTTTTAAAAAAGGGGATTTTTATTTAAAATGATTTTTTATAAAAAAATCATCTAACAATAAAGTATACCTTTCTTCCTGCTTGAATCTTTTTTAAGTATCCTTCTTTTACAAGTCTATTTAATCTTTGAGAAGCTGCATTTGATCCCTTGTAATTAAACTCAGTCTGTACTTCTTCTGCATCAACCTTTTGCTTTGTTCTTATAAAAGAAATTATCTTATCATCAATCTCTGCTAAAATATTAATTGTATCTAAATTACTAGTATCTTCTGACTCTTTCTTTTGCTTAAATGCAAACTGAAGAGAATCATACTTTTCATAAAGATCTTTTAATATTGAGTTTGTCTTTTTTCTTTCTTCTAAAAGCTGATGTAGAATGACTGAGAGGATTAATGGATCATTAAACTTCTCCTGGATCTGAATAAGATCACTCAAACCCATTTCTTGAGAATCTTCTTTTAGTAACTGTTCTAAAAACAATTGCTTTGTGAGATTGTCATTTTTAGTCATAATATATCATGATAATGTCACGAAAGTATTAAAAGAACTTCGGTTTCTAAAACCTATAAGAAATAGTTTTTTTGGTTTGAAAATCAAACTTCTTTATGTAGTTTAACTTTTAAGCCTTAGTAAATAACATATTTTTCTTTAAAAGTAATGTTTTTCTTTAAAAGAAAATATAATGCTCTTAAACAAATATATCTTTCTTTAGGATAAAACAATTATCTTTCTTTAAAAAGATAATATATTATTTATGATATAATATAGACCTTAGTATTTAAAAAGCTTTTTAGTTAAGAAAACAAAATAAAAAAAAGAAAAAGAAGAAAATCTTCTAAAAAAGAAGATTTATAATTTACTTACCTATGTAGCACAATTAGGTGATGGAGGTGATGATACTGTAAATGTTTTTGAACTTGTGCCTGTTAATTCACCGAAAGGACTATTTTGTGGATATCTAATTGTTACAATCCATGTATTTTGTCCTGTATTTAACATTGCAACTGAAACAATAGTTTCTATAATATTTCCATTTCCACTAAAAGAACCTTGATCTATTGTAGTACCATTTAAATTTATAGTATAGTTACAAGAACCAATACAATTATTACCAGTAACTCTAAGTATATAAGAACATTCTTCTAAAGTTTCAGTCATATTAGCTCCAACTTGAGGTTGACAACCAGTTGTAGGTACTTGATTAAAACCTAATCTTATTTTTTCTGCTGATAATCCTGTTGCAGATTGAGATAACTTATATTTTACATCATAAGATAATTTATATAAATTATTTGAAGCAGCATTAAAAGTAAATGTTCTATTTCCTGAAATATTATTTACAGTTTGAGCATTAGAATCACTACCCCCACTTCTAAAGATTGACCATTCTTCAAGACATGGTGAGCCTGAACAAGAAGTTCCTGTTACAGTATGGGTTACGCTTTGTATACATTGGTTAAAAGGAGATGCAAAATTTATTGTAGATCTTCGAGATTCAATATATCCACTAATCCCCATAGTTGAACTACAATCCATGGAATTTGACCATTCAAGTCTATTATTTCTATAAATAATTGTAGCTCCATTTGCAGGACATTTATCTAAAGGATGAACTTCAAGTCTTGCATGATCAACTGATTTAACTGCAATTTTTTCTTTAGTAACTGCACCATCTGCTATCTTTGAATTTATTACTGCTGAATTTGCTATTTTAAAAGCTGTAACTGAATAATCTTTAATATTTTCTGTTAAAACACCATCTATTTGAATCTTTCTAGTATCAACAGATGCATCTGCAAGCTTTGAATTTGTTACTGCGTTGTCTGCAAGCTTTGAATAAGTTACAGCATTGTTTGCAATCTTACTTGAAGAAACTGCTAAAGCTCTTATTGAACTTTCATATACTGAATTTGGATTTGCAATATTTGAATAATCAGAAACAATTACCCCGTAATACGGATTTGGTAATTTAATTGTTACTTCAAATATTTTATCTTGCCATAAATTATTATTTGGTGTTGCTGCAAAAATAAAGCCTGAAAATAATAATATTGATAATATTATAAATATAAATTTTTTCATATCCTAAAACCCCCTTAATTACTTGCTCCACCTATTGATGTTACTACAGGACCTTCATTTATTATTACAACATTATTTGCTGCAGCACAATAAGATGAAGATGGATATTGTTTCAAAATTAATCTTAAATCAAAATTCTTAGAAGTATGCCCTACAATACTTGATGGAATTGGACCTATGAAAATACCATTTGTAAGTTGTGTTTGCATTCCTTCATAATTATAACAACCTGATTTTCCAACAGCATAATTTTGTACAGCAGCTACTAAAAAATAAGAATTATTGCCTGGATTTGTAAGATTTAAATCTCCTGTAACCTTATAGATTGTTGGAAGACTTCTTGTTGTTACATTAGCAGAAACATTAAAACTAATTAAAATAACTAAAGCCAATGTTAAAAATATAAAACTTAATTTATTAAATTTCAATTTAATCACCCTTTTTTTTAAAAAAATAATAATAAAATATATTAAATATAATGAGAGAATATCTTTATAAACCTTAACTTTTATCTGTTTTTATTATATTTATCCACAAAAGAAGAATAACTTTCAGGAGGTAAAACAAAAATAGGGTCTGAAAAGTATAATTTATATGGTTTTTTAGAAGTATCAATAAATACGTTATTTGGTTCAATATCCCACATATTATGCCCTTTATCTTTCATTTTATGTAAAACCTCTTCTAATTTACCTTTTAATATCCTAAATTCTTTATCACTAATCATTTTATTTGCATGCGCAACATCGCAAGTAATTAAGTTTGTAAAATCAAGTAAAAGAAAGGTTTTTTCAGATTTTCCAAAAACATGACTTGCAAAATGAGGTTTAATAATATTTATACCATTACTTTCTAGAAGTTTAAGAGCTAAAAACTCATTTACTCCCCCCCGATTATTTTTAATAAATGCACTAGAGGATACTTCTTTTAGAAAATATCTTTTAACTATCTCTTTACCATTAAATATTTTAATATCAAAACCATTTGAAAGAGTATTTCCTCTTTTCTTTCCAATAATATCTTTAGAAGTTACAAAAGAGGTTATTCTTTTTATAAAATAATTTTCTCTTGAAATTTTATTTATACCTTCTTGAGAAACAATTTTAAAAACGTCTTGTTGTAAACCTCTATTTTTTTTATAAGTTCTAAAAAAACATTATCATATACTATGAAGCTTGGAGAGTTAGTTTTTCTATTAATAGATTTAATATTATGTTCTTTTTTAAAACTTACAGATAAATCAAAAACAGATTTATTTGTTTTTTGAGAAGGATTTTTTTTAAAAACCATATTTTAAAACGCCCTTGATTCTCTTCTTGGAAGACGAAGACCAACTCTTTTTGTCTTTTCTAAAACATTTCTAACAATTAAATCTATTTCTTGTATTTTTAATCTACTTTGAAGATCACTCTCTATTAAAGGAGCAGGGTAGATATATCTTTTGTTAAACGAAGAAACTGAAGAGATGTTTGAAACAATAAAGTCAGTATACTCCTTTAAAGACAAACCAAACTCCTTAAAGTAAATAAACTCTATCCTTAAAGGATAGTCCTCTTCTGAAAGCTTTAAGTAACAAACATAAAGGTTTTCATAAATCTCTTTTGGAAAATCCTTTAATATAGGGTGCTCCTTTAAGTCCTCTGCATACTTAAAAACACATGTTCTTTGATTTTTAGAAAGTAAAGAGAAAACTAAAAATGAATCAGATAAGTTATACTCAATCTCCTCTTTTATATAATTATTTTTTAAAATATTAAAGAAACGATCAGCTCTAGAGTCTTCAATACATCCTACAAGAAAAATCTTTCTTTCTTTAAATATATTATATAAAGAAATAAATAACTCTATTAAAGAAGAATAATCTTTAAAAAATTTAGAATCCTTTGAAGGTTTTGAAAGATACTGTGGGATAATAGATCCATCCATTAACATAAAGTCTAATTTTTTTGTTTTTTCAATAATCTCTTTTGAAAGAGATAGTTCTTTTTTAAGTCTTAAAATAGAGGTGTTCCAAATAATCTCTTCAACCTCTAAAGAAGAAGTGGTTAAGTATGGTTTTGGAAGGTTATAGGTTTTTGGAAAGTATTTAACAGAAGAAAGTTTTGAGTCCTTGTAATTAAAAACAGCACCTGCTTCTTTAATGATTATTAGGTTTGCAAAATTAAATTGCTTGTTTACAAAACCAGAATCAACTCCTGCAAAACTTAGGTTTTGATTTTTTTCAATGGTTATTGGGTTTACTATTTTTTCTTCTTTGTTATAAGGAGATTGATTGATAAAAAGATTATTCTTTTTAAAGATAGAAACAATCTTTTGATTTCTTTCATGTGTCTTTAAAATCAAGTTAATAATATTTTCTTCAATCATTTTTTTATACCTTATAAATTATTTAAAGTAACTTTTCTTTTTAAAAAATATTAACGTCCATTTAAACAAATTATTTTATCATAAACATTTTTTTAAAAGAAAGATTATAATCTACATTGCTTCAAGTCTTTTAATTCTTTCTTCAATTGGAGGATGTGTTGCAAACATTCCTGAAAGACCTCTTCCTCTAAAAGGATTTGCTATGTAAAGATGAGCTGTTCCTCTTGATGCTGCCTGTACAGGGACATTAACACCAGATATTTTTCTTAAAGCATTTGCAAGACCTTTAGGGTATCTTGTCATCTCAGCTCCAAAAGCATCAGCTAAATACTCTCTTTTTCTTGAAATTGACATCTGTATCATTGCCCCAATTATTGGAGAAAGAATAACAAAGATAACAGCAATGATTAAGAGAACAGGACTTCTATTATCATTTCCTCCTCTTGCACCACCAAAAATAATACCTCTTAAAGCAATATCTGAAACCATCATTACAAGTCCAAAAAGAACAGTTGCCATTGTCATAACCTTAATATCTCTGTTTTTAATGTGGGATAGTTCATGAGCAATAACACCTTCAAGCTCCTCTCTGTTTAAAACTTCTAAAAGACCAAAGGTTACTGCAACTGAAGAGTGTTTAGGATTTCTTCCTGTTGCAAAGGCATTAGGAGATTTATCCTCAATTATATACACTTTTGGTTTTGGAAGACCAGAAGCCATTGAAAGACCTTCAACTAAGTTATCTAAAAATTTATGTTTTGGATATTTATCAGGCTCTATTGGTTTTGCTCTTGAAGTTGCTAGAACAATCTTATCTCCTGCGTAGTAACCTACCAAAGCATAGATTATTGCAAAGAAACCAGCAAAGAAAAGTATACCTACCCCAAAGTCTGAAAAGATATAGTTTAAGGCAACACCAATAATACCTATGAAAACAAAAAAGAAGAAAAATAACATATATGTCTTTAAATTATTATTTCTTACTTCTCTATAAAAATCAGTTTTGTAACCAGTCATTTATCATCACGTTTTTTCGTTATTTTTTTATAAACCTTTTTTTTAAACACATATAATTAGTACATATAATATATATGTAAACAAATATAAAAAGATATTCTTATTTTAAAAGAGTTGAATTTAGGGAGCTAACACAGTTTGCATCAATTCCTAACTTCATTTCAATACTTTTTGCAAAGTCCTTTGTAAACCCATGTATGGTAAACACCTTTTTAGGGTTAACCTGGTTTATAAAATCAAGAAGAGAATTATAGTCACAATGATCAGAGACAGGCACAAGGTTTGCACCAATTGAGTATTTCCAACCTGTTAAGACATAGGAGGATATTTTTTTAAAGATTTGATGTTCTAAACTTTTTATTAAATTAGGGCTCATTAAAGATAAAGGCATAACTAAGACATCTGAAGAATGTATGTTGTAATCAAGAAGAGTAAACTTAAGATTATTAGAATGGTTATTGTATACTTGAGAATATCTAAAAGTATCTTTATCAACCAAAGGTGTAACTTTTAAGTATTCGTTTAGAAAAGAAATAATCTCTTGATTTTTACCTAAGGAATAACCTGCAAGGATTACAAACTTGTTTTCAAAAAGATCTTGTTTTATTTTTTTAAAAAGATCATCATAAACTAAACTTCTTTCAGGAAAACTAAACTCCTCTCTTCCAAAGGTTGAATCAATAACTAAAATATCTGCATTAACTGGTTTTGCACCTTTTAAAAGTAAAGAGGTTTTTGTGTTAAAGTCTCCTGTATAAAGTAGAGATTTTTTTTCATCTTCAAATAAAAACATTGAGCTTCCTAAAATATGTCCAGCATTTAAAGCAGTTACTTTTAAGTTATCTGTTATAGAGACTTGTTCATTATACTTTACTTCTTGAAAATTAAATTTATTATTATCATACCTTCCCTCTAAAAGATCAATTGTTTCTTTAGTTGCAAATGTCTTTTGAGAGGTATTACAAACATGATCTGTATGTGCATGTGTTAAAAATAAATATTCGTCTATTGAACATGCTTTTGTTTGATCTAAATTTATTTTTAGGTTATCTTTTAGGATACTAAAAAAGGAAGAATATTCAAATTTCATATTTAGATCATTTTTGTCTATATTTTTTAATAAAAATAGATATTAAATGGGGACACCGGGATTCGAACCCGGGTCTACAGGTTTCTCCTATTCTAATTTCACTTCTCTAAATTTAATTAGATTAAAATAAAATTAAACAAACCTGTAAGCTATCAATCATCTGTTTTTTTTAAAAAAACATCTTGCGATCCAGATTAATTATCAAAGATAAAAATATCTGGAGCCTGTAAGGTTAACCTGGCTACCCCATGTCCCCCATTTAATAAATATATACAATAAAGTATTTATATGTTTGTGAAAAATAAAAAATAAATAGAAAAAGAAAAAAAAGAAAAATTAGAAAGAAACCTTAACGTTCTTTCTTTCTTCTGCTGGAGCCTCAAAGAATACTTCCTTCTTGAAATTAAACATACTTGCAAAGATGTTTGATGGAAACATTTCTATCTTGTTGTTATATAACATAACAGAGTCATTATAGAATTGTCTTGCGTATGCTATTTTGTTTTCAATACCTGCAAGCTCTTCTTGAAGCATTAAAAAGTTTTGACTTGCTTTTAAGTCAGGATAGTTTTCAACAGCAATGTTAAGTCCTGATAAAGCTCTTGAAAGTTCGTTGTTTGCTTTAGCTTTCATTGTCATATCAGTAGCACTCATTGCTTGTGATCTTAGTTGAGTAATCTTTGTAAAAGTCTCTTTTTCATGTTTCATGTATCCTTTAACAGTCTCAATTAAGTTTGGAACAAGATCGTATCTTTTCTTTAATTGAACATCGATCTGACTCCATGAGTTTTTAACTCTGTTTCTTAATCTTACAAGACTATTGTAGATACCAAAGACAATTAAAAAAAGAACACCAACTATGATTAAAATTATTATCCAAGTTGCCATAGTCATTCTCCCCCGTTTAGATACCTATTTTACTTTATAAAAAGTCTTTTGTTTTTGTTAATATTATATATTATAGATAAAAAAGAATAAAAACAAATGTTTTTTGTAACGTACAATTATTTTTTGTAAAGTGCTATTTTTCCTTGTTATTTTTAAGATGTTTATATATTAAAAAAGAAAAAGAAGAAAAATTATCCAAGATAACAATCTTCTGGACAATTTAATGGTGTTTCTCCGATAGCATAGTTACAGTCTAAGTCTCCACAATAAGGGGCAACTGAAAACTGTTTCTTTGCACTATACATGCTACCATTTACATAATAATTTTCTTTTAAATCCTTACTACTTAAGGAAACAAAGAAGATATTTGTAAAGATAAAGATAGCAATTGTAGCTACGGATATTAAAACCATTCCTTTCTGTCTGTTGTTAGGCATATTTATTCCTCCACTGTATGAAATCAAGTTTTTGAAAGTTTTTTTAAATTACAAAGGGTATTTATCTGTATGAACATTTTGTTTGTAATTTAAACTTTGGTTTTCTAAAAAAAGTCTTTTTTAGGAATTAAAGAGTAAATCAAATATATTATAAAAAGAACTGCTTTAGTTATCAAACCATTTTCTCGTAATGGTTTACAAATCAAAAAATAATTATGTAAAGATAAATTATAAAAAATTAAAAAGTTATTTTTTAGTTATGTAAAAAAAGTCTTTTTAATTATATTTAATATTTAAAGAGAAATAAAATATTAAATTTTTTTAAAAATAAAATTTATTTTTTGTAGAAAATTTAAAAAATATTTATTTTTTTAAAAAAAAGAAGAATTTAAAAAAAAGAAAAAGAGAAAAAAAATCTATTTTCTAGATTTTTTAATTAACTTTGGGAATATAGACTTATTCTTTGGTTTTTCTTTTAAAGCATCCTTTGGTTTATTTCCTATTGCTCTACTCAGCCTTACAAAACCACTACTTTTACCTTTTGTAACACCAACCTCAGCATACATAGAAAATTTTCCATTAACATTTGGTTTTAAGAAAAAACCAACATTAACATCAGGAGCTTTTTTACCCTTTTGACCAAAGACACCTATGTAAGGCACAAAAATTATCTTTTTTACTTAAATCCATATATCCTTGTAAACCAAATAAGCATTCTTTAATTTAGCATTACTTTGATTAACAACTCTTAAAGAGCCAGTTAATTTTTTAGATAACTTAAACTCTTGAATTATATCATACTGAGATAATTTTTTACCATCTGGGAAAGTTAAAGAAATACCAGTAGAAGTATTCTTAGTAGAAGCAGTTGCTTGTAAAACCACATCAGAAAGAACAAAAGAATTAAGTTTTTGATTATAGCCAAGCCTTAAGTCTATAGGTGTGTTTAAAACCTTTGAAAGATTCATAGCTAAATATATCTGTTCATATGCTTTCTTACTTACAGGTTTATTATCTATTATATAGTTATTACTGCCTACCTCAACACCTACATTATAAGTTCCAGAAAAAAGTTTATTTGAAATATCTCTACCATATCTATATTCAAAATTTGACATTAAAAAATCTAAAGAACTTTTATCTATATTCTGTATTAAAAAAGTATTTGAGTGAATAGAATGTCCAGCACCTTCAACAATAGGAGTTATTGATTTATCTCTAATTCCTGATAGCTCTTGACCAGACAATTTACTTGAACCAACAGAAATAGTTCCTAAAGCAACAGCTGTTGCTGTTACTTTTCTAGGATCTTGTAGAAATGATTTTATAAAAGATATTTTATCTTTGAAATTAATAATAATCACCTTTTCTTTTCTTTATTTGAAACTAAGATCTTTGTCTTAATTAAAGTATCTGGGTTTAGACTCATAGAATCAATGCCAATAGATACTAAAAATTCAGCAAAGTCAGGATAATCAGATGGAGCTTGACCACAGATACCTATATACTTGTTCTTCTTCTTTGCAATCTTTACAACATTTGTTATAAGCTCTTTAACAGCTGGATTTCTTTCATCATAAATACTTGCAACAATCTCTGAGTTTCTATCAAGACCTAAAGTTAACTGTGTTAAGTCATTTGAACCTATGGAAAAACCATCAAAGACATCTAAAAACTCATCAGCTAAAATAACATTTGAAGGAATCTCACACATACCAATAACTTTTAAACCATTCTTACCTTTTTCTAAACCATTCTTCTTAAGTTCAGCAATTACTTTTTTAGCTTCCTCAACAGTTCTACAAAAAGGTATCATAACCTCTAGATTTACAAGACCCATCTCCTCTCTTACCTTTTTTATAGCCCTACACTCTAAAGCAAAACCTTCTCTGTAGTTACCTTGGTAATATTTTGAAGCTCCTCTCCACCCTATCATTGGATTAGATTCAATTGGTTCATATTCTTTTCCACCAATTAAATTTGCATACTCATCAGACTTAAAGTCAGAGGTTCTTAAGATAACTTTCTTAGGGTAGAAGGCAGCTGCTATTCTTGCTATACCTTGAGCTAATTTATCTACAAAGTACTCAACCTTATCATCATAACCTAAAGTAAGTTTATCAATTTCTTCTTTAACAGCTCTATCTTTTATTTTATTATAATTGATTAAAGCTAAAGGGTGTATCTTTATCCAAGAATCAATAATAAACTCCTCTCTTGCAAGACCAACACCATCTGAAGATAAGAAAGATTGTTCAAAGGCTTGTTCAGGGTTTCCAATATTTAACATTATTTTTGTTTTTGTTGTTGGTATCTTTTCAATATCTTGAACCTCTTTTTTAAACTTTAAGGTGCCTTGGTAAACATAACCATAATCTCCTGAAGAACAGTCAATGGTTATTAAAGATTTATCTTTTATTTTTAAGGTAGAATCTATTGTTCCAACAATACATGGTATACCTAATTCTCTTGCGATGATTGCGGCATGACAAGTTTTTCCACCTTTGTTTGTAACAATACCTGCTGCTATTTTCATAATAGGTACCCAATCAGGGTCTGTCATTTCTGTTATTAAGATATCTCCTTTCTTAAACTTATTAATATCTTTAACATCTTTGATAATTGAGGCAGTTCCTGTTGCTATCTTTTGGCCTATTGAAATACCAGAAACAATTGGTTCTTTCTTATCTAAGATTGAGTATGTTTCTATTTTGTTTAAATTTTTATTAGATTGTACTGTTTCTGGTCTTGCTTGAACAATGTATAGTTTCTTTGTTAAACCATCAATTGCCCATTCCATGTCCATTGGTTTATAGTAGCCAGCTTTCTCTGAATAATAGTCTTCTATAATGCATGCCCATTTTGCTAAAGTTAAAACATCTTTGTCACTTACACAGTATTTGTTTCTTTCTGCAATCTCAACGTTTATGTTTTTAACAGGTTTATTACCTTGAGTATCATAAACCATTCTTATTGCTTTTTCTCCAAGTCTTTTTGAAATAATTGCATTTTTACCTTGCTTTAATGTAGGCTTAAAAATCATGAATTCATCAGGGTTAACAGCACCTTGAACAACATTCTCTCCTAAACCATAAGCACCGTTAATAACAACAACATCTTTAAAACCAGTTTCAGTATCTATTGAAAACATTACACCTGAAGAAGCTACATCACTTCTTACCATTTTTTGAACAGTTATTGAAAGTGCAACTTTTGTGTGATCAAATTTCTTTTCAACCCTGTAAGCTATTGCTCTGTTTGTGAAAAGAGAGGCAAAACATTTTCTGCAGGCATCAAGAAGTTCCTCTGGACCTTTGATGTTAAGATATGTTTCTTGTTGTCCAGCAAATGAAGCATCAGGTAAGTCTTCAGCAGTAGCTGAGGATCTTACAGCAACATCAAGTTCTTTTGTGTTTTCAGATTTTGAAAGTTTATGATAAGCATCAATTATTTGTTTTTCAAGATCTTTTGGTATCTCTGCATTTCTTATTAATTTTCTTATGTGTGAGCCTTTTTCTGCAAGAGAAGTTAAGTTATTTACATCTAAGTTCTTTAAAGAAGAGGTTATTACTTGTGAGATTTTGTCTTTTTCAAGTAGGTATCTATAAGCATCAGCTGTTATTGCAAAACCATTAGGAATAGCTACACCTTTTTTAGTTAAATTTCTATACATCTCTCCTAAAGATGCGTTTTTTCCTCCAACTACAGGAACATCTTCAATTGAGATTTCTGAAAACCATAAAATATATTTTTCTTTATTCATATCTTTATCACACCATTTATTATTTTTAATAATATAATATACCTTCTATTTTAAAAGGTTTATCTTCCACCGGCACCACCGCCGCCTCCACCACCACCAAAGCCTCCACCTGAACCTGAAGAGCTTGTTGATGAAAGATTTGAAAAACTATTTGAGAGTGCAAATGAAGAATAAACTGCAAGTCTTTTATTATTTTCAAAGTCTTTTGGGTTTAATATTTTAATATTTTTTAAAACTTCCTTTGCAACTCCAAAAGCAGTTGCATATACTAAATATTCTTCCCAAAGAATAACATGCTTTGGAGGGTGGTTTTTAATATCTGAAAAGTCAGTAATGTATTTTTTAAATCCTTTCCACTTAAGGTTAATTACTCTTCCTTCTTTTGTAAACCTTCCAAAATATTTAGAATTAACAAGAGCTAATGATGTAAATAAGATTATTCCAAAAAACATAAAGATGAAAGGCATTCTTTCAACAAGAACCATAGTTAAAATAAATAGAAAAATTAAATAAATAATTGAACAAATTAAACCATATTTCTTTCCTTTTCTATCATACATTTCTTTATTTTTAAAAAACTTTTTATCATAAGACTCTTTTATTTCTTTTGACATTAATGAAAAGTCTTTTCTAAAATCACTTATTTTTTTCATTTGATCAAAAATATTTTCTTTAAAGTTATAATTTCCTTTTAATATTCTTGAAATTTCTTTTATATTAAATTTTTCGTACTTAAAATACTTAAATAATAATTGATCAATTTTAGAAATATATTCTGGAAGTTGTAAATTAAGATTATTTCTAATTAAAAAGTAATCATCTTCTTCTTTTTCTAAAAAATAAACATTTTTCCATACCAAGTACATTATAGCTGATGAAAACCAACTTTCAGAAAATTTTTCATTAAGAAAGTAATTTGCAAGAAGGGGGTCTTTATTATCTGGAAGCTCTCTGTAATATTCTTCAAAAAAACTAACCTCTTCTCTTGATAATTCTCTTGAATACTTTCTCCAAATAAAAAATAAAAATGGAATTATTAACATAATTGCAATAATTATAAGTTGTGTTGACAAAGATAAAGGAGTTATTGATTTTAGATATTTATTATAATCCTTTTCCCAATCTTTTTCAAGTTCTCTCATTTGCTGTGAAGAATACTCGCTTCCTGAAATATATTGAAAATTTGTAAACCATTCTCTTGGCATTAAAAGATTAATCTCAGCAGGTTCTTTTGGCATTACTTTTTTTGCAAAAAGTCATTTAGATTTTTATGATATTATAAATGAAATTCTAACTAATTATGGTAATTTAATATTAAGTAAAAAAGTTGGAATTGTAGTTGATTTATTCATGCCTCCCAAAAGTTTTTTAATAGAAAATAAAAATTATACAGTTCCTTTAAATGTTTTTGGAAATATTGAATATAATGTTCTAGATTTACTTGATGAAGAAATAATTGTAGGACTTCAAAATAATTCTAGAATAAGTTTTGTTGATTTAGCTAAAAAGTTAAATTCTACTGTTGATATTATTAAAGGTAGAATTAAAAAGTTAGAAGATAAAAAGATTATTTTAAGATATAGTATTGATATTAACTATAGTTTGTTAGATTATGAGCTTTATAAGACTTTCAAATATTTTAAAGTTTTTTCAAAAGAAACAGAATTAAGATTATTTAATTATTGTAACCAGAATCCTAATATTATTAATTACATACATCAAATTTTTTATTTTGATATTGCTTTTGAAGTAGTTGCAGAAAATTTTAAGCAATATAATTTAATTATACAAAATATAAAACGAGAATTTTCAGATGATATAATAAAAATAGAAACTTCTATTTTAAGTGATTATTATGCATTTTCTCATAACTATTAAATGTAAATAAATTTTACAAAACTATTTAATGTAAAATAGATTTTAATAAATAAAAAAAAGAAAAGAAAACTATTCTGCTTTAATTTCAGTTTTCTTCATTCTCTTTGGTATAACAAAGTAACTCTTTGCTTTACACACTAAACATTCTGCTGTATAAACAGGTTTTTTATTCTGCTTTTTAACAGGCTTTATTAATTTAGCTTTTCCACCATAACCAGACTTATGCTTTGCTTCATTTTTTCTAGTTCCAATAGACATAGCTCTTGCTTTCTTAGGCTTATATGCCTTTAATTTTTGTTCTGAATGTTTTTTACATTTTTTACAATATCTTTTTACTGTTTTTGGAAGGTTCATATCATTTCACTCTTTTTATAAATTTTAATTTTTTTAAATAAGTTGTTCACTCTTACTTTTATATAATATATATGAGCAAGCTTTAAAAACAAATTGTTTTTTAAACTTTTAAGAAAAAAACTTAAAAATCTCCTCTTTATATTCCTTAGTTTTAATAAACTTAATACTTCTTGGAAGATGACGCCTGTAGTTATCCCATTCATACCTTGAGTCAAGATAAACAATTACTCCTTTATCCTTCTCACTTCTAATAACCCTACCAGCACTCTGTACAACTTTTTGTAAAGCCGGTTGAATATAAGCATACTGCCATCCTTTCTTATAGATCTTTTCATAATAATCTATTCTTGCCTTTGTATATATCTCTAATTTAGATAAAGGAATACCAATAATAACAGCTCCTAAAAGTAAATTTCCAGGCAGGTCAATTCCTTCAGAGGCCTTTCCTCCCATAACAGCAAACAAACAAGAACCTAGAAGTCTTGAAGAGTCCTTAAATTCTGCAATCATTTTTTCAAAGTCTTCAGTTGTGCTTTCTTCCTGTTGGTATATCTTAGGCTTACTAATCTTAATATGCTTTTCAATATCCCTCATCATCTCAAAACTTGGGAAAAAAACAACAGTGTTTCCTGGTATGGAGTTTACAACATCAGAGGCAATGCCTGCAATCTTTTTATACTCGTCATGGTTTCTATTAGTAAACTTAGTTGTTACACTGTTTATTAAAATATCAAGTCTATTTTCCTTAATGAAAGGAGAGTCATATTCTTTTAAAACAGCATTTCCCTTAAGTCCATATATCTCTTCATACATGGAAAGAGGGGTTAAGGTTCCTGACATTAAAACTGATGAAAAACAGTTTTTAAAAACATCTTTGGTTATTTTAGACACATCAAGTGCGTTGTTTTTAAGAGCTATAATGTTATTTTCAATCTTTATATACTTTACAAAATCCTCTTCCTTTATTAAAAACCAACTTTCTAAAAATAAAGCTAAGGTTACAAGAGAGGATCTAGTTTCACTTTTCTTTTCAACATAAGATATACCAGCTTCTTCAATCTCCATTATCCTTTCTTCAATATCTTCAAGATATTTAGAAGGAATAATCTCATTTTCTTTAACAAACTCTTCCTTTTCATAAAGACTTTTTTTATCCTTAAACTTAAGGTGAGCTATCTCTTCTATTTTTTTAACAAAGTCTTTTAAGAAACTAACAACGTTCTTTTCATCAATCTCTTCTGCTTCCTTAATAGCTCTGTTTATTATGTTTGTGTTTATTGTTTTTGAAATAAGCTTAATTATTCTTTCTTCTAAGTTATGTGCTTCATCAACAATAACAATTGTTTCTTTAATATCCATGTTTATTTCAGCAAGGAAGGTTGAGGATATTCTTTTTGAGAATAAATGGTTATAGTCTGCAATAACCAATTGACATTCTCTTGCAAATATCTTTGAAAATTCATAAGGGCATAATGGCATTGGTTTTCCTTTTAAGGACTTAAACTCATAGGAGATGTTTTTTGAGTTTTCTGAGGTTAGAATGGTTAAGCCTCTATTCTCTCTCTCTATCAATTGTTCTGTAATCTCTCTTTCTGTTTTGTTAATAGGTTTTACATTCATAAAGAAAGGGCATTGTTTATTTAGGCATGCATTTTTACAAACTTCATAAAAACCAGTCTTTACTTGTGAGATTCCAGGTTCAATACAAAGGTTTCTTTTCCCTACAAAATCAATTGCTTTTATTTTTAAGTTATACTTAAAGTTAAGTTCTCTAATAACTTCTAAGGCTATCTTATGTTGTGAGGTTTTAGGTGTTAAAAAAAGTATTTTTTTATTATTTTCAAGAGCATAACTTATGGCTGCTGAAAGAGAGGCATCTGTTTTTCCTGTTCCTGTAGGTGCATGTAATATTATGTTTTTTCTATTTTCAAAGGCTTCAAGTATGTCTATAATGATTTGTTTCTGTCCTTCTCTAAAGGAAGAATGTCTGAAGTATATTTTCTTAAGTGGCATGTGTTTTCTTATAATCTTTATTTGTTTTCTTTATGTTTTTTTAAAAGAAGATATAATATATTGTTTCTAAAGTAATATATACCTTTTGTAGGTTTCTGTCTTTGATAAAATAGTTTATAAAGCTTTCTTAGGTAATATATTGATCATATATTTATAATGCGTGTGAAAAAATATGGACTTTAAAAAAATAAAATCTTTAGCTATTTATTACTTTTCAGGAACAGGAAATACCTTCTTTATCTCTGATCTTTATAAAAAGAACTTCCTGCTTAAAAGCATCTCAGTTGATTTTCTTCCAATAGAAAGTATAGAGGTTGTTTCAAGCCAAGGAAAGTATGATATGCTTGTAATAGCTTTTCCTGTCCATGCTTTTAAAGCGCCTAAGATGGTTGAGGATTTTGTAAAATCACTTCCTTTAACAACCACTAATAAACCAGTTTTGCTTCTTGCAAGCTGTGGGGGTATGCCAGGCTCTTCTTTTAGTTTTTTAAGAAAGATTCTTTTAAAGAAAGGGTATCATGTAGCCTCTATCTTTTACTATTCAATGCCAAACAATGTTTCTTTCATGTTTTCAAAAGACTTAATACCTGAAGAAGAGATTAAACAAAAAATATATCTTGCAAAAGAAAAAATAGAAAATGACTTTAATAAGCTTTACAAGGGAGAGGAGGAGATTATTAAGTCTAATATCTTTGTAAAAGCCTTTTCAAATATTGTTTTTTATTTTTTAAAAAAATCTTTAAAAAAGAACAAATGGGTTGTTGACATGAACAAATGTACTTTATGTGAAATTTGTTCTAAAAACTGTCCAACTCAAAACATCACTGTTAAAAAACAAAAAAATGAGGTTAAGTTTTCTGATAAGTGTATAATGTGCACTAAATGTTATAACTTCTGTCCAGTTAATGCCATTAACTATAAGTCTGAAAAAACAAAAGATTATAGAAGATATTTTCTTTTTAGAAAGGATACTATAAAAAAATAAAAAGAATGATTTATTAATGAGAAAGATATTGTTAATATTATTATTACTAATAATGCTACTGCCTTCCTTTACCTTTGCAAGGGCTTTATCCATTGATTCTTACAACATAGATTATACTTTAAACAAAGATGGAATTGTAAATGTTTCTGAAAAATTACAGTATACCTTAAATGGATGTTACACAGAACTTTACCTTCAAAAACCAACTTCCTTAAAGATATTAAATGCAAGTGGTTTTTGTGAAGATAAAGAGTGTACCTTTAGGCATGACTTAACAAACACACCTAGAAGTAAGTTGTGTTTTTAAAAGTTATGTTTAAAGAGAAAAAAGAAGATAAAAGATAAAAACCTTAGAGTAAAAAAGAAAAACAAAGATTAAAAAGAAAAACAAAGTATTTATAAATCAATTTCATAAATATATTTAGTATTATGGTAAAGATAGATAACTATTATAAAGTAGTTGCTTCAACTTTTGGTATTGCATACGTTATTGGTGTAATCATTGCTTTAATCTATGCATATAGAGGAGAACTAGTTGTAGAGACAAGTAAAAGCTTTATTCAAAATCTAACACTTACAAACGCCATATATTTCAAACAAACCTTATATGAAATATTTAACAACTCCTTAGATCTTTTTGTAACACCATTTGCATACCTTGTTGCAGCTATACAGTATGCATACGTTCATGTAGATCTTTTAACATCCTCCTTTTTAGGACAAATAAAGTTATTGGTTGAACTAATACCACAGTTTCTTTTCTTTATATCCTATATCATCTTTTCAACCTTAGGTCTTAAAACCATTTTATTAATAGTTAAAACATTTTTAAACAACTTAATAATTAAAGAAAATAAATATAAAATAAAACAGAAGTTTTTTACAAAAGAAGATATTAAGCTATTGTATATAGCTTTACTTTCAATAGTTATAGGAACAACAATACAAACACACTTGATAAAGGTGTTGTTTATTTTCTTTATAAACTTAAAATCAATTGCTTTTATCTTAATTGGTATTATATATTTGTTAATAGTCCTTCTTTCAGTATATATAACCTTTAAGATAGTTAGTGAATACTTAAAAACATATAAAAAAGAATAAAATATGAGTCTTGACTTTACAGATAACATTGTTGTTGGAAGAAAACAAAGCGATATTGATAAATACGCAGAAAAAGCAACAGGGTATTTAGGAAAAGTAGTTGTCTCTGGTGGAGATGATCCTGTTTTAGGTAAAAAAGTATTAATGGATCTTTCAAGATCACATGTTATGATAATCTGTGGTAAGCGTGGTGGAGGAAAGTGCGTAACTGGAGACACTTTAATAGCCTTAGAAGATGGTAGAGAGATACCTATAAAAGACTTAGAAAAAGAAAAAACAAAAATAATCTCTTTAAATCAAAATCTAAAAATAGAAAAAGGAAAAGTAGAAAAATTTTTAAAAAGAAAAGTAAATGAAATAATTGAAATTAAGCTTAGAAGTGGAAAAGAAATAAAACTTACACCAGAACACCCTCTTTTAACAGTTGAAGGATGGAAAGAAGCAAAGGAACTTAAAGTTAAATCAAGAGTAGCAACCCCTAGAAAATTAAATAACATAGGAACAGAAAAAATAGAGATTGAAAAAATAAAAATAATAGCATACCTTCTTGCAGAAGGGCATCTTTCAAACAAAGTAGTTCTTTTTTGTAATAGTGATGAAAAAATAGTTGATGACTTTAAAAAAGCAGTAAAAGACTTTGATAAAGAACTTGACTTTACAGAAATTGGAAAATACAACTATAAGGTTATATGGGATAAAGCAAAAAAAGAACATTTTCAAAAAGGGACTTTAAAAGAATACCTTAAGAAAATTGGTATGTATGGTAAGCTTGCATACGAAAAAGAAATACCAGAAATGATATTTAAACAAACAAAAGAAAGACTTTCACTTTTCTTAAACAGACTATTTAGCTGTGATGGAGGCATATACTTTGAAGAAAAGAACAGGTGTAGGATAAGCTACTCCTCTTCCTCTAAGAAAATGATTTTACAGGTACAAGGGTTATTATTAAAGCTTGATATACTATCTAAAATAAGAAGAAAAAAGACTCTAAGAAGAGATAACTATGAGCTTGAAATATTAGAACAAGATGTTAATAAATATATATCAGATATAGGGTTTATTGGAGACAAAGAAGAAAAGGCAAAAAAGTTTAAACTAAAAATTAAAAATCCAAATATAGATACTGTGCCAAAAGAAATATGGAAAGACTTTAAGCCTAATAAAAGTTGGAAAGAAATTGGAATTGAGTTCAATTACAAACAACCAAAGGCCTTGAGAAGTTCTATAAACTACTCTCCTTCAAGAGATAAACTTTTAATAATTGCAAAGAAAGAAAATAACAAATATTTAGAACAACTTGCAACCTCAGATATATTCTGGGATGAAATTAAAGAGATTAATGTTGTTAAAAGAAAGGTTGAAGTGTATGATATTAGTGTTTTAAAAAATCATAACTTTGTTGCAAACAACATAATAATACACAACAGTTACACTTTATCTGTTGTTATGGAAGAATTTGCAAGACAACCCTTTGAAGTTAAAGATAGACTCTCTGTTATTGTTATTGACACTGTTGGCATTTTCTGGACCATGAACTACCCTAACAAAGAAGTACCTAAATCTCTTCTTTATAAATGGGATATAAAGGCAGAAGGTATAAACATTAGAAACATGATACCAACAGGAAAGCAAGAGTTTTATAAAGAAAAAGAAATACCATTTGATGCACCTTTCTCAATAAGGACATCCCAAGTAGACTTAGAAGACTGGCTTGGGTTATTTAGGCTTACATGGAGAGATCCTGAGTCTGGTCTTCTATCAAGAACAATAGATACTTTAAAACAAAAGTTAGGAACTCTTTATGATATTGATGATATTATTAAGATAGCCTCAACAGATACAGATACAACAAAAGAAATAATTGACTCACTTATAAACAGAATGAAGGTTGCAAAGTCCTGGGGACTATTCTCAAAATCAGGAACAACCATGAAGGAGTTTGCAAAATCAGGAACCATAACAACCATTGATGTTTCAACATATAAGCAAGCTATTGGTATGGAATCTGTTCAAGAACTTATAGTTGGGCTTTTAGGAAAGAGACTATATGAAGAAAGAATGCTTTATAGAAAAGAAGAAGAAAAAAATCTTTTAGAAGTAAAAAGAAAAACTAGTGAAATGCCAATCATATGGATGGTAATAGATGAAGCACACATGTTCATGCCACAGGATAGGCCAAGCATGGCTTTAGATGTTTTATTACAATGGATAAGGGTTGGAAGGCAACCTGGACTTTCCTTAATCTTAGCAACACAAAGACCAAACAAACTACACTCTGAAACCATCTCACAATGTGATTTATTTTTAAGTATGAGGATGACAGCTCAAGAGGATATTCAAGCAGTTTCCTCAATAAGACCAAGCTACCTTAACATACCAATGGATAAATACTATGCACAAATGCCAAAAGAACAAGGGTACGCTATAATGATTGATGACAACTCTGAAAAAGTAATACTCTTAAAGATAAGACCAAGAATAACATGGGATGGAGGAAAAACAGCTAATGTTTTTTCTGATTAAAAAACTTAACCTTAGGTTTTAGTTTCTCTAAAACCTCTTTTTTTAATTTTAAATCTAAAAGCATTTTCTTTTCCTCATGGGAGAGAGAAGTAAACTCTAAAAGCCCATAAAAGACTGGTCTTTGGAAAAGAACATATTTAAAGAACCTTAAGTCTCTTCTCTCTAAAGAAGCAAGCTTTAAAGAGTAAAGGAAAGCAAACAACCTAAAGCACATTGTAAAAATAAATAAAAAGATTAAGGCTTTAAACTCAGTTCCATAATACTTGGTTGCTAAGTTAATTATTAATGCACCTAAAAGAGTACCTATTAGGATTGCTGAAGACTGTATTATTAGGTAAAAAGAACTATGCCCTATTAAATCTCTTTTAATATTTTTATAAAGATAATTAATTAAGGAAAGATTAAAGGCACCAAAAATAACACCAAAAACAAAAATTGAATAGATCATTAAGGCATAGTTGTTATAAAGGAAAGCTGGAACTACTAAAAAGAAAGGTAAAAACAAACTACTTATCTGTAAGACCTTTGAAGGAGAGTACTTATCTGAAACATAACCCCAATAGCTTAAGCCTAAAACAGTTCCTAAAATAAAAGAGATTCTCCACCAGATATACTCAACAGTCGTATACTTTAAGTGCTCTAGAATAAAGTAAGTTACATATGAGGTTGCAAGATGTATACCAATAAAAGAGATTACTACGAAGATTAAAAAATGCATGAAAGCCTTGTCTTTGAAAACTGCTTTTTTAAAAAAATGAAAGGTATTTTCAGTTTTCTTTTCATCAACAAGCTTTAAGATATACTCTTTATCCTCTGTTTGGTTCATTTTGTTTAGGTATCTTGAAGAGATAAGCCTAAAGATTGCTGCAAAAACAAAGATTATTGTAAAACCTAAAAAATCATTCTTGGTTTTCATAAAATCTAAAAAATAACCAATTATGAAGACTGGGATAATTGATATAAGCTCAATTACTATGTTCTTTCTTGCTATGAAAAAACCCATCTTTGAGGTTGGAAAAAGCTTTCTTATCCAGTCCATGTAGATTGGGGTAACTATCATTCCTGAACCTACTATTAAGGTGTAGATTAGGATTACAAGCCAGATTGTTATTTGATTTGTAAAAAAATAATTAGCAAGAGCTAAAGGTATCCATAAAAGAGCTTGAAGAGTTATAAAAGTTACAACAGCATGCTTCTTTGAATCAAATAACTTTAGTATCCTGTAAGAAATTAAAACTAGAAAGGAAGTTATGAAGAAAGGGAAGGCCTGTACTAAACCTACTTGAAAAGCATTTGCTCCTAAAGAGATTAAGTAAGGTATTAAGAAGGTTACAGCTATTGAGTTCATTAGAACCCAGAAGATACCGTCCTTTATTGAAAAAGAAAAGTCCTTTTTTATTTGGTTTTCTGATCTTCTAAACAGCATATTAAAACACTTAAATATTTAACAAATAGTTTTTTTTGTAAAATAGATTTTCTTTTTTAAAAAAAATAAAGAAAGTGCTCGAAGGGGGATTCGAACCCCCGTTATCAGAGTGAGAGTCTGATGTGATTACCGGGCTACACTATTCGAGCTTTTTTTATTTTATTGTGAAAGGTATGCAAGGGACAGGATTCGAACCTGCGAAGCACTAAGCACACGGTTCTTAGCCGTGCCCCTTTGACCACTCGGGAACCCCTGCTTTTTTTTATAAAGATTAAAACCTTAAAAACAAAAAGTAATATTATGATTACTATATATAATATAGAAACAAAAAGAATATAAACAAATTATTTTTTTGATTTTCTTTGTTTTTTAGGTTTTTTTTCAATAACCTCTTCTTCTTCTAAAAAATCCTCTTCTTCTGAAAAGTTTTCATCTTCTTCTGGAAAATCATCCTCTTCTGAATCTAAAGAATCTTCTTCTAGGATAGGGTTTTCATCCTCTTCTTCTGTGAAATTCTCTTCATCAGGAAACTCCTCTTCTTCATCTAAAAACTCATCTTCTTCTTGATTTTTCTTAACACCAAGAATGTTTGTAGAAAAGCTTTGTGTGTTTGAGAAAGATATAAAGTAAACTACTAAAAAGAAAGCACCTAAGACATAGGTTAAAACCTTATAGTAGATGTTAACATCAAACAATAAAAAAACCTTAATAAATAACAAAATTGAAAAGAAAAGTTCAAGCTTTGATAAATATCTATTCTTTTTAAAAAGTTCTAAAAAATTAATCTTAAAGAAAGCTAAAAAAGCAATTGTTACTAAACCTAAAAGAATGTATTCATTTTCAGTAAAGATAAAAGAAAGTAAGGTAAAGATAAATAAGATATATGATGCAAACTTTCTAAATAAAGAAACTATCTTATTCATAATCTATTTTTTACCTTATTTTTATAATTAATGCTTATGTCCGCAACCGCATGAATGAGAGTGGCCTTCTTCTGAATCATCTTCATCATCTGAGTCGCAATCATCGCATTCACAGTCATCACCGCACTCTCCATCTTCACAACCGCATTTTGAGTGGTCGTGGTGTTCGTGGTGGTGGGCATGCTCGTGAGCCATTACTTCTGCTTCATAAGCCTTAGCTTCATCTTCTGATAATATCTTAACAAGCTTAATATCAAAAGTTAAGTCTTCTCCAGCTAAAGGATGATTAATAGTTGCTTTTATCATATCATCTAAGATATCTTCAACATCTATCTTTATAGGACCCATATCTGTAATAAAGTTATAGCTTTTACCCTTCTCTAAAGTATCTATATCTTTAAAAGAAGTTTTTGGTATCTCTACAGCCTCTGTGTTTTTAGGACCATAAGCTTCTATAAAAGGTATTGTAAAACTTTTATTATTATTTAGATCCATACCAATAACTGAAGCATCAAAACCAGGAATAACCATACCTGCTCCAACCTTAAATCTTAAAGGTTCTCTTCCTTTTGAAGTATCAAAAACATCACCGTTTTTAAGTTTTCCAGTGTAATCTACTTCAATCCAATCATTTTGTTTAACAGTCATAAAATATCAACTTCATCTTTGTAAATATTATTATTTCTAAAGGTTTTTAAATAGATTCTGTCCAAGAAAAATAGAATATTTTACCAACAATATAAATTTAAAAACTATTCGTTTATATATTATCTATAGGGATTAAATATGAGTAAAAAAAACATAATTTCAAAGATATCAGAAAGTATTAATAATCATCAAAGAGGATTGGATAGACTAATCTTTATATTTGGTGGAATCCTTGCCTTATTTATCACATTAATTGTTGTTGATAACTATGAACTCATATCATTTTCAAAAACAATAATAAATGTCTTAAAAACATTGGCTGTTATTGTTAGCTCCTATTTCATTGCATCAGTTATTATTAGGTTTACAAGCTCATGGTCAGTTAGGTTTATTAGAGAAGAAGATATTGAAACAAAGCTTATAATGTCAAAAGTATATAGTTTTATGATATATTTACTGGCAACAGCTTTTGTTCTTTGGAAAATTGGTGTAACTATTCAAAATATTGCATTAATTTCAGGACTTATTGCAACTGGTCTTGCCTTTGCCTTAAGAGAAGTTTTACTTTCTTTCTTTGTATGGCTTATACTTTTAGTTAAAAAACCATTCAGGATAGGGGATAATATTAAGATAGGGGAAGAAGAGGGGGTTGTTAAACATATCGGTATATTTTATGTACATGTAGATAATACCCCTGAAAGTTATGATGATTATGTTAAAGTTCCAAATAAAATATTTATTGATAAGGCAATATATAATTATGGTAAAAAACCAGTACCTATAAAGATATCAATGAATATTAATGCTGCAACTAAAGATATTTATAAGAAAATTAAATTACTTACAGAAAAAATGGATTTTGTTGAGATATATAAAAAACCTTATCTTGAAAACCCAAAAGATAACTTTTTATATATTACAACCATTGTTTATTCTGAGTATCATAAGAGAACAGAAAATAGAACAAAGATAACTGAACTGATTATTGAGATTTTTAAATAAATAAAAAAAAGAAAAAATTACTTATAGGAAAGATATCCTACAAGTATGTATGTTGAACCTAAAGCTAGATGCTGTATCATGCTTTGATAGTTTCCAAATGCTGTTGTAAAAGTTATTACAAGCATTATGAAAGCTGGTACTAGAACAACATATTTTTTATAAAGACCAGTGAAAAGCATTATTCCTGAACCTATTTCTGCTATAACTAAAACCCATGCAAGGAAAACTGGTAAGAAAAAACCTGCTCCTGTAAGCATATTTATAACACCATCTATTCCTCTTATGAATAGTTTGTTAATACCTGCATAAAGCATTAAAGCAGCTAAAAGATAAGTGCTTATCCTTATTAGGTAAAAGTTTGTTTGTTGTTGTTTTGTTAAACTCATAAATTTTCAAACCCTTTTTTTTAAAAAGTTTTAATGTATATATATTTATAAAAAGTAAAGTTTATAAATAAATTGTATATCATATATGCTTTTTGTTTTTAAAAAAGAAAGAAAAGGAAATAACCTTACTAAAAAATAGGCTTTATATTTGTTTTAGGTCATAAGTTACTTAGTTAACCATTATCATAAAATTACAGTTAAAAAAGAATAATGGGTGTAAAACATTAATAATTATGGTATATTTTAAAAAAAACAATTACTTAAGAAGGTGAAAAAAAACTATGAAAAATAAAACAAACTTATTTTTAGGTATAATAATACTTGTTCTTGCAATTGTAGTTGTAGGACTTGTAATAAATCAAAATAATTTAAGAGAAAGGATGATAAATGAAAATAAAGATCCTTTACAAAAATTTCAAAGCTTAGAAGAAAAGTATGGTAACTTAACATACAGTAACTTTGAAACTAAAAAAGACGGACCATTTATGGAGATTACTCCTGATGAACTGTTAACACTTTTAACAACCACAAACTCAAGTTCTAGTTATGGGACAAGAGGAAATATGACAAAAGGCTTGGCAATGACAGATGCTGTTATGTCGTCAATGCCAATGGATAGATCTCAGAGTGAAGCTGGAGCAGGAAGTAATGATTACTCTCAAACAAACGTTCAAGTTTCAGGTATTGATGAAGGAGATATTATTAAGACTAATGGAGAAAAAATATTTATTGCAAAAGACAAAACAATAACTGTAATAAATAAAGTAGATGTACCTATTTTAGAAGAAGATAAATATATTTTAACCATAGAAGATCCTACTGCAGAATACCTTAACATAAAAGCAATGTTTGTTGATACAGAGAAAAAACTTCTATATGTTATATTTGAGAAAAATCTTGTAGAAAGTAAATTTACTCAATATTCATTACTTTATCCTGAAATGAACTATATACCTTTTACTGTTATAAAGACATATAAGATAGAGACAGAAGCACTTACAGAAGTTAGTAGTATTGAAACTAAAGGAAACTACTTCCAGTCAAGGATGAAGGATGGAATTGTGTATACTATTACATTAGATTACTTAAACAACTTTAGACCTGTTCTTTATTACGATACTGTTATGATACCTGTTATGGAGACAAAGAACGGAGTTGTTGAAAACTTCCAACCAAAGATCATTGTTCCAAGAGATGTTACTGAGGAAAATAAAGTAATGTACAATTTAACATCATTAAGATATTCAGAAAATACCTCCTCTTTAATAGACAGTATTGATCTTATACTTAATAGTTCAAACACAGTGTATATGAGTAGTAATAACTTATATATTGCAACAGAAAAGAACAACTACTTTCCTTTCTTTAGATTTGGATGGTATAATGAGTCAAGAGAGGTTGTTTTTGAAGAGATATACTCAAAAATATATCCTACAAACGTTTCAAGTGAGATTAAGAAGAACTTAAAAGATCAAAAAAAGTTAGTTGAGATATTAAACAACTACTACCAAACACTTGATAGTGATCAAAAAGAAGAACTTTATAATAAGATACAAGAAGAAACAAACAGATATTATGAAGAAAGAAGAAATGAGAATGATAAGACATACATTAACAGAATAGAACTTCTTAATAATGGTTACTTTGGAGATGTTTTACAAGGAGAAGTTAAAGGAAGACTATTGAATCAATTTTCATTAGATGAAAGTGAAGGATATTTAAGAGTTGCAACAACATATCAAGATTACAATGGGTATAGATCAACTAATAAAAATGCAGTTACTATACTTAATAGCTCTTTAAAACAAGTTGGTCTTGTTGATGGGATTGCACCTGATGAAACTATCTATAGTGCGAGGTTTATGAAAGATAAACTTTATTTAGTAACATATAGATTAGTTGATCCTTTCTTTGTTATTGATCTTTCATCCCCTACAAAACCTAAGATATTAGGAGAGTTAAAGATTTCAGGATACTCTGATTATCTTCATCCAATCTCAGATACCTTGATATTAGGTATTGGTCAAGAGACTGAAGTTAATCAATGGGGTGGAGAAAACAGAATTGGGGTTAAGGTTGCTTTATTTGATGTAAGTGATTTTTCAAACCCTAAGGAAATTGGTAAATGGGTATCAAGTGCAAGTTACTCAAACACACAAGTTTCATATGATCATAAGGCATTCTTGTATATTGCAAAGAATGATTTAGTGGTAATTCCTATTTCAGAATCATTTAACACTAGAAATCCTGCATTTGGGTTTGTTGTTTTAAAGGTTGATGAGGATGGAATTGAAAAGATTACAACTATTGATCATTCTAAAAATAGTCAATACTACTATTACTCAACAATGGCTAGAAGCTTATATATTGGAGATGAATTGTATACTATTTCAGATAATCTATTAAAGACATATAACTTTACAAGTCAAGAAGAAACAGAAGTTGTTTTAGGTTTTAAGGATGTTTCTAATATATACAGGTAAATGATAGGGAAAAAACGTTTTTTTCCTTTTTCTTTCTTTTTTTTAAAATAACTAGCAATAAGAATATTTAACTAACATATAAATATCTTTTGGTTTAATAAATAATTATGAATTTTATATTTAGAAAAATATCTGTAGCTTTAGTCTATGTAATAATGATTTTTGTTAATTATTTAGCTAATGCTTTACCAATAAATAATATTGATACTGGAGCAGTTTCTGACCTGTATCCTAACTTATTTGCACCTGCAGGAATTACTTTTTCTATATGGGGTATAATTTATTTGTTATTAGGATTGTTTGTTTTATATCAATTTGGAACTTTTAAAAAAATTAGTTTAAAAGAAGATAAATTATTAAACAAGATAAGTATTTATTTTATTACAAGTTCTATTTTTAATGCATTATGGATTTTTTCTTGGCATTATGGGTTATTATGGATGTCTATAATCTTTATGCTAGGTATATTGTTTTGTTTAATTAAAATTAATTTATTAATAAGAGAAAATAATTCTAAAGAATTTTTCTTTTTATCCCTTCCATTCAGTATTTACTTTGGGTGGATAACAGTTGCAACAATTGCAAATATTACTGCTTTACTTGTTAGTGTTGGTTGGAATGGTTTTGGAATAAGTGAAAGTATTTGGGCAATTGGTATTCTTTTAGTAGGATCTATTATTGGTATTTTAACAAGTGTTAAAAGTAAAGATATTGCTTATATTTTAGTTTTTGCATGGGCGTATATTGGGATTATTATTAAACATACAAGTTCTGTTGGTTTTAATAATCAATATCCAGAAATAATTACTGCTTCATCTCTTTGTATTGTTTTATTTTTAATAACAATTTGGTTTTTATTGTATAAGAAAGCTTAATTTATTTTTTAAAAAACATTAGGTGCAATCTTTGACTAGAACCAAATTAGATTAAGGTTAAAAGTACTCATTTTTAAAAAATTATTTTACTGCAATATATCTACTTCTACTTTTAAGGCCCTAAGATTTTAACTAACACAACAAGTTTAGACCCTATAACTATAAGCAGGTGTATTACAATAAATTTATTTCCTACAAATACGAATAAAGGAAAATTAAAACCAAACAAGAAAGATAAAATTTGGCAAGACATAAGGAAGTAATTGATATTGATTATAATAAAAAAATGAATCAATATATAGGGTCAGTTCTAAGTAGATTACCTGCGTTATTCAAAAAAGATAGACAATTTGATGGGATTAAGTATTGGATAACTCCAGAAAATATTAGAAAATATATGGATATAAAGAACTATCCTTATGACTCAGAACATTCAGAGGGTTCATTAGATACATTATACATTAAGGGAAACAAGATTACTAAATTAAAAGAACCAATTATAGATGTTTGTAAAAGTTATAATTTACAAAAATATGTTAGTTATACATGTACAGAAAAAATAGGTGTAAACTATTGTGAAGAGTGTGTAGCTTATGAAGGCACCCACCTAATTAGATTATATTAAATGGTTCATTATTCCATTACCTGTATTAATAAAAGCAATTAAATCATATTTTGTATTAGTTATTTTATTTAATCTTGGTAATATTGCTAATCCAGCAGCACCGCTTGGCTCAGCATCTATATTTAAATTCTTAAATATATTTAATGCATTTAATATTTCTTGTTCTTCAATATTATATATTTTATTTTTTATATTTTTTGCAATAGTATATCCTTTTTCTCTTAAATCAATAATACTTTCCTGCCAAGTTTCTGAACTATCGCAAATCTTATCTGCAATTGTATTTAAGTTTCCTGTACTTACTGCTAATATATCTATGGCAAATTACTTTCTTTTATTACTTCTTTAGAGTCATCATATAACATTCCAGCACCAAATTGAATAACTACTAATGTTTTTGGAAAAGTAGAATGATAATGCTCTTTAATTTGTTCAATAAATTCTTGCATAACTTGTTTATAAGTAGGATTAAAACCTTCTGTGATATCTACTGAATTATCTTTAGTTACATTTAACCCTAATTCATTCATTTTATCAATACAAGGCTTCCAAACCAATATTGTTCTTTAAAATCAACTTGTACTAATATGCCAGACTTATATTTTTGCATATCTTCTCTAAATATTTTACCATTAGTAAATCTACCTTTACTATCTGGTCCTAATTCTTTAAAATCATAATGAAGTGGATAAAAGTTTACTACTTTTATTTTTTGCTCACTTAATAAATCATTTAACATATCTGCATAAAGAAAATCAGCAATTCCTGCATTACCAGTAGAACCTAAGTAATAAATATAATTATTTGGATATATATTTGTTAAATAATGAAGACCCATCATCCACCCATGCTTATCTTTATATGTATTTGTAATATTTTTACTTTCATCTTTAATTACTATATCTTGATTATTAATAGTTGTAAATATTACAGGTGTATTTTTTGGTCTTTTTTCATTCCACATTTTAATTAATTCTTCTTTATTCGTATTAACACCTATTTTTTACAAGCTAAAAATAATCCATTATCTATATTTAAATAATAGGTAAATATTCTTTTATCTTTTTTTAATTTATCAGTGAATTTATTAATTTCTTTCATTACCCTATCATTAACCTTTGGTCCGTGAGTTAATTTATACTTTCCCGTATTATCAATAACAAGTAATCCACCTTTTTTTAATAAAGGTAAAAATAATTTATAATACTTTTCATAATTGTCTTTATCTGCATCAAGAAAAATAAAATCTATCTTTTTATTTTTATCCCAATTTTTAAGAACATCCATAATATTATCTTCTATTAATGTAATCTTTTTATCTAATTTTGCTTTTTTAAAGTTATTTTTTGCAAGTCTAATCTTTGTAGTTAATATTTCAGTAGTATATATGTGTCCTTTTTTTAGTCCATTTGCTAAAAACAAAGTTGAATACCCAACAGAACAACCTAACTCTAAAACTATCTGAGGGTTTATTAATTCTATTAAAAATTGAAGAAATTCTCCTGTTGTTCTTGGAACTGACCACAAACCAACTTTCTTACCATCTTCTGGAACTCTTCCATAACTATATAATTTATCCTCTTTATCTGTTAGGATATAGGTCTATTTACCTTCTATTTTTTCAATATCCTTTATTGTATTTAGAAAGTTATTAATAAATTAATCGTCCTTTTAATTATTATATATATAATCTATTAGCATTAAATTTAAATACTTTTTGAATGTATTATGCTTCTAAAATTATATGAGCGGACCTCCTATTAGATACACAACCATCACAAAATACACTAATAAAAGTATTCAAATAATCTATTAACTTCTCCTTATAGTATTTATCCGCTAACATTTGCCTTGATAAATAATGATTACCACCTACTGAATTACTAACTCTACCTTGATAATAATCAGCAATTGACTCTGGTATTCCTAATTCTATACACTTAGTATAGAACCATTTTCTACAGTATTTGATTGGAATAAGTTTCTTTCGCTTAATCTCTTTCTCAAGACTGCTTACAGATAACTGCTTATGGTCTAGAGACAACTTACTATAAACTTCTAACGGAAGATAACAGAAGTAAGAGTTCTTGGTCTTTCGTAAGTAGTTCATTGAGATTTTCACAAATCCATCATATTGTTGAGTTTTTAGTTTGTGGAAGTTAGTTAGTAAATACTCTCCTTCAACCTTCCTCATACCACTTACAAGATACATAAGATACATAAGCTTCATTTTATCAGACAGTTTAGAAAGAGTTTCCTTCATTTCATCATCAGTTGGAACATAATTATCAACAGATGACTTTTTTGATTTGAGTTTTCTTTTCAGAAAGGTTAGTTCTTCGTCTGCTATTAATTCTTTACTCTCTAGATATTTTAAAACTAACCTTGTAAGTTTAACAGACCTATCATTATCATTTATCTTATCTATATTAGAATTAATATTAGAAATTATGACTTCTATAGAAAAAGTATGACTTTTCGTAGATTTCTCAAAAATTAAAGGAATCTTTGCAAGAATTTGTTTTTGATACTTAATTGCATAAGATTGACTGTAAACCAACTGTTTAAAGCTCTCCAGACTGAAAACTGCAGACTCCAAACCTGCGTTAACAAAAGCTTCTGGCGGGAGTCGAACCCGCGACCTCAACCTTACCAAGGTTGCGCTCTACCACTGAGCCACAGAAGCAAAAAAAATAGAAATAAATATTTACTAAAGGCAATATAATTAAGCACAAATAGATTTAAAAAAAGAACATAAAAAGGTTAAAAGAGGTTTTATTTAACCTCAATTAACTTTTGAGAAGAAGAAATCTCTTTCTTTGGGATCTTAAGGTGTAAGATACCATCTTTGTACTCTGCATTTATGTTATCTTTGTCTATGTTTCTTGGAAGAGAGAAAGATCTATAAAACCCAGAATAGCTTTTTGAATAACTGTAGTAACCTTTTTCCTTATCCTCTTTTTTATCTTCTTTTTTATGTTCAACCTTTATTTCTAAGTTATTATCGTTTATGTTTATTTTTATGTCTTCTTTTTTTGATCCTGGAATCTCTAAAGAAAGATTATAGTTTTCTTTATCTTCTTTAACATCACAGATAGGTGCTCTATAGTTTTCTAAAGAAGCTATTTGGTTATCATCTTTTTGTGAAATTGAAAGAAGATGTGGCTTTTGAGAATATCCAAAATCTTCAAACAAAGAATCCATTTCTCTTTTCATTCTTCTCATTTCATCCCAGATAGTATATTGTCTCATGTTTACACCACCTTTTTTTGTTTTTTAAAAATAGTTTTTTTAGAATAAATATATAATGAAACAAAAAAAATAAAAAGATTTTCTAGAAAAGTTTAAAAACTTTTCTATAAGATAGGGTTAGTCCAAAAAATAAAGAAAAAAAGAAAGAGAAAAAGAAACTTTAACTTTGTTCTTCAATCTCTTTCTTTAATTTATCAACATGCTTTTTCTTTGTGAAAAACTCAATTGCTTCTGCAAGCTCTACTCTTCCTTTAGAATACTCATCAATAGAGATACCTTTTTGGTATGCCTCACAAGATTGAACTAAAGCCCTTGCACCTGCTTGTGTACCTTTTGGATGAGCATGGCACCCTGCACCCATGGTTGTTATAAAATCAACACCACCCATTAAATCTATAAAAGGTTTTAAAAGAGTAGGGTTTAGACCACCTGAGATTATAGGACAGCATTTTTTCATACTTCTCCAACTATCATCCTCTAAGATAACGTGATGAGCTTCATCCTCTAAAACTAACTTTACAACATCTTGATCTTTTTCAGGAACAGTTGCCCATGATTGATGGAAGATATGCCCTTGTGAAGCTAATTTTAAGATACCGGTTGCAGCTGTTATATCTTCAATTGGTGTACCAGCCATTTTTCCAACCCCAGCAGTTCCTGTGTGGATACCAGAAGCACCTGCAAGTCTTGCAAACTTAGATAAAACTAAAACAGAAAAACCAATTGGGTTTTCAGGTCTTGTAAAACCACCATGTCCTGCTCTATGGAAATGTATGAAAACATCAGGATACATTCTTCTTAAGGTTTGAACAGCCATCCAACCTGCTGTAATACCGTCGATTAAAAAGGCATAAGAACCTTTTTCAAAACCTGCGTTTCTAATCATCTCACATCTTTCAACCATTGTTTGAAAATCAGCAGCTGAAACATTGAAAGAATGAACTTTCTTTTGTCCTGTTTCTTTAACAGCTTTATCCATAGCTTCCTTTACATGTTTTACCATCTTATCATAAGGACAGAAATCTTGGTTTGCTTGAGGTTCATCGTTTTTAACAAAATCTCCTCCTCCAACCCAGAAATCATATGCAGCTTCTGCATATTCAGATGAGGTTAAACCCATTTTTGGTTTTATAATAGTTCCTAAAATTGGTCTATTGTAAACATTTAAGTATTTTCTCATATCATCTAAAGTATATGAAGGTCCATCGTACTGTTCAAGCATTGCTGGTGGAAACCATACATCTAAAAGCTTAATTGCTGAAACCTCTTTCATACCTAAAACATTACCTACAACAAATGTTAAAATATTTTGAACATTTCCACTTCTATCAAAAAGTCTCCATGGATATGCTATCCAAACTATGCTTTTTTCTAAATCTAATTTGTATACTAAGGCATTCATTTCTCTTGAGAAAGGAGTTTCTGTATTAACTAAAAAATTTGTACCTGTTGAAGATTCAGCTGCAGTTTCACATGCTGCTTGTAAGATGTTTAATGAACCTCCTGGTCTTAAATGGAATGCACACAACATATATTCCCCGTTTTTGACATTTGGGATATTAAAGTTAATATATGCTTGTTGATGTGCATTTAATGTTTTTACTAAATCGTCGTGCATTTAAAATCACCTTTATATTTTAAAAAGATAGTTAACCATTTAATTTAAAAATAGATGTTTTTTAAAGGAGAACAAATGAGAGCAAGAACATTTGTTTTTTCTTAAACTAAAGAAAAAGAGTTTATAAGAAAATAAAAATTAGGTTTGGAAAGAAAAATAATAAAGAGGGTCCAAACCGGGATTTGAACCCGGGTCAGAGGATCCACAGACCTCTATGCTAACCACTACACTATTTGGACCAGTATTTTTTGTTTACTTGTATATATATTATAGATTAAATATGTTTATAAAGATTTCACATATAATATATTAGTAAAATATATTATAAAAATAAGAATAATTATGAAAAGATTAAATCAAAAAGGTGCATCTGAGGTTTTAAGCTATATTTTAGTTATATTTATTGTGATTGTGGTTGTTGGACTTATTGTGTCTGGAGTTATGCCTGCAATTGAAAGAACAAAATCTCAAAAGAAATTTCAAGAAGCAAAAATGTATATTTCAGAAATTGAAAAAAAAGTAAATGAGCTTATGCAGAGTCCAATAGGATCTATTACCTCTATTACTTTAGACTTAGATGAAATCTTTTTAGAAATAGATTCTAATCTTCAGACAATTAAAATGGTTCAAACTATTTATGGGGATTATTATAAGGAAGGGGATTTAATAAAGGAAGGAAATATTTATACCTTTAGAGAGATGCAAAAATTAATTGTGGGTCTTGATTTAATTGGTATTGAGATTATTGATAATTTTTATTTAACAAACTCAAAGACAACTGTTTATATTAAAAAGATTGATAGAAACAAAATAAGTTTTTTAAGAGAGATTGATTCTTCTGAAAATGTAACTTTACAAAATACAGAAAAAGAAAGACCAAAAATTCCAACTGTTGAAAATCCAATCTTTGAACCTATTGAAGGAATTTATGATGATAATGTAACGATCACTCTTTCCACAACAACAGCTGATTCAAACATAAGATATACCTTAGATGGAAGTGATCCTTCTGCAAAAAATGGAATTTTATATACAGGTTCATTTAGTTTAACAGAAACAAAAACAGTCAAAGCCATAGCCTATAAAACAGGTTGGTTAAATAGTAGTATAGTTGCTTCAACATATACTATAAATATTCCATTAAGATTTATATCTACATGGAAAACAGATAACACAAGCACAGGTTCAAGTTCAAATAACCAGGTAAAGCTACCATTAGTTAATGGTGGTACTTATGATTTTAATGTAGACTGGGGAGATGGCACCCCACAGGACAGAATAACTGTATGGAATCAAGCCCATGCAACACATACCTATTCAAGCATAGGTACCTATACCATAAGAATAGTAGGCACCATAAATGGTTTTAGATTTAATAATACAGGAGATAGATTAAAACTTTTAGAAATATCAAAATTTGGTCCTTTAAGACTTGGAAATGCTGGTTATTATTTTTATGGAGCTTCAAATCTTACCATAACAGCAACAGATGTTCTTGATTTGAATGGAACAACAAATTTATCAGAGATGTTTCGTGATTGTTCTTCACTTACAACCGTTCCATCTATGAATAGCTGGGATGTTTCAAACGTAACGAATATGAATGGAACGTTTTATTCTGTAACTAATTTCAACCAACCAATCGGTTCCTGGAATGTTTCAAATGTAACGAATATGCAGAGTATGTTTTATGGTGCAACTAATTTCAACCAACCAATCGGTTCTTGGAATGTTTCAAATGTAACGAATATGCAGAGTATGTTTTATGGTGCAACTAATTTCAACCAACCAATCGGTTCTTGGAATGTTTCAAATGTAACAAATATGACTAGTATGTTTTTAAATAAAACTTTAACCACCCAAAATTATGATAATCTATTAATAGGTTGGGCTCCTCAAAGCCTAAAAACAGAAGTTAGCTTCCATGCTGGAAGCAGTAAGTATAGTGCTGGAGACGCTGCAACTGCAAAAGCAACAATAATTAGTAAGGGCTGGACAATAACAGATGGTGGACAGGAATCATAATTTTATTGACAAAAATAGAAATTATTAAATATATTTATGAAAACAGAAAAAGGAGCAGCAAATTTAATATCATACTTTCTTTATATATTTGTAAGTATAGTTGTACTTTCAACTATTATTTATATGGTTCAAGAAACCATGCAAAGTAATGAAGAAAAATATCAGTTTGATGAAATGATAAAAAATATAACCATTGTATCAACAACTATTGAAAATGTTACTCAATCAAGATTTTCTTCCAGGGAAGTTACTGTTTTTAACCCAGATGTTCTAGAGATTGATTGTAACCAAAATCAGATAAGGGGAGAGATTATCTATAACCTTAATTTTAGAACAGATATACCTGTTGTTGTTAATGATATTGAAATTTCAAAAGTATCAAATAGACTTTATTTTGTAAAAGAGATTTATGATTTAAATCAAGGAGTTAATATTGATTGTAATCTTGTTAACTTGAATAAAGGGAAAACAAGATATATATTTAGATATCAAGAGTATGATCTTGAAAATAAAAAAATAATACTTAATATTGAATTATTAGATTTTAATAGAAGTGAAGAATAATGTTATTTAAGAGAGATAAAAAAGGAGCAGTATCATTATTTACTGGAATTGCAGTGTTATTTGTAAGTATTATATTTTTAGGAATATTTACTTATTTTGCAATGGGGTACTTTGGAGGACTTGAAGACTCTCAAAGAATGAAAAATAATAGAAATAGCTTATCTTTGATAAATGATATTCTTCTTGAAATTAAAAATTCAAGTAGTGAGAGTTATAAAACTATTAATCTTGATACAACAGACCCTATTACAATTGACCATAACACTAGTAAAATTACTTTAGTGCAAGAAATTAAAAATCAAAAAAGTATTGAAAAACTTAAAACAGACACTAAAATCGGAGCACTTACAATTAATAAAAAAGAAACTAGTTTAGTATATACTTTAGATTATAATGGGCAAATACTTTTTTTTAAAACAATAGATATTATGCCTGTTAAACAAAAAATAATTTTTGAAAAAATAAATGAAGTTAATGGATTACCAATAATTTCTGTTAGCACAGAAGAACTTAGTTTTGAAGGTACTAAAATATATTCACCAATTGAAAATATGACATATACTTATGGAGAACCAATACTGTTAAAAGGAATTGTTACAAACACCATTCAAGAATATCAATGTAGTTGGGAATCAAATATTGATGGCTTAATTGCAGAACAATGTAATTACACTGTAGAAATTTTATCCCAAGGGTATCACGAAATTACATTTACTGCTAAAAAAGAAGGAGCTACTATTGCTACAAAAAAATTAAATATCATAATAGGATCAACAATTGTTGTACCTTTATTTTTGATAAATATTATTACTCCTTCAAATAATTATTCTGTAAATTACGGAGAGGAAATAAACTTTACTTCACAAGTAAGTAATCCTGTTGGAGCACATAGTTGTTTATGGACATCCTCTATTGATGGAAACTTAACAAGCAATTGCAACTTTTCAACAACAACTTTATCAGCTGGAAATCACACAATTACCTTAACTGTTACTGATCAAAATCAAACTATAGAAAATAGTATTTTAATTACTGTTATAAACCCTTATTTAATTTATTCATGGTGATCAAATAATTATGGTGCAACAGGATTAAGAATAGATTCAGGAGATACAATTGTTCCGACACTAATAGATTCATTTACAGACTTGGATACAATATCATCTAATGGATATTTTGCATTAGCAATTAGAAATGGAGAACTATATGCATGGGGAAGAAATGATTATGGACAATTAGGTTTTGAAGATACAAATAATAGAAGTGAACCTACAAAAGTAGGATTATTTACAGACTGGGAAAAGGTATCTGCATCAGGGCATCATTCATTAGGAATTAGAAACGGAAGATTATATTCATGGGGTAGAAATATATATGGAGCAACAGGTCTTGGATTAGATACAGGTAATACATTAACCCCTACACAAATAGGCGCTTTTACAGATTGGAATTTTGTTTCAGGAAATGCAAATTTTTCATTAGCAATTAGAAATGGACAACTTTATACATGGGGAAGAAATGATTATGGACAATTAGGTTTTTCAGATACAAATAATAGAACCAATCCAACTCAAGTTGGAACTGCACAAGATTGGAATTTAGCACTTGCAGGGGGATTTAATTCTTTAGGATTAAGAAATGGAACACTTTATGCATGGGGAAGAAATAACTATGGGGTAACTGGATTGAATACTACATCTGGAAACCCATTAACACCTACACAAGTAGGGTCATTTACTGATTGGCAAATTGTCGCACGAGATAATGCAAACTCATTAGGAATTAGAAATGGAAGACTTTATTCATGGGGAAGAAATGACTACGGCGTAACTGGACTAGGAATTTCCTCTGGTAACACATTGACTCCTACACAATTTGGAACTGCAGAAGATTGGGTAGATATTACTTTGGGAACTACATTCTCAATAGCAATTAAAAATAGTTAAAAAGAAATAATATGATATTTACAAAAGAAAAAACTATTGAAATTTTAAAAAAACATGTTAAAGAAAAAGCAAATCTTGAACATTGTTTAATGGTAGGATACTCCATGCTTGGAGTTTCTAAACATTTAAACCTTTCAAAAGAAGAACAAGAAAAATGGTTTATGATAGGATGCCTTCATGATATTGATATTGAAAAGTATGGAGGAGATATTAATGTGCATTGTCTTGTTGGAGAAAATATTTTAAAAGAAGAAGGAATCTCTCAAGAGGTTATAGATATTATTAAATCACATAATGATGCTTTAAAGATAGAAAGAAAAGAAACTGTGCGGCATGCACTCTTCTCTCTTGATTCTCTTTCTGGAATTATTAGGGCATATATTTTAATGAGGCCTGACAAAGATATTAATCAAGCAAAAACATCATCTATTAAAAAGAAATTAAAAGACAAAACATTTGCATCAGCTATTAAAAGAGAAGAGATATACATTGCAGAAAAGACATTAGATCTTCCTTTAGATAATATTATTGATGTTGTCTTAGAAGAGATAAAAATAAGTATGAGTTTTATATAAAGAGTGATAAAAAATGGCAAAACCATTTAGTGGAAAAAACCCTGTACATTAAGAACTGAACAAATTGAAATAATCTATAATAAATTAGGTTTTCAAAAAGATAATGGAAGACATAAACATATTATCTTTAGAGATAAACATGGAAATGAACTTATTTTGCAGAAAGGAAATAAGATATTGTCTTTAAACTTTGTAGAAGTAATAATAAAAGAAATTGCACAGAAAACAGGAAAAACAAAACAAGAAGTTTTAGAGTTTTTTATGAAAAATTAATAACTTTATTTTTTATTCAAGTAAAGCCTATATATCTTGTCTTCTTTAACATAACCTAGTAACTGTTCTTTAAAAGAACTATCAAAGAAACCCTCCTTTATAAGGTTTGATAACTGGATATATGAAAGATCTGAAACAAGGGGGTAAAGATTTTTTTCTTTTAAAATGTTTTCTAAAGCCTCTCTTTCTTTTGAGCCTTTTTCTGGTATCTTAAAGGAAGAATACTCCTTTACAAGCAAGGCTTTTTCCTTTCCAAAAAGCTTTTCTATTTTTTTTTCTTTAGAATAGTTAATTATGGCATCTTTAACTTTTTCAATCTCAGGGTCAATTTCATCTAACAAAAGCTTTTTCTTTTCTGTAAGCTCTTGATATTTGTTTACAAGAAAAACACCCTCTTCTTTTAAGTATTCATTTACTGGAAGCTCTTTTGTTATAACATCATGGGCCTTTAGAGGACAAATTGATCTGTAAGAACACCAATCACAGAGAGCAGATGGTTTTGCTGGAAAATCTTCTTTTTCCTTAGAATCTTCAATCTCCCTTATTGTTTCAATGGCATGTTGTTTTAAGCTTTCAAGATCCTCTACAGTTCTTGTTGAAACCTGTTTTATGCCTGCTGATAAAAAGAACCAACAAAGATCTATTTTTTCAACAAATGGATATTTTTCTTTAATGGCTATAGAGTAAAGGGCAAGTTGTTTATCAACATCAACCTCTTGTTGGGTTTTTGCTGTATTGTTTGTTTTATAATCAATTATTTCCATGTGATTATCTGAAACTAAGGAAAGTCTATCAATGTATCCTATTAGGTCATAGGTTTTTTTTCTTTCTTTATCGTATAAAGAGATATCCACTTTGGTTTCAAGGCCTATTGTTTTACCTTGGTTGAATGGTTTGTAGGCATCATAGTAGTTTTTTAAATAACCTTCCCCTAAGGACCTATAGTTTTCTTCAGTATACCCTTCTCTTATTATCTCTACTTTATCAAAAGAAAATTCCTCTTTCCAGCATTCATTGTAGTAAGAAATTATTTCTTCTAAGGTTAAAAGTTTATTGTACCTTAAGTCTGTGTATAGCTTTTCTAAGGCCTTATGCACCATTGAACCCATGAAAGCCTCTATGTTGTTTTTAACTTGGATGTCTACCTTCTCTATATACTTATATTTAAACTGAAGAGGGCAGGTTTTAAAGGTTTCCATTGAAGAATGTGAGTATCTCATAAATGATCTTTTTATATATTTTTACATATATTTAGGAGGGAAAGAGTTTATAATGTTTTTGTAGGTTACTGGCTCTTTGTTTTGGGGGGAGGAAAGGTTTTTTAAGATAGAAAAGAAGACAAGAAGCAAAAGGCATATATATATGTTTCTTAGAATATATATCTACATACTATATTAAAGTTAAATGGTGAAGTAAAAATGGAAAGAACAAATATTGATACAAGGCTTATAAAATCTATGGGTTATGATAAAGAAAAAAAAATAATGGAAGTTGAATTTTCAAGTGATATGATATATCAGTATAATAATTTCCCTGAAGATTTATACAACGAAATTGTTAATCATAAAAATATTGATAAATTTTTTAAAATAAATATTGTTAATAGATATCATTATAAAAGACTTAAATAGATTTATTTTTTTATTTAGTTAAATAATTTATTTTTTAAATATTTAAATTAATGGGAGAAGATGTTTTTCTTTTACCTTTAAACTTTTTTTATTTTTTAATATTATTTTTTGTTTTAAATATTTTTTTTGTATTTCTCGGCCAGCTACCATGTTTGAAAAGAGATATATTTTCTTTAGAGGATATATTATATGTCTTTAGAGGAATAAAAATGTTTAAAAATCTTACTTATATAAACTTATATAATATGCCTAAAGATATAAACTTAATAAATCATAGTCCAAAGCTTGAGAGTGTTTTAATGGTTGAAAGAACTATTGAAAAGTATAGCTCTGAATATACTATATATCAACTGTGGAAGAAACTTCCAAAGAAAATGATGTATCAGACATACAAAGTAATCTTAGATTACTTAGAGAGTTCTAGAAAAATTATTATTGATAAAGATAACACCTTGATTTGGATATTTGATGAAAAGAACATTAAGAAGATAATATCTAAAGATGTTAAATTAAGATGATAAATAGAAATAATTATGTTACATTTATTTCAAAGAAACTAGAAACTAATTTTGAGAGCCTTAAGGAAAACGACTCCTTAAATCAAATCTTTATTTACATATATCTAAAGCAATAAATGAACTTAAAGAAGATTATACATCAGTGGTAAAGATACCTAAATATCTTTGGCCTAAAGAATATATAATAAAATATAATATTACTAATCTTTGAAAAATTAATATACCTAATGGATGGAGACTTATATATACTATTAAAAGTGATGAGATTAGAATAATTTCAATAATCTTGGAATGGTTATCTCATAAGGAATATGAGAAGAGATTTAAGTATTAGATTTATTTTTCTCGGCCAGCTACCGTGTTTGAAAAGAGATATATCTGTCAAGAGGTATATATTATTTACAAATATGCATCTATTAAAAAAGGCTTTTTTTATAAAGGCCTTTTTTCCCCTCCCTTATTTTTTGAAAAGAGGGAAAGGATTGTAGAAGAATGTATTTATGAGTATAGTTGAGTTTTTTTAAAAAAAGAAAAAACATGAGACTTAAAGATATTGCCCCTGAAAACAGACCACTTGAGAGGCTCTCAATGGAAGGAGAGAAAAGCCTTTCCAACGCAGAGTTACTGGCACTTATTCTAAAGACAGGGACCAAGGAAAATAACATCTTAGACATCTCAAACCACATCCTCTCAAAGTATACCTTCCAGGAACTTGAGAATGTTACTATTAAGGAACTACTAAAGATAAAGGGCATAGGTGTTGTCAAGGCCTCACAGATAAAGGCCATAATAGAGCTGTACAAGAGAATCTCTATTAAAAACATTAACCTTAATGAAAAGATATACTCCCCTAAAACAGCATACGAGATTTTAAGACATGATATTGAGAATAAAGAGAAGGAACATTTAATCGCTCTCTTCTTAAAAGGAAACCAGGTAATCTCAAAAAAAATAATTACCATAGGAACTGACAACCAAACATTAATCTCAGAAAAAGAGATTATAAGAGAGGCCTTAAGAGAGAATGCACAAGGAATAATCATTGCACACAACCATCCTTCAGGGGAATGCTACCCTTCAAGGGAAGATAGGCTTGCAACCAATAGGCTTAAGGAGATATCAAAAAGCCTTGAGATTAACTTTCTTGACCACTTAATAATCACATCAGAGAAATATTACTCCTTTAAGGAGAATAATTTACTTTAAAAATATTTTGCATCCTCTATTATTTCATGAACTACAAAAATATATTATTCGGCCTTATTTTAACATTACTAATATTTAACACCAGCTTTGTTTTTGCAGAAAACAAGGACATCAGATACTATTACAACAATCTTGATCAGGAAAAACAAACTTTCATAAACAATATAGAAAGCATGCCTTCTTCTTTACAAAAATTAATTAAGAATGATAAGATAAAAATAGAGATTTACACAAACACAGAAAAATTAAACATCTTTTTAGAGAAAACAGAAGATGGAAGCTATAATATCTCAAAGGAAGAGATTGAAAAAGTAAACGTCTGGGTTTCTGGAAAAGAAGAAGCTATTAACAAAATCCTAGAAGCACAAGACCCTATTGCAGAACTTCAAGCAGCAATTAAAAATAAAGATGTAACCATTAAGACAAAGGGCTTTTTTAGATCAATTAAGTTCAAGATAGGACAACTATTTTTAAAGTTTAAAAAATAAAAGGATTATTTTTTATAATCCTTTAAAAACTTCTTTTCAAAAGCATTAAAAGTCCCCTTCTCTATTTCTTTTCTAGAATCCTCTAAAAGTCTATGAATAAACCTTATATTATGAATAGACAAAAGAATCTTAACACCAGGCTCATCAAGCCTTAAAAGATGATGAAGGTATGAAAGAGTATGGGCCTTACAGGTAGGACAATCACAATCCTCCTCTATAGGTTTGAAAACCTCCTTATACCTTGCCTTCTTAAGGTTAATAGGCCCTTTCCTTGTGAAAATATGACCATGTCTTGCCATTTTTGTAGGGTAAATAGAATCGAAACAATCAACACCCTTACCAACAGAAACAATAATGTCCTCTGGAGAACCAACCCCCATCAAATACTTTATTCTCTCCTCATCCAAGTGCTTTAGGGAATAATCAATTGCCTTATGCATGGCCTCTTTTGGCTCCCCTAAGGCAAGCCCACCAATAGCAAGACCATCAAAGGGAAGCTTGTTAATCTCCTTTGCACATCTCTCTCTTAGGTCCTTATAGACCCCACCCTGAACAATACCAAAAAGCATTTGCTTTTTGTTCTTATGAGCAAGTAAAGCTCTATTTGCCCATTGAATGGTTCTTTCTGTAGCAACCTCGTATGCCTCTCTTGAAAGATTAGCATCCTGCATATCATCTAAAATCATTGCAATATCAGAACCAATAATGTTTTGCATCTCAATTACCTTTTCAGGAGACATGAAATGCTTGGAACCATCAAAAGGAGATTTAAACCAAACACCCTTATCATTCATGGAAATAAAGAACTGTGGGTTTTTAAGTTGAAATCCACCTGAGTCTGTGAAAATAGATTTTTTCCAACCTATGAAACTATGATAACCTTTTGCCTTCTTTAAAACCTCACTGCCAGGCTTAAGGTAAAGAAGATAGCAGTTTGAGATAAAGCACTGTGTGTTTATTCTTTCAAGAGAATCAAGAGTTATAAACTTTGCAATACCCTTTGTTACAACAGGCATAAAGAAAGGGGTCTTAATAGTCCCATGACTGGTCTTAAACAAACCAGTTCTTGCTTTTGTTTTTTTATCTTTTTTTTCTATCTTGAAACTCATAAATATTCTTTTTTTATTATTTTAGTTTGAAACCTTTGATGCCATGTATATTATTAATAAAAAGAAAACACCAGTTATTAGATAAACAAAACTAATATTTAAAAACAATAAAACAAAACCAAAAAGAAGTCTTGAAGTTAAACTAAACAAACTATCTGAGGTTCTGTATACACCATAGTATCTATCAGCAATAAACTGATTAACATTATTAAAAAAATAAGTCTCACAGGTAGGCTCTAGGTAAGCTGCACCAATAACAGATATTAAAACAAAAAATAAAGTTAGATAAACATTATTAAAAATAAAAGCAAGGATTAAAGAGGAAGAAATAATTATTGTTCCTGTTAAAAATAATTTTTTTTTTAAAGTAACATCTATTCTCTTAGCAATTAAGTACTCTGTTATTATTAAAGGAACAGCTAAGATACCTAAGTAAATACCAATAAAGCTTGGAGAAAGACTGTTTAAAATGATATAGAGAGGAGTGAATATATAGATTACAGACCAATAGAAGGAAAGACCACCCCTTATAAAGTAAAGTTTGAAAAGTTCCTTGTTTCTAAAGTAATCAACAATGTTCTGTCTTATGGTTCTTAGGTTTATTGTTGTTGGTTTATTCTCCTCATATGACTTTATCTGGTAATAAAGGAATAAAAGCCAACCTATGAAAATTAACAAGCCAATCATTAAGAAGTTGTTTAAAAGACCATACTTGTAAAGAACAAAACTTGAGATTAATGGACCTACAACCCAACCAATGTTTCTGACTGTGTAATAGTAACCCTGTATCTTACCTAGGTTTTCAAGAGTGGTTGAATGCCTTAAAATAATTGCACTGCTGTTTAGATGAAGGGTTAAAGAGATGATTGCAAGACCAATCAATATTGCAAAGAAAACAACATTCTGTAAAAAGTATAACAAAAATAAAGAAAAACCCATCAAAAGAGTGCTTACAAGCCAGACATGTGTTACTGGGTACTTGGAGTACATCTGGGTTAGGAAAAGATATGTAAAAAACATAATCACTATTATTAAGGCACTTACAAAACCTACAAGAAAAGGGTTATGTAAGATACTGTCCAAGTAAAGAGAGATTATACCATCATAGATACCCAAGGCAACACTTATGAAAAAAATTACAAAAATAAACTGAAAGGCCTTATCTTGGATAAATATTTTTGGACCTGACTTTAGTTGAAAATACATATTTTTTTCCTTTTTTTATTTTTGTCTTATCAAAGAAATATTCTTTCTTAAAAAAAGAAGTAAAGAATAACAAATGAAAAAATAACTCCGATTAAGATATATGGACCAAACCTTGGAAGGTTATCGTAGATTGGTAAAGTCTTAACTGTTAAGTTCTTAATGACAAGCATGTCCTTTTCCTCAATAACCTGTCTTTCCTGCATATTAAGCTTCTTTTTAATTTCCTCTGAAAGATTTTCAAAGGAAACAACATCTCCCTCCTCAACTTCCTTTAAAGGCTTGTTTCTTAGGTAGATGTACTTTTTAATCTCCTCTTCAAAGAGAACAGTAAAAAGACCTACAAAGATTGGAAGAAGTAAGAACAAATATTCTTTTGAAAAACCAAGAGTGTTTACAGCAGTGCATAAAAAATATGTAAAGATAACAAAGATTAAAAGATATGCAACTATCTTTAGTCTTCTTTCTCTTAAGATTACTTTCATTTCTTTTCTTTTAATCTTCTTTGAAAGAATAAACATATACTTAACAGAGATTATTAAAACTGAGGAAAGAGAAGAGATTATTAGGACCCAAAGAATAAACAACTGACCATTTACATATGGAAGTAAAAGGTTTAAGCCTAAAAACAGCTTTACATCCCCACCACCAAGCTTACCGTAGTAATAGAAAAGATAGCCTACACCATAGATGATTGCGGTTATAACTATTACCTTTAAAAAATATAGATACCCTAAAGCATTGTATATAAAAGATTCAAAAATTAAAAATAAAAAACCAATAACTATTAATGGAAAAGTAATCCAGTTATAGATATACCCTGTCTTATAGTCTGTGTATGCACCTATACCTGATGCTATTAAAAGTATAAAAATTTTTATAAATAATAAATCAAACATTCTCTATACACTCTTTTGTTATTTAACAATTTAAAAAGAAATTAAAAAAATTACTTAAGCTTAAACTGCTTTGCCATCTCTTCCATTTGCTTAGGATCCATGTCATTGAACTTTGACATGTCAGGCATTTTTCCACCAAGCATCTTTTTCATCATGCTTGAAGAGTCTCCTCCTCTTGATGAAAACTGTTTAACAATTTTTCTCATTTTCTTAACATGGGAGGTAAGTTCCTTAACTTCCTCTTCCTTAGTTCCAGAACCTCTTGCTATTCTTTTAATCCTGCTCTTTGTTATGTCCTGTGGATCAAGCTTAAGTTCTTCTTTTGTAAAGGAATCAAGAATAAATTTATATTTTTTCATCTTCTCCTGCCCTAGGTTCATCTGGTCTGAGGAAAGAGAGTTACCTATACCAAGCATACCCATAACCTTTGTTAAAGGACCTAGCTTTTTTGCAGCAGAGATTTGTTTTTTAAAAAGAGCAAATGAAAAATCACCTTTTAAGATATCCTCTGGGTTTAAGTCCTCTAAGTCCTCTGCCTCTTGAAGTTCTTTTACTTTTTCTAAAAGACCCTCTAAATCACCAAAACCTAAGATTCTTGAAAGATATCTATTGGCATCAAAAATTTCTAAGTCATCAACCTTTTCTCCTGTACCTATATAGAAGATAGGGGAGCTTGTTATGTAACATGCGGTTAGGGCACCACCACCTTTAGCAGAACCATCAAGCTTTGTTACAACTACTCCTTGTATACCAACAGCTTGGTTGAAGTTTTCTGCTTGTTCCTTTGCAGCCTGTCCAATATCTGCAGAAATTACTAAGAAAGAATATTTTGGTTTAAAGGCAGAATATATCTCCTTAAGCTCCTTTGAAAGCTCTTCATCTAAAGCAGATCTTCCTGCTGAATCAACAATTATTAGGTTTGCACCTTTCTTTTTTAAGAAACTAAGACCATCCTCTGTTATTTTTTTTGCAGAAGAATTTCCTTTTTCACCATAAAATAAACAATCAACTTGTTTTGATAACTGCTCTAGTTGTTCATAAGCAGCTGGCCTATAGACATCTGCTGCTATTACACCAACCTTAAAGCCTCTTTTCTTATAGAACTTTGCAAGCTTTGCAGCTGTGGTTGTTTTACCAGAACCAAAAAGACCACAAAGAAGAATGGATTCTGGGTTTTCAGGAAGCTTTATCTGTTCTCTTCCACCAATGTACTTTAGGATAACATCATAACAGGTTTTTACTAAATGTTCTTTTCTTGTAAGACCCTCTGGTATCTTTTCAAAGGCCTCAATTTCTATTTCTTTTGAGATTTTTAAAACTAGTTGTACGTTTACATCTGAAGAGATTAAAGCTCTTTGGATGTCCTTTATGACTTCCTTTATTAAATCCTTATCGACATGCATTGAGTTTTTGATTTTATCAATTGCACTCTTTAATTTATCTCCAAAACCCATATTTAAAAACGTTTGTATGTTTTTTAATATTATATTATATATAATATATCAAAAGATATAAATATAAATTGATTTAAAGAGAATATATTTAAATATAGTTAAAAAGTTATTCTTTTATTTGAAGAATATATAGAAGGTGAAAGAAATGCCGAAACCAAAAACAAATAAAAATCCTTTCTTAGAAAAAATAAAAAAACTAAAAAGACCAAGAGATATAACCCTGACAACAAAACCAACACCAAATAAGTTTAATGCAGAGAAACAAATGATATTAAGTCAATCAAAAAATTCTCAACAAGCATTAAGAGAGATTGGAAATAAAAGTAGAAATATTGAAAAAAATATTAATGAAAAAGCATCTCGTGTTTTAAAAGTAAAAGCAAGTTCTTTAGAGATTAGTGAAACAAGGATAAAAAATATAACTGCAAATATTGAAAGAGTAATTAAGGATAAAACTATTGATAAAAAACAAAAAGAATTATTCTTAAGAATACTACAAAAACAACTTGAAAGTGCAAAAGAACAGTATATGATTGAAAGAATTAAAAAAGAGTGTAGGTGATTTTAAAATGCCAGGACCAAAGAAAAAACCATTAATTCAACAAAAGAAACCAAAAAACTTACCACAATCAGATAAAGAGGTTATGGAAAGATTTAAAAAAAGTGTTAAAGAAGCATTTAATAAAAAATAGATTAAGCATGGATGAAAGAATTAACCAAAAACTAATAGAGCTTAAGCTTAGAAACTACTTAGATAGATTTTCTAAGCGTAGGCATATTGAAAAAGACATTTCTGATTTCATGGCACTTGTAAAAAAGATACAAGAACATAAGACCATGAAAGAGAACCCTACTTTTAAAAGTATCATAAACCAAACATATGAAAGAATAATGGATATTAAACAAAAAACTAAAGAAGCAGAAATATCTAAAAAACATATGGAAAAACTTGCAAGAGAAAGAAGAAGTGTTTTAGAAAAGCACTTTAAAAAAAATAGACCTAAATGATTCTTTCTATAATATACTCAGGAGAAAATTTTTCTATATCCTGATACTCTTGACCTGTACCTATATAGAAAATAGGTTTTTTAAGTTCATTAAGAATAGATATTGCAACACCGCCTTTTGGATCAGTATCTATTTTTGTTAAAATAACACCGGTTATGCCAATCTCCTTATCAAACTTCTCTATCTGTTCAACAATTGCTTGACCTGCTTGAGACTCTCCAATATAGATTGTAAGATGAGGCTTTACTACTCTTTTTATTTTTGAAAGCTCCTGCATTAGATTAACATTTGTATCTTGTCTACCAGCAGTGTCTATTAGAACCACATCTATCTTATTTGCTTTAGCTGAAGCAACTGCATCAAAGGCAACTGCTGCTGGGTCTGAACCGTAGTTTTGTTTAACAACCCTTACACCTAGTCTTTTTGCATGAACCTCTAGTTGATCAATACTTCCTGCTCTGAAAGTATCACTTGAAGCAAGTACTACAGATTTTCCTTTTTCCTTGTAAAGGTGTGCAAACTTTGAGATTGTGGTTGTCTTTCCAGCACCGTTTGGTCCTATTATTAAGATGATTAATGGTTCTTCTTTTTCTTTTTTTATGTAATTTTCAATATCACAATCTATGTTTAGTTGTACTTTTAGAGTTTCTTTTATCTTTTCTTTAATATCCTCTAAAAGATTTGATTTTGAGAAAGAGAAGTCAAGAAGTCTTTTCTTTAGATCCTCTATGATTGCTGAAGAAGAGTCAATGGAGACATCTGCTTCTAGAAGAGATATTTCAAAATCCTCTAGAAAAGAGGAGATTTCTTTTTCAGGAAGTTTTACCTTTGAAGAAAAAATACTTTTTATCTTTGTTAAAGTGCTTTTTTTAACTTCCTCAACCTTCTTTCCCTCAAGCTCTTGATAGGCTTTTGATGGTTCTTTAATTTCTTTTGCAGTTTCTTCTTCAATAGACGAGTGTCCAAGATTTAAAGAGTCTTTTTCAATTACTTTTTCTTCTTTTTTAAACACGGGTTTAACTTCTTCTTGTTTGAAAGAAGATTTAACTTCTTCTTGTTTGAAAGAAGGCTTTACTTCTTCTTTTACATCTTCCTTAAGAAAGGGAGATTTTTCAAAAGAAGGTTTTGTAGAAGTTATTTTTTCACTAACCTCTTCGGCCACGCCTTTCTGTCCAAGATTTGTAGCAAAGGCTTCATCAGAAGGTAACTTAACATCTTCAATAGCTTCAACATTATCAGAAGAACTTACATAATCAAAAGAGGCTTCATCATCAAAAGAGTCTTTATCAATAAAATCATTTACTGGTTTTAAAGTATTTTGATCTTGAGAAACATGTTGACTTTCAGAAGACTTAACTACTTCCTTTTCAGAATCAATCTTTTCTTTGGATTTTCCAAATATCTTCTCTGACAAATCATTAAATTTCTTTTTTAAAAGACCAAACATTTTTAAAAAACCCCTTAATTTTAAAAAAAAGTAAATTTAAAAGAAATAAATCTAACTTACTGTATTAGATTCATTCTTCTTTGAATCTTCTTTATGCATAACTTCAAGTGCCTTTGAAATCTGCTGTAAAGTGTTAACTGTATTATTATAATTTTCAGAAAACTGCATCTTAATATCAGAAAGCTCTTTCTTTCTATTATCAATATCAGCTATGACAGTATCAATATCTTTTGAAACAATGATTGTTCCAGGAAGAGATATCTTAACTTCCTTAGTGTTATCAATCTTACACTCAACTAATATTCCAGCACCTACATTAATAAGTAAGCTATCTGAAGATTTAATTTTCTTAATTTCATTTAAGGTATTTTCAGCTTTTGAAATTTCTAAAAAAAGATTATCAATTTCTTGAAGTCTTTGAGTAATTCCCTTAAGTTCGTTTTCCTTAGATCTATAAAGTGAAATGGTTTGATCTTTATTAAGTCTAATAGTTTTTGTTTCTTTTGCATTATTAGTAGTCATAAATATTTCACTCCTTTAATAAATTATCATGCATTAAAACAACATCATCAACTTTCATAAGTTCGATGTTACTTGTGTTATCCCCAACTAAGACAGCATGTTTATTTGCAATAACATCATTACCAACAAATAAATCACCATAGTTAAGTGTACTTGCAATACCTTCAACCTTAAATTTCTTTTTTAAATAGTTAAAGTCTTTCTCATCAATATTAGGGTTTACAATGAATAAATAATCATTAGCATACATAATACTTCCTAAAACATCTAAAGAAAGAATGCTTTTCTTTTCAATAGTTATTCCGAAAAAATCAGAAATTTCAGCAATTGTTTTATCAGAAAGAATAGGGCTTGCAAAACCATAGTTTGAGTTAAGAGAAACAAGATTTCCTAAAGCATTATACTCTTCTTTAACAACTTTTACTGTAATTCCATTTTTTTCTAAAATTTCAATTTCATAAGGCTTTATTGAGTTCTTGCAAACAACAACTTTGTTTTTATGTGCTAAAAGATAAACTCCAACAAGTGGAGAATCATTTATGGATGTCTTGATTATCTTTGTATTCATTATTTTAGCAATGTTTGTTTCTTCCTTTTTTAAAATGTTTCCAGGAACAATACAAAAATCATCTGTACACACTGAGTAGACTCCTAAGAAAGGAGTATTACTTATTTTTGCTTTTGCAAGTCTCATATAAAATCTTATTTTTTATTTTTTTTTGATTAAAACAAAAGAAAAAACCTTTGCTACTTTACTTCAGTAGCTTTTTCTTCTTTAGAAGCTTCTACTTTTTCAGTAGTCTTTTCTTTAGAGATAGGTTTTTTAGTTTCTGTTTTCTTTGGTGTGGTTTCTTTTTTAGCTGCTGGTTTTGTTGTAGGGTTTTGTATATTTTCCTTTATTTCAGCAACTTTGTCTTTTATAGATTTATTTTCTTTAACTACTTTTGCTTTATTAAAGAAATTTTCAATCTCTTTTGAGTCTTTTAAGAAAACATAAACCTTGTCGTCTTTCATTCTTATAGATATTGCTACTCTTCTAGGTGGTTTTTGAATTCCTCTTTTCCAGATAAATTCATTAACTTCCTTTGCAATAATAATATCTTCTTTTTTCTTTCTTGTGTGCTTATATAAAAAATCAAAAATTTCTTTGACAGCAACATTTGATCTTCTTGTTCTAGGTTTTTCATAAGCTCTTTTTAATGGTACCATGTAGCTTTCTGCAGGCATAATCTATTCACCTTTTTTTCTTTATAAATTTTTTAGGTATAATAGTAGTATTCCTATTTCTTACCTTTCTTGTTACTGACTTTGAAGACCTTACTCTTTTTCCGCTCTTAAAATAAGTCTTGTCTTTTGCTCTTTCTTGATCTTCTTTTAATTGCTTATATTGAGCACCAAATTCTGTTTCTTTCCAGTTTCTTTTCTGTCTTCTATTCCAGATTCTTTTTCCTGCTTTTTGAATAATCCAAACAGGAGTATTCATGTACCCAGGACCAACTTTTTTTCTTTGAGCTATTAAAAACTCTTTAAATTCTTTATCTTTATTTCTTGCCATAAATTTTCAACCCCTAAAAAACTATTTATTAGTTTCTACCTCTTATTTAGGCTTTTCTTGTTTTACTTTTTTTTCAAGAGGTTCTTTTCTTACTTCTTTAGGAGAAACTTTAGATAAATCGCTTGCCATTTTATCAAGATACTTTTGACCCTTAGAAGTTATAACTCTTCCGTCTTTTTTATCTGATATTTTTACAAAACCTAATTTTTCTAAGTCTTGCAGACAAACTCTAATAATTTTTCCACCTGATTTTCTAAAAATCTCTGGTCTTACACCTCTGTTCTTACGTCCACCATAGTAATTTCTTAAAGAATTTACATTAACGTTTCCAGAAATATATACTTTTCTTAAAATAGACGCCATTCTTATAAACCACCAGTCTGGATTGTCTGGGGTTCTTTCTCTATGAGAGCCGGTTTTTACAAATGCGGCAAACTCTGGCATCTTGACACCCTTTTTTTCTTTAAGGTCCTTTGCGACCATATTTATTAAGGTGTGTGGATTTACATCTTTAACACTTGTCAAGAGTTATCACCTCATGTTTATATCAAATATATCTTTACAGAATATATTCTCATTTTTAGATCTTTTTGTTAATACTTAATTGTTTTAAACTAAAAAAAGTCTATTAATATATAATATAGGTAGAGTTCTATTTATATATGTTTCTTTATGTTGAAAAAACCGAAAAATTAATCAAAATTACTATAAAGAAATTTTCTTAATGTAACTACATGAAAGACAATTAATTTTTAAATATTTTTTAATATTTCCATTCTTTTTTTCACTAATAGTCCTTATCTTTGTATTCTCCAAAGACCTTATAGAAAAACATTTCTTGCACACCTTTCTATGAACCTCTTTAGGCATCCTGTAGTTTATGTTTTTAGCTAAAAGAAAAGATATTTTTATGTAATCATAGATATAAGGATTATTTTCTTGTTTTTGAGAAATTGCAAAGTCTATTAAAAAATTAATTTTTTCAATAACTTTCTTTTTATCTTTAACCATATATAAAAAATCGCCTATAAGCTTTATTATTGCATGTCAACAACGCCTGCAAGCTTGGCTAAAAGCTTAAGTACACTCGCCGGGGTTCGAACCCGGGCCGAAAGCTTGGCAAGCTCCCATACTAACCACTATACTACGAGTGTCTATATATTATTTAAGAAGATAAATATTTATAAATAGATTTGATTTTAAAAAAACTACTCTTCCTTCCTCTTATGGTTTATCAAATAAACAATTAAAGTTAAAATAATAAAACCAAGAACTACAAAAATACCCTTTAGATAACCTTTATCATACTCTTTAACCACTAAAGAGTTATCAACAGGCACCTTACCAGAAACTAAGGAGTTATCATCAACTTTTCCACCCTGGTTTAAAGTCTCTTCAATCACATTAACATCCTTTTCTATAACAATAACCTTATCATCATATATATAATAACTTTGAGAAGAGGAATAATCTTGAGAAAGATCTAAAGTAAATCTACTTTCTTTAGTAACATTAAATTTTCTAGAAAAATTACTTACAGTGTTTGAAGGAACAGTTAAAAGTTGATTTGTAATAGAACCATTATTATTAAAATCAAGATTAATACTCTTAATAACATTAGTGTAATTAATAACATCAAAACTAAGATTTAAAACATCTTTATCTAAATAAAAAAGAGGATCAGTTACAAAGAAAGCCTCTTGAAAATATCCTTCATTCTTATAAACTTCTAAGTTTCCAGAAAAATCACTTACCTGAGACTTAAGATTAAAACCATATGTCTTATAATAGTTTGAAGGAACATAAACATTATCAGCAACTAAATAAAAAGAAATTTCTTCTTCCTTAAATGGTTCTAAATACATTATCTTATATTTATTTTCAGGATAGATTAATGTAAAATCAGAATGTATGCTTAACATAAAAAGCATAGATATAGCTCTTGATGTTGTGTTTGTTATTTTTGCAGTTATGAAGAAAGCTGAACCTTCTTTTATTTTTTCAGGATATGAAAAATCAACATTCACTGTATTTGAATAACCTAAGTCAGAATAACTCTTATGTTCATTTATTTTAAAATCAGCTTTCTTTTCTCCAAACCTTAAAGTAACATCTCCATAAGCTGTTACCCTATCTTTAATCTCAGAAGGATCAAAAGCACGAGATATTAAAAGATGACTTGCATCAACTAAACCAACCTCTCCAAAAGTAGGGTCTGCAAAAATCCATCCTTGCCCAGGAATATATATTTCAAGCCAAGCATGTGCTTGCCAATCAAGAGTACTGTTTGCATAACCAGTAACATACCTTGTAGGAAAACCTCTCTCTCTTAAAAGAGAAGCAGCTAAAATAGAAAACTCAGAACATACTCCTTTTCTTTCAGCTAAAACGTTTACAGCTTCAACAACTTTTTCAGAATAGCTTATATCATACTCAACATAGTTATATGTCCAGTTAATAATGTTTGTAAGCTCTTTTAGAGCATTATCTGATTTTCTTATAAATCTAGAGGTAGATATTATTTCACTTCTATCAGAGTTAATGTATCTTGTAGGTAAAGTGTATTCCTTGTATTCTTCTATTTTATTTTCAAGAGAAAAAATATCTTCTGAAAAAACAATTTTATTTTCAGAGATTATTTTAGCATCAATATAAAAGATATACTCTCCTTTTGTTATTTTAGAAACTTCAAAAACAGCAAACCTATTTCCATACTCATCCTCTGTAAAGGTTGCAGGTATCTTTTGTCCTGCTTCTAAATAATAGGCCTCTAAAGTAACTGTTTGGTTTCTAGAGTTAATAAAGACTGGTGTTGTTAAGGTAAAGGATCCATTTTCAGAATATCTATCTATATAGATAGGTGTTTGTAAAGAAACATTTACATCCATGTATTTAGTTTTAATAACATCAAAGTCCAAGGATTGATTAATAGGCTCTAAATAAGCAAAAGGGATTATTAGAGATAACATTAAAATAACTACTAAAACATTAAATTTCATACAAAAAATTATATACCGTAATATTTATAAAATAAAGTAATAATGATATATGTTATATATATATCTTAAAAAACTATAAAAATAAGAAAAAATATGTTTAAAAAAATAAATTTAATAATCTTAATTATTTTGCTTATTTCATTATTTTCAGGTATAATTGCCTATCCTTACCTTAATGATGAGTTTGCAAGCCACTGGAATAGTAAAGGAGAAGTAGATGGGCATATGTCGAAAATAGGGGGGATTTTACTACTTCCAATAGTTATGATAATAATATATTTTCTTTTAGCTTTCTTTCCAAAAATTGATCCCTTAAAAAAAAATGTAGATTTATTTAAAAAAGAATTTGATTTGTTTATAATTGGAATTTTACTTTTTTTAATGTACTTGCACATATTAACTATAATCTATAATCTAGGGTATATCTTTAACCTTAGTAAAATGGTTGTACCTGCCTTTGGATTCTTTTTTTACCTTATAGGTATTTTACTTTTAAAGTCAAAAAGAAACTGGTTTATTGGTATTAAAACACCATGAACACTTTCAAGTAATTATGTATGGAACAAAACACATAAGCTTGGAGGGATTTTATTTAAAATTTCAGGAATAGTAATTACCTTATCTTTTTTTGTATACCAAATAGGGTATCTGGTTTTATTAATAACAGTTGTTTTAACAAGCCTAATAACAATAAGTTATTCATATGTTATTTTTAAAAAAAGTAAATAGAAAAATGATTCTGGGCGGATTCGAACCGCCGATCTTCGCCTTGTAAGGGCGACATCATAACCACTAGACCACAGAATCTTTTTTGTTTAAAAAAAGTTATAGTAATATAATTAATATAGAAAAGATATAAAAGGTTTTTCTTTTCTACTTCTAAAAAGAGATTTTAAAAAAACAAAAGATTTAAATAAACAATAACATATAATATAAAATATTTATAAGTAACATTTATAAAAAAGGTGATTATATAATGACAAAAAATAATATAATGAAGATAATAGGTGCCTTTGTTTTTATCTTTGGTATTTTCTTCTTACTATTATCTATTACAAATATTTTCAATGACATTGACTTTATTGATCAATACAATAACTGTATTGAAGTTTCAAAATATGAGCCAGGTGTTTTAGATATTTGTAAAACAAATGTTTCAGAAGGACTTGGAATTGCAATAAGATCAAACCAAGTTGAGCTTACAACAGGCCAATACTTAAAAGTATATATCAGCCAAATCATTAATGTTCTTTTAGCTGTTCTTTTAATAATTATTGGTGACTTTTTATATGTTGCAAGTAAAAAAGATAATCCATCAAAACCAGAAGAAACAAAAAAAGTTATAGTAAAAGCAAAGCCTTTAGCAGCAGTTAAGAAAAAGGTAAAAGCAAAGAAAAAGAAATAATTTCTTTTTCCTTCTTTTTTATTTTTATATTAAACAAAAAGAAAAATCTTCTTTTTTAAAAAAAGAAAAACTACTTCTTTAAGTCATTATATGTAACAATATTTATTTCAGGATCATCCTTTATCTTAGATCTTGGAGAGACTAAGAAAAGAATCTCTTTTTCCTTAGCTTGATTTAAGATATCAGAGGTTACCTCTAAATCTGTTACAACAGCATATATCTTACCAGCCTTAAAAGACTTTATCTTAGTTGTAAGTTCATCACTTTTTGAGCTACCAATCCTTCTTAATTTTTCATTTAAGATTCTTGATTGTCCCTTACTATCAACCTCATCTAAGATTTCTAAAAAGTTCTTCTTTATCTTGTCTGTAAGTTTAGGGAGAACAATTTTCTTTTTAACCTTTTCAACAACCTTAGTTTCTTCTTTTAAAGCAGGCTTTGGATAAACTGGTGTTTGCTTATCTACTGCATCAACAGTTGTTAAGGTTTCTTGAGATTTACTATCAAACTCTTTTAAAGCACTTTCAAGTCTATCCTTTAAAGTTATCTTTGTTTGTATAACTTGAACCTTATCAGTATCGTTTAAAGGAAGAGAAGGTTTTTCTATAAAAGAAGTTTCATCTCTTGATGGAAATGATCTTCTATTGAAGTCATTTGGTTTATTAAAGTTGTTTCTATTATCATGATTGTTTCTGTTTCCATGGTTATTTCTATCATGATTATTTTGTCTATTATCACGATTGTTTCTATCATGTCTGTTGTTTCTATCATGTCTGTTGTTTCTATTATCAGGACCTCTGTTATTTCTATTACCACCAAAACTTGGTTTTGAGAAAGAAGAGTCTGAAGAAACATCTATTCTCTCAACATCAGGAATGTTTGAAAGCATGCTTGAAAAATCAGTGGTTGGTTTGTTTTCTCTAAACCTATCTTCTCTTGAAGAATCATAGCTTGGTTTACTATAACTTGGTTTATTATCATAACTTGGCTTATTATCATAGCTTGGCTTTGAAGATATTACCTTATGATCATTTGTTGTTGAAAACTTTGTTTGCTTAACAATGTTTGGTTGAGGGATAGGAATAGATGGTTTATTTTCAGAACCTATCTTGTCTTTACCATTAATGTCAATTACAAAAGTAGACTTAACTCTTCTTCTTAAAGCTTGGTTAATTTCCTTTTGTGTAAGCTCTTCAACTTCCTTTCCATCAGGAGCTCTTGCTATGTAATCAACCTTAACAGCTCTTAAAAGCTGTGATTGTTGAATATCAGCACCTCTATCTCCATCTAAAAACAAAGTAACAATCTTGTCTTTACATATGTTTGCAAGGGAAATTGGAACTCTTGCTCCACCAGTTGAGATAACATTTGTAAAACCATACTTAAGCATGGTTATAACATCTGCTCTTCCTTCAACAATTATAAGCTCCTTGTTTGAATCAACTGTTGGACCTGCTGGAAGCTTATCAGGACCATAAAAGACAATTTCTTTTGTCTTAAAGGTATCTACAATCTCTTCCATAAGCTCCTTTGTGTCTGGAATCTCTTCCTGCATTAATTTTCCTAAAAGATCAATTGCTCTATCTTTGATTTGTTTTCTTTTAAGACCTCTTGTATCTTCTATTTTTTTGATAGTAAATCTAGTGTCACATGGCCCTACTTTATCAATAGATTCAATAGATGCACCTATAATAACAGTCTCTACCATTGATAAACTACATGGTAGCTTTAAAGTTCCATATGTTTTGTTGTTATTATGTGTTGTAGTTATCTCTATTCTTCCAATCTTACCGTTCTGTTGAAGATCTTTAATATCCAATTGAGAACCTAAAAGCCCCTCAGATTGTCCAAAAATAGCACCAATAACATCTGGTTTTTCAACTAAACCTTCTACTTGAAAGTCTGCAACAATCAAGTACTTGATTGTTTCTAAATAAGTTTTACCCATTTTAAAATCACCTGTATTGTTTTTTCTTTTAAACAGATGTTTTTGTATAGATGTTGTTAAAAAAAAGAGATTTTTTAAAAAACTTTTATTTTTAAAAAAAATAACTATGTTACAATTATAAAATTTTAATATACTTATGATTTGACTTTTCGCCCTTAACTATATCTACTAAATACCCTAAAGACTTAAAATACTCTTTTAACTCTTTATTGGCTTTTCCTTTAATAGCTTGAGATTTAAGCTTTATTTTGTAATTTCCGGATACTTCTTGGATCTCTTGAGACTTTGAGTTGCATACAACAGTCACCTCAATAATCTCGCCTGTTTTTAACTGTAATTCTGAAATCATGTTATTAAATTTTTAAATTATTGTAAATTATTTTAAAAGTTTTAAAAAAGACTCTTTTCTTTTTTTACATACCTAAGAAAACATCTTTTCTTTGTAATATTCTAAATTATTATTTTAATAAATTATAAAACCCCATTTATAATGTAGATCATCTAAATATCTAAAAATAAATATCTTCTCTACTAATATTATTATAGTAGCAAACTATATATAAACATTATTGTTGTATATTATATTTATATATATAACTAAAATATATTTTATAAAAAGGGAAAAGAAATGCAACATAAAAAAAAAGGATCTAATGCTGAAAGAGAGCTTCTTTTTATGTTTTTTGAAAAAGGATTTGCAGCAGCAAGAGTTGCTGGTTCAGGATCCTCCACACTTCCAACCCCTGATATAATTGTTATTAAAAATAACAAAGGATATGCCATTGAATGTAAAACAAAGGCAGGAGAATACCTTAACATCAAAGAAGAGCAGATAAAAGAGCTTGAAACCTGGGAGAGGCTTTCAGGAAACAAGGCTTATGTTGCTTGGAGACTTTTTGGTAAAAAATGGTATTTTCTTTATTATAAAGAGATGAATAAAACAAAAAAGGCTTATTCCATTAAAAAAGAAGAAATTAAGGAAAAAGGTATGAGTTTTGAAGAATTTATAAAAGGAGAGAAGTAAATATGTTTTTAGAACTTGAAGAAGTAATTGCAAGCCTTAAAAGGGATATGCTAAAAGAAAAGGGCTTAAAGAACAAAATTCTTTATGAAAATGCTATTAAAGCATTAATAGAGCTTAAAGAAAGAAAAAATACAAGATAAAGTGGTTTATTTTTACATAATTTTTTAAAAAAATTATCTTCTTCCTTTTTTTCTTAACTTAATTAAAATGTCATTCTTTCTTTTAATAAAAGGATATTTATTTTTAGAATCTTTGTTTAAAGAAAGCTTTTTTCTCTTAATCATAAGATTGTTTGTTATTTTGTTAACCAATGGGTTTACCACAAGCCCATCAATATACTTTTTAAAACTCATTTTTCTTAAAGAGATAAAAACCATTAACTTAAGCTTAGTTCCTATCTTCTGATTTTTATACTTTGAAGAAACATAAAAGGACTTTGCATAAAATTGATCTTTATTAATAACCCAACCCTCAATAAACCCTGCAACCTCTTTACCTGAAAAAACTAAAAATAGTTTGGTGTTTTTAAAATTACTTTTTGTATAGTTTTTTTTAAACTCAGAAAAAGCATCATTCCAGGAGGCTTCCTTTTGTAAGATGGAATGAACCTGCATAAGTGTGTCTTTTGTAAGCTCAGAGTAGTTGTTTATATCTATCATTTTATAGGAGAGGTTTTCTTCATTCATAATAGTTTATATCTTTTTGTAAACTTATCAATCTCTGATTCCTTAATAGGCCCTACACCTACACATGTAAAGTCTGGTTCCTTTAACTGAGTATGAGCTGCATCCTTAATAATGACTGCAGGAAAAAAAGATTTAATTTCTTGAAAGACCTTTAAAAGTTCTTCACGTGATTCAACTTTTAAAACAACTTTCTTTTGACCCTCAGAAAGCCATGCGTCTGCTATTGAAGGTGTTTTTCTAGAAGTTAGTAAATAACTTTCTAGAGAGGCATGAGAAGCTTGGGCAGCAATCTTGCCTTTTCCAAGCTTTAAATCGTTTCTTACAAGAATTATTTGTTTATACATTTATAATTACTCACTAAAAGACTCGCCATAAATACCCATGTAAGTTAAGGTGTATGTTACTTGTTTAGGACCCCACATAGATGTTATTTGTTTAGGCTCGTTTAATCTTAAATCTGTATTAAACTCATATCCTTTATGTTCGTTCTTAACTAAGTAATGTCTATCATACTCTAAAGTAACTTCCTTACCGCTTGCTGCTATAAGCTTAAAGACATGACCCTCTTTTCCATCATCTTCAAATGAATCGTTTATCTCAACAGCTATTGTTTTATCTTCTAAAGTGTTTCTAGAAGGAGCTTCCATGTGTGTTACTTTTTTAACTATCTTAAAGACATATTCCATATTATATCTCTCCTTTTTATTAAATATTAAATATATTATTATCTATATAAAGTAAAGACAAATAAGTTTAAAAACAGATATATTTTGTTTTAATAGCTTTAAAGATGAAAAACAGATTATTTATAAAATTATAGATATAATATATATTAAGAGATTTAAAAAAGATAAAATAATTTTAAAAAAAGGATTAAACATGAATAAAAAAAAAGAAATTATTAAAACACACACTCAACATCCATGGCATGAAGTAACATATGGAGAAAAAGTACCAGAAGAGGTTAATGCCTTTATTGAGGTTCCAAAAGGGAGTATCTTAAAGTATGAGCTTGACATGGAATCAGGACATATTAAGCTTGATAGAGTGCTTTACTCAGCTGTTCATTACCCTGGAGACTATGGCTTTATACCTCAAACATTATCAGAGGACGGAGATCCTTTAGATATAATAATCATTTCAAACTTTCCTGTTCACCTTGGTGTTTTAGTTAGAGCAAAACCAATTGAGGTAATGCTTATGATTGATAGTAATGAGAAGGATGAAAAGATAATTGCTGTTCATTCAACAGACCCTAGGATGGATAAGAGAAGAGATATTAAGGACTTTAGTGAGCATGTTATCTTAGAGATAAGACATTTCTTTGAAACATACAAAGAGCTTCAAGGTAAAAAATCAACCATCATGTCTATTAAAGGGAAAAAAGAAGCTGAAAAAGAAATTTTAAAAGCAATAAAAAGATATAAAGAGTATTTTAAAGAATGAATATTATTTTTCTTTTTTAAGTTTTTCTAAAAGCTCTTTTTTTAATCTTTCCTCTTTCATTTTTTTTAGTTTTCTTTCTCTAATGCCAGCCCCTATTTTTGTGTTGCTTAAAAGATTTTTAATAAGATACTTTGTTTTTCTAAACATATTTTCACCAACTTATAATTACTTGATCAGTTCTTTCTTCAGGATCAATAGTTGTTTTTTCTAAATCTTGAAGAGCATCATAAACAAAATGTTTTAAACCCAAATCAGCAATCATAACACCATTATCAAGACATACAGAAACAGGGGGGATAAATAATTTTATTTTTCTTTGTTTTGAAAAACTCTCAAGCATCTCTTTTAAAGCCTTTGATGCTGCAACTCCACCAATCACCATTATCTCTTTTTTCTTTGTGTATGATAAGGCTCTTTCACAAACCTCTAAAAGCATTGCGTAAGAGGTATGCATAAAGGAATAAACTAGATCATCTGTTTTTACTTTTCCTATTAATTTTCTTGAAGAAGTTAAAAGACCAGAAAAAACAATATCCATTCCTTTAACAGAATAGGGAAGAGGAATATAGTTAGTTGACTGGAAATATATCTTATCCAAGATTGGACCACCAGGAAAACCATACCCTAAATCTCTTGCAAAAGAATCAAAGAGATTACCAAGACCAATATCTAAAGTTTCACCTAATATCTTATATCTTTTATTATCTTTTGCTATAATCTGTGTGTTTGCACCTGAGGTGTATATAAAAAGAGGGTCTTTTGCCTTCATTAATGTTTTTCCAATCTCTAAGTGTGCAACACAATGATTAACACCAACAATTGGTTTATTGTACTTTAAGGAAAGAGCTCTTGCAAAAGTAGCACCAACAGATAAACAAGGTCCAAGACCAGGGCTTCTTGCAAAGGAAATAACATCTATGTCTTTAATAGATAGATTTGCCTCATTAAGAGCTTGTTTTAAAACATCCATTGCGTTTTGGTAATGAAAAACAGAGGCATCATAAGGCTTAATGCCAATACCTTTTTCTACAGAGACATACTGTTTTTTAACATTTGCATAGATTTTTCCTTTATTATCTATTATCCCTACACCAAAGGTATGTGCAGTTGATTCTATGCCTAAGGAAATTATTTTTTTCATATATCTCTTTTATCTTCTTCTAATTAAAAGAAGTTAGATACTCTTTTACATAATCAAGTTCTGTTTTACCGTACTTGTCTTTTATTTTATTATCATAATAGTTTAAAGGCATAACAATTTGCCTTAACTGCCTTCCACTTGTGGTATAATAATCAACAGCTTCCTCTGCTGAAACATAGAATGAAGCATTCAACATAAGACCAGATTCGTTTTTGTAAATATCTACGTAAGGTGCTGTATGAGTATATAAAAGACCAGTAAATTTTTTTCCAGCTCTTGAAGGAATATGATAATTGTTTGGATAAGTATAAGTTGTTTTACCTATATATATACCTAAAATCATTCCTTCAAAAAATCTATTTGGGTTTATTGGAGGATCGCGCCTATAATCCCAGACTACTTGATTTATAGTTGCAAGAAACCAAGCATCGTCTCTTACAAAATCAGATTCTCTTGGGTATACTGAAAAATGTCTAACCATGTTATAATGATAATTATTTGTAACATCTAGACTTAAGGCAGTACATCTATTTTGATATTTTCTTATAGGGTTTGTCATTATAAAATTTTTAGAAATATAATTATCTGTAAGTCTTGTATATCTTTTTGGAAGTTTAAATTTTAAAAATAACTTTTCTTTAGGATCAATATAGTTTTCTTTAATATACTTTTGGATATTTTCATTTTCTGTTTTATCTTTACTAAAAACAAGATCATTAGGGTTAAAGAAAGATAATCTATCAAACACTAAGTAGTTTGCAAAGAAATCAATTGTTGAAGAATAGTCTTTTCTAAAGTCTAAGAAGGATGCTCCAGCAATGTTATTATTACTATCAATAAAGATTATACCTTCTTTTGAAGAAGTAAAATACTCTGATAGATATTTGGAAGGATATTTTTCTTGACCTGCATATATTTGGCCTATAGGTGTTTTAAAGAAAGATAACTGTTCAATAAAGTTATTTTGATCTTCAAGATAAAATGCAGAGTTAAGAATAATGTTTGTATAGTTGTTTAGATTTAAATCCTTTGTGTAATCACAAAGAAGAGAATAATTATCTTTTGTAAAAGAATTTCTCTTGATAATGTAATCTTTTGATTCTAGAGTAACATTACTAAATGGAAATTCTGAATAACCAGGATACTTAAGAATAGTGAAGTTCATTCTTTTTAGATGTTTTTCAAAAATATTAAAATCTTGGTCAATTTTATTTACATCACAAAATTTTTTTTTTAAAAACCAGTTTGTTTCTCTTAAATCAGCTTTAACAAAAGTATTTGCCCAAAATAACTTCTGTTCAATTAAAGAAAAATCTTGTGCGTTTGAAACATCATAAATATAACTATTGAACAACTTAAGCTTTAAAGGAGATATTTTTGTTAAATTATTATCAATTTGTGCATCCTTTCCTGTCAAGTAATTAAGTTTATTATCATAATCACTATATGTGTTTACTTTTTTGTTTGTGTAGCCGGTATTATTTTTATAAACCCTTAAAACACCAGAAGAAACAACTATAAAATAATCCTTATAAATATAGAAATAAGGGTATGTTGTTGAAATAATGTTTTTTCTATCATTTGTAATTATTATAGGCAAATTTTCATCTTTAAAAAGGATATGAAAAGATGTACTTTGTTTTGAGGAATAAACTTCAGTTATTTTAAGATGTTCATTTTCTAAAAGAAAGAAATTTGTTCTAAGCTTATAGTTTGCTGTACTTTCAACAAAGTAATAAGAGTTACTTATAGCCTCAATTAAATAAATATCCATTTTTCCAAAAAGATTGTTATCAAAATTATAGAATAAATACAGATCATCCTTAACAATTGGGTTTAAGGACTTACCTGAACTTAAAGATATAAAAAAAGAATTGTCTTTAAAGTTAGGTGTGTGAAATAAAGCATATTCTTTTCTAGAGTATATGTTTTTTATACTTTCAGATGAAGAACTAATAGATAATTTTCTTTTTCTATTCTCCATAACATTATATATTTCATAATTATTTAAAACTATATTCCCATTTCTGAAAAGTAAGTTTGTTATTATGTTTTTATTTTCATCACCTTCTTTAACAGAAAAGTAATTTGAAGAAAGAAAACTACTAAAGGAAAGATTCTTTTCTTGATCTAAGAAATTTATTTTAAAATCAACAAAATTTTCATTATAGTTGTTTAAAGTGTATGTAAAAGAACCATGCTCCCCTTGACTAAGACTAAGTCTATATATTTCATCCATGTCAGAGAAACTTATAGGATAAGCTACTTTATTACTTAAAATCCATCCATTCTCTTCAATCTCAAGCTTTAAGCTATTGTAATTGATTGGATCAGGGTATGCATAAACAACAGCTGAATCTGTTTTTATAATGTTTACAGGTAAATTAAATTCATTTGAAAGAATGCTTTTTTTAAAAAATATTTCTGTTTGTATAATCTTTGATTGGTTATTGTAGTTATGAGGAGTAAATTTAATTTCTGCTAAAACAACTTTTTCTTGAAGCCATTTTTTAGTTATTAACTCATCTATACAGTTTTTAGAAAAACCAATACCATTTTCTAAATAAGATTTATTTCTGTTTATTAAATCTGCTTTTGTTGTAACTGGGTATCTTTTAAAATAATCTAAGACTGGTTTACAGTAAGCCGAGTAAGGTTCCTTTGGAAGGAAAGGGGCATAAGAGCCTGTTGATTTATTAATATCAATTGCAAAGAGTGAATATATTGGTGTATAGTCTAGAAAACCTTCTTGTAAAGATAGGCTTTGAAAGTAAGTAAGATTTTCATTAGCGTGACTTATTAATGGAAAAAAATATGAGTTTGCTTTTTTTAAATCTGTTAAATAAAGAGAGATTTCATTTTCCTGTGGAAAGTTTTTAACTAATGAGTTGTAGTCGTCTGTAAAGTAACTAAACTCATACTCTTTATTTGCTAAGGTTGATGAGAAGGTTATTTGAGAGAATATTATTAAAGAAAATAATAATATGAAGATATGTATCTTTCTTGCCTCCCTTCTAGATATTTGTTGTTCTTTTCTTTGAAGTGTATTTCTTTCCATAGGTGTTTCTTTTTTTCTTTTTTTTAAAATAATAAATAATATTATTACTATTATTAAAAGGATATACCAATAACTTCTTAAGTTATCTTTTATAGAATTGCTTTTTATTTTTTCAAGGAAGGTTTGAGAAGAGGTAGGAGTTAGTGAAGAACCCATTCCATTATTTTCTAAAGAGTTATTTTCTTGAGAGGATATTTCTTCTTTACTTACAACAATAATGTCTAACCTTTCTTCAAAAATAGAGTTTTCAATAACTGTAGATATTTCTAAAGAATATATGCCTTCCTTAAGATTAAGTTTTAGAGGGAAAGAAGAATTGTTGTATTCTTTTAAATAATCTTGAGAGGTAACTTTAACATTAAAGAAAGAGTCTTTTAAAGAAGAGGAAAGATAGAAGTCTTTGTTTTCTTCAAAAATATCAAATAACTCTTGCGAGCATGTTATGTCATTACAAAAATAATAATTAATTTCTTTATTTATTTTTTTTAAAACTAAAGGGTATTCTTTTTTTTCTATAAGCTGTTGAGAAAAAGAAAAATATGAATAACTGATGACTAAAGAGGAAGGATAAAAGCTTTCAAACTTAAAAGGTATAGAGGATGCCTCCTCTGTTAAAAAAGATCTTTCAAACAAGATTCTTTCTTGAGAAGTAACTTCTAAGGTTATGTAGTAAACCTCTTGAGAAATATCTGTAAGGCCTAGGTCTATTCTCTCTGTATAGTAATAATCGTTTAAAGGATCAAACTTATGGTTTGAGGAGAATAGAGGTATAGATAAGGATATTAGGAAAATAAATAGAATTATACTAAAATATCTTTTGCTCATATATAATATATAGTAAACAAAAAAATAAAAAGAGAATTGTTTCTCTCTTTATGTTAAAAAAGAAAAACAAATTCTTATTTATTTAAGTAAAAAAGATACCAGCCAATCTTTCTTACAGACCCAACTGTTGCAACACAACCAAGTTTTTTCTGTGAAGAGTTTTGGAACAATTCATTTCCTGTTCCTGCACAATTAACATTTACATTATCTTTATCAGCGGGAATAGTAACAGTATTAAAGAAAGTTCTTGTATCTCTTATATTAAATTGATGTGCATAAAACATAATAAATGCTTTATCAATATCTGTATATCTTGAATTAAATTCAGTAATATTTGTTTTGGCATAATTTAAATTATATTTAAACACAGCAAGACCTAAATATAAGGATTTATTTAAATCAGATCCAGATTCATCAAAATAAGTGTAATATTTTTCAACTGTATTAATACTATTTGGGAGGTATACTTTTAAATCGTTAAAACCTTGTGAAGTTCTCCAAATTGGTTTATTTATTTGAGCAAGCCCTATAGATTCTCCTTTATCTCCAACTTGATTATTTAAAAAAGAGGATTCTCCTCCAATTATAGAAAAGAAAATTGCGATTTCATTTTCTGTAAGGTTAAAATTCTTCTTTTCAGATTCAAATAATTTATAAGCTTCTAAATTACTATTAAAGGTACTTTTTTTATTATCATAATAAAATTTAATTTCTAAATAATATGTTTCTTTAGGACTAAATGTACCTGCAGAACTAGAAATAGAAGTGCTACCTATTTTCTTTTCAATATCAAAAATATTGAAATTACATAATATTTCATAATCACCAGTATATTTACAATCAGAACTATCATCTACACTAGGTTTGTTAGTATCATCTCTAGGTTTACAGGATTCTTCAACTTTTCCATCTTCTCTTACTGTTTGCTCACAAACAGGATCTTGATAGGCAGGAGTAATTATATTATAAGGCATCCAGTCTGGTATACTACAACCATCACAGTAAGCAGAATTAATTATTTTTTGGTATATCTTATATTCTATTAGTGAATTAAAGTCAACCTTATTTAAATAAACAAAGAATAAATAATCTACATTTGTATTATCTTGCATAGCTGCTAAGAAATAATTATCTTTAGAATTATTTTTTATATTAAAGTTAGTTTGAGCTGAAGAAACATAATTGCCTACACCTAAACTAATCTCGTTGCCAGATAAATTACCAGGATTATTTTTTGATACTTTATTTGTATAATCTTTTGTTAATTGGTTTATTGAAAAGTAAACTGGTTTATCAGAATATACTTTTTCAATAATTACATCTATATTTGACCAGTTGTTATAATAACAAATCTTTGTTTCTTTTTCACAGATTATATTATTATTTTTTAAATCATCTTTAAAATTAATTAAAAACTTTTTAGTGCTTGAAGATTGACCTGAAGCAGAATCACCTAAAGTAATTCCTTGTAGATAATTACTTAAAGTTAAAGTGTTAAAATTAACAGCAATTGCATTTAACTTCTGTCCTGAAGATAAGGTGACTGGAGAAGTATATTTTTTAACACTATATTCAACACCTTCAATATTAACTTTTATTTCTTTTGTATTTAAGTAATTTTTTAATTTTTCAGAGCTATTTAATTCTTTAATTTTATCTTTAAAATATTTATCTATATTGAAATCATTTAATGTATAATAAATATTTACATTATCAGAAACATTTGAATCAAGTTTAATTTTATTTTCTTCAACTATAGAATGAGTTAAATTTATTGAAGAAATTGATTTTACAGTAGATTCATTTAATGAAAAGGTATAAACTGCCTTTGCTAAATTTTTACTATTCTGAAAATCATTATGATAGAATGAAGAAAAAAAACCACAATGATCATAAAGATAAATATAAGCTTTATTATAATTATAAAAATCAGCTATATTAAATTTATAGGAATAATTTTGATTCTTTTTGAAGTCATCCTCTATTTTTATAATAATTAAATTATAATCTTCATTAATATATTCTTTTAAATTATTTTTAAAAGTAGGATCATTTGTTCCTAAATAATTATTATATTTTTTTAAAGTATCTTCAGTTTCATTTACACCAGTACCTCTGTTAGATAAACTATCGTATAAAAAATCATCTATTCCTTTTTCACTATTAAAGGAATCATTTACTAAGAAAACCACTAAAAATAAACCTCTATGCTCAGTTGAATATTTTACACCTAAGACACTTTTATCTGTTGTTCTACAAGAAAGCCTATCTTCTAAATTATTACTATAATTAATAGTAAGACTATTATCTTTTATATCTGCTGAAGTTAAATCCCATCCTAATTTTGAAGTTAAACTATAACTTGTAAATTCGTTTTCAGCAAAGGCAAAGCCTGAAGATAAAACAAACATTAAAACCATTAAAAAAATACCTAAAATACCTAATCTCTTTTGCATATTAATAAAACCTCTTTTATAAATATTCCATAAAATATTCTCTAAAAATATAATATTATTTCTTTATTATTAATTAAATATAGTTTTTAAGTTAACTTAAACTTATTAAACTATATATTATATAGGAAACAATATATTTATATATATTAGCAAAATCTTTGAAATTTAAAAACCTCTTTAGAAAATATAAAAATCTTTAAAATTTAGAAAAGAAGCATTTTATAAACTTTTTACCCCTATATATTAATTACTTATATATAACATAAAAAAAGGTGAAAAGTATATGACAATAAAACTCTACAACACACTTACAAGAAAAAAAGAAGCCTTCAAGCCAGTTGAAAAAGGTTTACTTAAGATATATGTGTGTGGAGTAACTGTTTATGATGATGTTCACATAGGGCATGCAATGTCATATATCTACTATGATCTTTTAATTAATTATTTTAAATACTTCCATGACTATCAAATCTTCTATGTTAGAAACATTACAGATGTTGGGCACTTAACATATGATGGTTTAGGGGATGATGGAGAAGATAAGATAACAAAAAGAGCAAAGGAAAGAAAGATACACCCTATGGAGCTTGTCTATAAATATTCACACAGAATGTGGGAGGGTTTTGATAAACTTAAGATATCAAGACCAAACTTAGAGCCACAAGCCTCATCCCATGTTCCTGAAATTATAGAATGGGTAAAAAAATTAATTGAAAATGGTTTTGCATATGAAACAAAAAACGGTATCTATTACGATGTTTCAAAGTTTAAAGAATATGGATCTTTTTCAAATAGAAAGATTGAAGACCTTTTAAAAGATACAAGATTTAAAAATGATGAAGAAAAGAAAAATCCAGCAGACTTTGCTGTCTGGATAAAAGCAAAACCAGAGCATATCTTAAAATGGAACTCTCCTTGGGGCCTAGGTTACCCTGGTTGGCATATTGAATGTTCAGTTATGGGGAATAAATACCTAGGAGATACCTTTGATATACATGGGGGAGGAATAGAGCATGTTTTTCCACATCATGAAAATGAGATAGCTCAAAATTATGGTTGCCTTGGAAAAAAAATGGTAAATTACTGGGTTCACTCTGCTATGCTATCTATAGATGGTAAGAAAATGGGAAAGTCTTTAGGAAACTTTATAACCATTGAAGATTTTTTAAAGAAACATACAGCAGAAGAACTAAGATATGTTTTTTCAACAGGACATTATAGAAAACCACAAAATTACACTGAACAATCAATTATTGATGCTAAAAAAACATTACAAAACCTAAACAACTACATTAGAAGACTACAAGAAGTAAAACAAGAAAAAGAAATGCACTATGCAAAAGAGATTATTGAAACATCAATCTTTAATTTTGAAAAATCAATGGATGATGATCTTAATACACCAACAGCATGGGCACAGATATTTTTCCTTGTAAAAGAAACAAACAAGCTAATGGATCAAGAAAAATTAACTAGGGAAGAAGCATCTAAGGTTTTAGATTTTTTAAAAAAAGTAAATCTTGTTTTTAAAGTTTTTAATTTTGAAAGTGAAAGTGAAAACAAGAAGAAAAATAAAATGCCTGTTGAAGAGATTGAAAAGTTAATTTTAAAGAGAGAAGAGTTAAGAAACAAAAAAAAATGGGAAGAAGCAGATATCATAAGAATAAACCTAAAGAAAAAAGGAGTTATTCTTTTTGATTCTAAGGAAAAAACTACTTGGGCTTTTGAGTAGTTTTCTTTTTTTCACTTTTCCCAAATAACTTTTCAAAAGATTTTTTAGAGTAATCATAATCCTCTTTTGAAAGGTTTATTCCTTTCCCTTTTCTTGTAAGCTCTTCTTGAAAATCTCTTTTAGAAATTCCAGCAAGCTTTGCACCTGCAGACAGATCTAGGTTTTTAGAATAGTACTTTTCAATAGCTTTTTCTAAATTATATTCATAAATACCTTTATCTAAAAACATTCTTAATGTTTCAGACTCACTTATTTCTTTTTCTTTAGAAACATTATAAATTAATTTTAAAGAACTATCAGATAACCTATAAGATTTTAATTTATATTCTTTTTTAACCATTTAAAACACCTCTTTTATAAGTCATTTAAAGCAGAATCAATGTGTAATTTTTGTATTTTACCTTTCAATTGATTTATTGAAAATTCTGCTTTTTCTCTTGTAATATATTTATCTTTATATAACCTCACAATAAAATAAACTGAAGTGATTACAAATAAATTGTTTTTTTTACAAAAATTAAGTGCACCTTTATCATCCACTAAAATAACTCCATTTATTTCTTTTAAAAGAGCTGTAGAAAAAAGCTCACCTGAATTTTTAGATAATTCTTTACTGATAGATAAAGAAACTTCCTTTGGCTCTTTTAAAGTAATTAAGTCTGCTTCTAAATATAGTTTAAATAAATATGAGTCTTTTGAAAAATAATTATTTTTTTCATAAAAATCAAATAATTCTTCTCTAACTTTAAGTGTGGAATAAAGGTTAAAATAATCTAAAAGGAACTTATTTAAATCAACCTTAGATAGATTGATCCAAAATGAAGAATCAATAACTGCATTAACTTTATGTTTAAGCATAAATATTAATGTAATACAAAATATTTAAAAATAGATTCATTTGTATTACAAGAGAATAGAAATAACAAAAAAGCATTCATTAAAGGTTTTCAAAAAAAAGAATTATATCTTTTTAAAACAAAAAACTAAAGAAGAGGAATTCCTCTTCTTTTAGCTTCTTTAAAAACCTCTTCAGGCCAAACACTTGATTGAACCTCTCCAATATGCCCTTTTTCTAAAAGAAACATACAAAGCCTTGATTGTCCAATTCCACCACCTATGCTTAAAGGAAGTTCTTCTCTTACAATCCTTTTATGATAATCTAGTTTTAGTTTATACATTTCTTTCTTTTCCCTTAATTGAAAAAGTAAAGCTTCTTTAGAAACTCTTATACCCATTGAAGAAAGCTCTAAAGCTTTTTTATAAATAGGGTCATAAACTAGTAAATCACCGTTTAAGCCATGATAGGTTTTATGCTTAACCTTTATCTCTGTAGACCAATCATCATAATCTGTAGCTCTTAGATCATGTGCTTTTCCATCATCTAAAGGAAAGCCAATACCGATTATAAAGACAGTTCCATGCTCTTTACAGATTCTATCTTCTCTTTCCTTTGAAGATAAAGAAGGGTATAGCTTTTGAAGGTCCTCTGAGTGTATGAAATAAACATCTTTTTCTAAAGAGTGTTTCAAGGAAGGATATTTTTTTAAAAGATATTTCTTTGTGTCATATATACAAGAATAGATATGTCTTACTATTTTTTTTAAAAACATCAAAGATCTTTCTTCTTTAGAAATTACTCTTTCCCAATCCCATTGATCAACATACAAAGAATGTGTTGAGTCTGGAATTTCATCTTTCCTTATAGCATCCATGTCTGTGTAAAGACCAGTTCCTTTAGAAAAATCATGCTCTCCTAAAACCACTATTTTCCATTTTGCAAGAGAATGAATAATCTCTATTGGTTCTTTTTTAAATTTAACTTTAAAAGAAACAGGGGTTTGTGTTTGTGCTAAGTCATCTAAAAGACCAGTTTTTGAAACTAGAAATTTAGGGGATGTGACACGTTGTAAAAATAGTTTTTTTGAAAGTTTTTTTTCAAAATATTTTCTAAGAAGATAGATAGCTTGTTGTGTTTTTTTATAATCCAGTTTTGATTTATAGCCCTCTGGAAAAATTGGCCTGATACTTTTTTTGCGTCATAAGTTATTCAACTCCGTTTTTTTTTATATTTTGTTAAGAATGGCTTTTTCTTTTTTTTAAAAAAAAGAAAAAACCAAAATAAGTATTTAAGGCTTATACCTTACCATTGTTCTTGGGAAAGGAATAGCGTCCTTAATGGTGTCAGCTTTTATGATGTAAGAGATTATTCTTTCAACACCCATACCAAAACCAGAGTGAGGAACAGAACCATACTTTCTTGTGTCAAGATAGAAGTCATACTGTGAGACATCCTCTCCATCTTTTTCAAGTCTTTCAATTATTTTTTTAATATCATCCTCTCTTTCACTTGCACCAATAATCTCACCATAACCTTCAGGACCAATACAGTCAAAACCTAGAACCACTCTAGGGTCTTTAGGGTCTTCCTTCATGTAAAAAGCCTTTACTTCCTTAGGGTATCTTGTGATGATTATAAAGGTATCATACATCTTTGATAAAAGATCTTCTTCAACTGTTCTTAGGTCTTTACCCCACTTAACTTCCATGTCATGCTCTTTCTTTAAAATATTTATTGCCTCTGAATAGGTCATTTTTACGAAAGGTTTTGAGATTGCTGTTTTTAAAACTTCAACATCTCTCTTTAAGGTTTTAAGATCCTCTTCATGATACTTAATAACATCAGAGATTACTTTTTTTATTAAACCCTCAGCATGTACTTGAAGTTCTTCAAAGTCAACCCATGCACCTTCCATTTCAGCATGCCAATATTCAGCTAAATGTTTTGTGGTTTTTGATTTTTCAGCTCTAAAAGAAGGAGCTAAAGTGTATATTCTCTCTAAAGAAAAGATTGCAGGCTCTGCATAAAGCTGCCATGTCTGTGCTAGAAAAACACCTTTCTTTCCAAAGTAATCAACATGGAAAAGACTTGAACCTCCTTCACATTGAACAGATTGAAGAGTTGGTGATTGATATTCATAAAAGTCTTGACTTCTGAAATAATCATGGATAGCTCTAAAGACAGTTGATCTTATTTTTAAGATAGCTTGCATTTTTCTTGATCTTAGCCATAGGTGTCTTACATCTAAAAGAAACTCTTCAGAGAAGTCCTTTGATATTGGATAGGTTTCTGAAAGGCCTACAATATCTAAATCTTTAATATCTATTTCATATCCTTGAGGAGCTCTCTCTTCTTTTCTTATAGTTCCTTTTAAAGATATTGAGGACTCTACAGTTATTTTTTGTGATTTTTCAAAAATTTCTTTTGAAACTTTTTCTTGATCACACACAAGCTGTATAACTCCAGTAACATCTCTTAAGGTTATAAAGACTGTTGTTTTTTGGTCTCTGTACCTATGTACCCAACCTCTTAAAAAAACCTCTCCTTCTTTTTTTTCAAGAGATTCTTTTATTGATAAATATTTTTTTTCCATATTTAATTGTCTCCATATAATTTTCTTTGTTTTTTAAAAATTTTTGTTTTTGTTTAAAATAATCATTAAATAAAAATATATCTAGATATCCTTAATTTCTTTTTTAAAAAAAGAACACAATAGATATTTAATAAACCGATAAATATAAATTTCTCTCCCTTAAAGGAGATTAAAGTTAACTACAGAAAATAAGTAGATTTTTGAAAATCTTGTTCTTGATAAAAGTATTTTGAAATACATAAATAACTATAAGAATCAAAATATTTATAAATACTTTGAAAAGAAGAAAAAAAGTTAAAAAATTATTTTTACTTATATCTTTTCATAACTAAAGAGTTTAATACAACTGAAACAGAACTAAAGGCCATTGCTATGCCTGCAACTATGGGGTTTAATAAGAAACCATAAGAAAAGTAAAGAACACCAGCTGCAATCGGTATACTTACAACATTATAAAAGAAAGATAAAAATAAATTTTGTTTAATCTTTTTAATAGTGTACCTGCTTAAAGCTATGGCTTTTTAAACATCTCTTAAATCATTTTTAATTAAAACAATCTCTCCAGTCTCAATTGAAATATCAGTGCCTGCACCTAAAGCAATACCTATATCAGCTTTTGCAAGAGCAAGAGCATCATTGATACCATCCCCTACCATTGCAACTACTTTTCCTTGATTTTGAAGTTTTCTAATTTCTTTTTCTTTATCACCAGGCAAAACCTCTGCTAAAAAATAATCAATTCCTACTTCTTTTGAAATTGCACTTGCTGTCTTTTGATTATCTCCTGTTATCATTATAACTTCTAGGTTCATTTCTTTTAATTTTGAAATTGCTTCAACAGATGTTTTTTTAATAACGTCAAAAACTGCAATTAATCCTGAAACTTTATTATCAACTGCAAGAAGCATTACTGTTTTACCTTGATTTTCTAAAGCTTCCATTTCATTTAATATATTAGGAGATATTAGAATATTATTTTTTTGCATTAGTTTTTTATTTCCAAAATAAATATGTTTATTATTGTATTTTACAAAAAGACCATGCCCTGTTATTGATTCAAAGAAAGCAGGATTGTTTACAACAATATTTTCTTTAGAAGCTTTTTTTAGAATTGCTTCTGAAAGAGGATGTTCTGAATTTTTTTCAGCAATTGCAGCATACTCTAAAACTTCATTAACAGATAATTTTTCAAAATTTAAAATATCTGTAACAACAGGCTTACCTTCTGTTAATGTACCGGTTTTATCAAAAACAACTGTATTTATCTTATATGCATTTTCTAAAGCTTGGGAATTTTTTATTAAAATACCGTTTTCTGCACCCTTCCCAGTTCCAACCATTATTGCTGTTGGGGTTGCAAGCCCAAGCGCACAAGGACATGCAATAATAAGGATTGCAATAAATATGCTAAGAGAAAAAATTAGACTGTAAGAAAGAATAAAAAACCAAATTACAAAAGATAAAACAGCAATGAAGATTACAACAGGGACAAAATAATTACTTACCTTGTCTGCAAGTCTCTCTATAGGGGCCTTACTATTCTGTGCATTTTCAACAAGAGTTATTATTTGGTTTAAAACAGTGTCTTTTACAACGTTTGTAGCTTTAAACCTGAAAGATCCAAGTAGATTTATGGTTGAACCAATAACCTTATCATCTATTGTTTTTTCCACAGGAATACTCTCTCCTGTAACCATACTTTCATCAACTGAAGAAGCACCTTGAACAATTACTCCATCAACAGGAATCTTTTCTCCAGGCTTAACTAAGATAATATCTCCTACAACAACCTCTTCAATTGATACTTTAACTTCTAAATTATTCCTAATAACAGTTGCACTCTTTACTTGAAGACCAATTAATTTTTTAATAGCATCAGAAGCTTTTCCTTTTGTAATTGCTTCAAGCCATTTACCTAAGATTATAAAAGTAATTATTATTGCATAAGTTTCAAAATAAACATGAGAGCCTAAAACTTCTGGAAAGAAAACTACAAAAAGACTATAAAAGTAAGCTGCAGAAGTACCTATGGCTATTAAAGTATCCATGTTTAGGTTTTTATTTTTAATAGCAAGAAAAGCTCCTTTGTAAAACCTACTTCCTATGAAAAACTGAACAGGAGTTGCAAGGAGTAATAAAATAATATTTTCATAAGGAATGGTTACATGACCCCACATGAAAACCATTTAGATTATAAAAATAGGTATTGTAAAGATTAAAGATATTAAAAATAGTTTTTTTAAATGTTTTATTTCTTTTTCTTTTTCTTTTTCTTTTTCTTTTTCTTTTTCTTTTTCTTTTTCTTTTAGATCTTTTAAAACTTCTTGATCTTCGTTATCTAAGATAGCCTCATACCCTAAACTTTTAATTACTGAAACACTCTTTTCATCTGATATTTTTTTTTCATCAAAATCAAAGGTTGCTTTTCCTGTTGCAAAGTTTATTTTTGAATCTATTGTAGAATCTATTTTTTTTAAATTATTATTGATATTGTTTACATATGAAGAGCAATGTATGCCTGTTATTAAATATTTTTTATTCATACTTCTTCTCTTGAGCTTTATATGTTTTAAATATATCTAAAGATAGGATTTCTTCTTTATTTGTTTTAGAAGAATCATAAGTTATTAAAAAATTATTAAACAAAGAAAATTTAACCTCATAAAGACCATCAATTGTTTTAAGTTCATCTGTAATTAACGGTGCGTGCCCTGAACAAGGAATATTAACTGATATTGAGAAAGTTTCTAATGAATCTTTATCACCGTTAGTTATTGGAAGAGCAGAAACATTCGCAAACAATGGGAAGATAAACAAAAACAAGAAGATGTTTATACCTATGGTTAATCCATACATAGTTAAAAGATAAGCTTTCTTTTTTTTATTATACCTTTTAAAGATAAAAGAGAGTTTTGTTTAAGATAGATTACTGATGTAAGTGTTGCAAAGAAAAGAGATATTATTATAAGTATGTAAAAGATGTTTGCATTCATTAAAAAAGGTTTAAAAAAATTAATTAAGACAGTTGAACCTAAGATAGATGCAATAATAAAAAATATACAACCAATATGTGGAATTATACCTAAGAGTATGCCTTTTTTTACAGAGTTATCTTTAATATCTGTTTTATAACCTAACTTGTTTATTTCCTTTTTAATATTTGTTAAAGAAATCTCATTTGATTTAAAGGATATTATTACCTTATCATCACTTAGAATAGGGCTACCTTAACAATACCTTTCTTTTCTAAAAGAGAATCTTTAATGTTTAAAACACAACTTTTACAAGTAATGCCTTTTACATCTATTGTAGCCGTGGTTAATTTTTTTTGTTCACATAAAAAGTAACACTGAAACTACTTATATATAATTGTATGAAATTAGTTTCAAGGTTATTTCAGTGTTTTAAGATAACAACGTTTGTCATTCCACGTCTTTTTCTTTCAATGATATTTTTACCTTCAAGCTTATCAAGAAGCCTTGTAACCTTTACTTTTGAAAGTTTAGATTTATCAACAAGTTCTGATTGAAAAATGGTTCCTTTTGAGTCAAGAATATGGTTATAGATTAAAGCTTCTTCTTTATCTAAAGAAGCTAGTATCTTAGAGGAATCTTTAAACTGTATTTGAGAGGTTTTTGAGATTATATCTTTTTGTTTGTTATTAAACTTATTTGAAAATATTAAATAAAGACCTAAAAGTAAAACAAAGATCATTATTCCTAAACTTATGCTTGTTTGAAAATTAATAGTACCCCACATAGGACATTCTGGGCCATGAGTACAGGAAGTTGCTACCATCTTTGTTAAGGCTTTATTAAAGGAATAGATAATGAAACCTATTAAGACAGAAATACCTATTATTAAATAACCTATATTTTTATTATCCATGATAAATCATATTGATTGAAACTTAATTTAAATTTTGTGTTTTAAAAAAAATATTATGTGATTAAAAATAATAAACAAAGATGGTATTAAATATTATAACTAATAAAAAATTTGTTTAAAAGAAAACTAAAGATCAATATCTTTTCTAATATCCTCTAAAGATATACTTGACGAAAAGCCTTTCTTTTTAGCCTCATCCATAACCTGCCATATAGAAAGATTATTTTCTTTAGAAACCTCTCCTAAAGACTTTTTTCCTTCAGACCATTCTTTTAAAGAAACTTCTAGTTTGTAATCAAGGTAAGAATTCATTATAAGCTTTCTTAAAAAAGAAGAAGTATCTAAATGTTCTTTTTCAGCTAAATAAGTTATATCCTTATATACAGAATCTTTTAATCTTAGTGTAGTTGCTTTAAGCATTTTTATCACCTATTATTAATTTATAAAAGTGAGAGATAATTTCTTGTTTATAAAACCCATCTTTTGAAAGAAAGTTAATTGAAAATAAAATATTTTTTTTAGTTATTTTTTTAAGAGTATAAAGTTTATAGATAATTTCTGGAGTTGTCGCATAATTTATATTTTTTAATTTACATATATTTATTGCTTTTTTATCATCAGTAAATAATAAATCTGCATTTATTTCAAGATATAAAGAAATTGCTTCTCTTTCACCTTTATTTATGTTTAAAGAAATTAATTTTTTTACATCTTTTACTATTATTTGTTTAGAAAGTATGTAATCATTTATTTTTTTTGCATCTTTATAACCTTCCTTTATACCACTAACAACAGTTTCATTATAAACCTCTCTTGGAATAACTACATTATTATTTTTTAAAAAGATAGAGAGTATTTTTGATTTTTCAAGTAATATTAAAGAACAACTATCAGAGACAATTAACTTCATAAATATATAGAGCACCAAAAGATTTATAAGAGAACCTACTAGCACCTATTTTTAAAAATAGTAAAAAAAGAAGAAAATTAAATAAAAAAAGTTAAAAAGAGAAAGAAACTTCTTTCTCTATTAATTTTTGTTTGTTGTCAGAAGATAATGTGTCCAAGATATCAAGAGCTGTATTTGTTGCCTCTTCAATCCTTTGCTTATTTTCTTCAAGGAAAGACTTAGAGTCACAAGATATCTTTAAGGAAACCTTGTCATTTGGATTTAACTTCATCTTTTTTCTCTCAGACTGTATAAGCCTTGTAAGCTCAGAAACTTCCCAAACGTTATTGTAGGAAGAATCAATCTCCTCACTTATGAAAATAACTATATCTTTGTCAACCTCTTTTTTAGAAAACTTATAAGTTGGCTCAGTACTTGAGAAAGTTACTTTTTCAATGTTTGTCATCTCCTCTATAATCTCCTTAAAGATAGAAAAGGAAATAAAGTCTTTTAAGACAACATGCATCTCAGGTAATATCCACTTAAGTCTTTTCTTCATATCCTCTCTTAAGGAAAGAGCTGTTTTTACAACCTCTTGAGAAATATCAAAGCTTTTTTCAAAATCAACATCAATTAATGTTTCATTAACTGAAACATTGTAATAAAGATGTATTGATTCTTTTTCCTTAACAGAAAACTTCTGGTACATGTACTCTGTAAAATGAGGAACTATTGGAGAAATTAAAACTAAGCTTGAGGAAAAGATATATGAAAGAACATGATTTTCGTCCTTTCTCTTTCTTAAAAGCTTAACATATATTCTACTAAAGTCTTCAAGCAAGAACTTTTCAAAATCATTTACAACCTTTGAATAGTTGGTTGTTGAAAAGTTTGCATAACTATTCTTTAAAAGAGCATTAAACCTTGAAAGAATCCATCTATCCTCAAGAAGCATATCTTCTGCATTAACACCTAAAGTAGTTGTAAACAATTGCTTTTCATCATAAAGAGCAATGAAGTTATAAAGGTTTTCTAAAAGATTTAAAGTTCTTCTAACCTCTTCAAATTTCTTAGAATCTAAAACAATGTCTTCTCCATTAAACTCTTTTGCAAAATAATATCTATAGTAATCAATTGAGGTTTGAGAAAATCTTTCAAGTAAAGGAATATCATTACCCTCTGATTTTGAAAGTTTTCTTTTATCTCCAGCAAGAACCATACCATGCATTGAGATTTGTTTAAAAGGTGCTTTATCAAAGGCAATTACAGAAGCTATTATTTGTGAATTCCACCATCCCCTTATCTGGTCAGAACCTTCTAAATTTGCATCAGCTGGCCAAAATTTATCAAACAACTCTGTTTTAAAAGGATAACCTAAAGATGCCCATGAAGCTACAGCTGAATCAAACCAAACATCAAAGACTTCAGGTATTCTTTTTACCTTTGTTCCACACTCACAGGTTATTTCTATGTTATCGATATATGGCTTATGAATATCCATGTTTAAATTTACTTCAGGAGCTTTCTTTTTTAAATCTTCTAAAGATTCAAAGACATGAACCTTTTGACAAGAAGTACATTTCCAGATAGGAACTGGTATTCCCCAGTATCTTGCTCTTGAGATTGGCCAATCAGAGAGATTTTTAAGCCAGTTTGAGAATCTGTCTTTTCCCCAAATAGGGTACCATGAAATTTCATTTTCATTAAGTTCTAAAAGTCTTGGTTTTAAATCTTCAACTCTTAAAAACCATTGAGGTAAGGAAACCATTATTAAAGGATTATGACATCTCCAACATGTAGGGTAACTATGTTTTACTTTTCTCTTAGCTAAGATGCATCCTTTTTCATGAAGATATTTTAAAATATCAATATCAAGTTCTTTAACTTTTTTACCTTTTCCAAAAGAAACTGTATCATCATATTCTCCTGACATTTTAACTGGAGAAAATACTGGAATATTAAACTCTCTTCCAACTTGATAATCTTCTTTACCATGTCCAGGTGCACAGTGGACTAAACCAGAACCATCTTCTAGGTTTACATGTCTTGCAGAAGAGATTATTTTATATGAATTTTTTGTATAGTCTTCTGGAAGAGTTAACCATTCTCCTAAAACAGGAAGATATTCTTTTCCTACAAGCTCTTCTCCTAAATATTCTTTTCCTAAAGTATGGTTTTCAAAATTAAATTCTTTAACAAGATTTGAAACTAAATCTTTTGCAACAATATATTTTTTATTATTTGAGATAAGCTCAACATATGTGTATTTAGGGTGAACCATGATAGCCATGTTAGCAGGTAAGGTCCATGGGGTTGTTGTCCAAATAACAAAGAAAAGAGAAGAATCTTCTTTTGACTGGATAGGTACAAATATAGAAACATCTGTTAATTCTTGATATTCAATTTCATTAAAAGAAACTGAAGTTTCACAATCAGGGCAGATATGGATAGGGTATTTATCATGAAATAAAAGCCCTTTATCAACTGATTTTTTAAAAGTCCACCAAGCAGATTGCATATAGCTTTGATCTAAGGTTCTATAAGGATGTTTCCAATCCATCCATTGTCCTAAGTTATAAATATCTGTAGACATTTCAGAGATATGTTTAGTTGCAAAATCATAACATTCTTTTGAAAATTTTTCAATACCAAAAGCTTCAATATCTTCTTTTGATTTTAAATCATATTTCTTTTGAACCTTTCTTTCTATTGGTACACCATGAGTATCAAAACCTGGTATATCTAAGACTTTAAAGCCTTCTTGTCTTTTATACCTATAAAGGATATCTTTTAAGATCCTGTTCATTGCTGTTCCTAGATGTATATACCCTGTTGCATATGGAGGGCCATCTATAAAGTAATAATGTTTATCAGACTCTCTTTCTCTAACCTTTTTTGGAATATTGTTGTTTTCCCAAAACTCTTTTATTTCTTTTTCATTTTGATTTGAAAACATATTTTTCGCCTACCTACCTTTAAAGCTTAAGATTTTGGCAAAAGATTAAAATTAGAAAATGGTTAATCTTTTTTGCCCATTAATATATAATAATACTTATGATTATAGAAATTAAGTTATTTTTAGAAAAACTTAAAGTATTATCTGAGACCATAAATATCTTATAGATACAAAATATTTATAAAGGTATAATATTTATTATTTAAAGAATATTAATACTCACAACCTTGCCAATAAAGGCTTTCTATTAAGCTACTTATATCGTAGTTTAATTGAGAATCTATTTTTATAATTAAAATTTGTATATCACAACTATCTTCAACTTGCCCACCAAAAGAAAAGGTTATTCCTCCAAGAAGGAAACCACCTTCTGTTGATGGGGTTACTGCCCATAAACTATCTAACCTTTTACCACCAATTATTTTTTCTTTTAATAGATTCCCATTTAAGTCTGTTTTTGCAACATAAAAATTAGAATAATCATACTCATCATCATACAGATTTCCTTGTCCTCTGCCAAAAATATAATAACCATCAGAAATTCCAAATATTTGGATAGTAGTATCATAATTTGAACCAACAAAGGTTTTGTTCCAATCAAGGTTTCCTGAAAAGTCTGTTTTTAAAAGATAAATAATATCCTCTCCGAAAGAATATGTTTGCCCTAAAACCAAATAACCACCATCAGAGGTTTGCAAAATACTGTTTGGAATTTCTAAAGAGTCCCAGCTTGAGCCACCAAAGGAGTGTGCAAAAAGAGCAGGGGTTTTTCCAGTAACAATGTTTTTTAAAGGGATATAATAACCATCAGAAGTATATAACTCCATATCAAATTTTCTTTCAACAGGTATTGGAATTGACATTTTTTGTAATTGATTTCTTTTTATGATTACTGGTGTTTGTAAAGTTTTCATATTGTTTAGTAAAGGTGATTGCTTTCTGAAAATATTTTATAACCAATAATTTCTATATCTTTATCATAAGTGCTTATATTTTTAAAAACTAAAGAACCATTATTAAAACTATCAAAGGAAAGTAAAATGGTTTTATCTGCTTCTTTATGAATAGTAGTTGTTTGGTCTAAAGAAAATGTAGTAAAGCCTTTTCCCCAGGAAACTATTATACCTATTATTGCAACTGCAACAACTATTAAAAGAATAGTTGCTATTAATGGAGAAATACCTTTCTGGTTTTTTATTTTTAAAAAAATCTTTTTTATCATAAATGAAATTAACCTCTATAATTGTTTTTTATAAATAGCTATAAAGTAAATAAAAAAGAAAGCACAAAAACCTTTTAAAAATATTTAATTTAAATATACAATAATTTACTCATTTTCTTCCTTAAATTTTTCTCCTGAAGCAAGCTCTTTTAATTTATTTCTCTCAGTAAAGAAGAACATAAAGGTAGTGGTTATGTTTGTTAAAAAGATAACTAAAAAGGTAATTGGTAAAAGAATTAAGGTATATTTATTTACAATACCCATAGCTAGAGGATAAGTTGCAAGAACAGCAGCTGCAAGTCCCCTTGCATGAATAGAAAGAATATACTTTGTATCTTGCTTAATTGTATGGTCGTTTGAAAAGATGTATATAGAGATATATCTAGAAGCAATGATTATTGAAATTAAAAAGACTACAATTAAGATAACATTAAAATTAACTGAAGAAAGATCTAAAATAATACCAAGATAAATGAAAAAAAAGGCCTTTATAAAAAGACTAATCTCAGCTTGAAACCTAAAAACTTCATTTAAGCTAACAACATTATCTAAGCTTAATGTCTTCATTTTAAATATTTTTAAAATTTCATTAGAGTTTCCTAAAACCAAACCAAAGATTAAAACACCAAAAGCACCATTTCCTTTTAAAAAATCAATAAGAACATACATTATAAATAAAAAGGATAAAGTAAGAAGATAAGAAAACTGTCTTGTAACATTAAAATCTCTTAAAATTTTTGTCCAAAAAATACCTGCAACCACACCAATCACAGTTGCTATGGCAAAAGCAGAGATTATGTTTTGTGTAACAAACTGAATACTTGATTTTTGAGTAACTATTATCTCCAAGATAGTTATAAAAACAATAATACAAAGAACATCTGTTATTGCAGACTCTAAAGTAACTAAAGTCTTTGTTTCTTCCTTAGATTTAGAGGCCATTACAAGAGGAATAACTACAGCTGAACTAATACCACCAATTGCTGTTCCAATCAATAAACCATATAAAACAGGCATTGAAAAAACATAATGTAAGATAACTGCTGAAAAAAGAACAGTAAAAAAGAAAACAATGATTGTAAACATTGTAGCTTTTCCAATCTCTCTTAAGACCTTATAAAAATTAAGATGTAGTCCGCCTTCAAAAAGAAGAAGCATTAAAGCTAAGGACCCAAAGAAAGAAGACATGCTTTTTAAAAGAACCACTTGTTCTGCTGTTATAAAGTTAAAAACAGAACTTATAAGAAAACCAATTATTAAAAGAATAGTAATATCTGAAAATCTAGTTTTTTAAAAAAAAAGATTACCAAAGAAGGCTATTAAGAAAATAAATGAAAAAACTAAAAATAAAATATTTGCTTCTACCATAAATCAATCACATATAAATATTATATATCTTAAACAAACAGATTTAAATAGATTTCTAAATCTTTTAAAAAATTAATTTAGTCCTTAAAAGAATCATAAAGGTTATTTATCTTAGAAACAACTTTATCTTGTAAAGATTCTGTATTTTTGTTCAGATCAATTTTGTTTTTCTTAAACTCATCTAAAAGATCTATGATTGTTTCATAGGAGTAACCTTTTGAAATTAAGATAAAATAAACCTTATCTTTTGTTAAAGTATCTTTGTAAGGAAGAAAGGAATTGTATAAGGTTTTTAACATATCCTCATGACTTTCCTTAAGCTCAGAGACATGATGTATCTTATGTACAATCTCAGAAGAGATACTTCTTTCTTCTTCCTTTGATTGTTTCATTTTAAATTTAATGTTTCTATAATAATCCCAATCAGAGGAATTTATTTTTTCTATAGTCTCTTGAACATCTTTTATCTCATCAATATTTTTTTTAAGATCAAGAATCTTTTGGTCAATCTCTTTTATTTGTTTATAAAGAAGGACGATGTTGTCTATAGTTTGACTTACTTCTTCATAAGAGGTTTTTTCAGTAGTGTTTACAAACTCCTCATTTGCTTGCATAACTAGATCCTTAAGCCCAAAAACACTTACTTGTTTATTATCTAAGATAGATATAACGTCTTGCTTTCTAATACCTCTTCTTGTTAAAGCAGTAACTGTTTTTTTAATAATGTTTCTTTTTTCTTCTCTCATTTTAAAGAAATCAGAAAGAATATCTTCTTCTTTTTTTATGCTTTTTTTATTTTCTGTTAATTGCTTTTTATTAATGTTTACAAGGTTTAAGTAAAAGTTTGTTGGAAGCTTTGAGATTAAAACACTTTCAAAAAGAAAAATTAAAAAGATTATTAAAGAGACTGCAATTGGGAAAAACTTAGTTTCCTTTATAAAGATAAAAAAATCTACTTTTGTTAAAATAAGATAAACAATAACAGAGATTAATACTCCTGATAATATTAGGATGTTTTTTGTAAAACTAATGTTTTTAAGTATTAAGTATACCTTTACAGCTGACTCTTTTGTAAACCCAACAGTTTTTTGTATAATGTCAATGGACTTTTCTTTTTCAGAAAGATTAAGGTTATAAAAAACCTCTTTAAACCTTCTAACCATTTTTTCAATATTCTTTTCAGAATCATCAATGTTTATTTTTGTAAGAACTTTTGCAAGATCATTTGGTCTGTTTATGAAGCTATAAAAGAAAGAAGTTGTTTTTGTTGAAAAAATACCAATTAAAAATAAAATACCTAAAATAACTAAGGAAATTATAAAAGAGATGTTGCTTGAAGAACTTTTAAAAACTTCAAAAAAATAAAGTACAGAAAAGATTAATGAAGTTAACAAAACACTTAAGATCCAGAAGAAAAATCTACTTTCAAGCCTGTAAGAATAACCCATATCTATTATATATAAGCAGATTAAATTTATAAAGCTTTATTATTTATATAAAAAAAAGAAAAAAGTGGGAATGGCAGGATTCGAACCTGCGACCTTTGGTGTATAAGACCAATGCTCTAACCAGGCTAAGCTACACTCCCAAATTGTTTTTTAAAAAAAGATAATCTATTCTACAACATCTTTAGACATTTGATTCTCTGTATTAACAATAATGTCCTCTAAAACTTCCTTAAACTCTCCAAATCTTCCAAGATTCAAGCGTAAAGATTTTTTAAACTCAGAAGAATATAAGTTTTCAAACAAATAAACCTTTCCTTCATAAAGAGAATCAATGGATGCATCCCATAAAGTTAGATAAACAGTTCCAGTATCATCTCCTATTAAAACCTCACAAACCCTATGTTCAATTTCATCAAGTCTTGAGACAACTTTTCTTAAAGGAGTTTTTAAAATAACCTTACATGTCAGAGTTATTTTTTTTTGAAACTGTCTTATATCTTTAACCTTCATATCTTTTTCAAAATTTTTAATTTATAACTTTTTAAAATTTACAAGTTATAAATATTTATTAAATGTAAGTGTTTATATATTTTTCTTTTTTAAAGAAATCTAACCACTACATAAAGTTACCAGGCATACCTGGCATACCTGCTCCTTTATTCTTTGAAGATGCTGCAATAATGTCATCTATCCTTAAAATCATTTCAACAACCTCAAAAGAAGAGTTAATGATTTGTGTCTTAAGGTTAAGTGGTTCAATAACATTTAAGTCCTTCATATCAGATATCTTGCTTTTAATAACATCTACACCAAAGTTCTTGTTATTGATATCTTGGTGTATGCTTCTTAAAGAAACAAGGGTATCAATTGCATCAAGACCTGAACTTTCAGCTAAGATCTTAGGAATAATCTCTAAGACGTCTGCAAAAGATTCAATTGCAAGTTGTTCTCTTCCACCAATTGTTTTTGCATAACTTTTAAGTCTTAAGGAAACTTCAATCTCACAAGCTCCTCCACCAGCAACATACTTTCCTGACTTTAAAGAGGAAAGGACAGCACCTATTGCATCAGTAATTGTTCTTTCAGTCTCTGATAAGACTTGCTCTGATGAACCTCTTAAAAGAATAGTTACTGTGCCTGTGTTTTTAGGATTTTCAATAAATAACATATTCTCTCCAGCTATTCTTTTTTCATAAACTTTACCAAAGAAACCTAAATCAGTTTCAAAAAAATCATTTATTCTTGTAATTATTTTTGCTCCAGATGCTTTTGCTAAAATCTCAATATCAGATTGTTTTACTCTCTTTATAGCAGAAATACCTGCTTTAGATAAATAATGTTCAGCCAAGTCATCTATTCCTTTTTGACAGAAAACAATGTTTGCTTTTGAAAGTTTTATTTTTTCAACCATTTTCTTTAACTGTTCTTCCTCTTGTTCAATGAATGCTTGTAATTGATCTGGAGAGGTTATCTGTATCTTAGTGTCATTTTCAGGTTCTCTAATCTCTAAAGCTGTATTTAAGATAGCAATTTTACAGTTCTCTAAGGACTTTGGCATTTCAGGATGAACAATCTCTTTATCAAGAACAATACCATCTATTATTTTTGTTTCAGAAACAGATGCACCTAGTTTTTTTTCAATTCTGATTTTATCTCTTTGAGCGTCTTTATAGTTTTTTTCATTTAAAACCATTAAGATAGCTTCAACAACTGCTTTTGATAAAAAGGTACAATAATCTGAGGCCTTTCCTGTCATTGATGTTTTTGCAATACTTAAAAGAAGATCTTTATCTTTTAAAGAAATATCTTCTGATATCTCTTCATAAAAGGAGATTGCTTTTTCAGAGGCCATTTTATATCCTCTTATAATGATTGAAGGATGTATGTTTTCATTAAGTAAGTTTTCAGCTTTTGAAACAAGTTCACCTGCTATTATTACACTTGAAGTGGTACCATCTCCTACCTCATCATCCTGTGTTTTTGCAAGTTCAACAAACATCTTACCGATAGGGTGTTCTATTGACATTTCCTTTAAGATAGTTGCTCCATCATTACTTATTGTTACATCTCCCATCTCATCAACAAGCATTTTATCCATTCCTCTAGGACCTAATGTTGATTTAATTGAGTTAGCTACTGCTTTTGCAACAAGTATGTTGATTTTTTGAGCATCTTTACCTCTCTCTCTTCTTGTTCCTTCGCTAAACATTGCGTTATTTTGTGTTTGAGAATCTGCCATAAATATCACCTTCGTTTATAGGTTTTTTTTTAAATATAAAAAAACTAAAAAATAAAAAAAAACTATTAGTTATTTTTAAAAATAACTAACAGATATTAAAATTACTCGTGAAATTTTCTTTCAACATCGTTTACTAAAACATCACAATCTGCTTTGATTTTTTCTAAAGCCTTTATGATTCTTATTTTTTCAAGCTCAATTGTTTGTATATTTTCAAAAGTCTCTATTGATTGTTTAAACATACCATAATCAACATAGCTGTAATCAAACTCATTCATTTTTTTACAGATAGTTGTAACTATTCTTCCTAAAAAAAGATTCATTTCTTTTTTAACAACAGACTTGATTTGTTTATTAGGATCAAGACTCTCTCTCATAAGTCTTACAACTCTTGCATTAGGGAAAGGTAATTTTTCATCATCTTCTAAGATTTCTTCTTCATCTAATATTACTGCTTCTTTATTTTCAAGAACTTCTTCTTGTTTTGCATGTTTTTTTTCAATATCGCTCATATATTCTAAACCCCTTTAAAATTATGTAATTATTACTATATATTATATATTACAAAGTATTTAAATAGATTATTATTAGGGGAAAAACACCTTTAAAATAGCTTATAAAAAAGAGAGATTTATTAAGAAAAAAAGTATTGTTTAAAAAGTAAAAATAAGAAGAAAAAAGAGGGAAAGACTTAATAGTCAGAATCACTATCGTCTGAATCGTCATCCCATTCATCATCAATTGATACTTCTTCATCTTGAGAATCTAATTGATCTTGTTTTTTCTTTTTAGGATCTTCGTCATAATCAAACTCTGAAAAATCATAGTCTGAATCGCATTTTAAAACATCTTGTATATTATTCATAAATTAATCACCCTAAATTATAGAAAATAGATAATACCAGTGGGAATGGCAGGATTCGAACCTGCGACCTCTCGATTATCAGTCGAGTGCTCCAACCAGACTAAGCTACACTCCCTTTATATATTATTTATTAAAGAATAGTATATAAAAATATTTCTATTGTTAAATATTTAACTTGATAAAGAAATAAAAACCCTTCTTTTTTATAATTACATATAAAGTAAGAAGAAAATTTGTTTTTATTTTTTAAAAAAAAGTCCGATAGTGTAGTGGCCAAGCATACAAGGCTTTGAACCTTGTGACAGGAGTTCGAATCTCCTTCGGACTATTTTATTTTTTAAAATCATAAAGAAAAGATGTGACTTAAAAATGGTTTTTGGATTATTTAAAAAGAAAGAAAAAAAAGAAGAGGTTCAAGATAAAAGAATAGACTTCTCTAATTCTAAGTATCCAGAAGAAACCTGCGCCCTATGTAGCCAGAAAGGCTGTGATAAAAAATGGGGTGGACAATACTGGCATAAGAAATGTCTTAGGTCAACTAAAGGTATGACAAAAGGAATGATTTAAAAATTTCTTTTAATAAAAAAAAATAAGAGAAAAAGAAAAAAATCTTTTCTTTATCTACTAAACAAATATCTTCTGATCTTGTCTTTAATGATGTTGATGTTATTTAAGTAAACATTTAAAGAAGTTTCAAGTCTGGATGCCTCAAGATTAAACTCTTTTGCACGTCCAGCTATTAAGTATTCTTCATCTTTTTGTTTTTCAATAACTTCAAGCTCTTTTCTAACAGCAATATATCTCTTAAGAGTCATACTATAATAACTATAATTATCTATCATGTCACTATATAACTTTCTTGTAACATCATCCTTATAGATTTGTTTACCTTCAAACATAAATTTACCTTGCTGTCTTGTGCTTGAATTTTTACCTGAAAAAATATCTGTAATAACAACATAGTGTTGCTCAAGCCAGTCAATAGATTTTGATCTATAGTTTTTTTGTTCAATTTGATTTACTTTAGGTCTCTTTAATTCAGAGATTACTGACTCATCAATTTCTACAACTTCTGTAACTTTTGTTCTTTTAAATAGTTTAAACATCTCCCATCACCAAATACCCTTAAATAAAAATTTTATATATATAATGTATAAATATATTTAAAAACCAATTGCTACATATAAACTTTCTTAAAACAAAAAAATAGGCTAAAAAATGAACTAAAGGTTGAACTTTGTTTTAAGTTTATGCTTCTGTATTAACTCTTTTAGATTCTCTGTAACTTCTTTAGGAGAGATTGAAACTACCTCAAAATTACAAAGTCTTGGCCATCCAACATCCCCTTTATACCTTGGAAGCACGTGAAAATGAAGGTGATTTATGCTCTCACCAGCAACATTACCTATGTTACATCCTATATTATAACCTTCTGGTTTAATATAAAGGTCTAAAGCATAGACTGCAAGATCAATAAGGTTAAAAAATTCCTCTCTTTCCTTAGAGGTAAGCTCTATAATCTGGTTTACATGCCTTTTAGGAATTACAAGTAACTGCCCTGCTGCATAAGGATATTTATTAGTCTGAATATATGCTTTTTTTGTTGAAAAAATAACATCTTCTTTTTCTACATTACAAAAAACACATGTTTTTGGGTTATTACTATTCTTTTTATTTTCTGAAGAAAAATATTCCTTTCTCCAAGGTGCATATAAAATATCATGTTTGTAAGACATTAATATCTACTCTTTAATTTTTCAAAAATATAGAAAAGTATGAAAGTAAATAACATTAATAAGAAATACTTTGTAAAAGTTAAAAATATTAAATAAAGAACATACATACCGCTTGAGATACCATGCAAAAGATAATAACTCTTCATAAAGGCAAAGTAATTAATGGATAAAAGTAAGCTTTCAAGAAAAAATAAAGACAAAGAAAGATTAATTACAGACTTAAAGAAATTATTTAAAGAAACACTTATTCTTGAGGCCTCGTATGCAAATAAGAAATACACAAACAAGAAAACAATAATGAATAAGAAATTATACCAAAAATAATAACTTGTAAAATTAGAATAATAGACAACTAAAGCAGGAGCTATAGAAAAGACTGCAAGCTTTATTAAGAAATTACAAAAAATTACAAAAACTAATATTGAAAATAGAAATAAAAGATAATCAAAATAACTATTAAAAGTAAGCTTCTCCTCAATCCTTTTTTTAAAAGTTTGTTTTGAGAGATTTTGTTGTAAGGAAACTTCTTTACTTAAAGATGTTTTTACAGGAAGTTTGTTTACAGAAGTTTTTTTTAGAGGAAGTTCTTTTTTTACAGGAAGAGTTTTTTTAAAAGAAGTTTTCTTTAAAGGAATTTCTTTTTTAAAAACAACTTTCTTTTTTGTAATAGGTTTCTTTTTAATAGCATCCATATATTCTCAATAATATATTAAACTGTTTTATTTAAATAGATTTGTTTTTTTCTAAAAAATAATTTAACTGCTCTTTAAGGGAAAGAGAGATTACTTTTCCATCATATTTATTTTCTGTCTTTGCCATTACCCTACCCATTATAAGGCCTACAGCTCTCTCTCTTTGTTTTAAGACAGCATCTTTATTTTCTAAAATAACCTCATTTATTATTTTCTTTAAGTCATCTAAAGAAACCTCTTCCTTTTTATTTTCTAAGATTATCTTAGAAAGCAAAAGTGGTTCTTTTACATACTCTATGAAAATATCTAAAAGCTTATTTATAGATATTTTTTCAAATAAATCCTTAAAAGAAAAGAAGTTATACAAAAGAGAATCTGTGACATCATCTAAATCTATTCTATCATCTCTTGAGGCCTTTATTAAATCTTCAAGTAAAAAGACAGCCAAGGTGGTTGGGTTAATTTTATGCTCGTTTACAATCTTTTCAAAAATAGGAGCATAGTTACTTAATACCATTTTTTCTGAAAGCTGAGAGCTTATCTTAAAAGTATCTAAATATAGTTTTCTTCTCTTTTCAATAGTTAAAGGAATTTCTTGTTTAGCTAAAGAAATAACATCCTCTGTAAGGGGTATAGGAGAAAGATCAGTCTCAGGATACATTCTTGAGGAAGTGGAAAGTGGTCTTTGATACTCTGTGTTACCTTCAGGAGTAGAAGCTCTTGTTTCTTTTAAAACTCCTAAGAATAATTTATTAAGCCTATCTTCAATAACACTTCTCACAGACTCAATCTCTGCTTCTGAAGAAAAGACTATTATGAAAGAGTCTTCTTCTTTTAAAGAAAAATTACTCTTGATTAAAGAAATCTCTTTATCTGTTATACCGTAGTTAGGGAGCTCATCTAAATGGAATAAACCCTTTAAAGAGGTCCTTACCTTTAAAACACTTGCAATCTCAGTTCCAAGTCTTCTGTTTGGTTGAATCTCTCTTCCTAAAAAACCTTTAAAAGAAGGAAGTATGAAAAGATAAGCATGCTTTTTTTCTTTAAAAGCATTGTTTACAACCTTTGAGTATGTTTCTTTAAATAAAGAATCAACTTGGTTTGTGCTTAAAGAAAAATGTGTAATATTCTTTTCTAAAAGTTTGTTTTTAATATCAATTAAGTTAAGTTGACGAACAATTTCTCTATTTATAATTTCAGGAATTAAATCTAACTCCTGACAACCCTTAATCTCAACTCTTGCACCCTCTCTTATAGAGATGTTAATGTCTTGCCTTATAGATCCAAGTCCTCTTTTTGTTTTACCAGTAGACCTAAACAACTGTCCAAGAAACAAAGCAACTTTTTTAACATCCTCAGGAGTATGCATGTCATGCCATGCAACAAGCTCAATTAATGGAAAACCTAATCTATCTAAAGAATAAATAACCTCATCCTCTTTTCTCTCTAAAGCCCTTGCAGCATCCTCCTCTAAAAGAATCTTGTCTATCCTCACTCTTCCAAAATCAAAATCTAAATAACCATCAGTTGAGATCATGGTAGTTCTCTGGAAACCAGAAACATTAGAACCATCTACAACCTGTTTTCTCATAATGTGAGAGGTATTAACAACAGTTGAGTTGGTTAGAAAAGAAATTACTAAAGCTATTCTTAGAGCCTCTTGGTTGATGTTAAAAGGAGGTTGAGAATCTGATTCTACTAAACAATTACAGGAGTTATAAAAATAATATTTAAAAAGTTTATTTTTATTTTGTTCTTCCTTAGCTGTTAAATCAATAGAACCTGTTTCTGAAGATACTGCTCTTAATCTTCTTTCAATTATTTTATCAGGCTTTGTTTCATCCTTAATAAGTTTTGAAGGACAGTTACAAAATAACTTGTTTGTGTTTAACTGTTGATGAAGCTCAAGACCACACATAAGCCCAAGAGATTTATAATCAAGGTTATTAATATCAATTTTCATACATTACCATTTATATAATTTTAAAAAACTAAATCATAAGAAGAAGGAACTTCTTTTGGTGAAATTTCTCCAGCTATGTTTCTTTTAAGATACTCAATAATATCTTTCTTTTGTTTAAATCTTTTTAAAGCAACACCTAACTTTATTTGCATAACTTCAGGTAAAGCATCATGCCCGTCTAAATATTCAACCCCTGCATTTGAGAGATATCTTAAATTAGCATAAACCTTTCCATTAACTCTTCCAAACAAACATTGAGAGGTCATGATAACAATTATTCCTTTTTCAATTGCTTTTTTTAAAAATGGAATAAACTGATATTCTTCAGGAAGTCTTTCTTTGTTTTCCTCACCAGTAGGAACATGCCCTAAACCAGTTCCCTCTAAGATTATTCCTTTATAGCTTTTCTGTATATACCATTCAACTATTAAAGGATCTATGTTTGGATGCACCTTTATTAAAGCAACCTTCTCTTCATACTCTTTATAAAGAACAGGTTTTTCATTTAAGAGTGTTTGTGGTTTTTTAAAAAGATATTCAACATCTCCTTTAGAAAAAACTTTGCATAAGAAATTATCATTAACAGCTTTAAAGGCATCTCTTCTAGAGGTGTGCATTTTTCTTGACTTAACAGCTTTAATCACTGTACAAAAATCATCATTTATTGAACCGTGCATAACAGTAAAGACACCAGGAACTTTTTCTTTAATAAAGCTTGCTGCACATATAAGGTTTAAAGAACCATCAAAGCTTGCTCTATCAGGAGATTTCTGTGCCCCAACTAAAAGAACTGGTTTGTTTATATTTTCAATCATGAAGGAAAGAGCAGAACCTGTAAAGCTTAAGGTGTCTGTTCCATGTGTTATTATTATACCATCAACTTCTTTATCATTAAGGTGTGTGAAAACAATTTCAGCTAATTTTTGCCAATCTTTGTAATAGATGTCTTCAGATGCCTTTATGTAAGGAGACTCTATTTTTGTGATGTTAACTATATTTTCAAGCTCAGGAGTGGTTGAGATTATCTCCTCAGGGGTTCTACACATTGTAACACCACCAGTAACATAATCAACATGTGTACCTATTGTTCCACCTGTGCCTATATACACAATATTTGGAAGAGCTTTATTTGCTTTTAGAGGTTTTGAGGGTATTTTTCCTAAACTTACCTTTTCTTCACATATTATTAATTCTTTTATTTCTTTTTTAAAAACACTTATATTATAACCATTATCTAAAAGTTTTAATTTTAAAGAATCAGGAGATATTTCAACAAGGTATCCTTTATAGAGAATACTTTTGTTTCCATCTACTCTTGTAATTTCAAGAACCTTACCAATATCATTTATTGTTACATCATTCATTAATAATCACATATATATTATACAAACAAAAGAAATATAAGCCTTGTTTTAATATTAAAAAGGTATTTTTATTTATGAAGCTTAACTTCTTTTTTACCTAAAATAAAATTATGCCCTGTAAACATTAATGAGAAGATTAGAAGGGAAGCAATTAATTTTGCTATAAGGTAGTTTATTTTAAAAATTTCAACGAAGAGAGCTATTAAACCTATGTTTAATAATAGACCAAAAACAGATATTACAAAATAATTTATAAAAGAACTAAGAAAATCTAAACTGTTTAAAGGTTTATACTTGAAAGTAAACTTCATATTAAGTAAAAAATTATTTCCAAGAGCTATTATGTATGAAAACATAGCTGATAAAAGATAAAAAAGATTAAAAAATTCTGTAAAGATTATTAAAAATAAAAAATCAATGATTTCTCCAGAAAGACTTATAATAGAATATTTTATAGTTTTTTTATTTTTATAAAAAAGCTTAAAGTCCATTAACCAATAGTATATCTTGTAAAATATATTACTCTTCTTATAAACCAATAGACTGTTAATAAAGCTAGGTTTATTATATTTAAAATCAGATATTTTTGTTTGCTTCATAAAAGAACAAGTCAATTAAATTATATTGATTATTAGATTATTTTTCCTCTTATATATTATATAATCTATGTGTTTAAATAATTTACTATATACTATACATATTATGCATAAAACAATAATTCCTATCCTACATGATATTAAAAAATATCTTGAAATTAAAAAGCTAGACTACTTTGAAATCAGGTATGAAAACCATGATAGAAGAGTTATAAATGTTGAAAACTTAGATACTAAGGACCTATTAGAGAATAATAACCAAGGGATTGGTATAAGGGTACTTGTAGATAAGAAAGTTGGTTTTTTATCTTTAAATAACTTTGAAGAGTATAGGTCAAAGATTGATAGATTAATTGAAAATACTAAAAAAACTAATAAAAAAACAGAAATGAATAATTTTTCAAAAATAAAAGATAAAGATATTGTAAAACATAAGGACTTTAACGAAGTGGATAACTCAACAAAGATTAAAGAGCTTATTAAAGTTAACAAAGAACTTCTTAGTAAAGAAGATAACATAAAGATACTTAACTCAGATATTATTAAGCAAGAAATAACTACTGAAAAATACTTTTTAACAAAAGAAGCTGAGATATACCAAAAAAGACCATACTCTATTATATTCTCACTAATGACTGCTAAAAAAGATAACAAGATAGAATCAAATTTAACAAGGATAGGAAACCTTGGTGGTCTTGAAAAATATTCTGTGCAGGATATTGAAAAACTACTTTTATCAAATAAAAATAAATTAAAAGAACTTTTTGAATCAAAGGCATGCCCTGCTATTAAGTCTGATATAATCCTACATCCAAATGTTGCTGATCTTTTAGCACATGAAGCTATTGGACATGCTTGTGAAGCTGACTTTCTATTAGATAATACAACAGTTCTTAAAAAAGGATTAAAGATATCTATAAACAAGGAAGTAAATGTTACTGACAACCCAGAGATAAGAGAGTTTGGATACTTTAAGTATGATGATGAAGGAATAAAGGCAAGAAAAACAGAGCTTATAAAAAAAGGGGTTGTAAATGACTTTATGACAAACATAGAGTCTGCAACAAAACTTAAAACTAAATCAAATGGATCTGCAAGAGCTGAAAATTATAACCAGTTTCCAGTAGTAAGAATGAGTAACACTTATTTTGAAGAAGGAAAACATAAGATAGAAGATATGCTTAAAAACTTCAATGGATATCTTTTAAGTGGTTTTTCAGGCGGACAGGTTGAAACAAATGTAGGTACTTTTATGTTTGGTATAAAGCAAGCTTACAAGTATAAGAATGGAGAGATTGCTGAAAAATATAAACAAGCTTCAATTTCAGGAAACATCTTAACATACTTAAATAACATTACAGAGATCTCAAATAAAAAAGATAAGTTTGAGATTGGTTTTTGTGGAAAGAGTGGACAAACTGCCTTTGTAGGTGGAGCAGGCCCATACATTAAAGTAAAAGATGCAATTATTGGTGGAACTAAACATGAATAAAGAAGAAATTTATAAGTTTTGTAAAAAGATTACAGAAAAAGAAAAAATTGATTTTAAGTATATTCAATCAGAGAGTGAAGAAATAAACTTAAATAGATTTTCAATAGAGAACTACTATCAGAATATTAGTGAAAGATTATTTATTAGGGTAATTGATAAAAACAGCATAGGGACATACAGTATACAGGATATTAGAAAAGAAAAGATACTTGAAGGTATTAAAAAAGCAAAAGAGATTGCTAAGTTAAAAAAATCAACTATCAAGTACACTGATTTTGGAGATTTTAAAAGTAAACAAAAAATTAAGTTTGATACTAAGATATCAGAGGTTAAATTTTCAGATATTTTAAGCAAGGTTAAAGAAAATCTTACAAAAGATAAAACAGTGGTAGGATATATTGGTGGAGTATCAAAAGTTAACCTTAAGTCATTTTATATAAATAACAATACAGAGAAGGAAGAAGAAAAAAGCTATATCTTCCAAGAAACAGGAGTCTTGACAAAAAATATAAAAAAATCCTCAGGAGACTTTTCAAGCACCTACACAAGAGTTGAGGATATTGATATTAATAGTAATTTTTTGCAAGCTAAGATAAATGCACAAAACCTCTTAGATCCAGAGAAAGGAAGTAAAGGAGAATATACTTTAATCCTAACACCTGGGGTTACAAAAGAGCTTATATCGTTTATACTTAGTGGAACAACAGGAGATATTATTGAAAAGAAAAAATCTTTCTTACATGAACATATGGGAAAACAAGTTTTTTCTAAAAACCTAAATATTGTTGAAGACCCACACATTGATTATTTTTTAAAATCACAAACAATTGATGATGAAGGAATAAAGACTACTCAAAAAGAAATTATCAAAGAAGGGGTTTTTACAAAACCAATTTATGATTTATACAGTTCCATAAAATACAATAAAAAAGCAACTGGGAATGGTTTTTTATCAAATAACTACTCCTCAAGCTACACTAATATTATACAAGAAGCAGGCAGTAAAAAAATAGAAGATGTTATTGATAAGACTAAAAAAGGGGTCTTAGTTTACCAAATATTAGGGTTTCATACAAACAAAATGTCAGATGGTAACTTTGCATTGACAATTTCTGCAGGAAAAGAGATAATTAATGGTAAATATGTAAAGACAATAACAAACCTTAACTTTTCTGGAAATTTAAAAGATATTCTAAAAGAAGTTTATTTTTCAAAAGAACAACAATTTTTTGGATCTTCACTTTACAGCTTTACAGTACTTCCAAACATTAAATTAATATAGATTTATTTTGAAAATAAATCATAGAAACCATTAATCTTGTTTACAATCCTGTCTGTAAGGCTTGTGCTTTTATCTTTTCCAAAAACTATTTTTTTATCTTTAAATTTTTGTATAACATCCTCTACAACTTCATAAGGATAACCATAATATACAAGTGTTGAAAAAACATCATTTTGAGAAGATGTTTCTACATGTGGAAGAAAAAGATGGTAAAGGTTACTGATTAATTTTTCATACTCAAGATTCTTTTTTTCTAAAAGAGATTTAATTAATTCAGGATCTGCTTTTTTAATATTTTCAAGACCCTTAAACTTAGATTGGATAACAGATTCTTTTTTTAATTTTTTGACTTCTTTTGAAATATTTACAGAAGACATGTTTTCAAGTTTTTTTTGTCTTTCAGAAATTTCACTAACCTCTTGTTGTAGTTTTGTAACTTCCTTATAGATTTGATTAATCTGCTAGAAACTATCTTGTATCTTTGAAAGAGTTAACTTTATGGCAGAATCTGATTTTCCTGCAAATAAAACATTTCCGGTGTTTTTTTCATCCTTAAGTTTATTTTCATAATCGATTTCTTTTTTAGAAGATTCAATAAAGCTTAAGATTGTTTTTTCATCAAGATCATATTTACTAAAGAAACCAACGATTGCATCTTTTGAAACATTTTGGTTTAATAAAAACTTAGTTGTTTTTCTTACATCCCCTAAAAATTCTTTTTGCTTAGAAGTGTAATCATTTATTTTTTTCTTTTTTTTCAAAGAATTCCTTTTGGGATGCTAAAAGTTTATCTTTATTAATATTAATAAGGTTTAAATAAAAGGCATCAGGCATTCTTGTTACTAAGTAACCTTCTAAAACAAATAATAAGAAAATTATTATTGCAGAAATTAAGAATATTAGACGTGAGATATGATCAAACATAGGTAGATTAGTTATAATTAAATAAAGGACAATAGAAATAACTAAACCCATTAACACAGAAAGAGTTTTTAATCTTTTAAGTTGTTTAATATTTAAAATAATCCTATTTACATACTCTCTTGAAATTCCTATGTTCGTTATAAAATAATTAATTGAAGCTTCTGAGTAGTTACTTTTACTTAAAACTGAAATTGCCTCTTTTAGCTGTCTTACAAGATCATCAATATTTTCTTCTTTATTTTTAAAATTAACTTCATCTAAAACATCTTTAATGTTTGAACTTCTTAATTTAGAGTACCAAAAGATTGGAAACTTAGAAAGTAAAATTCCTATTAAAAAAAATAAGATTAAAATTATTAAAACAATTAAAAATGGTAAAAATTGAACCTCTTTAATATATGCAAAAGATGGCAGGGTTATAATTAAATAATAGGCGATAGCTGAAAAGATAATTCCAAATATCCAAAAAAATAATTTAACTATGTTTTTGTTCATTATAAGTCTTTTCCAACGGTATAATTTTATTTATATGTATAATATAGATGCATTTATAAATATTATCTTTAAGAAAATATTAAATATGGATATAAATAACATTTACTCGATTCTCAAAAAAAGTCTTAAAGGCTACTCAATACCACTTGTAGAAGAGATTAATGTAAAGTCTAAAAAACCTTTTTTTGTGCTTATAGCTACACTTTTGTCAGCAAGAACTAAAGATACTGTAACTAAAGAAGTATGTGAAAGGTTGTTTATAAAGGTAAGAAATATTGGTGATTTGATTTCAATTAATCAAAAAGATTTAGAAAAATTAATCTATCCTGTTGGTTTTTATAAAACTAAAGCCAAGCATCTTAAACAACTAGCATTAATTCTTAAGGATAAATATAAAGAAAAAGTACCAGACACCATTGAAGATTTAATTACCCTTCCTGGGGTTGAAAGAAAAACTGCAAATCTTGTTTTAGCAGTTTCTTTTAATATTCCAGCAATCTGTGTTGATACTCATGTACATAGGATAATGAACAGGATAGGATATTTAGAGAGTAAAACACCTTTTGAAACTGAAAAAATTTTAAGAAAGAAACTTCCTGAAAAACTATGGATGGATACTAATTATTTATTTGTTATTTTAGGACAATATATCTGTAAGCCTATTGGGCCAGAATGTTATAGATGCCCTATAGAAAAAAAATGTTCTAAAAAAATTAAATAATTATTTCTTACATAAAAAAATAATTCATGCACTACAAATACATGTGTTTATTGTAAAAGCCAAAAGTAATCACTTGAAAAATATTAGTTACACCCAATCTCTTCTAAAAACTCAGGAGTATTATCTATTGTGTAATAAACCTTTCCGTTAATGTATGCAGCTGGCGCATCTGTTATATTATAATCAATAATTAATTGATTGACTATTGGTATGTAATCAACTTTTGGAAGAGCAATTGATGTAAAGTTACATTGTTTTGCAAGTCTATTAAGCTTCTCTGCAAAAAATAGAGTTTTTGCATCAGACCCTGCTTTTTCCACACTAAACTCTCTAAACTCAGGATAGAAGTAAAGGATACCTTTATTATCAATAGCCCCACACTCCTTCTCAATAGAGTTATAATGGAACCATAGTTTAATGTTTGTTAAGATGAAAAGTAATTTTGTATTATCATCAGACTCAACAATTGCATTTCTATTAATCTTTTTTAATCTTAAGTAAAGTTCATTATTAACTTTTAAATAAGACTCTAATTGATTCTTAAGAATAACACACTTATCTTTGTTTCCATCCTCTAAATAAGACTTATAAATATCATTTAGAATTATTTGTTGTTGTAAAATATTATAATCGTCTTCAATAATTTTTCTTTTATAACTATCATAGAAAGTAATTGCAGAAAAAACAACTAAAAATAATATTATTAGGACCAGGAATACAAAGACTAAAATATTATTATTAAATCTATTTTCTTTATTTATAAATTTTTGATCTTTTTTTACACTCATAATAAGTCACAATCATTAATTACCATTTTTTTTCAAAGTCTAAAAACTCTTTGATAATAGATATTAAGTATACAGAAACTAATAAATACATATAGATTAAGATAAAAAATATAAAAGACAAGATATATTTATAATTAAGATTAAATCTTGTTATCCTAAAAGCAAATAAAGCATATATTAAAAAGATGATCATTGAAAAGATAACTACATATATTGTAGAAGGAAGTACAAAACCACTAAAGTTAGGTACTATCATAATTCCACTAGAGATAAACTCAGAAGATAAAAAATAAAGGTATATTAATTGTCTTTTAAGATATATGAATATATAACTAAAAACAAAAGCAACACCTATTGTTTGAACAAAGAAAGTGAAAGGCAAAACAAATAACCCAAAAATACTATACTTAAAATTAAATAAAACATCTCTATGTTCAAAAATAGTTGCAAGCTCTCCCCTTGACCATCTTTGTCTTTGTCTAAACCATCCTCTTATGCTATTAGGAATTTCTGTAAAACCATATGCTGTTTCAGCACACCTTATTCTGTAACCAGCTTTAATTATTCTGTAACCTAACTCCTTGTCCTCTACAAAATTAGTTATTGAATAACCCCCTAACTGATCAAATACTTTTTTTTTCATTAAAAACATAGCACCAATAGGTATGTTAATTGAGTTCATGGCAGAAAGTATTCTTAAGTATATACCCCAATTAAGACTGTACTCAATTACTTGTACTTTCTCCCAAAAATTATTTCTATTTTCTGGAACTAAGACACCGTTAACAGCAACCACTTTTTCTTCTTCTAAAAAACCAGTCATCTTCATTAAAACATCTGGGTTAACCATAGTGTCTCCATCTACACAAAATATATTTTCTTCATTAACATACTTAAGTCCTTCGTTCATGATTATAGATTTAGTGTTCATTGATTTTTGGAAGAACTTCTTATCAATAACAATTTGTTTAACACCCTTTATATCTTTTAAAAAAGTACAGGTTCCATCTGTTATAACATATACCTTAAAAGGAATAGGGTATTTTATTTTTAATAAAGTTTTAACAGTTCTTTTAACTGGTAAGAAGTTATTATAAGCGTAGGTTACAACCCCCACAGTTGGTGTTTTTTTAGGGAAAGGTCTTGTCTTTGCAATATCAGGGTAGAAAAGATATACAAATATAATTAACATTATTAAATATAGGAAGACAAAAGACATTATTAAGAATATAAAGAAATTTGCATTTATACTTACAAAATAAAATATAATTATAAATAAGAAAAGGATAAAGAAAAAAATTCTTTTTTTAGGTTTTTGATTCATAATAACTTTTATTTAAAATTGTTTTGTAGATATTTATAATAACTAAAATGTTTTTCTGATATATTTTTGATAGAATCATTATTTAAACTATAGTTTATTAGTTTTGAAGAAGAAACATTAATTATTCCAAACTCATTTTTATTATTTTTAAAGCCTATAAGGTTACTTTCTGTTGCCCCTACAAACATAACAGTATCATTTTCAGTAATGTTATTAACATCTAAAATAAACTTAAAAAGAATATCCTTAAAATCAAGATGAGAGAGAAGAGCGTAATCTTCTTGTTTATTAATATCTTTTGAAATAAATAAAAGTGGTATTTTATAACCATCAGATATTTTCATATTATTTAGAGCTCTAGAACCATGATCAGAAGTTATTATTATTAGAGTTTCATCAAGCAAATCATTTTCTTCTAAAAAGGAATATATTTCATTTAGATAATTATTATAATATTCAGTCCTAGATGTTTTGTTATCTATTATATGCTTATAGCTATGCCCATAAATAAACTCTTGAAATAAAAATACATTTTCATTATTTATAATAATTTCTTTTGCATCTTTTAAAACAGATAAATCCTCGCACGCTGTTTCATAAGTAAAGATATCTAAACAATAATGTTTCTTACTTAAGTAAACATCTTTTTTTAAAGTATTAATTTCCATCCAAGCATATGGAGTTGCTATTTCAGGGACTTGAAGAGAGGAAACTAAAAAGTGTGTAGAGTAATTTTTTGCATTAAAATAATTTACAAGATTATTTTTCTTATTAATCTCTTTTAGATAAATAGAATATGTGGAATCTAAGTATGCTTCATAAGGGATAAAGTAAGAAGAAAGCATTGTAAAGATTGCTGTTCTGCTATCTTGATTTGAAGTGTAGTAGTTATTAAAAGAGTAAGTATTAGAAGATGTTTTATTAAAAAAACTATTTTCTAAGTCTTTACTACCTTCAAGATATTCAGAAAACATCCATTCTTCACCCACAAAGACAAGTATTTTTTTATATTTAATAGGATTGTTAGGATATTCTTTAATTTCCTTATCGCTTATAAAAAGAGGAGTATTAAAAGAAACATCTGTATTTATGTTAACGGCCTTAAAAGAATCTTCAATATTTGTTACAAGGTCAGCATAAGGATTTGTTCTTATATTTATTACAAAGATAAGAAATATAAAAATAAAAAAGGAAATTAAGATAGAAAAGAATAGTTTTTTTTTAGAAATAGATATATTTTTATTCTTCCATAAATAAACAGAAATTAAAATGATTATAGAGAAAGAAAAAAACACTAAAAAAAATAATTTAAAAGAAATTATACTTTTAAAAAGAAAGGTTATAGCCTCTAGAGAAACGCCAGTTATTAAAGCTCCTCTTTGAGAAACATCATAAAAATATATATAATAGAAAGAAAATATTATAAAGTTAAGAAAATAAAAAAGATAGAAAAGAACAGAGGTATAAATATTTTTAAAATAAAAAAAAAAGTAAAAAATAAAAAAAATATAGAAATATCATATAAAGAAGTTAAAAGAATAATAGGAAGACTTTTAACGAAATAAACCTTAATTACAAATAAAAAAAATATAGCTAAGAGGGTTAACTTAAACTCAGTATTAAAAATATTTATTTTTTTCATAAAAACTTTTTCCTTCTTTTTAAAGTATTTTTCTTTTAGAGTGTACTTTTAGAAGATATGTAATATATATAGGAATAGATTTTTAAAGATAAATTAAAGGGCTTTTCTCGGCCAGCTACCCCCCTTGAAAAAGAATATACCCTCTAAACACCAACTATATATTACCTTTAAGATAGACATTAAAAGCCTGCCACTTTAGATGCCTATCTGTTAAAATTGTGTGAAATTAAAAAGTAGGAAATAGATTATGGAACAACTATATTTAATCGAGTGTATTTATGAGAACGATAAACAAAGGGTAGTGAGCTTATTTTCAAAAGATCCTTACAGCAATAAATGTGACTTTACTTTCAAAGAAAGGTTTAACCCTTATTTCTATATTGACCTGCCAAAGGAACTTTTAAGCAAACTTTTATCTGATTTTAGAAAGGAGATTAAGATAGAAAAGATTTCCTCTGAAAAGATAAAGATTACAGCTAGAGATAAAGAAACCTTAGATAAGGTATACAAGGTAATCTCCTTTTCAACAGATAAAAACATCCTTTTAATAGAGAGTGAAAGACAATATTTAATAGAGAAGGAATGGAGTTATTATGACCTTTTTTTAATTATTTCTCAAAACAGAATAAAAAAAATTGAAAATAACAATGTAAGCTCAGTTGTTAGAAAGTATATAAGTCCTTTTTTAAAAGAGGAACAATTAAGACTTATTGAAAAATTAACCAAAAAGCTTTTGTTAAGTAATCTTTTAAAAGTAAACCCAGCAAGTGTTAATAATCAAGAGATACTTAACACCTTGTTTGAAAATCTATTTTTTAAAAACAAACTAGTTTTAAGTAATAAATCAAAAGTAGAATATTTAGAAAAAGAAAAAAACATTAAAGAAGGTATTAAAATGGATTTCTCAAACATCTGGCCATACCTTCTAACCAAAGACTTTTACAACCTGGGGCATGACTCCATTAACTGTGAATGTTGCATACCAAAGAACCATTTAGAGGTAAATGTCCTTTCAAACTCCTTAGTTGAAGTTGTTTTTAAAAAGCAAGGTTATTACTTTATATCAAAGGACAGAGAATGGGGTTATAAGTATAATTTAGAGAACGAAGAAAAAGAAAATAGATTAAAATTTATGAAAAATAATTATCTTAAAGAAATTCCAGTAGGACCTTTCTATAAAGATCAAAAAGCAAAGATTCCTCTTTTAGATGCATTTAACCTTCTTTTAGAAGATGATAAAACCCTTACAAAAGATTATTCCTATCTTAAATGGTTCTGTCTTAAAGAAGAATCATACTTATCAAAGATAATTAAAGAATATTTAAAGAAATTAAAAAATATTGAAACATTCATTAACCTAAGCACCTCAATTACCTACAACTCCTCTTTTAAAAATAAAAATGAACTAGAGAACAACCCTCTCTTCATTCAGTACCTTACAGAGTATAAGCTAATAAATGATTTAATAGAGGAGATACCAAGGTTTATGGAGCATAGAAACACTAAGTTTTATGACCCTGTAATCTCTCAGGCAATTAAATATCTAAAACTTGAGATGGTTGAAAGAATAGATGTTGATAACAAAAGATATTTAATAGATAAGGAAAAAGTAATTGTTAAAGAAAAAAAGTTTATTGAAAAAGTAAACAACTATTTTCCACAAATAAACCTACCTATACCAAGGCTTATCTTAAATTAAAAAAAAGAATTACTTTGATAAAGTAATCTCAATTGCTGAAACCTTCATAGTGGTATTATTTTCAGTTGTAATCTCTTCTGTTGAGATGTTTATAGATACAACTTTTAAAGTATTAACAAATTTATTTTTAACAATCTCAGCCACATCAACAGCCTTTGAAATTGATTTCCCTCTTGCTTTAATAACCACACTTTCAGCACCTTGGTTAAACTGTGTTATCACTGCTAAGACATAGGACATTGTAACTTTTTTTCCAATATAGATAATATTTGTTTCATTTGACATTTTAGTATCTATCATTCTTATTTCCCCCTTTTAACCTTTCTGGAAACTAGCATACATCTAAATAATATAATGAATAGAAAGTATTTAAAATAGTGATTATTTCTATTAAAAAAGACTATTTGTTTATTTTTTCATCAATCTTTTTTAAAGAAAAAATAAATTTATCAATCTCTTCAAAGGTATTATAGAAATAAAAAGAGGCTCTTGAAAGACCATTTTTATCAAACCTTGTAACAATTGGTTCAGCACAATGTACACCTGCCCTTGTTGCGATGTTTGACATGTCATCTAAAACAGCAGAAAGATCACTTGCATCAATTCCCTTAAGCCTAAACAAAAGTATTGGAGATTGTAATTTTTCATCTAAAGGATTAAACAGTTCAAGATTATCAATACTCTTTACCTTTTCAATAGCATACTTTAAAAGAGCCTTATCTTGTTTCTCTATGTTTGTAATTCCTACTCTTGAAAGATAATCAATGGCAGAAGATAAACCAAAGACACCAGAGATGTTTGGAGTTCCAGCCTCAAACTTGTAAGGAACATTGTTTGTTGTAAAGGAAGTTGTAGATACATTTTTTATCATATCCCCTCCAAACCTGAATGGTTCTTGAGACTCTAAATTTTTTTTCTTTGCTATTAAACACCCAATGCCTGTTGGTCCAAGCATCTTATGCCCTGTGAAAACTAAATAATCACAATCTAGAGATTTAAAATCAAGTTTCATATGAGGAGCAGATTGAGAGGCATCAATCAAGGTTCTAGCTTTGTATTTCTTAGCTATGTTAATTATTTCTTTAATAGGTACAATGGTTCCTGTGGTGTTTGAAACATGTGTTATGGCTATTAGTTTTGTTTTTTCAGATATTTTTTTTTTAAAATCATCCAGGTCTAATGTAAAATTTTCTTTAATATCTACAAACTTTAAAGTTAAACCAATCTTTTTAGATAAAAAAAGCCAAGGAACAAGGTTTGCATGATGTTCTAAAATTGAAACTAAGATTTCATCTCCTTTCTTAAAATAATCTGAGTTGTAAAGAGAGTACATTACAAGGTTTATAGCATCTGTACTGTTTTGACAGAAAACTACCTCTTCTTCCTTAGAGTTTACAAACTTAGAGACCTTTTCTCTACATCCTTCATAGATAACAGAGGCTATCATAGATAGCTTATGTATCCCTCTATGTATGTTAACAGGGTACTCTAAGTAATACCTGTTAATACCTTCAATAACCTCTCTTGGTTTTAAGGAAGACGCTGCATTATCAAAATAGATTACTTTATTTCCCTTTAAAACACTGAAGTCTTCTCTTAACTTTATAAAATCCATACATATAATATAATACAATTATTTTAAATAGATTTTTATATGATAAATATATTAGATAAGACACTAATATTTATTAGAAAAATAAAGCCTTTAAAGAAAATTACTTCTTTTCTGAAAATAAAGAAGCTCGGTAGTGTAGTGGCCAAGCATGTAAGACTCTGGATCTTACGACAGGAGTTCGAATCTCCTCCGAGCTATTTTTCTTTTAAAAAAGACATAAAAGCGTGACATACAGATGAAAATCGGAATTGATATTGACAACACCATTGCACCTACATTTAAAACAATAATTGAATATTTAAATAAAAAATATTCTTCTAAAAAAAGACACAAGCATTCTAAAAACCCATCTGGATATGATTTGTTCCATTCAGATTTTAAAACCTTTTACCCTGATTGGAAGGAGTTTATAGAAAGTGATAGCCATCATGCCATGAAACCTATAAAGGGATCTGTAAGAGTAATTTCAAAATTAAGTAAAAAACATGAGATTTACGTACTTACAGCAAGAGCAAGTTATCAAAGGGTATCAACAGTCTTTTGGATAGACAAGCATTACAAAAATAAATTTGAAGAAATCCTTTTCCTTGACTACCATAACGATGATAACACCAAACCAGTATTTACAAAAGGAGATCTTTGTAAAAAATTTAAACTTGATGTAATGATAGAGGATGACTTTTTACAAGTTATAGATATTGCAAACAAGAGCGAGGATACAAAGATATTCTTGTTTGATAAAAACAACCAGTATACCTGGAATAAAAAAAGACCACTTCCAAAAAACACAAAAAAAATAGAAAGTTGGAAGGATGTTGAAAGAGAGATTGAAAAGTTAACAAATAAAAGGACTACTGGAAAGTAGAAATATTTATTTCTTGATTTAAGTCATTATTACCATCTGTATTTTCATCAAAAATACCCATGTTCTGTGTTGAAGAAGAATCTTGAATTATTGAGGATGAAAAATCTTCCTCTACAGAAACTTTTTCTAAAGCCAGGTTCTTTTTTGCAAGAATAGCAATGGTAATTAGAAATACAATCAAAAGGGCTAAGGCAATAATTATTCCTAAAAATAGTTTTCTATTCATGGTTAAATATCACATCATCATAAACTTAAATATCTCTGGTGCAAGAGATAATGCTTTTTTGTTAAGAAGTATCTTTGACATAAAGACAGTGGGATAATCCATGCTCCCATGCTCTTCTAAGATAGCAGGTATACCAGCATCCTTTATCTTTAAAAGTAATTTATCTTGTTCAAATATTGTTTTTGAAAAGAAATATTTTCTTATCTTGTAGTGCATATTAAGTTCCTTCTTATATTCTTTTAAGTAAGTGTTATATAAGGAAAGAGACTTATACCCTTTTATCCTATCGTTAATAGCTCTTGCTGCCATCTCTGAGGACATTAAACCAAAATTAACTCCCCCACCAGTAGTTGCTTTAACAAAACAAGCTGCATCACCTACAAGCAAGATGTTTTTATAAACAAGATTTTTTAAAGGTCTTGAGATTGGAAGAATACCTGAGCATTCATATGTTTCTTTTGTGTAAGAAAGCTTATGCTTTTCTTTAAACTTTAGAAACATCTCTTTAGGGTTTTTACCTAAGGAAACACCAAGCCCTATTTTTGCTGTGCTTAAAGATTCTGGAACAACCCATGCAAATAAACCTTTTGCAAAATCACCTAAGTATACTGAAACTCCTTTATTATCAAAGTCACCCTCTACATTTACTTGATAGGTATGGATAAACTCTTGATTTTTAATTTCAGGGAAAAAAGTTTTTCTTACAAAGGAGTTAGGACCATCAGCACCAACTAAAAAATCAAACCTAAGCTCCTCTTTATTATTATTTTCAAGATCTAAATAAGTTATGAATGTTTCTGTAATCTCAATTACTCTTTTACCTGTTAAAACCTCAACTCCAAAATTCTCAACAAGCTCTTTTATCTTACTATCAAATTTTTCTCTATCAATAACATAGGCTTTTATGTCCTTTGAAAACACATCTATTTTTGCTTCAAGAGGGCCATAAATATGAGCACCATAGATTTTGTTTAATAAAAAGTCCTTTAAGACAAGGTTATTTTTAAGCTTAAGCCTATTGTAGCCAGTAACATCTATTAAACCACTACAACAAACTGGAGATCCACAGGTTTTATGTTCTTCTATAACAGTAACAATAATGTTTGGATTTAGTTTCTTTAGAAGATAAGCACAGTAAAGACCAGTTGGGCCTCCACCTACCACAATTATTCTTCTATCAATTCCTTCTATCATGTTTATTACCAATTAAATATTTATTTATTACTTCTTTTAACAGCATCTAAGATAAACTCATAGTTACTATCATAAGTTGCTTTCTTTTCAATCTCACTTTTTGAAGAATCTTCTTTCTTTGGATTTTCTAAAGTTGATTTGTCATCTTTATTACCACCTAGATATTTATTTATTTCTGGTTTTGCAGAAAATTCTTCAAAAGCTTGATCCTTTTTCTTACGTGAAGAAGCTAAAAGCCAGATTACTAAAAGTAAAACAATGATTACTAAAAATATAACTGATATTAAAAATAAAGTTTTAGTATCAAATCTAGGTTTTGAAAAATTAATATCCTCTTTGTTTACAAAACCAGTTAAAAGTAAAGGAGTATCATAAACAATACTATCGTACTTTGTTAAAACATCAAAACTTGTTATTGGACTTAAGCTTATGTATTTTGTTGAAACAGAGAAGTTTTTAGGGATAACTATATTATAAAGAACAATTGGGTCTGGGTCAATAACTATAATTTCTCTATCAAAATAAATTTTATCTGTGTGCTTTGCAACATCCTTTGGAATTACCTCTATAAAGGAAATGATTTTATCTTGATTTGTATCATTTGTAAAATTTAAAACTGAAGAATAGAAGTTTTGACCAGATATTTCGAATACAGAGAAATCTCTTGTGACTGATATTAAATTTAAATCACTATTATTAATATGAAAGAATAAGAGATTATCTGAAAGTATATTTTGATCTAAAACAATTTTATTTAAATCATAATTATGGTTTGTAAAATCAATAACCATTGTTTTTGTTTTTAAAACAGTTTCTGTAGGTAAAGTTGTTAAGATATCTAAAAGAAGGTTACTTGCAGCAGTATATGTGTTTACAGCTTCAGAGAAATTATTTCCTTCAAGAGCAGAAGCTTGTGCAATTTTTTCTTTAGCTAAATTAAATTTATCTAAAATGTCTGTAGAAACATTTATAGATATTGACTCTAAGAAAGAAATTCTATCTTCAATTATTTTTCTATTACTATTAATTTCTTTAATAAGATTTTCTTTTAGAAGTAAAGCTTCATCTACATTATCAATCTCAAAATTAATAATTTTTGTATCATAGTTTAAGGCAAGATCATAAGAAAGAACATGCATTTTATAAAAACCATCTAGGTAGTTTAAAGTGTTTAAAGAACATTCATAATTAGTGTTTGAATCTTCTATAAAACAAACTTCTTCATTATTGTTTAAAAGATACTGTACTCTAAAGATATCTGAAGAGAAGTTAGTTAATTCAAAACTATGAATTTTAATTTCATCAAAGAAAGTATGATTAACATCAAAAGTAGGAATATTAGCATCAATTACAAAAGTAAAAGTGTCAGTTGAGGTTTCATTGTTGTTGTTTGTTCCTGTTATTTCAACAGTACCATCACCCCTTGTTTGAAAGTCATAGGTAAAGGTTGTTATAAGGTTATTATAGAGTGGCATAATAGTTGTGAAATTTCCAGTACCTATTTTTAACCTCACTATAGGGTTTTGTTTTAAAGCTTGGTCACTGGTTATAGAAAAACTAGAAACTCCTTTTTTTAAATAAATAACATCTAAAACAGTGTTTTTAGGAATAACATTAAAAGTAAAAGAAGGACCAAACCTTCTTGCATTTGCAGAAGCAATGCTTGATAAAGCTGATTGGTTTAAAACCTTATCAATTGCAGAAACTTTAAAATAAAATTTTTTATTTTCATTAGGGCTAAAAGTATACTCTGTACTAGAAGTTATAAAGCTTAGAGATGTTTCTGAAACTGACTCATATTCTGAATAGTAAATCTTGTATTCCTTTAATCCACTACCATTAACATCAGTTGATGCAGACCAGGTTAATTTTATAGAACCATTTGAAAGTTCTGTTGCGACTATGTTTGTTGGAATTGTTGGGGCTTGAGAGTCATACCTTATAGTAGTTGATTTTCTTATTATTGTAAAAGGTTCATCTTCACTTCTTCCTTCAACATATACCCTCTTTTCTCCTTGCTCAGTAGTACATCCATTTCCTGAAGTGATATTAAAAGCATCATAAACAGTTGATGTTCCTGACACCTCAACCCAAGAAGTAAAAGTTGAAACATTACAACTAAACCTTACAGCATTAACATCAGAACCGTACTCTAAAGTTATTTCTGGTGTTGCTTTAGTCACATAATTAGAATAATCTGTTTTAATCTCTATATTTATTGAAGGACCAGTCTTAATAGACGCTGGAGTTACTAAACTTAAGTTTCCTGCATTATCAACAGCTGAAACTCCATAATGGTAAGTGGTGTTATCTGATTTTGAAGAAGTATCTACACATGATTTTGTAGCTGAAGCTGCAACTGTACATACTAATGTTTGATTTGTTATGGTTGTAAAAGAAGAGGTTGCTCTATATACCCTATATTCTTTCAAACCACTTTGAGCATCTGTTGCATTTCCCCAGTTTGCTATGGTTATGTTATTATCAATCGCTCTTGTTAAGGTTAGAACTGTTGGAGTTGTTGGAGCATTAGAGTCAATAATTATTGTAAAAGTCTTTTCATTTAAATTTCCTAAAAGATCAGTTGCTGCAAATTTATAACTTCCATTAATGTCATAATCAACTGTGTTGAAATCAAAATAAAAACCACCAAATGAGGAATTGTAATCAGCAAGCTTTACATCATTTCTATCAAGCTGTGTAAATAAAGATTCATTTCTAATACCAATACCTGTGTCTTGTAAAGAAATTGTTAAAATCTTTGTTGTTGATGGTGTGTAATAAGTATTATTATCTGAAAAACTACCTAAACTAAAGTTAGTTACTTGCGGAGAAGTATTGTCTACTAATAATATTTTTTTATTGTTTTTTGCAGTAGCTTCTACACCTAAGTTACCTGCATTATCTAAAGCATCTAAGATAACATAATAGTTACCATCATTTACTCCTGATAATAAACCTAAATTTATGAAGGTATTATTTGAATCTACGATTACTCTTTTTGTATAGTTTGTTCTATAGGCATCAAGACTTGCAAAAGGAACTATGTATGCATAATAACTTTTTAAACCAGAGTATGCATCTGAAAAAGAAGATATGCCTGTAATGTTTGCATCTCCTTTATAATAATCATTTACTTTTGTTTCTAAGGAAGTAAGGTTGAAAGTTCCTACAACCGTGTTAACTGTATCAACCATTAGATTTGCAGAAACACCTGTGTATGTTAAGACAACAGTATCTTGAGAGTTTACTAATATATTTGGCACAGCAGGATTATTTGCAGTAAAGTTTATTGAAAAGTAACCACTATAGTTTCTACTTAAGTTACAGTAAAGAGGAAAAGTATAACCAGGTGTTGCATTTGAAGAAATTGTAATATCTATAAAATCAGAAATATTACAATCACTGCCCATGTTACTTACTTCAACATTAAACTCAGATGCTGAGTTTGTGTAAGTTAAAAGCTGGCCATTTATTTTTACAACAGGAACTGAGAAAACAAAGCCAGTTAAAAGTATTGTAAAAAATGCAAGTAATAAAAATTTATTTTTAATCATATTTAAAGCCATTATATTTTAGTTTGTTTTTTAAACTTATATATTATATATATTTATAGTAAAGCTATTTAAATGTTTTTTTTAAGGTAATAATTGATGATAAGAACAATTTTTTATAATAATAAGAAAATAACCATAATTGGGACTGCTCATATTTCTAAAAAAAGCAAACAAACTGTTAAGGAAACAATAGATTTTGAAAAGCCTGATGTGGTTGGTATTGAACTTGATATTAAGAGACTTAGAAGTGTAATGAATAAAGAAGAGAGAAGAGAGATAAGGTTTAAGGATGTTTTTAAAACTAGAAAACCTGCTCTTTTTATGGTTTATTATTTTTTACATAAGTTTCAAAAAAAGATAGCAAGCCAGGTTGATACAACCCCTGGAGAAGAGATGATTCAAGGGGTCCTCTCTGCAAAAGAGAATAACTCAAAACTTTTACTTCTTGATAGAGATGCTGAGTTTACTTTAAGCAAGCTTTTAAAGAACTTAACCTTTAGAGATAAGATGAGACTTTTGTTTAGTGGTTTTTCTACAAGAAAAGAGCTTGGAAAAGACTTTGATGTAAATGTTCTTTTAAAAAGTGTAGATGATGAAGAAAGTAATGAGAAGTTAAATCATTTTTTAGAAATATTTATGAAGAGACATAAGACCTTAAAGAGAATAATGATTGATGAAAGAGATCAGTTTATGGCTTATGGTATTAGAAAGACTTTAGAAAGTGAAGATGTTAATAGCATGGTTGTAGTTGTTGGGGCTGGGCATATGGAAGGACTTTCAAAAGAGATCTTTAATGAGAATATAAATGTTAAAAAGCTTTTAAGTTATAAATAGTTTTGCTCTAATTTTTAAAAAAATAAATATTATAAAGCTTCTGGCGGGAATTGAACCTTTCAAAAAAAGAAAGAAAAATAAAAAAATTTAAAAAAAAAGTAAATATTCTAGATAGGGGAGCACACACAAAGTAGTTTTCCGTTTAAACACGTAGAGTTTCGCTCCTCCTAACTATCGGATCGGCATTGTATTGTCATATCCTTTTGCAAGTTTGATTTTTTTGCTCTTCTCTTTATCATCTCTATTAAGAATAGCTTTTTTCAAACTAATATAACTAAGATGTAACAAGTATATATATATAATACCACTTTTAATATACAAAAAAGAACATAATAAACAAAAGGTATGTGCCAGTTAAAAATAGTATATATAAAAGAAGAGTTTATTTAATTATTTAACCATTGATAATTAACAACAAACTACCCGAAAAAAACAATCAAAATAACTATTGAGTTATAAAGAAAGTGGGCTGCATATAGAGGATAAAGATTTTTAAGTCTTTTAAAATAATAAGCAAGCACAATACCTAAGATAAAAGCACCAGTTACCTCAACAATAGAACCATACCCATAATGAGCAATTCCAAATAAAGCTGCAGAAAATAACACCCCCATCTTTGAAACTAAAAACCCTCTAAAAAACCATTCCTCTAAAAATACCCTTACAACAAGTAAGTAAATTAAAAGAAAAGGAGAGAGTGTTTTTATCTTCTCTGTCACAAGATTTAAATCAGAGTATCCAAACAATGAAAAAATAAGACTTACAAAGATACTAATGAATATCAGTAAAAAGAAAATAATTATTGTGTGCTTTAAAAATTCCTTAAAAGAAATCTTCTTAAGCCCAAAACTATAAAAAATATCCTTTAACTTGATATTTCTATTTAAAAAAAATAAAAAATAGAGAGGAAAAAATAATAAAAAAAAATCTAATATATAAAAAATATTAACTCACCTTTTTTTAATAACTATAACTTTTTCCTTTTATTAAATAAACAAAACTATTCCCAAACTGTAGTTGCACATTTACCACAAGCGTATCTAATTTGTCCATCTTTTGTTTTATGAGAACCCATTTTAACACCTGTACCACACTTAGGACAATCTTTACCTTTTCTTGTAACATTTGAGCCAGAAACTTCATAGAACTTATTAGCTTTTACTCTAACAGTTTTTTTATGAACCTTCTTTCCTTTCTTAACTGAATTTGCTCCTTTCTTTTTACCCATAATTTTTCACCTTAATTTTTAAATTTTTTATACCAAAAGTTACTCTTCTGCTTCGCTTTCCTTTTCCAAAACAACTTCTTCTGCAGGAGCATCTTTTTTATTCTTTGCTTCTTTTTTTACTTTTCTTTCTGCTTTTAGAGCATCTTCTTTTTCTTTTTCTTGCTTTAAAACATCTCTAATATTATGTTCAAGTTCAACTTGTTTTAAAGTCTCTAAGTCATCATATATCTTAACATATGCATTAGATATCTTTGATCCAAACTCTTGTGAAATTTTATCAACAACAACTAAAGTTTCGTTACATGCTAAAACAGAGGCAACCTTTGTTTGTAATTCTTTTTTACTTGGTGTCTTTGCACTTCTTATTTTTACAAAAACATTTGTTCTTTTTAAAAGTTCATTTCTTGATTTTTCAAATTCTATTTCCATTAATTTTCACCTTATTTTTTCATTTAATCTTTGAGAGAGATTATATTTTCTTTTATAAAAAAGAAAACTTTACTTTCGTAAAGTTATTTATAAAATAAGTATCAACTATTTAAAAAAATCACCTACTCAACCTTAGAGCGTATTTACCAGGAACAGTAACATCCATGGCTATACCAATTTCTGATTTTTCAGGATTAATTACTAAAGCAGAGCCTTTCCAGAAAGTTGTAAAGTTTGTAGACTGGCAAACAGGACAAACCTTTACAGATTCTTCTTTTCCCTTTTCATTAACTTCTACTTCTTCAATTATCTTTCTACATTTTCTACATGCTTTTTTATTCATTTCTTACCACCTTTTTTAGCAGGTGCTTTTTTACTTGTAGTTTCTTTTTCTTTAGTTTCTTTTTTAGATGTTCTAGCTACTTTCTTTTCCATCTTTGCATCAATATCTTGCCACTCAGCTTTACCTAAACCATTTTGTCTCATTGAAAGACCAATCTTAGTTTCAGCAATTGTTTTCTTGAAACTAACATTTGAAATTCTAACTAAAACCTTATCTTCAACAACCAAAGTTTTTTTACTTTCTTTTGCAAAGAAACCAGGAAGTTCAGGATTATAGGAATTAAAATCTGGCATTACTTGAGAAACATGACATAAACCTTCAAAAGGACCGATGTTGATGAAAGCACCAAAATCTGTTGCTTGGCTAACTCTTCCTCTCATGACCTCATGTATCTTAGGAAAATAACTGATTACTCTAAATTTAGCTCTAAAGAAAACATCTGAGTCTCCTGTTATTATTTCTCCTTCACTATGCTCTAAAACATCTGTAACAGTAATAATAAGACCAATATCCTTATCAATAACACCATCATAGTTTATTGATAACTGTTCTTTTAAGATATCTTTTAATTCTCCTGAAAGATTTAAAGGAGAAACTGAAACAATTCCTTCTATGTCAAATTTTTTGTAACCCATATAAAATTCCTCTTTATATATTTATATTAATAAAACACTATTTAATTTTAATGTTAGGACTCTATTTTTTCTAAGCTTTATTTTATCTTTTAACTTTCTATCGTTTGTATACACTAAGTATTTATCACTGTAATATATTAATAAATTATCTATTTTTTGATATTTTGGGCTTAATGCTAAAATACTCTCATCAACCTTTAAAATTTCAAATTTACCTAAATCTTTTAATTTTTCTAAATAATTTTTTGTAATTGCAAGTTTTCTTGGTTTATCTTTATAAACCTTTGAAAGCTCATCAATTACTTTATCTAAAATGAAAAACTTTGCATCAGGAATTAATATTTTCACATAATCAAAGATATCTTTCTTGTTTTCATACATGTAAATTAATACATTAGTATCAATTAAGATGTTATTTGATCTCGCCATATCCTGCAAGTCTCCATCTACTATTTACATTTCTACTTACTGCGACTTTATTTTTTGGATAATAGGCAGCAGATCTTGAAAGTAAAATTTCAAATTCATTATTTTTATTTATTTTTTTAATAACACCAAATTGTGCAGCAGAACCAATAACAAGAACCACTTTTTCACCAATCTTAAATTCTGTTTTATTAGGTTCTAAAAGTCTATCTATCTTAAAATAATCAATCTTAAGATTAACTGATAAAATAGGTTTTGATTTTTCGTCACAAACTAACTGTCCAACCATTTTATCTGAAAAACAAATAAAAGGATCTAAATCAGTACCAATAGCTATTAAACCACCAGCATGTGCTTGTTTTAAAGATATTTTTTCTGAGTTTAAGGATTTTACAACAAACTCTAAAGGTCCATTTTCCAAACCAGGGTAGATAAATACCTTATCGTTTAAAGAAAGTTTACCTTGCATTATAGCCCCACCAATAACTCCACCTTTTAAATCCTTTATGTTTGTTGAAGGTTTATTAATGTCAAAAGATCTTATAATCTGCATCTTTAAAGGAAGGTTTGATTGCTCCTCTTTTGACGGTAAGGGCATAGTGTTAACTATAGCGTAGATTAAAGCATCTATATTAGTGTCAAAATGAGCTGATGTTGGGATTATAGGTGCATTTTCATAACCAACACTATCTAAAAAAGCTCTAAGTTTAGTATGGTTTATTAAAGCATCTTCTTTACTAACTAAGTCAATTTTGTTTTGAGCAACAACAAGATTCTTTATACCATGCATCTTAAGTGCTAAAAGATGTTCAACAGTTCTTGGTTGAGGACATTCTTCATTTGCAGCTACAACTAAGATTGCACCGTTAAGTAAAGCAGCACCAGAAAGCATAACAGCCATTAAGGTTTCGTGTCCAGGAGCATCTACAAAAGAAACTTTTCTTACCATTTGTGTTTTATTGCCTGTTAAAGGATGAGTTTTTTGAGAGGTGTAACTTGAAATACCATCGACAGTAGGATCAATATAAAACTCTACATCAGCATACCCTAACTTAATAGAGATACCTTGCTTTATTTCCTCAGAGTGACTATCAGTCCATTTTCCTGTAAGTTTTGAAGTTAATGTTGTTTTACCGTGATCAACATGTCCAACAATTCCAACATTTATTTCTGCTTGTATTTCATTTGTCATGATTTCTTATCCTTTATTCTTTTTATGAATGGTTTCTAATGTAAAAAATATTCTCCAGCGATTATAAAGATCAGGCCATTCTTTTTGTCTTTTTTTTAAAACCTCATTCATGGATGTTAATGTGGCAAGTTCAATTTCTGCTTTTCCTCTATTTTCTCTATATATCTTAATAACAGATTCGACAGAGGGTTCTTTTTTAGTTTTAGCTAAAAATCAACTTTTCTTCTTGTGTTTTTAATTTCCTGAACACTTCTTGAATTTACTTCTTCAATTAATTTTTTAGGAGAAACTGGTTTTCCTATAATTTTTTTATTTGGCTTTGGCATATTTTCTTCTATTGAATATTTATTTTATTAAAAGAAAAATTTTATTTTTTAAAAAATTATTTCTTTTCTTCCTTAGGTTTAAAATACTTTTCAGATAAGATTTTAGTGTCTCCAGAAGTTACCTTAATATTTATTTGTTGAATATGGTTTGAAATAATTCTTCCAGCAACTCTTCTTCTTCTTCTTTCCCTTTTTCTTGTTGGTTTAAAGCCAACTCCACCAGTCAATAATAATTTTTTTCTATTCTCTGAGTCAACAGTACCGTGCATTGGAAAACCATCTTTATCAGATCCTCCAGTAATAATACCCTTAAGACCTGCTGAAATAAAAGATAAGTCAACTTCATCTTTTATTTTTTTACCTACAAAGTAAAGACCTGTCTTTTCATCAGTATCAACAGAATAGGTTTTTGAATTTTTTGGATCTGCAACATTTAATTTCATTTTTAAAACACCTCTATATTGTTTTTTTATAAATATTTTTTTAATTACTAACTCTTTTTGATTTTATATTGTAAAGCATATCTTGTTCTTCATTTGTAAGATCATCAAGAATAAGTTCAAGTTTTTTAATAGCCCAATCAGGAACATAAACTGAAAGAACATTCTCTTCCTTAAAATCCTTTAAGTAAACTGCATTTTTAATGGATACTGCTGCTTCAAAGCCTCTTTCTAAAATATCTAAGGCTTTTCCTTCAGCCTGAAGAGCTTCAACAATACCAATCTCTTTATCTCCATTTAAAAGTTTACAACCAGGGGTTAATTTTCCTTTTAAAACCTTAACACCTACAATAGCAGGTTTACTTGTCCTAAAAACATGGTTTTTTAAAACTTTAATTTCACAAGGGAAAACTATATCTTTTAATAGTTTATCTTTCTCTTGTTTATTTTCTTTTAAAAGCCAATCTGCATGCTCTTCTATTAATTTATAAATGATATTATTTTTAAAGACAGGTATTTTCTCTTTATTTAAATCATCTAAAAAATCTTTTGAAATTTCAGCATTAAATAAAAACAATACTCCTTTCTTTTTATCTTTCTCATGTAAGACCTTTACTTCTAAAAGATCTTTTTGAGTAACAGGCCCAATATCTGCTTTTGCTATTGGGATATTATTTTTTGTTAAAAGTTTTGTTAAAGCCTCTAAAGACCCTAAAGTATCTGTTTTTACAAAAGATCCATCAACATCTGATGATACAAAACCACCTAATGGTTTTTCTTTAAGTCTTGAAACTGCTTCTATGTCTTCTGAAGAAACTATAATACTTCCAGGAAGAGCTTTCTCAAGATCTGGCGCTACTATCTTAACACCACTTGCAGCTGAAACAAAATCTACACTTTTATAATCTCTCTTTTTATTAATTGCACTCATAACATTTAACTTTAAAAGAGACTTAACTTTTGTTTCAATAACTCCTTCTCTTGAAAGAAAAGAAATTCTATCTTTAACTTTTAAAACACCTTGGTAGATAATAGCATCTACTGTTTTTCCTATACCTTTAATCTCACCAATCTCTAAAATCGTTCCTTGTGATTTTTGAGAAGGCTCAATTGTTATTCTAGGACCTAAAAATTTCTGTGAAAGAACTGCTAAAAACAAAATTGCTTCTGTTAAACCATATTCTTTTTCACATGAAGTTGGAATAATTGCAATCTGCTTTTTAAAATCTGTTATTCTATCAAACCTTTCAGCAGCAAAACCCTTATCATACAACTGTCCAACAATCTTATATATTTTTTCATCAATTCTTTCTGTTGTAGACTTAGATTGACTTTCAAGAGATGTTGATACATCTTTTCCTTCTTGAAAATAACCTGATATTAAATCTATTTTATTTGCAGCAATAATAAAAGGAACCTTATACATTTTTAATATTTCTAAAGTTTCTATATCTTGTGCTTGCATACCTTTATTAACATCAACAACTAAAACTACAAGATCAGCTAAAGATCCACCACGCTCTCTTAAATTATCAAAAGCATTATGTCCTGGTGTGTCTATGAATAATATACCAGGAAGAGTAATTTCAAAGTTGTATTTTTTAAAAAGATGAGAACATATTTTTAAAATAACATCTGAGGATATCTCTGTTGCACCAATATGCTGGGTAATTTTTCCAGCTTCAAGCTTTGCAATACCGGTACCTTTGATTTTATCTAGAAAGGTTGTCTTTCCAGAATCAATATGTCCCATTATTGTTATTATTGGTTGTCTAAACAACAAAAATCACCTTTGTTTTTTATATTATTTTAAAAAATCAGATTCTCCTTTCTGTTAAAAAAAATTAAATTAATTTTTTATTTTTATTATTAAAAACAAAAAAAATATAAAATAGAAAAAGAAAAATTACTTTTTCTTCAAGTGTCTTTCTTTTTCTATATGATATTTATTTGTCCACTTTGTCTTGTGTGCTTTAAACTTCTTTTCAAGAACATTTATCTTACATTTACTTGAACAAAATAAATGTGTTGTTCCATCTTTCTTTACATACAAGATTCCAGTTCCTTTTGGTATTGCTTTTCCGCAAAATGTACATTCCATCAAAAATCACCTAACGTGCCTTAATGTCTTTTGCTTCTGTTTCAGGATTCATTAATAATAGAACGTCCCCTTTCTTAACATTACCTTTGACATTTCTTTTTTTTATTCTACCTTTTTCGTAACCGTCAATAACTCTGCAAAGAACTTGGGTAGCTTCTCCTCTTGAACCTGTTCTACCTACTACTTCAACTACTTCAGCAGGTATTCCTTCATCAGCCATATATTATTCCTCCCACTTATTCTTTGTTTTCTTTAGCGTCTTTAACTTCAGCTACTTTAGGTTTTTCTTTTTTAACTTCAGCTTTAGGTTTTTCTTCCTTAACAACAGCTTTCTTTCCACCAGATACTTCTTCTATTTTATCTGTTAAAGTTGTTAATTCTTTTTGTAATGACCCTGCATCAGTTATTGCAATACAACTTGCTTTAGCTGAAATACCAACCATTTTTCCTAAATCTTCTTTTGTCTTTGCGTAAGAAAAAGTAATTTTCTTTTCTTTTGCTATAATAGGGATATGCATTACAATTTCAGCTGGAGAAACATCTTCTGCAATAATAACAAGTTTTGCATTTCCTCTCTCAATTGTTTTTGTAACTTCGTTTATACCTATTTTTATTTTACCTGCTTTTGATATTTTCTTAACAGTTTCATCTTGTAAAACTCTTAAGTCTTCAGGCATAGAGAATTTTATAAATTCAGACATGACAAACAACCTCCTTATAGTGTCATTGGTTTTTTAGTTTTTTTTAAAAAAAGAACTATATATATAAATATTATATACGAGGGAATGTTTTTAAATATAATTATTTAAGAAAGATAAGAAAAAGATTATTAAAAATAAGAGAAAAGGAAAAACTATTTTTTCCAATAGTCCTTAAAGTGAGAAAGTAAAGCATTTGCAAGAGTTGGATTGTTCTCTAAAACAGTTAAATTGTATGCTTTCTTTGGAGAAGATAAATCATTTAAAGCCATAATAACTTTCTTTTTATCAACAACAAAAGCATCCATAGAATGATTAGTCTCTTGAACAGAAACATGCTTTGGTATTTCATGAAGCTTTGTAACAGGATTTGTTAAAATACTTACATTTAAGTTTTTATTAGTAAAAACAGATTTTAAGGAATCTATTCTTTCATCAAGATTTGTAAAACCATGTATCTCTTTTTGAGCACTTTCAAACTCTTGTGAAAGGAATTTGTTATAGTCTTTAAGGTTATTTACTTGTAAAACCTTTTCAGGAGTGTTTGTTGCATAAGAAGACCAGGTGGTATTTAAAACAACCTCATCTACTTTTTTAGAAAGGTTTAAAAGTTCGTTTTTCTTAGAGTCTAAAAGGCCTTTAAAGATTTCATCAGGATTAATTATTTTATAAGTTTTTGGACTTTTATAAACCTCTAAAACATATCCTTTTTCTTTAAGTTTATCTAAAACATCATATATTCTTGTTTTAGGAATTTCTGAGTTTCTACTTATGGTAGGTGCATCAGATTCAGAGAATTTGAATAACGTAACAAGTGCTTTTGCTTCATACTCAGTTAAATTAAGCTCCTTTAAAAGAGAAACTAAATAATTGTCTTTCATGTCATTTTCACACTCATCTACGTTTTTATAAAGGTTAACCTTTTGTAATTAATCAATTACTATATATAGGATGTATAGTAACATTTAAATATATAATGTTATTTAACACCTATTTTTTAAAAGGTTTTTTAACAAACCTAGGCTTTGGTTTTCTTTCTCTAGGTTCATCATCTTTCTTATCATCAGTAGTTGTAACAAAGTCATCTATCTTATAGTTGTAATCCTTGTCAGACTTAATAAACCCATTTTTAAGTTGAAGTTCTCTGTTTAAAAGCCAGAAGTAAAGAGCAACTGATTTACGTCCCTTGTTATTGAAAGGTATTAAAAGATCAATATTTCTAACATTACTTGATGTTGTTGCAAGAGCAACGATTGGTACTCTTATTTTAGTAGCTTCTAAAATAGCTTGCCTATCTATGTTAGGGTCAACAACAAATACTACCTTAGGCTCCATAAAATGTTCAGAATCAGGGTTTGTAAATGTTCCAGGTATAAATCTTCCAACCTTTGTCTTATATCCAAAAGTTTTTTCAAGTAAAGTTAAACCAAATAAAGCATATTTCTTTCTTGAAACAAACACTACATCTTCAGGAGCAAATTTAGATATAAAGTCAATTGATGTTTTTATTCTTTGATCAATTACTTGCACATCCATTACATTTAATTTATCGCTTCTTGATTTAAAAATAAATCTTCTCATAGCTCCATTCTTATATTTTGTACCTATATGGATACCATTTTTAAGATAAAGATCAATATTAACTAATGTTTTTTGATTTTTATTATCATAAGCCTTGTTTTCATAAGCATTATTTTCATAAGTCTTTTTTTCGTAAGTCTTTTCAACTATAGGTTCGTGCACTTTATCTAAGTTTTTACTTTCAAAAGTTTTATTTTCTGTATTCTTATTCATCTATGTTCACATTTTTTCAATTATACTTCATAATTTCATCAACCATTTCAACATTTGAAATGTACATTCTTCTGCAACAATATTTTCTAACCCCAAGGTTATCTAAAACTTGAGTTGGTTTTAATTTTTTATCTTTAATTTCTTTTAAATATTCTTCATAGTTGTGGGCAACTACTTGTCCACATGAAAAACAACGGATAGGAATAATCATTAATTATTCACCTCTTAGACTTCTGCTTTTTCTTTCTAGCACCAACACCAAGTTCCTTCTTAGGCTCCTTGTTTCTGGCATCATCAATTAATAAATGTCTATCGTAAGCTAAAAATTTATCTTTAATAGTTTTTTTATTTCCATTTGCAAGAACAATTCCCTTAGCAATACAGCTTCTTACAGCTTGTACTTGAGAAGATGCTCCACCACCAGAGACATTAACATTGTAATTAAATTTAGAGAATTCCTCACGAGATATTTTAGTTGGTTCTAAAACCATTGCTTTTTTATAACCTGTAGGATAAATAGCATCAAGAGCCATGTTATTAACTCTTATTTCTCCTTTTCCTGGCTTGATTGCAGCTCTTGCAATTGCACTTTTCCTAGTTGATTTTACTAAATAACTTTTTACCATAATATATCACATTTCTTTACTCAGAGTATTTTGCACCTAATCTTTTTGATATTTGTTCAAGTGTTAAGAATTTAATATTTTTATATTTAACTGGTGCTGGGATTTCCTTATCAAATTTATCAGGAACATCTATATATACTTTTAAATTCTTTAAAACAAGAGCACCTCTAGGACGTCTTGGAAGCATACCTCTAACCCCTCTTTTTACAAGCATGTCAGGGTATCTTGGGTATTTAGGTAAATTTTTTGGATTTCCTTTTCCCCCTCTCTCTGTTCTTTCAAAAAATCTTTCATAGATACTATCAGAATTACCACTAAGTATTACTTTTCTTGCATTTACAACTACAATCTTTTTATTGTACTTTAAAAGTTTTTCTGCAACTTCACTACAAAGTCTTCCATAAACTTTGTTTTCACCATTTATTACAATCATGTCCATTCACCATAAGTTATTTGATTATTACACATTTTTTAAAATCAATTTTGTCTTTTGCAAAATCATTCATATTCTTTGCATTATTTTTTAATTTTTCTTTAGCACTTTTTGAAAAACTATAAGCGTAAACAGTTATTTTTTTATTTAAATCTCCAACACCTAAAACTTTTCCAGGAACAATAACTATTGATCCTTCTTTTACATTATCAAGTTTTTGTAATTTTGATAAATTTACACTGATTGTCATTCTTCTTGAAGAAGAAAGCATTTCAGCAACTTTTTTGTAGATTTCTTTTTTACTACTCTTAAAGCTTGTATATAACTTATCTAAAGTTTCTTTTTTTTCAATATTCATTAAATCTTTTTTAACTGCCATAGTTTGACACCCTTTTCTTTATAAATTTTATAATCATAACAAATGCAGGGGACAGGATTCGAACCTGCGAAGCACTAAGCACAGGATCTTAAGTCCTGCCCCTTTGACCACTCGGGAACCCCTGCTTAATTTTTCTTTTAAAAGAAATTTATTTTAATTTCTTTTTAAGTATCCATACGTATTCCTTTAAATATCTGTCTGTAAGTTTGTATAAATCCTTTGATTTCATTTGTCCAATAAGTTCAACATATAATATATAATTATTGGTAGGATTGATTTTTAAACACTTTTTTTCACAGTTTTCTATTTGTGATACACAAAAATCATAATCTTCTGGACTTATTATAATATTTTTAGAAGACTCTGACTTTATAGCGTTCTTTGATGCTCTTTCAAAAACACCTTTACACTCTTCACAACTTCTTGTTGTTTCAAGTTCATAAAGTTGAGCATAAGAAACTATTGCAGGCATATACTTAATATGTTCTTTTCCTTGACCTAAGCTTGCATAAGCAATAAGTTTAACTGTTTCACTTTCATTTAATTTTGTTAATGGTATTGTATCATAAACCATCTTTATTTCAGAATCATTTGAAACTAAATCCTTAGTATAGATTGTTCCAGGCCCCTTAACATCTAAATTAAAGGTAACTTTTTTACCTGTTGTTAAAAGTGGAGTTACTACAGGAGAAAGTGCTATTCTGCTTGATAACATCTCATCAAAAATAACTGAGTTATTTTCAAAAAAATCAACCTCATCAATTGCATATATTGGAAGATTATAACTAACTGTTCTTCTAATTGTGTTTAAAGTAACATGATCAGTATTCTCTACTAAATACTTGTAGGTTTTATGATCTCTTCCAATAAATTTTACTTTCACCATATATAATCACTTTTTTTTTTATAAAGTTTCTAAACTTTAATCTCTTCTATGAGATTTCTTTTTTCTACAACCATCATGTGGAACTGGGGTAGTGTTTAATATACTTAATATTCTTAAACCATGTCTTGTTAAAGACTTGATTGAAGGTTCAGCACCTTGACCAGGATTATAATAAAGATTACCACCTGGAGCTCTTATCTTAACATGAACTTCTTTAATACCTCTTTCTTTTGCTTTTTCAGCAATTATCTGAGACATTTTCATAGCAATATAAGGAGAGCCTTCTTTATGTTGTGCTTTTGTTAATTGTCCACCTGATGATTTTGCAATAATTTCTGCTCCAGTTTCATCTGTTAACACCATTATAGTGTTATTTCTAGATGCAAAAATATTTACAATACCTATCTTTTCAACTGATACCATTTATTTTCACTCCTTACTCTCTACAACTGCAGCTTCAGTTTTTTCTTTCTTAGCTTCCTTTGAAACTGGCTTTCCTTTCTTTTCAGTCATTTTTTCAACCATGTCTTTAATTTGTGTATTACTGTAAGAAATTGAGTCGTTTGCTTCAACTATTGAGCCAGGTATTTTTCTAACACTTCCGTTAACTGCAATATGTCCGTGAGTAATTATTTGTCTTGCTTGGTTTGGTGTTAATGCAAGACCTTTTTTAAAAACTAAAGTTTGAAGTCTTCTATCTAAATAATCTGTTAGGCTTAATTTTAAAACGTCTTCGACCTTATGTTCTTTTGTAAAAATACCTATTCTTACAAGTCTGTTTAAAAGTTCATCTTTTCTGGTACTGTAATCATCAACTCTACCAGCAAGTAAAAGTCTTGCTCTTTTTCTAAAGTTTCTAACTTCAGTTTCAGCTTTCCAGATTTCTTTCTTACGTCTAAGACCATAATCTTCAGAAATTTGTTTTTCTGTTCTTATTTTTTGTTTGTTCCATTTCATTTTTGGAACATCGTATTTTCTATTTAATCTCTTTGGGTCACCCATAAAAATCACTTCTTAAAAATTATTTTTCTTTGTAACACCAACAGCTCCGCCTTTTCTGAAAGATGACTTTGTTTTCTGTCCTCTTACTGTAAGACCCCACTGAAGTCTTAATCCTCTGTAACTTTTTATTTTTCCAAGTCTTTGAAGATCTTTTCTGTTTTCAAGTCTTAAATCTGCCATGATTAAATGTTTTTTATTTCCTTCCATTGTTCTTGATCTGTTTAAAAGCCAAGAAGGAACTTCCTTGTCAAGATTTAAAATAATTGTTTCGATTATTTCAACATCAGCATCAGCTAAGTAACCAACTTTTTTAACTATCTTGCCTGTTTTCTTTGTGTAAACAGTAACGATTGAGTCAGCAACTCTTTTTCCTATACCATAAACAAAGCAAAGACCATCCTTTAAGGTTAAAAAACCAGGAACATCTCTTCCACTTACTCTTACAACATGTCTGAAATCTTTTGATTCCTTAGAAGCATCAAAGTGAGAAGGTGCTTTTCTGGTTGGTTGATTTACAATTCTTTCTGTCTTTGTTGCAACCTTTACACCAAAATTATCATTCTTACCTTTATTCCCTTTTGCAGGAGTCATTGAATTCTTGGAATTTTTTGAATTCTTGGAATTACTTTTAGGTTTCTTACCTGAACTATCTTTTTTCTTTGCTTTAGCCATATTTAACACTCATTTATAATATTTATATTGGAAAGACGTGGAATATACTTAGTCTTACCTCTTTATCTTTTACTTTATAAAAAACGTCGTTCTTTACAACTTTTTCAATTTTAATTTTTTTACCAAAATCTCTTCCCTGAATTATTATACATTCGGTTCCTGCTTTTAAAACACCCATAATTAATCACTCACTATATATATTACTACTCTATTTTGTTTTTAATCATTTCGATATATTTTACATATCTTAAATCTACATCATCTAAAGTTATTACATTGTACTTAAGCATTACTGCTTGAAGATAAATATCTTTTCTAACATCTGGAGATATCATAGACGCTAAAAGATTTTCTGGTCTTCTTTGTGTTTTTGTAAGTTTTAAAACTTCAAATGGTCTTTTACCATGAGGCATACCTTGAAGTGGTTTTTTAGATATTGCACATACATGTTTACCTGGTTTCTTCTTTAAGACATGTCTTGAAGAATTTCCACCTGGTGTTTTTACGGTTTTATGTTTTTTAAATTTTTGATCAAAGTTTGACATATAATTCACCTTTTTTATTTAAGTATTATTTATTCTTTTAATTCTCCCTCATGATAATATCTTTTTACCATTTTCTTATCATAGATGCTACTAATTATCATTGAAAGAATAACACCAATTATAACGTAAGCCCAAAAGCCTGTTTTAACAGTAAATAAAATAAAATCATAAGCTACATTATAATATTTATTTACAAACCAAAGCATAGGGAACGCAATAACAAGCATTACAAGCATTGATTTTTGTTGAAGTCTAAATTGTTTTCCTATTAAAGAAAATGCTTCTTTTTGCTTTTCTTTAACAGCTTGCATATTCTGTTGATTTGCTAAAACCTTCATTTCTTTATTTATTTGTTTACTTTTTAATTTAATATAAAAATAATCTTTAGGATTAACTGTGAAATGTTGAACCAATTTACTTGAGAAGGCAAAGATTAAAGATATTAAAATAATATCAACCCAGTAACTTATAAGTGGAGCTTCAAACATTCTTATTTATCCTTTTTTTTATTTCCTACCAGCCACTTGCTTTAAAAGAGCACTGTTTTGGAAAACTTGATCTTTTGCAAGGACCTCATAGATTTTATAAATAACACCAACTGTTAATAAAATACCAGTTCCAGAACCAATGGCACCTGTAAGGTCTGAAAAGAAAGCTAAAAGTCCAACAAATATAGAACCTAAAATAGTTATTGTAGGTATATATCTATTTAAAACTGTTGAAAGAACTCTTTCATCTCTTCTAAAACCTGGTATTGACATTCCTGAATTTTGAAGTTGTCTTGCAACAGAACTAGCATCCTGTCCACCAACCATAACCCAGAACTTACCGAAGATAACACAAGTTAAAACAAATAATATCATGTAAATTAAAGCATTAATCCACATTGCACTTGTAGCACCACCCAAAATTGCATTTTCAAGCAATTGATATTGTGGTGTTAAGACAGCGCCTATCTTAAACATTATATTCTCAAGTCTTGTATTTTTTGCAAGATTAACTAAAAGATTAATGTTTGCAAATAAAGTGGATGCAAAGATAACTGGCATTACAGAAACATACAAAAGTTTCACTGGATACTTGGCCCCCATCCCACTTCTACCAACAGTTAATGGAATGTTAACATGCATACCCTCAATATAAACTACTATTAAAAAAACTAAAATAGTAACTAATAATGGAATAATAACTAAAGTTAAAAGTTGTAGCATAGCACCAGTACTTATCAAGTTAACAGCCATGAAGATAAGTCCACCAGCTGAACCTGCTATTGGAGGTGCAAATATTCTCCAGATAATTGCTTGAGAAACACCTGCTGCAATGAAAAGTCCAATACCAGAACCAATACCGTACTTTGAAACAACTTCATCTAAATATAAAATAATTATTGCACCAATAACAACCTGAAGTACAGCAAAGAAACCCATTCCAGGAACAGGCATTAAAAAACCTATCTTAACTGCAACAATTGCTTCAACAATTGCTAACACAACTGAAGATACTTTTTGTAAAATACTAAATTTTGCTCTATCTTGAGGATTTGAAAAATCAAGATTAATAATCTTAACACCAGCAAGTAATTGCAAAATAATGGATGCAAGAACAATAGGACCAATTCCTAAGGTTATTAAAGAACCGATCTGACTTGCTAAGATCATTTGAAGATATTCAAGTTGAGGTAACTGAGATTGATTTATACCAATAAGCATTACTGATCCTAAAATAAAGAAAATAACTAGGACTATAGCCGTCCATACTAATTTATCTTTAATAGTTAAAGATTTTGTAGGGTCCTTAACAGAAGGAAGTAATTTTTGTGCTACTGAATAAAAACTCATTCAATAACCCCTCCAAGCTTCTCAATCTTTTCTCTTGCGATTTTAGTCACTTGTGCATTTTTAATTATTACTTTTTTATTAATGTTTCCTGTACCTAAGATTTTATCAAAACCTAAAACCTTAAGATCAACAGTATCACTTGTTTTTAAGTATTTATTTAAATCATGTAAAGTAATTGTTACTAATTTAACTTTAGGTCCAAGTCTTGGAGAAATTAATTTTCTCTTACCAATAACAACTTGGTACTTTGTAACCTTATGCTTAAAAGATCCACCTCTACCGGCACCACCTTCGTTACCAGCACCTCTTTTGTTTTTAGTATTTCCTTTTCCGTGAGTTCTTTTTCCTCTAAGTCTATCAACTTTTGATTTTGGCATATAATATCACATTTTTTTAAAAATAAATTTATATCATTCTTTTTAATAAATCATTAATTTTTTCTTTTCTATAACCTAAGGCTCCGCCTTCTACAAAGGTTTTCTTAATACCTTGTCTATCGTATCCTTTTGATGGAGGTTTAAGTCTAAATACTGGTTTAATATTTAATTCTTTAATAGTTTTCTTACCTTCTAAAATATCATTTATAACTTTGTCAGCATCTTTTGCAAAAGCTTCTGAAAAAGAAATTAATTTATTATCTTTTGTGTAAACAAAACCTCTTTTAACAAGCATTTTTTTTAAAACTTCTTGAGAAATCTCTCCCCAAGTAATATAATCTTTTGCTTTTCTTAAACTTCCTTTAAGATAGTTTGAATCATTGTATAAAACACAATGGTTTGCTCTAGTTAAATTTAACAAAGACATTGCTTTTTCTATGTCCTTTTTAATCTTAACAGGACCTCTTACTCTTAATATAGCCATCAACATATATATTTCACATTTATTTTAAATTTTATTCTTCTTTCTTTTCAGGTAAAGTTTTAAGTTTACTTAAGTTATGTAAAGCATCAATAGTTGCTTTAACAAAGTTTAATTTTGTGTCAGTTGCTCCTCTTGTCTTAGACCATACGTTTGTTATACCTGCAAGTTCTAAAACTGGTTTAATAGAGTCACTTACCGCAAGACCAACACCTTTAGGTGCAGGTAAAAGTTCAACTCTTAATGAAGCACATTTTCCAATAATTCTGTAAGGTACAGAGTTATCATCATAAGTGTTACTTTCCCAACTACCAGATCCTCTCTTAACAATAATCATATTAAGTTTAGCTTTCTGTATAGCTTTTTCTTGAGCATTAAATCTTTCAATATCTTTTGCAGAGGCAATACCGATATGTCCGTTTGAATCTCCAACAATTGCAGTTACTCTAAAAGAAAAATGCCTACCTGCTCTTGTAACTCTAGTTGTCTTCTTAACATCTACAACCTTGTGTTTAAGGTTTGGCATTAAACAATCAACTATTTGAGGCTCCATTATTTTTCCGTGTTTTAAAGCATCCTTTAAAGAATTAATTTCTCCAGCTTTAACTTTTCTACCTAAGTTTGTCTTTGGAGTCCATAAGTCTTTATTGAAAACAACTTCTTGTTGTACTCTATCAGGTCTTTTTCTTTTTTGACCTGTTTTATTTTGACTATCAGTTTTTTCTATTGGCATAAAATATCACATCATTTCAAAATTACTTTTTAGAAAGTATTTTTGTTTTAACCTCTAAAAAATCTTTACTTAAATTGTTCTTTAAATGAGCATCTACATGCTTGCCCTCTATTCTATCTTTGTCAGGGAAAGCCTTAGGATCGTGAGGACACTCAATACCAGCATCAACAATGCCTTTTAAAGCTGCATAGATTCTGTTCTTTGATTTATAATTTTTAACACCAGTATCAAAAATAACTTTTTTAATACCTTTTTCTTTAGCAACAACTCCTGTTAAAAGACCAGTTAAGTATATTGCAGCTGTGTTTTTAAGAGAGTGTTTCCACCCAAAATCTTTAAGTTTGTTTGATGTTACAAAAACTAAGGATAAATCTCCTTCCATCTTATAATCTATGATTTGTCCTCTTACTAAATTATTAGATAATCTAACAACAAATCTTTTTTCATCAGATTTTAAGAATTTAAGTCTTTTATTATAATCTGTTTTTTGTTCTCTCTTTCTTCTAAAAGGAACATTATATGTAGGACCTATTTTCATTTATTTTCACCATTAATATATTCTTCTAGATGTTTCTTTCCTCTAAAATAATTTCCTTTAATCTTAAGGTATAAGCTATTATAACTTCTTTTGTTTAATTTATCTTCAGCCTTTAATTCTCTTAATCTTTTTCTTAAAGCTCTAACCTTTAAATTATATTCATTAGTTGTTTTTCTAGCATTCTTGGTACCTTTTCTTTTACCAGGACCTCTTTTTCTTTTAAGTTTCTTTTTTTCAAGTAAAGTTCTAGCTCTTCCTCTTGATTGTCCGGTGTTTGATTTTTTAACAGTTAAACCTTCAACAATTATTTTTCTAACATCATCTTTAGTTATAGCATCAGAAACCATCTTCTTATTAGCTTCTAATTTTTCTACATTTAAAGTGATTTTATGCTTACTTTTTTTAAGTATTTTACCAGCTACTGCTTTTAATTTATTTAATTTCATAAAGCTTCACATTTAATTTAAAACCTTTAACTTCTTTTCTTTTGCAAGTGCAGTAAGTTCTATTTTTTTCTTTTCTCCAAGTCTTTTACTAAACCTTACAGCAACTTTTTCTTCTGCAATATTTAATAAATCTGTTTTTGAAGAAACTAAAACTTCTTTTAAGCTTGAAGGATGCATTCCTTTTTTATCTTTCTTGTGACCATAACCTATTTTTGGCATAGGGCCTCTTACACTAGAAAGGGATCTATCAATACCTCTTGGAAATCTCCAAGCTTGTACATCTCTTCTTTTCTTTTTTCTTCTTGTAGTTAAGCCGTAATGGGCTCTAAAGTTTGGTGTATAGTTACTCATAATAATCATTCATTTAAAAGTTATTTTGCTTTTTCAACTATATATATACCATCATCAAAAACTCTGTAATCTTTTTTCTTAAGTCTTGCGATTGATTCTATATTTCCTGCTACTTGACCTACTTTTTGTTTATCAATTCCTGAAAGAACTACTTCCTTTCCAGAAACATCAATTTTAACGCCTTCAACAATATTTACAACTCTAGGTTTTTTCTCACCATAAAAGTTTGTAATTATAAATTTCTTACCATCAACTTTTGCAGTCATTGGAAAGTGAGAATAAACTATTTGCATTTTACACACATATTGTTTATTAAAACCTGCAATTGCATTGTTAATTATCTTTTTTAAAGTATTTGATACAGAAACATATTTTTTCTTTTTATTATTTGGTTTTAAAATAATAGAAGAATCTTTATCCTCAACAAAAACGTAAACATGATTGTAAGGCACAACTTGCTTAATAGAACCCTTTTCAAGAACAATTTCATGAAGATCTATTTTTACAGTAATTCCTGATGGAATTTTAACTATATTTTCTTTAATTTCAGTTTTAACTTTTTTTTCAGTCACAAAAATCACTTTTTTAAATTTAATAAACATATGCTACTAATCTTCCACCAAGACCTTTTTGCTTTGCAAGCTTGTGGGTCATTAAACCACTTGTTGTGCTTACAATAAATATACCAACCTCTCTTGAGATTAAAAAAGATTTTTCAAACTTTTCATACTCATCGTGTTTTACAGCAAATCTTGGTTTTATAGCCTTACACTTATTTATTCTACCGTCCAAATATACAACAACCTTCTTATGTGGGGCCTTATCAACAATTTTAAAATTACTGATATAGCTCTCGTTTTTTAGCACTGTCAAGATATTTTCAAGTAACTTAGAATGGCTAAGTGTACATATCTTTTTTGCTACATTTTCTGCGTTGTTTATATTATTCAAAGCATTTGAAATTGGATCGTTCAAACTCATTTATTTCACCTAAATGCACTAAAATTTTAATCGTATTTTTTAAACCCTAACTCTAAAGCAAGGTTATTAAAGCATCTTCTACAAATCCTAAGATTGTATTTGTTTATAACTCCTCTGTGAGTGCCACAGAATCTACATGCTTTCGATCTTTGATATTCTTTACTAGTTTTACTAACTTTTGGTAAAACTTTTTTGTCTCTTTTTTCATTTGTAGTCATTCAACCACTACCTTTAATTTTTCTTGAGCATATTTAATTGCATCATCTTTAGATATCTTATGATTTTTTCCTACTTTTGAAACATCGTGTTTTCTTTGTTTTACTCTATAACCTTTTCTTCTAAGCGAAACACATACATCAAAACCTTTAATTCCAAGTTCAGGATCATATTTAATTCCAGGAACATCTAAGTATTCATGTATACCGTAGGAAAAATTACCATCTTTTGAAAAAGATCTTTTCTTTATAATATTTCTTTTAGCTTTTAAAGTTAGTTCAATAAAGTCTAAAGCTTCTTGTCCTCTAAGAGTAGTTTTACAACCAATTGGTATTCCTGGTCTTATTCCCCATGTAGGAAGTTTAACTTTACACATTGTTTTAACTGCTGGTTTATTTGTTAAAAGTTTAATTATCTTTATTGCTTTTTCAAGCTCAGGGCCGCCTTCTCCAACACCTATGTTTACTACAACCTTTTCAACAAAGACATCTTTCATAATATTTGGTTTTGTTTCATTTGACATAAAATATCACATTCAATTAATAACTATTATATTTTTTTCAACAGTTTCAAAGTCAATACCGCTTGCTTTTAATTTTATTAAAGATGGTCTTTTCATAGTCCCTTCTTTAATGTCTTCAACTTTACCTTTCTGGCCAGTGTGTTTTCCTGCAAGAACAAAAACATCTCTTCCTTTTTCAAGTGGAAAATATTCTTTTATTGTGTTTTCTAAAAGATCAAGTTTTATTGAAGCACCAACTTTGTATGCTTGGTTTGCTGTTAAAAGTACTCTTCCATCGTTTGTTGAAAGTTGTACTTGTCCGTTTTTAATTATTTTTTTTGATTTTATTTTACAAATCTTAAAGTTTGCTTTTGCTTTATCAATTTCTTCTAAAACATAAGCGCCGTTTGTAGCGTAAACTAAGACATAGTATTTTTCAAGTTTAGGTATTTCTATAACATCAAATAAACCAACTGGAAGGTTATACTTTCTTACAAGTTTTTTATCTACAAATATCTCTTTACTATTAATTATAAATTTAACTTCTTTTGTATTATCACAAACATTAAGTAAGTGTTTTAAAACAAAACCTATTGAAAGAGAGGTTGTCTTACTGTGTTTTCCAGGTTTAGGGTTGTAAATAAATCTTTTTGTTTTTGTAATACCACTTATTGAAGTTGCATTATTTATTTTTAATACTTTATTTTCGCCTTTACTTGCCATCTAATCCACCTTTTTTGGTGTTTTCTTTTTTTTCATTCTTCTTAAATCAGTTAAAACTAAATCTGTTATTAAAAGATTTGAAGCTACAAGAGGACTCATTTTTTCTTGAGCTCTTGCATTTTTATATTTAATATCATTTACAAAAACTCTTGATTTAGAGTAATCTACTTTCTCAATTTTACCAGTTTTACCCTTATTATCTCCAACCATAATTTTAACAGTATCTCCTTTTCTTACAGAGATTCTTTTAATATCATGTTTTTTTTGCAAAGGTTTATCAACAGGGCACACAAGTAATTTTCTTTTTGTGTGAAGTTTACCTTTATAGATTTTTAATCTTTGCTTACCAGGATTTTTTATTACATTTTTGTTCATTTAAAATCATACTTTTAATTTTTATATTATCTATATTACACTTGATGCAAGACCTGCAATTTTTGGAAATCTTTCACCAACTTCTTTTGCAACACAGCCTTTTACTTCAGATGACTTAGGAAAGCCCTTAATATCTGTTAAAACAACTGCATTATCTTCAAAACATATTCTTAAACCATTATATCTTCTGTATTCTTTTTTAACTCTTACAATAACTGCTTTTTCCATTTTTTTCTTTGTGTTAGGAGTACCTTTCTTAATAACAACGTTTACTAAAGAAGCTATTCCTGCCGAAGGGAATTGTCTTTTTCTTCCTTTAAAGTTATATACAGAGATAATTTCAACTATCTTTGCACCACTGTTATCAGCACAGTTACATCTTGAGCCAACTATTAAACTTCTTACTAGACGTGCGCTTACTTGTTTCATTTAATATCACTCTCTTTTGCTGAGTCAACTTTTTTAATAACTATTAAAGATTTAGTTTTACTTATCTTTCTTGTTTCTCCACATAAAACAACATCACCAACAGATATTGTTATTTCATCAGGAACATGAACAGCGTATCTACTCCTGTTAACTAAATATCTTTCATACTTAGGAATGTACTTTGTAGTTTTAACTTCGATTTGAGCTGTTTTTTTAGCTTTCATCTTAATTACTTTTCCTTCAATTAGTTTTCCTCTAACACTTAATTTATTTTCAGGCATATTAAATCACAAAACTTCTTTAATTTTTAAGATTTCATTTTTTTTTATTTTAATTATTCTTTTTTCTTTTGTTTTTAAAACAATGATGTTTTTTGTTTCAAATATTATAAGGCCGGAAAGATTTACTTTATTTTTATCAGATGAATTTTCAATAAAAATTTCTTTTCCAATCATTTCAATATTTTTTAAATTAACCATCAATCAATTCCCCTTGGTAACCTTTCTCAATCAATAATTGTTTTACTTTATCTTTTTGATTACCTTGGATTTCAACAACTTTATCTTTAACTGTTCCACCACAAGCAAGTTTTTTCTTTAAAAATTTTTCAACATCCTTTGCTTCAGCAACTGTTTCAAATCCAGATACTTTTGTTGCATATTTTTTAAATTTTTTTCTCTCTAAGGTAACTTTAATTTGTTGGGATTCTTTTGAAATCTCGTTTAAATCAAAAATATCTTTTGAAAGATGACTTACAGAACTAATGTCCTTCATAATTAAACATTACTCTCCACTTTTTTTTTAATATCTTTATTAATAATTTCATTCTTCTTTGTAAAATGTCTTGCGATGTCTTTTTTAATTTGTTTTTTCTTTGAAGTATTATTGGATTTTGTTTTTGATGCAAGTAAACCTTTAAAGTTCGCAAGCTCAAGTTTTAATTTACCTATCTTTTCTTCAATTTCAGAAACATTATTTAAAGTAACATTTTTCTTTTTAACCATATGAAAATCACATTCATTTAATCTTAAGCGTCAGTAGATTTCTCTACTTTCTCTTTAACTTCTTTTTTAACAGTTGCTTTTTTTGGAGCTGTTTCTTTTACTTTCTTAGTTTCCTTAGAAGGTTTTTCTTTAACAGCGGCTTCTTTAGTAGCAGCTTCTTTAACAACTACTTTCTTTTCAGACTCAGTTTTTTCAAAAGCTTTCTTTTCAGCATCTTTCTTAACAATTGATTGTCTTTCTACAAGTTCTTCTTCTTGTATTTCCATCTTATATCTCTTAGATAACTCTAAAACATCTATCTTATCAGAAAATACAATATCAGGTTTTACTATTCTTAAAGTTATACCAATAGTTCCAAGACCAGGGAAGGTAGTTTTTTTTTCAATAGCAACTAATGATTTTTGATCTCCAGCTTTCTTCATATAACCAAAGAAGAATCTAGATTTTCTTTTTCTCTGTCCTTTTCCAGAGGTATTTCCTTTTGCAATTATTTCAGCACCAATAGCACCAGCTTCTTTAATTTGTTTTAAGGCATTATAAACAACACTTTTCCAAGGAGTACCTTTTCCAATATTTGAAAAAATATTTTCCATGATTACTTTAGGATCTAAATTTTTATTTGGAATCTCTCCAATCTCAATATGTACCTTTGTAAGATCAAACTTTGTTTCAAGTTCGTCTGTCAAAGATCTAATATTTGATCCTTTCTTTCCAATTATGAAACCTGGTTTTAAAGCATAAATAACAATTCTGGTATTAAAAACTGATTTAATAACATCAACATCTATGTAACCTGCACTTGCAAGTTTCTTTTTTAAGAAATTTGATATTGCTATCTTCTTTAATTTATCTTTAACAAAATAATTTTCCTTCATACATTATTCCTCTAGAACAATTACTTCAATGTTAGTTGATTTTGATTCTCTTTGCTTACCACCAGTTCTTCCAAGTGGCTGAGTTTTTCTTCTTGTAACTCCTTTAACAGCAAACATATGTATTATCTTTAACTTATCAACATCGAGGTTTAAATTTTCTGCATTTGCTTTAACATCAAGTAAAAGAGCTCTAATAGCCTTTGATGCATTTAATGGCCATCTTCCTGAAGGAACTCCCCATTTTGCTACACCTTTTCTGTGAGCAACTTTTTTATTGTATTGTCTTAAAGGAAGATGATCTTTCTTTTCCATAATATCTTCGCAGATTCTAATTGCTTTAGATAATGGTTTATTTTTAAAGTAATTTGAAAATTCAACAGCATACTTTGTAGATATTGGAGTGTTTTGTTTACTTGCTTTTGCAATTTTCTTTTCATTAACTTTTTTTTGAAAATTATATATTTTATCTGCCATAAATATTCAACCTTACTTTCTTTCACTTATTGCAGTACTTGATTTTGTAGCACCAATACCGGCTTTACCGTGTCTTAATCTTTTTCTTGTAAGTGCAAATTCACCTAAGTAATGACCAAGCATCTCTTCCATAACAACAACAGGAACAAATTCCTTACCATTATAAACATTAACTGTCTTACCTACCATTTTAGGGGTTACAATTAAGTCTCTTCTATGTGTTCTTATGTTTTTAGCTATATCTTTGTTTTTTTCAAACTTTTGATAAAAAACATCACTTTCATTTCTAAGTAAATTTCTTCTTGCTCTTGAAGAGACGTATGCTGAAAAGTCTCTTAAAGACATTTTTTGAAGATCTTCAAGGTTTTTACCCTTATATTTAAAACCGTAATATTCATCCATTTAAAATCAACCTTTACTTTTTCTTTCTTCCTGTTCTCTTAGAAGCAATAGCACCAACTTTTCTTCCTGATGGAGCGTGTCTTGATGTAGACTTGGAGTGACCAACGTGGTGTTGAAGTCCACCGAAAGGGTGATCAACAGCGTTCATCGCAACACCTCTAAGTGTTGGATAAGGTCTACTTTTAGCTTTCATTGCATGATACTTGTTACCAGCTTTAACAAATGGCTTGTTTGGTCTACCTGAACCGGCAACAACACCAATTGTAGCTCTAACATTTAAAAGAAATTCTTTAATCTTACCAGATGGTAATTTAACAATAGCAACATCTTCTTTTTTACTCATTAAAACAGCAGTTTGACCAGTAGCTCTTACAAACTTACCGCCATCACCGAAGTTTTTCTCAATATTAAAAATATTTGAACCAGGTATTAAATCATTTAAGAATAAAACATTACCTGCTTTAATCTCAGCACCTTTTCCAAAAACAACTCTATCCCCTGTCTTTATACCTTCAGGAGCAACAAGATAGTCTACAGAACCATTTTCAAATAATACTTCAGCAACTGGAGCTGTTCTTATAGGATCTGAAAATAATTTTACTACTTGTCCTTTTAATGTCTGTGTATTGTCAAAGTAATTATATCTTAAAGTAACTTTTGCATTATTAGTAGCAGCATACTTTGGAGTTCCTTTACCCCTTCTTTGAAGTCTAAGTCTTTTACCCATAAATAAAAACCTTTATTTAATTTTATAATATTCCTAATTTATTTGCAACATCTTGAGCATTGAATGCTTTATTAAGAGTTACAAATGCTTTTTTTCTACTTTTTCTATCAACTAAAGTATTTATTGTTTTAACTTTAACGTTATATAATTTTTCAACAGCTTCTTTTATTTGTTTTTTATTTGCTTTCTTATTAACAATAAAAGTTAATCTGTTCTGTGTTGATATTAAATCAACTGCTTTTTCTGTTATTACAGGATATTCAACAACATCGTAGTATTCTAAAGTTTTAGTCATCTTACATCACCTTTGAAAATCTCTCCTGTAATTTCATAACTGCGCTTTCAGAAAAAATTGTAAGTCTTCCAGCATGTGTTCCAGGTGCAAGTTCCTTGATTGAAAGTTCTGATGCGTTAATAACATCAACACCTTCTAAGTTTTTAAAAGTTTTATAGTTTTTAGAATCTCCTAAAACAAATAAAACACTTTTTCTTCTCTTGTATCTTCTTCCTCTCATTTTACCTTTACCTGCTCTGTATGACTTATTGTCTTTTGCTTTTTCAACATTGTCAGCAAGACCTAATGATTCAAGTAAGTCGTAAACTTCTTTTGTTTTTTCTAAATTTTCAATAGAGTTTTCAAAGATTATTGGAAGAGATATTTTGTCAGGAAGGATATGCCCTCTTGTTTGTATAATTCCAGGATGTGCAGTTGCTGAGATTGCACTTAAAATAGCTTTTGTTCTTTCTTTATTGTTTATTTTCTTAATTAATATTTTTGTAACCTTTGGAGGATGTGCTTTTGGTCCACCAACAGCTTGAGAAATACCAGCAACTCTACCAGCCATCAAGATTCTTCTGTTTTTAAGTCTTGGAAGTCTTGCATTACCAGTGTTAATGGAGTTGTCCATAGTGTTTTTCTTTCTAACACCTCTGTATTCAGCAGTATTTAATCTATTTGAATAAGGAGTAGGAGCTTTTGGTTGGTACTCATTACTTTGACTTGAGATTACAGCCTTCTTTATAAGGTCTGGTCTATAGCTTTGTCTAAAGTAATCAGGAACTTCAATTTCCTTTATAGATTTTCCTAAAATATTGTAAACGTTTGTTTTCATAACAATCAAAATTATTTAGTTATTATATTCACATCTGTAAGTGTTACTTTGCTTCTTGGTTTTCTTGTTGACTTTCTAAGAACAACAATTCTTTTTGAAACACCAGGAACATTTCCTGCAATTATTATGTATTGGTTTTTAATAACACCGTATTTTTTAAAACCAGCAGAAGGGTTGATCTTTGAAGGATCTGTGCCTATCATTAAAAGTTTTTTAACATACGCTGTTCTATTATGGAAACCATGTTGACCAGATCTAGGAACAGTGTGCATTACTGTTGCAGGATGCCATGGACCAATAGAACCTACATGTCTTTGTATTTGTTGAGCTTTTGGTCTTTGAATCTTTATACCAAATCTTTTAACAGGACCAGTATATCCGTGACCTTTAGATATAGATTTAACATCTAAGTCAGTGTCAATATCAAATACTTCAGAAATAGGCAATGTTTTATTAAATTTTTCTTTAAAATAAGTTATTTTATCAGCAAACTTCCCTGATAATGGAATTTCAACAATTACTGGTTTTTTCTGACCAATTGTGGTCATTTTAGTATCAACATAACATAAAAGAACAACATCATCAGCATTTTCAGTTTGTTTTAAAAAATCATCAATTTCTTTCTTCTTAGTTGATTTTTTACCAGTTATTCTTTTGGAAATAACATTATTAAACTGTAAAATTTCAGAAACAGCATTTTTACCTGTTATTGGTTTTTTATTTTTATAAAGTCTTGCACCTGCAACCTTAAGTTCAGGGGTCTCAACAACTGTTACCGGAACTACAACTTCATGCCCATAAGAAGATGTGTTTTTATGTGCATTTTTTGCAGTTGCTTGCATCATACCAACCTTAATACCGTAGTATGCTACAGGTTTACAAACTGTTAAATCTTTTTCTAGACTATTATAAGAATTAAATTTAGGAATTATGGATCTAGCTCTTACTCTAGGGTAAAAACCCATTGATCCTGCTCTTGGTTTATATTTCTTTGGCATATAGATTACACATTAATATTTTTTACGTTAAAATACAACATATGATTTTCTAAATAATGTTTTTAGAACCTTAAAAACATCCATATCAGCTTTTGCATTTATATGTTAACCAAATCTTTAAAAAAATGGTTAATAACTGTTTATGTTAACACACAGTCTACAAAGCTTATTTAATCTCGCTTATATAATACTCTTAGCACAAAAACATTTATAAAGGGTTTGGTTATTCCCTCTACAAAATTAATTTTTTGCCTCATCAAGTTGTTTTAAAGTTATTTGCTTGGAAGTCTCCTTTTCTAAAACAAAGATTGTTTCTGGCTTTGTTTCTTCCAAAACAGGTAAAGTCTCTTTCTTAACTCTTAAAAAATCTTTTCTTGTTTCTGCTTTCTTTTTTTTATAACCATAAAATAAAAAATAATAGATTAGCAGTATTAATAATATTATTATAATACCTAATAAAATACCCTCGGTATTTGTTAAAGAAAAAAAACCTGATAAAAAGCTAGGTTCTTGTTTAACATTTCTTAGGTCAAGCTCTCCTTGGTAGGCTAAAGAAGAGTTATCAGTATCTATTATCTTATACTTAAGTAAAGGGGATTCTTTGTAAGTAATTGAATAACTTTTAACAACCTTAGAGTTAGGTTCAACAACAATAGTTCTATCTCCCTCTAAAGAAAAATTATTTTCATCTTCAAAAGAAAGATAAAGGTTTCTTTGTTTATTTAAATTGTTTTCAAACTCAAAGCTTAAAAGAACCTTGTTGTTTTTAAGATCTATTGCTTCAAGAGAGGTATTAACAGTTAAACCTTCCTTTGTAATTGTTCTATCTATGGAGAAAGGCTCTCTTAAGATAAGCTTGCTTGAAGAATAAACTTCTATATATCCATTATACTTTATATGTTCAGCATTACTTGGAACAATAACACCGAAGTTAATGTTCTTTGAAGAGCTTGGATTAATTATTATTGATTTCTTATGTTGAGAGAAAGTAAAGATATCCTTACTTAAAAACTCATCAGTTGTAACAAAAGTAAAATTGTTTGGAAAGCCTGCAAACTTAACTTCTACCTCTTGGTTTCTTGAAGAGTTGTTTTTTAAAGTAAAAGAGCTTAATAATCTTTCCTCAATTGAAGAGATATTAGAAGTGTATGTTATAAAAGAGACATCCCCCTCTATATTCTGAGAGTAAGGGTAAAGGTTTGTAAAATATGATACTGGTGAACATCCATAAATATCAACAGTGTATAATACTAGTTTTGGGTTTTTAATATTTTTAAGAGAAACTCTCTTTGAAATATCTGCATATGCAGAAAAGTTAATTAATGGATCTTCAATAACAGCTCCTGTTGCTGATAACTTTATAACCCCTGATTTGTTTGTAAGGTTTTTAAAAGTAAAATCAACAAAGTCTGAATCTAAAGAAACATACTTAACATTTGGGTAAGTAAAATTAAAGTTACAAGCACTCTCTGAGAAGTTATACCCTTCTGAAGAGAAATATCCTGAGTTTGTTTGCATGTAATCACAAGACTTTCCGTTTGAAAATTGACCTTTTAAAAGAAGCTTGAAAGAACCTATGCCATTTGCACCAACTGAAATTGTTTTTTGTGAGTTTTTAGGAATAACAAATGCCTTTACAGGAACATTTACTTTTGTATTTTGATTGTTTTGAGAAATAACATCGTTTACTGAAAAGTCAACAGCAGTGTTATTGTAAACTGTAATGAAGTTGTTTCCTTCTTTAAAAGAAGAATCTTTAACACCTACATTATAACACATGTCATCTTCCTTTGTAATAGCTATATTAAACTCAGACTTAATATCTGAATAGTTACAGGAAGCACCATTTTCAAAGTATCCTTGAACAGAGATGTTTGCTTTTGAAGAGGAGTTTGAAGTAATGTTACTTGTTATTAAATCAAAGTTAAGGGAATTAAAACTAAGTGGATAAACATTATAGTCAATTGCTTTTGAAATAATATTTGCATTTGAAGTGTTGTCTTGATAGTTAACACCTGTGATTACAAACTTCTTATTTGAGTTATTTAAGATATAGAAACCACTATCTTTTGAATAACTGGTAGTTGTCCCTTCTTTTTGGGTTATGTTTCTTGTAAATATTGAAACATCCTTACATTCGTTTGTTGTCTGAGAATAGGAGGTTGGAGAAACTCTTACAGAGATATTTTGGTTTATCTTACATCTTCTATCCTCTCTATTATCTCTCTTTAAACCTTCAATCTCTAAGGTTAGATTTTCTGTTTTATAAATAGAGGTTGAGTCTGCTCTTAAGTTTAGATTTAAAGTTTTAAAAGAATCTTCATATATCCTATAAAGATTGTTTCTTATGTTAGGAGTAACAATTGAGTTGGATGGTTTTTTAATTTTAATATCATTAATTTCAAAGTAATAATCTAAGGATCTATTTTCTATCTTAATATCTACATTTTTATTTTCGTTTGAAGAAAGTGTTAAATAATTATCCATTATTCTTATGTCGTTACATGAAGCATTGTTCTCAAGTAAAGAATTGTTTATTCTGTATCTTACATTGTATGTCTTAGAGCAAGTTAAGTTATCATACTTGCCTATAATTTCTACATCAAAGTAACCAGTATAGTTTGAAGAAACAGTGTCTGCAAAAAGCTTAACTTCTGCACTTCTTGTCTGGTATCCTGAAATGGTGTAAGGGTAGGAGATGTTTTGAATATCTAAGTTAGTTGGGTTTTGTGGATTTATAGAAACTGAGGTAATGGTTAATGGTTTGTTAATAGAATTAATTATATATATATTATAGTAATCTCTTTTATCCTCTTCTAAATAAATATCTGAAAAACCAGATATTGAAAAGTCATCACATGAAACTACGTTTGAAGGAGGATTTTGTGGAGGGGTGGTGTTATTTCCTGAAGAGCCTAAAGCATAGATATAGGTGTTTGTTGAGGTATAATATTGCCCATCTAAAGATTGAAGATCTAAAACTACTTCATAGACTTGATAAGCTGGATCGAAATAGAACATTGGGTTATAGGCGTAAGTGTATACACCGTACGGTTGCATTAAAAAAGATTGAGTTTGGATATTATGAACAAAAACTCTTTGTCCAGAAAGATTAATTCCATATACTTTAGGGGAAACTACAATGTTTACTGGAGAAGATATTCCTGAACCATAAATACCATATCTTAAGTCTATGGTGTCATAATAGCTTGCATATTGATAAGGTAGATAGTTAGGGTAAGAGGTTGTTCTTACCTCTGCATAATCAAAACCAATTGTGTAAGAGAACACAACTGATGAAAATAATATTACTGAAAATATTAGCATTAAATATTTGTAATTCATAATAAAAGCCTCAATTAATTTTTAATGTAAAAAAACTATTGCCAACTAAAAGTTACTTGTGTTTGTGGAAAATTATAACTTACTGTGTTGTTATAGTAACTGTATGTAGGGTAATAGGTTGTTGGGTAATAAGTGTATGTAGGGTAATAGGTGTATACAGGGTAGTAAGTACTTACATAGCTTGAGTAAACTGGGTAAGAGGTATATCCTGTGTAAGGATTTATATATCCTGAAGAGTAGGTGTAATAGTCGTAATAGTTATAGCTATTGTAGTATTGAGCGTTAGGATAATATGGATAGTTGTAGCTTACATAAGAGTAAGAAATATCAATCACATCAAATCTTTTTGAAGCATCAACATTTACGGTTGTTAAAACCATTGCTGTTAAAATTATTAAAAAGCCAAAGAAAGTTAATATCTTTTTATTCATATAATCCCCTCATATTTTTTATATATTTATGAGACAAATAGTTTATAAAGGTTTTTAATTTAATAACTGAACTCAATTATTCTTAACTTCCACTCAAGAAAACCACTTTAAAAAGAAAACAAAACTTTTTAAATATTATCTGTTACTATATATATAAAAATTACTTAGGAAAAGATAAAGTTATGGTTGATCAATCACAAAACGTTTACCAAGATATTAAGGCCTTACAATCAAGTTTATTGGTTTTAAGACAGAAGCTTAAGTATCTTGTGCATAACGAAAAAATACTTGGAAGAAACATTCTTGTTTTAAATAAGAAAATTGCATCAAACAATAGCTCTGGTTCACAAGATTCCTTTGCTTCTAGCGAGAAGGTTGAAGCTATCTTTTCAAAGCTTGAAGAACTTGAAAGTAGGATGAAAGGGATTGAGTCTAATTTAGAGATGTTTTCAAAAAGATATGCAAGAGCTGAAGACTTAAAGGAAATGAAATATATTGTAGATAACATTAATCCTTTAGAGTACACTACTATTGATCAAGTTAAAAAAATTATAAAAGATGAAAAATAATGTCAGATATTAATAAAAAATGGAATCACACTCAATGCCCTCTTGGAAAGCTTAGAGATCGTCTTGAGGATAAAAGAAGAAAAGGCACACTTACTTCTGCAGAAAAAATAACTTTGAATAACCTTACAATTGATTTTTTAAAGGATATGATAAAGCTTAACAAAGGAGATACTTATTTTATTGATCAAATGATTACAGAAATTAAAAGAATTGAAAAAGAAAATTTAAAGAATCAAAATGAAATTAAAGAAAAAAATGAACGTCGCCTTAAAAAAAAAGAAGAAAAACCAAGAGTCAAGCATTTAAGAAAAGGTCCTAAAAAATAAAAGTAATTGATGTAGTATGGATCTTAAAAAACATGATATTTTTTTAAATAAAAAAAAAATAGAAGAAGAAAAAGAAAGACTATTTTTAAGAATAAAAAAGCTTGAAAGTAAGATTGAAAAGCACAAAGCCTCACCAGTAAAGATTATTGAACATAATACAATTAAAATTGGTCTTTTAAAAGAAGTTATTAAGACATGTACTGATCAAAAAAAGATAAATCAATCTCTTAGAAAGATTAGAGATTTAAAACTTGAGAGTATAAAAAATAAAGAACATCTTGAAAGAGCTAGAGATGCAAATAAAATTAAAATAAAAAATCAAAAGAAAATATTAAAAGTTTCTAAAAAAAAATAAATTTTATTTAAAACTATTTCTTAAAAACAAATAATATGTACCAATAACAATCAGTATTAAAAATAACCTAAACAAGAAGCCATGGAAAAAATCAGCTACTTGTAAGCTTAAGGAATCAACTAAAAAGATTGTAAAGGTTATTCTTAAGAGATTAAAAAGTATAACCACTAAAGAAGATATTAAAACCCATTTTATCTTCTGCCTTACAGAAACACCAATGTTAGCAACAATTGCACTAAAGATTAAAGAAAATTCTAATATTCCTGTGCATAAGAAGACTATAGCTATAGGATAGTCAATGGTAGGAACTATTATGAAGGTTGCTTTCTCTATAAAATCATAATAAAAGGTAGAAGGTATATTATAAAAAATATTTAAAAGGCTACTTGAAAAAGAACCATAAAAATAGTTTATGAAATAATAGATTAATGTCTTTGATAAGATTAAATAGACTATTAAAAATGAGATTATAAAATAAGATAAGAAATAAAAAGAATCTTTAACTTTCTTTTTATTTTTAAAATCTTTTTTTAAATTTCTAAAATAGTTTTTAAGCATATATTAAAATCTATTTTATTAAAACAGCAGTTACTTGTCCAGTTTGACCTGGTCTTGAAGTTACTTTTGCTTTATGTTCTTTACCGTTTATATCAACAATGATAATTGAACCTTTTGTAATTATTTTTTGTCTTACAAACTGTTTATTTGCATTGTTTTCTACAACGTTTAAAACTTTAGCTTTAAAAGTTTTTTCTTTATCTGAAATTAAAACGTTTGAAGCTTTTGTTATTTTTAATTTAACATTACCGCCTCTTGTTTTTTCAGTATGTTTTTTATCTTTTGCATCAACAGTGGTTTTTGAAAAAGTTCCACCCTTATCACTTAAGGATTTTGTTTTAGCATTAACAGCATTGTTAATTCCGCCTGTTGCTTTTCTTTTTGATGTTTTAATCCACTCAACCATTTTGTGTTCAACTCCTTTTTTAAATATCAGTATATTTTTAAACTAAATTATTTATAATTATAATATGACAGACTCATTTAAGGTACTAAAAAAAAGCTATCATATCAAAAATATATATTGCTCTATAGATATTAATAATATAGAAAAATATTTAAAAAGAATTGAAATGCTTGAAAAAGCCATAAAACCTAAAATCCAGGTGATTTTGGTTCCAGACACCCTTGTTTACAGTGAAAATCAGCTAAAATGGGGTATTTTTATAGGTAAAAACAGGTTTTTGGATAAGCTTAATATCTCAAAGAAACTATTTACTGAAAGTTTAATGATTCTCTCCCTTACAAACCAAATTAATGGAGTATCTAAAGAATGGTTTTTAAAGGAAGGTAAAAATAACTGCTATTTATGTGTTTTAAGTGAAGGGAAAATACCTTTAGACAAAATAAAAAAAGAACTTGAGATAACAGAGATTAAAAAAAAGAAAGTTGATGATAAAAGAATAATTAATTTTTATAAAATCAAAGATAAAAAAAATATTGAAGAAGAGATTATTAAAAAAATGGCACTCTCTTTATTTTAGAAAATTAAAATTCTCTTTCAAAAAGATATTTTATTTTTTCTGCTTTCTTCCTGCCAAGCATAGAAACTTTTGTTAAGTCTTCTATCGACGCATTTGAAATATTTTTAATAGACTTAAACTCCTTTAAAACTGATTTTGCAAGAGTTGGGCCTACATCAGGAAAAGACTGCATTATAAATAACTGCCAATCAGAACCTGACATTTTTGTTTTTGAATATCTTAACTTAGAATCATTTCCATTACCATTTGAGATTTGTTCTTTCTTTGCCATTATATAAAGAAAGAGAGCAGTTTCTTTTTGATTTTTTGTAAAAAAGATTGGCACTCTATAGTTAAGGCCAATAGAGGTTAAAAGACCAATAATTGCCTTACCATTTATTCTTTTACTTGCATAAAGTTTAGAGGCTTCTCCCTCAACTATTAAGGCAGACCTTTTTATTGCAGAAAGATCTTGTAGTTGAGAAAAAATTCTCCCGTCAATTATTGAGGTTTCTAGATCAGATAAAGTTTTTCTTTCAATAACAATGTCTTCTGAGATTTGATAGTCTCCTACACTTAATTGTTCCATTAAAAGATTCACCTTTATATCAATTAGAAGAAAGAGAGGAAAGCTCTGATAAAACAGAAGAGGCATTCTCTCTATGATCACAAATAAGGTTTATTTCTTTGGAAGGCATACTCTTTCACACTATATATTTTCTATAAATAATTTTAAAAAAAATCACAACAACTTATCTCTTAAAAGACCACCGTGATAATAACCAATATACACAGTTTTTCCTTTAAAGTCAATTCTTTCTTTACCATTAAACTCCTCAATAAAACCAGAGGTGTCTGAAAAATATTCATAATCATCTTCTCTAAAGATATTAGGACCTCTTAAAGGAAATCTTTTTTCAACATTAAGGAGAGCTTTCTTTAAGAAAGAATAAACTTCTTTCTCTGAGATTAAATGATCTTTTATCTGGCCATAATAGTTCATGGACCAAATGGCCTTAGAGTCTTTAAAAATAATCTCTTGACCTGAAAAAGGATTATGACCGTAATATCTATCTACGTAAGTTAAAGAAGAACTTTCAAAAATTAATTCCTTAGAACCATCTTTGTTAAGCTTATCTGACATACGAGAAGAGGCATAGGTGTTTTTCTTAGCTTCGATTATAAAGTCTATTAAATCCATACTTAATCACAACTTTTTTTTAAAAATCTCCAATATTCTTTTGAATCTTTTTTTTTCTTGTTGACTTTTCTAAAGAATCGCTTGTAAAATTTAAAAGGTTTTTTTTCATAACTGATTCTTTCTTTAAAGAAACATAATAATAATGTTCATCTATTGTATCTTTGTTTAAAAGCATTACAACCTTACCAGCATTAAACCTACCTGTCCTTCCTCTTCTCTGTATTGCCCTTATCTCTGAAGGAACAGCATCGTAAAAGATAACTAAGTCAACAGAAGGAATGTCAAGACCCTCTTCACCAACTGAAGTACATACTAAAACATTGTATACCCCTTCTCTAAAGTCTTTGATGATTAAAGATTGTTCTTTTTGAGACAATCCTTTATCTTCTTCCTTAGATGCTTGTCCAACAAATCTTGCAGCATTTACTTTAGGAAGTTCATTTAAAAAGTTTGTAATGTTTTGAGCATTATCTCTAAAGTTATTAAAGATCAATATCTTTGAAGCCTTATTTTCTTTAAAATACTCTTTTACAATCTCAAGGATTTCTTTCTCCTTTGAATAAATATCTTTTTTAACATCTAGATTTATAAGAAGCCTATACACCTCTAATATTTCTTTAGAGTTTACAAACTGGGAGATGGTTCTTGTAACTTTTGAGCCTTTTGAATCCTTAAATATTTTTTCAAGATAATTTCTTAAAGCCAAATACCCTTGTGTTTCTATAAGCTCCTTTGCATGATGAGCTTTTAAGGCTAAGGAAACATTTATAAGAGCTACAAAGTTAATTGAGTTTTTAGAAGACTCAAGCCTTTTAAACAACTGCTGCTGAACCATTAATATTTGTTTTTTTGTATAGTTTGCAGATATTGAAAGATTAAGTTTTCTTAAAAGATTTATTTTTGTAAAAATAAAATCATCTAAAAGCTTAGATATTTTTTTCGAAAGAGGATCAAGTTCAGTAAAAATAGTTTCAACCTCAACATCTTTAACATAATCAATAACATCTATGTCTTTACTACTCTTAATCTCAATGTGCTTTATCTTTAAGTTATTTGACACCTCTTTAATCTTTTGTTTATTATGACCAGGAGATGCTGTTAAAGCTAAACGTTTTATATTTTCAGAAAAGAAAGAAGATATAGAAACATAAGCATACTCTCCAACAGCTCTATGTGCTTCATCAAAAATAATTAAATTGAAATCATCTTCTTTTAAAAGATTGTTTTTAATATCATTATCAATTGTTTGTGGAGTTGCACAGATAATAAGTCCTTTCTCTGAATAGATTGATTTTCTTTTTTCAGAAGGAATCTGTCCTGTTAAAAGAATTATTTTTTCAGAAGCAATATTTAAAACTTTTTCTAAAGATTTTTGATGCTGAGCTACCAGTGGCTTTGTGGGTGCCATAAAAATAATTGATTTATCTGGTTTGTAGATAAACCCAATAAGTAAAACCGCAATAATTGTTTTTCCAAGCCCAGTTGGAGCTACAACTAAAACACTCTCATCTATTGCCTTTGCTGTCAATAGCTCTTGATACAATCTTTTTTCCACTGTATTTTTTTTTATATGTGGAAAAGAGATGTACTTATCTGTATTTTGCATACTATATAATATAGAATAAATAGTTTATATATTTATTGAAAGGAGAAGACCGAGAAAATCAATTAAAATGACTATTATTAATTAATTTAACTTCATTACAAATAGATAATAAATGATTAGATAAAAAGAAATTTCTAGATTTATTAATTAAACAATATAATATTACCTTTACATCTTTTTTTAAATAAGCATTATCTATAAAAATAATTAAATTATCTTTTAAGTCCATAAATAGTTCATCCAACACCTTGTCCTATTGCAAGAACTTTATAACAGTGTTGGGGCTTATTTATAAATATATGTGTTTAAAAAATATTTAAAAAACTATCTAAACTAGAAGACCGAGAAAGAATAAAAATAAAAAGAAAAGAATAAGTTTATTTTCTTTATTTTAAAAAAAAATAAACCTAAACTTTTGTAATGTTAATAAAAAAGAAAAGGTTTTAAAGTTTTAAAAAAACCTTAACCGAAAAGAGAACCTAAACCTTCAGCAGCTGATTCTTCTGAAACTTCAATTTCTTCTACTTTTTCTTCTTTCTTAACTTCAGCAACAGGACCTGCAGCAGCTACTGGCATAGATGCTTTTTCTATAGCTTCAGCTACGTTGATATCCTTTAATGAAGCTAAAAGACCTTTTAATTTACCTTCATCAACTGATATTCCAGCACTTGTTAAAACTGCTTTAACATTTGCATCGTTAATTTCTTTTTTTGCGTTGTGTAATAATAAAACTGCATAGATATAATCCATACTAATTCACCTCTTATTTATAATTTTTTTATTTAAAAGAAAAAAGGAAAATTAATTTCCTTTTCCTTCAACCTCTTTTTCTAAGGCTTTTGCTCTTAACTCTGCCATGATAATCATTGGCTCAATTGTAAGGTCTGTTGCATATCCTGCTTCAACACCTAAGTTAATAGCTTGTCTTACTGCCATTATGAAGTTATTATATATTGTTTCAGCATCAACATCTAAAACTTCCTTTGAATAAACAATACCGTCTTCTTTGATAAAGACAACATCTAATATTAATTCAACAGGTTTAATGTCAAGCTTTGCTAAGATACTTACAATATCTTCATTAATAACATCTCCTTCTTTTGCAATAACAGTGTCTTTAGTCACATGTATTGTAGCTCCTTTAACTTGAGCCTTAATACCAACTTTTTTAAGATCTGAAAGTGCAGGACCAGGTGCAAGACCAGTATCTCCTTCAGGAACAACAATATCAATTGGTGATAACATACCAACCTTTGCTTTAGATCTTGATTTATTTTTCTTAATAGAAGAATAAATTTCAAAAGCATTTTGGTTTGATAAAATCAATATTGGTTGATTAGGTAATTTTTCAATCATATCTTTTTGATTTACTTTTTCAAGTGCCATCTTTAAGATATTTCTATTTGTTACCTTGAAGTGTATATCAGGAGTGTTCTTTCTTAACTTATGAAGTAATGCTGATGGAAAATTATTTAAGTCACCAATACCGATTGTTTGGTACTTACTTATAAGATCAGTAATACTGCCAAGTTCTTTTAATCTCCATGCTTTAAGATGTTTACTCATTTTATAAAGCACCTCCTACCTTAACAGGTGCACTCATAGTTGTTTTAAAAAGTATATCTTTAACATTCTGTTTACCATTTGGAAGTTTTTCTACAAGTGAGTTTAAAACTGCTAATGTATTTTCAGAAATATCAGCTGTAGTTTGACTTTTCTTTCCAATCTTAAGCATTATAGAAACAGAAGATTTACTTTTTTTATTAGTAACTTTTACTTTTGTTAATTGAGCAGCAATTAATCCTTTAACAGCTTGCTCTGCTGGTGGCATAACAATAGGCATCTTACCTCTAGGACTTAAAACTTGTCCTAAAAACTTTCCTACTGTAAGCATTGCAGGTCCTTCTGCTAAAATTAAATCATGCTCGTTTGCAAGTTTCTTTGCATCTTTTTTTGATATTTTAGATATTTCTTCATCTGAAATAACTTTATCCACAATTCCTTTCAAAGACTCTAAATATTGTTTATTCTTTACAAATGCCAATGTTTTTATCTTTGTTACGAATGGATGTGGTATTGTTACAAAATATTCAAACCTATGATCTTTATTTTTAACATTCATATTTTTGAAAGTAACAACAAGATCAACTGACTCATCAAAATTTCTTTTCTTTAATGTGGAGAAAAGAGTCTGGAGAGTAGTATCTAATGTTTTTTTATCCATACTTACATAGCACCTCCTGCTCTTTTAAGCAGTTATAACGGTTTTTTTTAAAAATATTTTAAAACTATTTTTAGAAAATAGTCTTAAAGTTTATAATATAATAAAGGAGAGAAGTGTTTTTAAATGTATATTTTTAAGAAAAAAAAGAAGATTTTTATTTCTAAAAATCTATTTTAAATACTTTAATGTATTTATGAAAATTGTTTCTGAAAGTCCTGGATCGTAATTAAAGTAGATTACTTTTCCAAGAAGCATTGGCTTTTCAACAATTGCAGGATAGTATGTACCTGTTCTTGCATCAACCAAATAAGCAATTTCATTTCCTTCAACAGTAATTGGGAATGTCTCTGTATATATTAAACCAGCAGACTCTAAAGCAGGTACTCTTTCAATACCGTACATTATCTTATAAGCTCCTTGCTTACTATTGTATCTGTTTGCGTGTATTACACCATTAACTCTTAACTGTTGCTTACAACTTGGTATATTGTAAAGAGTAGGGTTACATGCTACAGGAATGATATCACCAAAAGTTGGTTTCCAACCAATAACTGATGCATCTCCTGGTCTTTCAATACCAGAGTTTAAAACAATTATTAAACTACCACCAGACTTAACAAAAGAAGTGATTGCCTCACCAGCTGTCCTTGTAATTGATTTGTCAGCAGATAAAGTTTGATCTAAAATAATAATATCATACCCCTTTATCCTCTCTGTAGGATTATACAAAAGAGCATCCATTGTTATATGTCTTTTTTCTTTAATAATGTCTTTGTTTTCAGCATTATTTAAAACCATTTGTAAATTAGGACTTGGAGAACCTATTACTAAAACAGCTGCACCTTTTCCTCCAAATAAATCTGAAGAACCAGAAAAGATATTTGTCTTAAAAGCAATAAGTAAAACAACTATAATAATTATTACAATTGGGATAATTCCTTCAAGTCTTAACTTAGAAGTACCTGATCTTTTTGAAGAACTTGACATTTCTTCGTTTAAATCGAATTCATCTGCCATTTTATTTTCACCTTTTAATATATTATAAAGTATATTTAACTTGTAAATATATATGTTTATAAACCTTATTTAAATATATCGTTATTCCTACCAGTTAAAAAATTAACCTTAAAAACCTAAAATTTATAAACTAGTTGATACAATATATCAATAGTAGTTTTAATATTTAAGGGGGTTTTAAAATATGGGTTACTCACAAACTAATAAAAAAAATGGAAAAACATATTATCTTCACAAAAAAGGACATTTATTTTTCTTTTCTGCAGAGGCAAAGGATTCAATAGATTTACCTTCACAGTATAAGGTTATTGAAAACCAAAGAACTGGTCTTCCAATGCTTAAAAAGAAATAGTTTTCTTTTTAAAAAAAATAAAAATTAAATATCAATAGACTTGATTTCAAGAAGTCTATTGTATTTACTTGTTCTCTCTCCTCTTGCAGGAGCTCCAAACTTAATATAGTCAGAGTTAATACCATAAGCTAAGTCTGAAATATAGTTATCCTCTGTCTCTCCTGACCTATGAGAAACAACAACCTTCCTGTTTGCTTTTCTAGCTATCTTAAAGGCCTCAAGACTTTCTGTTAAGGTGCCTATCTGGTTTACCTTTAATAAAAGAGAGTTACAATAGTTTTTCTTAATAGCATCTTTTATAAGCGCAGGGTTTGTAACTAAAAGATCATCTCCAACAACATTTATCTTATTGTTTATCTTTTTATTAAAATCTTTCCAAGCAAGCTTATCTTCTTCAGAGAAAGGATCTTCAATTGAGATTATATTATAATCCTTTATTAACTTAAGGTAATAATCAGAAAGCTCACTTGAAGAGTAATTTTTATTGTTTAAAAAATATTTTTTTGTTTTTTCATTATAGAAGGAATTTGCAGCACAATCAAGGGCTAAAGAGACCTCTTTTCTTGTATACCCTGCCTGCTTAATTGCCTTTTCAATTAAGATTAATGGGTTTTCTTCATTAACATCATTGAAATTTGGAACAAACCCACCCTCATACCCAACATTTGTAGAAGAGGAGCCATACTCTTTTGAGATTATTTGTTTAAGAGAGTGATAAATCTCACTCATTGCCTTTACTGAATCTTCAAAATCATTAAACTTTGGAACTATTAAGTACTCTTGGAAGGCTATGTTAGAACCAGAGTGAAGCCCTCCGTTTATAATGTTTGAAAGTGGAGTTGGAAAGGAATATTTTTCATTTTTAATAAGTCTTGAGATGTATTTGTAAAGAGGCATGGAAAGCTCTTTTGAAGCTGCTCTTGAGACTGCAAGGCTTACTGAAAGAATAGCATTTGCTCCTAGTTTAGATTTGTTTAAAGTACCATCTATTTCAATTAATGTTTTATCTATATCTTCTTGATCTAAAACAAACTTTCCTTTTAATTTTTTTGAAATAATGTTGTTTACATTATTAATGGCTTTTGAAACATCTTGCTTGAAATAATCCTTTGAAGATTTATCTCTTAGCTCATAGGCTTCATAAAGACCAGCTGAAGTTCCTGAAGGAACAGAGGCTTCTCCAACTTCATTTTCTGTTCTTACAAATGTTTTGATTGTAGGAATTCCTCTAGAGTCAAGCACTCTAATTGCTTTGATTTCTTTTATTTCCATATTAAATATCACTTTTCTTTCTTTTTATAAAGCTTTTCATAATCTATATTAAGGTTGATTTTACCAATTGACTTGTTCATTAAATAGTTTTTTGCAAAGGACTTAAGTTTAGTGTAATCAAAGGTTTGTTTAGTTTCAAAAGAGTTTTTTAATTCCTTAAAATCTAAAGAAACTGAATTTATGGTTTTAAGGTTACTGTCAAAAGATTCTTTGTTAAAGGTTATTTTTGGTTTTATAAGTAAAACATTTGCTTTACTGTATTCTACAACATAGTAAGCATCAAGCCACACATCCTCACCAATAACAAGAGTTTTTTCAGTATTTAGTTTTGGTTTTATATTGTTTAAAAAATAGATTTTAAAATATTCATCAACATACTCTTTTGAAAGAAGGTATTTTTCTCTCCTTATCTCTTGATCAATCTCTGAAAGGGATTTTAAGTAATTTTCAGAGACATGGAAGATATTTTTAGAGGAGAAAAAAGAAGTTAGTTTGTTTTTTATAACTAAGTTTTTTCCAACCTCTTTGTTTAAACCAGTAACTAGATAAAGAGAGATTTTTTTTTCTTTTGCAAAAGAAGAAAGTTCTTGAAAGAAAGATACACTATTAAGATCTTGATTTTTAAGAGAACTTGTAAGGGTTAAAATTATATTTTTTATTTGCATATATTATCCATATAATAATACATTAGATAAATATTAAAAATAATGTTTTTTAAGGAAAAAACAAACAGAATTCATTTAAAAACCTTATTAGTGATATGTAGATTTATAGGTTGTTTTTAAAAAATTGGAGAAAAGATTAGAATATGGGAAAATCTCTTGCAAGCGGAATAATAATGGGAATTGGTATTGGAATGTATATACCTGATCTACCAGGAATATTAGCTAGGTTAAATGTATATCTAGGTTTAATATTAATAATAATAGGAATAATACTCTTAATTAATGCAGGAAAGGACTAAACCTCTTTAGTCTTAATTTCTTGCTCAATATTTTTAAGAATTCCATCAATTTCATTTATAGATGGTTTAGGTTTTACAACTTCTTTCTTTTTACCTATACCAAATAATCTTTTAAAGAAACCTGGTCTTTCTTCTTTAATAATAACAGGTTCTGTTTTAAAAGTATAATCAACATCATCAATCTTATCAAAGTTAAGCTCTTTTCTTTTAAAGTCATCTTTAAAGAAGCTATTTGTTTCTTTCTTTTCAAAGCTTATTGATTCAGAGGTGTTAATGTTTTTAAAGTTAGCAGCCCCCTTACCTTTAATCAAGTCATTTAAAAACAAAGAAAGGTCTTGTCTGTTTGAAGAAGATTGTTTTGAAAAAACCACATTTTGATTTATCAATTGTTTTAAAACTTCTCTTATAAGGCCTTCTTCAAAACCTTCGTAAAGTAAAACACTATAAATATCTTCCTTTGAATAAAAGGCAGCCTTTGGTTTTAATACTTCACATAGTTTATTAATTTGTTTTAAACGCATTTCTTCTGTAGTTAACTTTCTTGTCGAAGAAACAACTGATTTAGATTTATCTTGATTATCTTGAAGAGTATAACTTTGTAATTTTGTTTTATAATTAGGATCAGAAGATAATATTTTAACAACACGATAATACTCTTGAGCATTTATAAACTGTTGAGAGACATATTCTTCAAAAATAATTTTCTTTTGAGAGTAAAGAGCATCAACTCTTTTCATTTCATCTCTGAAATATAAATATTTTCTATAAAGTTTAGCAGGAGATGGTTTAAATAAAGGTAAGATAAGTACAATAAATACTAACAAAAGTATTAAAGCAAAAATAACAATTATAAAAATAAAAACAAAATCTAAAGAGATTGCATTCATAAAACTATCTTTAATGTTTTCATTATAAATTACAACTAAATCATTAAATATATTTAATATCATGCAACACCCCTTTTATTTTTTAAACATTATTTAAACTGTTATCCAAACTATGTTGTCCCCTCTTAATAATGTTTCTACATATTTTGTCTTAGTCTTGCCATCTTTAATTTCCTCGGCATCTTCCATAACAATATTCATATGCACATCAAAAGCTTTTAATTTACCTCTGATTTGAACATTTTCTTTTAATTGAACAAGCACTTGTTTGTTTATAGCATTATTTAACATATCAAATGGTCTTGTAATTTTTGATTCACTCATTTTTAATCACCTTATTATTTATTTTTTGAAAATAATCTTTTTAAGAAAGCAAAAAAACCGCCTTTCTTTTCGTCTTTAATTTCAACTTCTCTTCCAGACATTCTAACTGCTATATACCTAAAGGCATTTGCAGAAGAGCTATTAGGGTTGTGAACTAGAATTGGTTTTATCTTTTTAAGTAAAAAAGATTCTCTAATATCCGCACTATAAGGTATTTTTCCATAGCTTGGAACTTCAAGCATTTTCATAATTTCTTTTTCAGAGATTTCTCCCTTAACATCACTTACTTTGTTTACAACAACACCCATTACTTTTTGATTTAATCTTTCACAAACTATTTTAACTTTAAAAACATCTGCAACAGATGGAGAGGTTGGTTCTGTTATTAACAAAACTTGTGTTGATGCTGAGATTGCAGAAATAACGTTTTTATCAATTCCAGCAGGAGCATCAATCAATATATAATCATACTCTGAGATTAAACTTTTTGCAACAGATACTAATCTTTCAGCATCTACTCTTTGATAGTTAGAGATTGAAAGACCAGAAGGTATAATTTTTATTTTGTTAGGACCATCATAAACAGCATCTTGTGCTGAGGAAGAACCTAAAAGGATATCATGTAAGGTTATAGGGGGATTTTCAAGACCTATTAAAAGACTTAAGTTTGACATTGCAATATCTGCATCTATTAACAAAACCTTAAAACCAAGATCGCTTAAAGCAATACCTAGATTTGCAGTTAATGTTGTTTTTCCAACACCGCCTTTACCTGATGCAATTGTTATTATTTCGCCCATATTAATTTCACTTTATAACTTTTAAATAATTTTCTAAATCTTTAACAATAGCCATTACTTCTATCCTACTAAGACTATCGTTTGCTTTAATAAAATATACCTTCTCTGTATATTTAAAGATTATGTTCCATCCTTTTGATTCAATCAAGATAATGGAAAGATCTTTTATTTCTGTATTGATATAATTATACATTGCAGCACTTTTAAAACCTTCTCTTAAGTCCTTTTCTGTACTTCCAATAACTATACCTTCAAGGTCAGTTACAATTATGTGATTTACTAAATGTTTATTTTTTAGTTTTAATAAAAAATCATCTAGGTTTTTAGAACATAGATTAACTGGCCTGTACTCAAGTAATGATTCAAGTTCTTTTGGAGTCTTTAGGTCATCAATATTTAAAACCTTATTTGAAATTTTAGTAAGTAAATTTGAAAGTATTCCGCTCATGTTTATAACCTTAATAATTCTGTAATGTTGAACTTATCAAATAATTGTGATCTTGGATAAACTTCAACTATTTTGTCTTTTAAAATATTTTTAAATAATTCCTCTTTATAAGTAAAATTTATTTTTGAAAGTGATTTAGCATCTAAATTAAAAGAATGTTTTATCTTATCATTAAATATTAAAACTAACTTTAGTTGTTCTTCTGATAATTGATAGATGTTAAGTAAACCGTCACTGTAACTTAAGGAATTGAAACTTAAGTCTAAGGCGTTTTTACCAAACAACTCAGCATTGTAGGTGTTATTAATATAGATTGAACCAGCTACATTTCCTTTTAGAAAAAAAATGATACACTCTTCAAAGTTATGTGCTGAATGAATAGTAAGATATGTAAAACCAGTAAACTGCTTAGTGTTTAAATCCTGAAGCAATTTATTTGGTTCTATTAAATCTAAATAAACATTTTCCACTACTGGTTTTGAAATTGGTAAATTCATAATCTATTCATTTTTTAGTTTATCTAAAAATACAACCTTATCAACTGTATTCTTTAAAGCTGTAGCAGATCCTTCCTCAACTAAGAAAACCATTGTGTTCTTTCCATGTTTCTTTGCTTTTAGGATTGCTGGAAGATAATCTGAATCTCTTGTAACAAAGGCAATGGTGTCAATCTCTTTATTGTGAACAATATCTGTTGCATCAACTGCCATTGCAACATCTACATCTGCAACAGTAATGATTGTTTCAAAACCTAAGTTAACTACTGCTTCCATTAACTTATCAGTTGCATACTGATTTAGATAAACTCTTGCAACTTTTATTACTCCATCTTTTTGCAAATATCTTCTGATCTTTGATAAATCAACATTAAATTCTTTTCTTAATATATTTGGACCATCAATAAATATTGCAATATTGTTTCTTCTTGAAACTTTAGGAGATTTATTTTTATCTACAAATAAACGTAATAATTTAAACATACACTAACCAACATCCTTTTTTTTTACAAGCCTTATATAACCCTTACTTTCTAAAGTTTGTTTCTATGGCGAAACTATAAATATAATATATTATTTATCTATAAAATGATTTATAAACCTATCTTAAAACTAAGATATATAGAATATATTTTAAGGTACATTTACATGAAGTTAAAGAAGCAAGTGTTTTCAAAACCATTTAATATTGTTTATGAAACTAAATATCCAAACCTGGTTATTGGTCCTGGAACTTATGAAAATAAAGAAGATGCTATTGATAACAGTCCTCAAAAATGGATAAAGAATGATGTTTTAAAGATAGAAAAAAACAGAAGTAAACAATTGTTTGCATATAAAAACTATTCTAAGATGGATGCAAGAGTACCTTCTAAAGATATTGAAGAGATACAACATTTAATAAAAGCAGATAAAGAAACTGAAATTGAAATAAATGTAGATTCTAAAAAAATTAACCTTACAGAAAAAATATCTGGTATAAATAATAAGGGAATGGTTTTAGAAAATATAAAAATAGTGGATAATATTAAGATTCCAAAACCAATAGATAAACTTACAAGCGATACTCAACTTAAGGCAAAAGATGCAATTATTGAGTATTATAATAAAACAGAAGATGTTTATAAGATAGAACAACTTCTTTCAATGGGGCTTTTAGGTCTTAAAAAAGACCGTATATTTGTGCCCACAAGATGGTCAATCACATCTATTGATGATGTTTTAGGAAAAGAGATTTTTTTAAAGATTAAAAATAATAAAACCATAGATAGGATTAAGATGCATAAATATGATTTTTATGAAAATACTTTTTATGTTATTTTCTTGCCTCTTGCATGGGGTTTTGAAATGATAGAGATTGTAAATAAAGAAGTGGTTTCTTATGATTTTGAGATTAACGAACCTAAAAAAGACTATGCCTATCAAGTAACAGGAGCATACTATGCGGCAAGACTAATGGCTTTAAATCACTTGCAAGAAATAGGGGTTTGTGCAAGAGTAATTGTTTTAAGAGATATTAATCAAAGCTATACTTCCAAAGGAGTGTGGGTTATAAGAGAGGCTGTAAGAGAAGCTATAAAGAAAGAAGAAATTGTTTTTGAAGATGTAAATAAATTAATCCCATATATTTCTGATACCCTATGCTTTAGATGGATAATGCAGAAGTCAGAGATATTAAAGCAGATTAAATATCAAAAAAGAATATTTGATTTTTAGAATAAATAATTCCAAACATAACTTATGGTTATAACCATCCAAGAAATTATAAAAAATAAAAATAAATAAAGTTTTTTAAAATTTGGGAAAAAATACAAAATAAAAATAATAAAAAAATTTACATAAAAAAGATATTTAAAAACAGAATTAATTTTTAAAAATAATAAAGGCAAATTAAATAAAATACAAATTAAGTAAACTATATTCTTATTACTTATTTTTGTTGCGGTAGTCTTGTGATTTGAAGATTTATCTGAAACAACATCTAATTGTGCAGCAATCAAATGATAAGAACTAATAGATAAAGCTATTAAATAAACTTCTAAAGGTAATGTGAATATATTATTATAAATAGAATAAATTAACAAAAAAGTGAATAAGGCAATAAAACCATTAGATAAAGAGTCTAATAAATAAACTTCTTTAAACCTTAAGGGTTTTGCAGAATAAAAATAAATTAGGAAAAATAAAATAATAATAATTAGCATTGTCTGAATATTGTAAAATAGAAAGGTAAATATAAATAAGAATAAAAAGATTATAAAATTATACAAATAAATAGAAAAAGAATATTGTTTAATATTTGAGATGAATCTTCCATATAAAATATTTTTTTTTCTAACATTAATTTTATCTGAATCATAGTCATAAAGATCATTTATAGAAAACATAAAAAAAGGAATTAAAAAGGTTAAAAATAAAATAAAAATGACGTCTATAAAATTAATTAAAACTAAAGAATTGGTTGAAAAAAATAAAGCACAAATAAGACAAAGAAAAATTAAAGGAAAAAGAATTGGTCTTGAAATAATTATAAACTGCTTTAAGGAAATCAATCTCATTTAGACCATCCTAAACATAGACAATAAAAAATAAAACTAAAGAGATTAAAGAAATTACTCCTTGGATAATATAGAAAGTAAAAACTAATTTTTTTTCAGTAAACTTTCCTTTACTTAAGATAAAGTGAGTTAAAGAACCACCTTTAGGGTTTGCATCAAGTATGCCGTTCTTTTTAATAACTCCAAAACACTCTGTCTTAAACTTATGTTTTGCTTTTATAACAAACTCAATAATGAATAATATAATAACAAAAGCAACTAATAACTCTAAGCCTAAAACAATTGCTGATATACCTACTAAAGCACCATTTGTTAGGGTTAAAATATCTCCAGGAAATATCTTTGCAGGAAATTTATTAAACCTTAAGAAACCTAATAAAGCACCAATCCAGGCAAACAAGATTATTAATAAAGTATAGTTTCCACTCATTAAAGAAAATATTGAAAGTGTTAAAAAAATAATAATCCCCATTCCTGCTTCAAGACCATTAAACCCAGCTAAAAGATTTAAAGCATTTGAAGTTGCTGTTAAAGCAATTGGGATTAAAATAAAGGCATAGATAAGTCCAACATTTAAAACACCTATTAAAGGAATGTAAATAGAAGTTATATCATATATTAAAGCATAGATAACCATTGGTATTGAAAAGAAAATTGGGTATAGGAAATGTTGAATCTGGCTGATTCCTTTTTTCCAACCTAATATATCATCAATAAAGCCTACAAAGAAGATTAAGAATAAAACTATTAATATTAAACTAAAAGGAATAATATCTATCATTGAAAAGTTTAAATTAAAGATAATAATTAATATGAAGTTTAATAAAAATACAAATAAAACAGACAAAATAAAACTTAAGAAAACAGGAATACCCCCAAGCTCACAAACCAAGGGCTTACTGTATTTATTCATGTCTTTTCCTTGAAAGGATGTTTTTGAGATTATTCTTATAAAGATTTGAACTAAGAATAATGCTAAGAATAAAGAAAAAACAAAAGACAAAGATAATAAAATAAAATAAATCAATAATGGGTCCATAAATTAATCACTCTTTTAAGTATTCTTTATTTACTTGGTATATTCTTACATTTCCATTTTCATAAACTTTAGAAAATATTTTTTTATATTCTTCTTCTCCAAACCATATTTTTGAAAATGCAGAGTTGTTTGCAGGTGTGTTAAGATAAATAATCTTTGAGCTATCTGGCAGACGATATATGAATATAGGGATACCGTTAATAACATCTATTGGTTTATCTGTCCAGGTTGTTGGAATTTTTTTCATATTCTCTTCTGGCAAAATATTTTCTCCACACTTGTATGCAAGCCTTCCATCACCTACAGAGCCAGGGTAACAATCTACAAAAAAGGAAATGTATCTTGTAATTCTTGGGTCTTGATAGTTAATGGTTAAGAAACCATAGGAACCAAAGGAAGAGTATCTGTTAAAGTAACCATTTTCAGCTATAAAGTAATCTGTATCATACTTAAGCATGGTTTCTTTTGTAACATTTAAGTCTTCATTTAAAATAAATATACCAAAGTCACTATTTGCTTCCATCTTTGAATTGGTGTTATCTGAACTTGCCTTCCTTTCTGTAAAGTAAGTTATCCAGTGACCATAATCCCACCAATTGAATATCTTTGCATATTCTGGAGTGTTTTCAGATATCCAAAAGATTGATTCTCTCCAATCTGTTTTTTCAACAATATGTGGTACTTTAGTGTATACTTCATGTGTTCCTACTGCAATTGAGGATAATAGAAGTAAACCTATAAATATTGCAAAAAACCTTTGTGCAAAAACACTTTTATTTTTAGAAATCCATTCATCTAAAATGAAGAATAAAAATCCTGTTGCAACAGCTATCGGTATTCCAAAATAAAAGGTAAACTTTAATTTTGACCAAGCCATAAGTAAAGTTATTAATATCCAAAAGAAAAGTATTAAGGTTAATGGGTCTTTTCTTTTTGAGAAAAGTAAATAAAATGGCATTAACAAAAGCACAACAAAAGGAACCCATATCAAGAAACTATACTTGTATAAAAAGAATTTTTTACCAGCATTCTCTTCACCAACTGAAACTGCTAAGACATCTGTCTCTGCAACTTGTGCAGTATTATTTAATTTATCTATATTTCCTTTTGTTATTGGTATATTATAAACAACATAGCTTGTGGTTGTCTTAAACCAGCCTGGTTGAGCAATGGTTGCAAGAACTGCAAACACAACTAAGGATATTATTACTGTTTTTGCAAACAAAGCAATGTCCTTGTTTGAATAATTTTTATATGCCATATAAAATAGATTTGCAATAAAGTAGGCGCCAACTATTAATGGAACTAATAAAAAGGCAGACCAGGTAAAGGACATAAGCCCAAAGAAAACACCAGATATAACAGCATATGTTAAATGTTTTTTGTAATTATGAATATTTTTCACAGCTTTTACTAAGAAGATAAAACCTATAATCAACCATAAGAAACCCAAGGCATCCTCTTCAAAGAAACCAGCCATGGTTCTGTAAACAAAAGCAGGTATTGTTGCAGTAACAATTGCCATTACAAAACCAACCTTTCGATTGTATATTTCTTTTCCTAAAAAATACATGGCAACAGTTATTAAGGCACCAAATATTGCTGGAAGAAACCTTGCAAACTCCATTAAAAGTTGTTTGTTAAAGGGTGCACCTAAGGTAAAGAGAATATATAAAAATGATGTAAAGTACCATACAAAGGGAGGCCAACTAGTTAAAGGAGTTCCTCCTTGAGCATAAAAGCCTAAAGGGTCATAATCAGGTAAGTCTCCTTGAAGAACATACCCAGTCATCCTTAAGTGCCAATATGTATCAAACTCAAACATATTGTCATACTTTAAAAGATGTCCTCTAACAGCAAAGGCCATAACAAAAATAAGAATAATAAGCATTAACCTTTTGTGTTTAGTAAAAAATTTTTCAAAACCACTTTCTGTATTACTATCAATCATTTTTAATTTCCCTATCTAAATTTATAAATTATATTATATATATGTAGGGAAATATATTAAAAGTTATTTAATTTTAAAAAACTAGAAAATTTATTAAAATATATCTAAACAGCGATTAAATTATATTTTTAGTTTGTAAAAAATTGAATTATTTATTTTAAAAAAGATTTTTATATTACAAAGAAAAATAATTTTAATTATATTACAAAGAAAAATAATTTTAACTGTAGAAAAAAGTTACTTTAAAAAAAATAGCTTTTAATAATTCTTTTTTATAAAATATTTAAAAAAAAGAAAGTATATAATGTTAGCAGCTTAAATGACGCAGCTAGCGTGAACTAACAACATACAAAAACGGCAATAGACTTAACTTCTGGGTTCGGAAAGGGTCCAGGTGTTTCTCCATTCCTATGGCCGCTAACATAAATAATATGTATGGCAAGGTTTATAAATAGATCTTTTTAACCTAAAAAGACCTTATTTCTTCTTAACAACCTTCTTTGCAGGTTTCTTTACAGAAGTATCATCTAATGATTCTTCAAGCTCTGAGTTGTTGTCTGAAAGTAATTTTCTTACAACAGTAATACTCTTCTTAATATCAGCTTCAGACTTTGCACCAGCACAAATCATCTTTCCATTCTTGAAAAGAAGGATTGTTACCTTAGGGTTATGAATTCTTATGATTGCTCCAGGGAATTGTTCTGGTTCATACTCAATATCATCTAAAGTTACTGCTGCTTGGAAAAGATCAACTGGCCTATTAAGGTTTGAAGTTGCAACTAAATTTACAATATTGTACTCAACTGTCTTCTTTATCTTAACTTCCTTTTGAATCTCGTTTATTAGTTTTGTTGCTTTTTTAATACCTGCAACAATATCCTCTTCTGTTGATGCTCCTGAGATTATTAATTTTCCATTCTTGAAAAGCAATAAAGTTACCTTTGGTTCTTTTAATTTAAAGATTGCACCAGGGAATTGTTCTGGTTCATACTCTACATCTGGTATTGCGGCTGCAAGATTATAAAGATCTAAAGTTGTTTCTAGATTTGAAGATGCTACTAAATTTTGAATTTTATATGTCATAAAATTATCACCTGTTTTATATGTATTAAATCTACATATATAGTGTAACAAAACATTTAAAAAGGGGTTTTTAAAAGAATATAAAGAAAAGTTGTTTTATACAAAACATCCTTTTAAGAATCTATTTTAAAACATATCTGTTCTATTAATATATATAATTTAACACTATAGATTTTGGTATTTATTAGTATAGACACTAATTTTAGTTATTTCAAAATCTTTATATAAAATATAAAAAAGGTAATTAAATATGTCAGGTAAAAAAGCAAAAGGAAAAAGAGCAAAAACAAGAAGTTTAATGAGAAGAAACGTTAGAGCAAAGACAACAGTTAATGAAATATTAAAACCAGTTGCTGTTGGAGATACTGTTCAAGTAAATATTAATAGTTCAAAACACGGTGGACTTCCTCATAAAAGAATGCAAGGTAAGACTGGAACTGTTGTAAGATTCCAAGGAAAAGCACCTGTTTTAGAAGTTTATGACGGAAACTTAAAGAAAACAGTTATTACAGAAAGAGTTCATTTAAAACCAATTAAGAACATACCTAAAACAAAAATACCTGTTAAAAAGGTGAAAAAATGAATTATAAGTATGTTGAAGATGTAACTTTAAATGAAGTTAAAAAAACTTTAACTGAAAGAGCAAAAGAAAAAGAACTTAACTTTGAACAAAAGCATGCTTTAGAACATGCAAAATTGTTTGCAAGCCTTACACCTGCAACTGCAGAGAAACTTAAAAAAAGTTTAATGGACATTGATATTTCAGATGAACTTGCAACTAAGATAGTTGATATTGTTCCTAATGCTCTTGAATTAAATTTAATTTTAGAGAAAGAAAAAGATGTTGATGAAGAAAAGAAACAAGAAATCTTAGACATCTTAAAAAAGTATAATAAAGAGTGATATTTTTAATATGATAAAAAAAGAAGCAATAGTTTTAGACAAACTTAAAAAAGATATTAAGTTTAAGCAAACAGAGGTAATCCACTGTATCGGTATCTCTAACTTCTCTTTACTTGAGATTGTCACAGACATGCCTTCTAAACATCAAGATAAAATATCAACAGATGATTTAATGGTAAGAAGAATAACTTACAATAGATTATCAAACGAAGGAAAAAAAGAACTTGAAAAAGCAGTTGAAACAATTGTTCTTGAAAATCCTTCAAAATTTATTAATTTTTTTAATACAGCAAAACCTATTGGACTTAGAAGACATCAGTTAGATCTTTTGCCAATGATAGGTGTAAAGCATAGAATGGCAATCATCGAACATTTAAAGAAAAAAGGTAAGTTTACTTCTTTTGAAGATATTAGAAACATAGAAATGATGCCTGATCCAGTTAAAGTAGTTGTAAATAGAGTTGTTGATGAGATTATGGGTGGACCAGAAATTAAGTTTAACTTATTTACAATGCCTTTTTTAATAAAAAAATAAAGAGTAGACTTTATTTATGCAAAAAGAAATATACAGACTAATGCTTATTTATGGATTTAAACCAAATCACAAGTATGATCAAAACTTTATTATTGATAAAAACATAATAAATAAAGTGATTGAAACCATAAAACCAGATAAAAAAGAAACTGTTTTAGAGATAGGTCCTGGTTTAGGGTTTGTTACAAAAGAACTTGTTAATAACTTTAAAAAAGTAATTGTAATTGAAAAAGATCCAATAATGGTTGATATCTTAAGAAAAGAAATTACTAAAAATAATCTTGAAATTATTAATGATGATTTTTTAAATGTAGATTTAAGTAAACTTAAGTTTGATAAGATTGTAGGGTTTATCCCTTACTCAATATCCTTAAAGATTATAGAAAAAATAATTGCAACAAAACCAGCATGCTTAGTTGTTCAAAAAGAATTTGCAGAAAAACTCGCAGCTTTTGAAGGTTTTGCAAATTTTGTATCAATTACTGTTCTTGCACAAACCTATTCTGATATTAAGCTTATTAAAAATATTAAAAAAGGCTCTTTCTTTCCAAAACCAAAAGTTGAATCAGCTATAGTATCTATAATTCCTAAAAAGAACAAAGAGATTGATGAATCCTTCAATCAATTTATAAGAAATATTTTTAGATATCCAAATAAAGATGTTACAAATAGCTTCAAGCATTCAAGTATTGAAAATAAAAATATTATTGATATTTCAAAAATTAAAAATATTTCTGAAAAATTAAGCAGCACTAAGGTAAAACAATTGTCTGTTTCTGAGCTTGAAAAGATTTACAAAATAATTAAAAAATAAATTTAATTATAAGCAACATAAATTGGAAAAATAAATTTCATCGTATATCCTTTTTTATTAAGATAAATGAATTTATTTTTAGGACAATTCATTATTAAATCATTAATTTTTTTAATTTCTTTAAAGTTAATAGCATATCTATTAATATGTTCTCTTTATGTAACAACTAATATTTTAGAACTAGCTATAAGGTTAAGGTCATTAAATTTTGATAAGAAATATAACTTAAAGACATCTTCTCTTGATTGAAAATGCCTTTTCCCAATTTTCGTATTAGAAGAATAGATGTTATTTGCCAAGTCTCTTAATTTATTAGTAGGCATTGCAGCAACACAGTTAATAAATAAACCTTTTTTACAAAGGTGTAAGCGAATATTTTTTAACGCCTTAACTTGTAATTTTTCAGAAGGCAAATAATCAAGGCAACTTCTCATTATTATTAAATCAAACTTTTGATTTAACTTAAAGGTTAACATATCCCCTAGAATTTTTTTAGTTTTTTTATTTTTATTTAAATCTAAATGTTTTTTAGAAATATCTAAAAGAGTTAAACTTGATTTAATGTTGTTTTTAGATAAAAAAGAAACTAATCTCTCACCTAAAAGTCCATTTGCAGATCCTACATACAATATATTTAAATTATTTTTATTTAATTTTTTAATATATTTAAAAGACTTATTAATAAAAATATCAAGATTGTCTTCATCAGAAAAATAAGAATTATATGTTAGATTCCATTTTTTCCCTAAAACATTTTTATCTCTCTTAATATTTTCTTTAGATATATCTGTTATTTTAGGCATGAAAAAATCACTTTATATTTAAAGGAACTTCACGAATGACTATCCCTTTCCGTTTTAAAAAGGAGAACATATAACCAGCAGAAAACCTATTAAAATGTAATCGGTCTGCCATACTTATTTCATCAATAACATACTCAAAAGGAGTTTCTTTAATCCAATTAATAGTTTTATCAGTAAATTTTATGAATACTCTTCTATGTTCCTCTGCATTTTTATTTATTAAGGAAATTTCAAAATTTTTAATATTAAAATTTTTATTTAATTTAGAAAATGCAATTAGATCACTTGGATTAATCAGAAATATTTGAGAATTACTACTGTTAGGATGAGTATGAATCATAGTCGCTTTTGAAAGATCATATTTAGAAGATATTTTTGTTAACAATTCAAAATCTAATAAAACAGACTTCTTTTTTCTCGCACCCGAAATTTATATTAATTCTTTTCCAATCTTTATAAAAGCAATTTCTTTATCAAGTCTTTCATGAGAATATAGTTTTTTAGAAAAAGACCCTTCAGGTAATCTTGAATGGATAAATTTTCTTTTCTCTTCCAAGATATTTATTTTATTTAAATTACTTTTTTTAAAATAATTAACTATCTTTTTAAACATATTTTTATTTCCTAATTTTAAAAAAATAAAAGAAAAAGAGTTTATTCAAACTCTTCTAAAACCATTTTATCAAAGACTATAGGATTATTATCTTTTAAATACTCTATAGCTCTTGAGATCTTTTCTTCTGTGTTTGCATGAAGCTCAAAGATAACATCATTCTTTAAAACAGAGTCTCCAACTTCGCAAACTAAAACAACACCTGCCTCAATATCTTTAGGACATCCTAAAAGTTTTGCAAGTTTTGTTATTTTAGAAACATCAAAGTTATTTATATCTCCTGCTTCTTGAGAATATATCTTTTGAACAAACTTAGCTTTAGGAACATCAACTGATCTTAAGATACTTCCTCCTTGAACCTTTATTATCTCTTGGAATTTTTCTAAAGCCTTACCAGAAGTTACAATCTCTTTTGAAAGAAGATATCCTTCTCCTTGTTTGCAGTGACCTACAAGCTCTAAAAGTTCACCTGCTAAAAGACATGCTTTTTCTAAAACAGCGTCTTGATATTTACCTTCAAGAAGTTCTAAAACATTTTTAGCTTCAAGAGCAGGACCAAAGAAAGCTCCACATGGCTTATCTCCATCAGTTAAAAGAACTTTAGTTTTAATTCCTAAATATTCACTAATGGTTATAAACTTTTTAGCAAGCCTCTCTCCATCCTCTTTATTTTTAATTTTAACATCTCTACCAACAGGGATATCTAAAACAAGATGAGTTGAGCCTATACTTTTCTTTTTTGAAAGAATAGATGCAATCATTATTCCTTCAGGGTTAATGCCTAAAGCATGCTCTATATCTATTAGTGTATTATCAACAGGACAAAGATCAAACTTTCCTTCCCAAGCTACAACTCCACCAGCTTTGTTAATTATTTCTTTAATTTCATCAACATCAAAACTTACAGGGGCTAAAACCTCCATGGCATCAGCTGTTCCTGCAGCAGAAGTTATTGATCTTGATGCTGTTTTTGGTATTTTATACCCTAAAGAAGCAATTATAGGGGTTAAAAGCATTGAAACTCTTCCGTTAATACCGCCTATAGAATGTTTATCTAGTATTATTTTTTCTCCAAAATCTATTCTATCTCCAATATTGACTAAAGCATTACATAAATGTTTAGTTTCCTCTAAGTTTAAGCCATTTATAAAAACTGCAGTTACAAAAGCAGAAAGTTCAACTTCTGATAAAGAGTTTCTATCAATTTCTTTTACAATCTCTATTATTTCTTCTTCAGATAAAGTTTTGTTTTTTACTTTATCCATAATGTACTTGATTGCGGGAGGAGGCGTTAAAAGATTAATTACAACTTCATCTCCATTTTTAAGTTCAAAATCACTTGCAGTATCTTTATAAACTCCAATTTCTTTTTCAGTAACATATGATTTTGAAGTGTCCATTACAAAGGTAGAATGAAGAACATCTTTTCTAACCTCGATTCTGTCTAAGTTCTGTGCACCTAGGTTAACTGCAGTGTCTGGATGTAAGATTGCTATTGGATAATTTGCATAAACATCTAAAATCTTTACTTTTAATGTTAATTTCATTTTTGAAAAACTCCTTTTTAATTTTTAAAAATAATTTATAATTCAGTGACTATCTGCTTTATGATGTCTTTTGAAATTACACCGACTTGCTTTTTAACAACCACTCCATTCTTAATGAAAAGAATTGTTGGAATTGACATCACACCATATTCTTGAGAAACTTTAGGAGAATCATCAACATTAACTTTCACACAAAAAACATCTTTATTCTCTTTTGCAAAATTATCAAAGATTGATGCAAACATTTGACAAGGCCCACACCAAGCTGCCCAAAAATCAACAACTACAATTTGTTTACCAGTAATTGTTTCCTTAAAATTAGTATCATTTAATTCTGTTATATGTTCTGACATAAATATATCACTCCTTATATTTCATCTATATAAAATATATTATAGAATAGGTTTAAAAGAATATACTTCTAAACATATTATTTATGACTAAAAGAAAGAATTTTACCAATAAAGAAATAAAAATAACAGGACAGATACTTAGAAGAGTAGAGTCTAAAAGACCAGATCAAATATATGGTCGCGAACTTGCAATAGCAGACATAAATCTTTTTACTCAAGCAATTAAAAGAAATCCAGGTTTAGATAAAAAAATATTAAGTGCAATTGAAGAAAATAAATTTGATTTATCTAAATTTATAAGCTCACTTAAAACTAAAAAAATAAATTTAGAAAAAAGTAAAAGAAAAATAATTATTTTTAACAAACAAGAAATAAAAAAAATAGCCACCACCTTTAAAAAAAGGGTTTTAAAAACTATGAAATTATCTATTGTATACAAGCTTTTTCACAAAAATATAAAAGACCAGAAGTTATAAGTATGTTAAATAACATTTCAAAAATAATTGATATTATTCCTGAACAAAACAAACCTGATTTTATAGATAGAATTATCCTTGAATCTAAACAAATAGAAAAAAATAAAGATAAAAAACCTTTTAATCTTATTTTTGAGAAAATAATACAAGAAGAAAAAAAATCAAGAAGAGTAATTGCAGTTATTAAAAAATTATTAAGGAAACATCTATAAAAAATAACTTAAAATATAAAGTAGTCCAAAAAGAAAACAAAAATATGAAAAATTAATATTCTTTGCAAACCTTATTAAAAGATCAATAGTTAAATAACCCACTATAAAAGAAACAACTATTGAGATTAAGATGTAATGGGAAAAGAAAATACCATTAAAGAGTAAAAGAGCAATTTCCCCTATTAAGATGGTTGGTATTGAAAGTAAAAAACTTATTCTAAAGGCCTTCTCTGGGCTAAACCCTCTAAACAACAATAGAGAGGTCGTAAGTCCACTTCTACTTAAACCAGGCAAGATTGAAAAACCTTGAAACAAACCTAGAAGGAAAGAATTTTTTATTGAAAGAGTAGAGTTGTGTGTAAAATACTTTTTTGAAAAGAAGATTAAAAAACCAGTTATTATTAGAAGAACACCTATTATTAAGTTTATTAAAAGGATATTTATGTTTGAAAGATTACTTCTCATTAAAAAATAAATAGGCCCTGATACCATTAAAGTAACAATTACTGCGATGAATATAAACCTTAAAAGAAAAAAATCGTTTTCGTCTTCCTTTAAACTTAAAAGCTTGAAATTATGCTTAAATAAAAGAGAGAGGTTTTTAAAAGAAAGGATAGAGGTGATCTCTTTCCAGAAATAAACAGTTGCTGCAAGTAAAGTTCCTGTGTGAAGAAGGATAGAATAGTTTAAGCTTAGCTGAGAGGAGATGTTTAAAAAGTTTGATAAATAAATAACAAGACCACCTTGTGAGCTTATAGGAAGCCATTCTAAGATGCCTTGGATAACACCTATTATAACATAACTTAGTATTTCATTCATGTTTAATCTTTTTTTCTATGTTATAATATATTATAAAATGGTTTATAAAAAGAAGGTATTTTAAAAGAAAGAAGAATATTTTATAAATAAATCTATTAAATAATATAAGTATACACAAACTATATAAAAAGAAAGAAATATGAATAAACTAGGGCATCTTTTATTTGCAACACTTATATTTACTTTTATATATGTATTTCTATCTAACATCATGGAGATAGAGATTGAAAAAGTATTAATTGCTTTTTTTATATTTCTAATATACACCCTTCTTCCAGATATTGATAAGAACAACTCATGGATAAGAAAACAATTAGATAAAATAATACTTTTGCTTTTAGTAGTGTTTGTTGTAATAAGTATTGTTAATACAGATAAAACAGCCTTACTTATAGCAGCAGTTCTTTTAATTGCAGAAATAATATTAACAGTTATTAAGCACAGAGGTTTTGTACACTCCTTTGCTTTTGGGCTTATGGCAGCAAGTCCATTACTTTTCCTTGATCCTGTTTATTTTGTGGCTGGTTTTTTAGGTGTGGTTGTGCATTTAATAGCTGATGGAATGTAAGAATATTTATTTTTTTATTTTTTCAAGAAGGTTATTTAAAAAAACTTTAATTTTGTTTTCTTTTTCAACAACAACTTTTTCTTCAGGTAAAGAAGAGGTATTTTGGTCTAAGTAGTTTAAAGTTATTGGCTTAATCTTTTGTTTATCTTCTTTATAAAAAGAATAACACTCAATATCGTAAGAGCCTTCTTTAATCTCGTAGTTACCATCAATAAAGACTTCTAGTGAATATTCATTATTTCCCTTGTACTTTAAGTCAAGAAGTAAAGCCTCTTCTTTTGCATAGCAGTTTACACCGTAAGCTATAGAGGAAATATGGTTCTTAATAGTTATAGTGTCAGAATCATGTTTATTTAAAATAAACATCTTATCTCTTGATAAAGAATAACCACTAAACTCTGGAACCTTGTTTTTAGGAGCATCTGAAAACTCATACTCTGAGTTGTTTGAAACTAACTTTAAGAATAAATAATCAGTATCAACTAGGTTGTTTAAAGAATCATAGATTGAAACCTTTACCCTTAGGTTAATAGTTTGATCTTTAAAATCTAAACTTCTTATGTTAAGAGAGAAGGAAGAATTAATATTTGAAACAAATCTCTCCTCTTGTTTTGAAAGACTTAACTTTATTTCCTTTAAATCCTCTGAATAGACCTTTAATTCATACTCAGCTCTGTAACTGTTTTGGAAAGTAGAAGAAATGTCTGAAGTTAAGGAAAAGTAAATCTCTTTTGAAATATTTTTTGAAATATAAAAAGTATTTTCATACCCATCTGAAATAGAGGTTAAGGATAAAGAGGAGGATGAAAAGATGTTTGGAATAATTAATAACATTAAAATTACTAAGATTAATGGCTTATATTTCATGACTAATCACTATATAATTATAGGTAGTTAATATATTTAAAGGTATTTATTTTTATTAAAAAGAAAGAGTATAATAACCTTTTTAGAAAATATTAATTTTATAAACCTAAGCACACATATATAACTTATGAAAAAAGAAATAGCGTTTGATGAAAATAAATATGTAGACCTGCAAACTACAGAGATTAAAAAAAGAATTAAAAACTTTGATAAAGTATATATTGAGTTTGGGGGTCATCTTTTAAGAGACCATCATGCAAAAAGAATATTGATTGATTATAAGAAAGACACTAAGGTTAAGATTTTAGAAAAAATTAAAAAAGATGTAGGTATCATCTATTGTGTTTATTCAAAACATCTAGAGAATGGAAAAGATTACAATAGCAATCATGAGTTTAGAGAACTTGTAAAAGACGAGATTACAAAGCTTTATAAAAAATTTAAAAAAATCGATGTTGTTATTACAAGGTATAAAGATGAAGAATCTGGAAAGGTGTTTGAAAAAGAGATGAAGAAGAAAAAAATAAAAGTATATTTCTCAAGACCTATAAAAGACTACCCAAATGACCTTAAAGAGATTTTAGGAGAAAGAGGTTTTCTAAAACAACCATATATAAAAACAGATAAAAAAATAAATGTAGTTATTGGAGCTGTTGCAAACTCAGGAAAAATGGGTGTTTGTTTAGCACAGATATTTTTAGATTCTAAGAATAATATTAATTCAGGATTTTTTAAATCAGAGACCTTCCCTGTACATGATCTTACTTTAAACCACCCTATAAACCTTGCATACGAAGCAGCAACTGCAGATATTGGGGATAAAAACATGATAGATCCTTTCCATAAAAAGGCATATGGAAAAATAGCTATTAACTATAATAGAGATATTGAAAACTTCAAGATTCTTAAAAAAATTATTAATCACATTGTTTCTAAAGAAAACAAAATGCATGATTATAGATCTCCAACAGACATGGGTATTAATACAGTTAAAAAAGCAATTGTTAATGAGAAAAAAATAATTATGACCTCTAAAGAAGAGATTATAAAAAGGCATAAGAAATATATTGAAAGAAAAGAAAAAAAAGAAGTTATTGAAAGAATGGAAAAGATATTAAAGCAGATTTAGTTTTTTTTAAAAAAAACTATTTAACTTCAATAAACTTGTTTACTTGTTTTAAAATATCTCTTAAAATAACATTAGCCTCCTCTTCAATAGAGGTGTTCTTAATAATTATTTTTAAAGAAGAGAAGATTGATGCCTCTAAATCCTTTTTTTTAACATGCAAATAAAAAGGAGAGTTGTCCTTTGAAATATAAAAGTCATTCTCCTTTAAGATTGGTAAAAGCTTAGAAACATTAATCTCTAGAAACTTTTTAGGGTAATATTCAAAACCAGGTGTTGCCTTGCATGTATCCTGTATGAAATCTTTTTCTGTTAACACCATAATATATCACATCTCTTTTCCTGTAACTGCATCTATCTTTAATATTCTTGAAGAAGTTCCTTCTATGTAAGTGATGTGCCAGATAGGCCAGTAAACCTCTTCATAAGAAACAAACTCAATTGCTCCCCATAACTTCTTTAGTCTTTCCTCTGTGTCCTTTAAAGAAAAGTTAACTGCTTCTAAAAACTCAACATCTTGTTTCTTTAAAGGCAAGACCTCTAAAGAAGAAAGAACCTTTAAAGTTGGGTTGAAAGGAATATCAAAGTTCTTGCTTATAAGCTTATATACCTCAATACCGTTATTGTTCTTAACTGCTATTAAATTTAAGTCTTTAAAAAGTGAGGTTCTCTCTGTTAAAAACTTTTCATCCATTTCAGTTTCTTGGTTTAAAGAAAACAAGGTTTGTTGTTTTTGTAAAATGAAAAGTAAATCTAGGTCCTCTTCTTTTAATTTATCTAAAACTGTTAAACCAGTTGATATCTTAAACTCACCATTTATGAAATGTATAAACTCTCCTGTAAAAGAATCAATGTAACAAATGTTTTTCTTAAAGTATTCATTCTCATCATAAACATTGAAAGTTATTTTATAGATTGACCTGTATTTTAGAACTGCTTTTTGTACTTCCTCTTTAGATTTAAAAAACAATAATGATTTTTTTATATTTGCTTTTGCAAGTTCATCTATCCTTGATTTGTTTATTCTTTCAACAATTGTGTTTCTGGTTTTAACTTTACTTACCATTGGTTTTATAGAATCAAGGTTTTCTGAAATTTCATCTAAGGAATCTTCTGGTAAGTCATCTAAGGAGTCCTCTTTTTCAAGAATAACTTCTTTTTCAACATGCTTTTCATTTAAGAAAAGTAATGGGTCTTTTAAGATTACTCCTTTTGATAAAAGTTTTTCTAAAAGTTCATCCCAGTAGACATCTGACCTATACTTAATGTTTATAACATCTAAAATATCTTTTGCAAAAGAAACTTTAATTTCTTTTGTTTTTTCAAGTTTTGCATAAACCATTTTAAAGGCAATCTCTATAATCTCAGGTTTATTTTTTTTAACAACCTCTCTTATTGTCTCTGCATCACGACCTTCATGTTGTGACCTTCTTGGAGCTGCTCTTAAGATAAAGGCTCTTGTTGTTTCTTCTGACCTATCTCCTACAAGGGCTGTTGCAAAAGGTAAGGTTTTTATAAAGTTTGGTTCCTTGTACTGCTTTGGTATTATAGCAGGCATTCTTTTCTGAATTGCAAAAATATCATCATTGAAAACTAATTTGTTTGAAATTAAGATATCTACTTGAGATAAAACCTTTGTATTTATTGCAGAAGGCTGTTGTGTTGCAAAGACTAAAGAACAACCAGGTCTTCTTCCTTGCTTTACATACTCTACAATACCTGCTGTTGCTGGTGTCTGGGAGTTACCAGAAGGAATTAAGGTATGTGCTTCGTCTATATACATCCATGTTGGAGGAATCTCAATCTCTAAAAGCTCCTCTGCCTTTTGATTTGAATCTCCAAACTTTTTAACAGCCTCTTGTCTTGCAATAAGTTTTCTTGCAGATAAAATTCTTCTAGCTAAAATACCAATAACTAAGGCTGTAATGTTTTCATCTAAAAAAGAAGTATCCAAAACAGTTAATTGATTTTCTCTTGAAAGCTTGGAAAGAGGGGTTCCAGAGTCAGAGAAAATACCCCATGACCTTGCAGCTTCAAATCTTGAAACAAGGGCTCTTATTGAGTCTGGTTTGTATCCTTTTTGAGAAGATTGAAACTCTGAGTTGTTTTGAAGACAGTCTATAATCTCCTCTAAAGTATATTGACTTCCTTTAGCTGAGATTTTTTTAATATCAGGAACCTCTTTTGTTCCACCTGTTATATATCCTTTCTTTACAGACTCTAAGGTTTTTTCTAAAAGAAGACCGGATGGAGAGAACCTTTCAATACCAAAAGTTAAACACCAATCTTCTGTGGTTAAAAGTGAAGGGAACATTGAGAAGGTATCATCGTAAGTGTCTTTTGAAACTTGTGACTTTACTCCTTCTGGAACAAAGACTTTTAGGTTTTTAAGACCTTCTGCCTTTAAACCCCATTCCTCTAAAAACTTTAATTCCTTGGTATCTCTGTTTGGAAACTTCATGGACCAGAAAACACCAACAGGATCTATAACTATTTGGCCTATGTATGGGTTAGTTCTTGCAAGCTCTTCTGCTATTACCCCTAAAAGATAACTCTTACCTGTTCCTCTTGCACCGTCAAGGAAGATAACGTGAGGATTAAGACCGTCTATGTGTACTTGTTTGCCCTCTTGTTGTTTTTCTGCAACTTTTCCTATGTATGCTGTAGCTATTTTTCCATATTGTTTAAGAACAGATTTTTTTCTTCCTAAGTAAACTACATTAGGATCTTCAAAGTCTTCTAAAAACTTAAGAGGTGGTTTAATTGGTTCTTCTTTATTTTCTTTTATTGGAAGAGTTTCTTTTTCTTTAAAGTCCTCTATTGTTTTTTCAATATCTTTTTCTACATTTTGTTTTTCTTTTATTTGTTTTTCTTTTATGGTGTAATCTACTTTTTCTATATCTTTATCTATATCATCGTAAGAGTCTTCTTGATCTTCATAATTTTCTTCATCTTCAAAATTTTCTTCATCTTCAAAATCTTCTTCAACATCCTCATCTTTATCAGAAAAGTCTTCAACTTCTTCTAAAGGATGTTCTTCTTTTGATTCTTTTATTTTTCTTTCAATCTCATTAATAGTGCTTTCATTTACCACTACTCTTTTAGAAGAGGCTAATTCTTCAAAGGAATCTTTTCCTTCTGTATTTTTATATTTTTCAATAGACATAAATATCATTCTTTATTGTTAATAACAATATATTATATATATAAAAGATATAAATAGTTATTCTTTTTAAAACTAACCATAATATATTATATACAAAAATAAATAATATTATTATATATGGAAGAAAAAGAAAAATCAAACTTCACACACTCCCTTGTAACCATAAAGAAGCATGCATGGGTATATAGGATATATTACTGGTTAATTTCTTTTCCTTTAATGTACAGGATGAAGAGATTTTTAAAATATGCTGTTTTAGGTCTTGCAGGCACCTTTGCAGATGTTTTTATGATTTATGTTTTGCATAATATCTTAACATATAACTATTTGTGGGTTACTTTTATTTCTGATTTTACAAAAACATTTATTAATTTTAATCTTCATAAAAAATTTGTTTTTAAAAATGATGTAAAGGCTTTTTCTAAGAAAAACCTTTTTGCTTTTGGAAGGTATTATGTGATTAACTTTTCTGCTGTAATTATTATTTTTATAATGGTTATTGGTTTAGTTGAATTTTTAAACTTTCCACCTATCTATGCTAAGTTAACAGCTGACTTGATTATGAATTTAACAAGATTTTCTGCTCATAAATCAATTGTTTTTGAAAGACCAGGAAAATTAGGGAAATAAACTTTCTCTTTTAAACCTTTAAAAGATAATCATCTATTTTCTTATGAGCATCTTTTCTTCTCTCTTGGTGAGCTTCTAAAAAAGAAGTTATTTTTTCAATAACATATTTTTTAATTTCTCCAGTTAACATCTTTCCTGAAGAATAATCTTTTTCTATTTGCTCTAACTTTTTATCATCTTCTTCAAAAAGATATTTTAAATATTGGAAAGGAATATCAATCTCTGTGTTTCCACCTTTCTCTCTATGCTCCTCTAAGGTTGGTTGTCCACCAGAAAAGGCATATTTTTTTATTTTATCTTTAATCTCTTTTGGAGAGTCTGACATGAAAATTCCTTTAGCAGCTCCAGTACTGCTCATCTTTCCAAAGGCACCTGTTAATGGAGGAAGGAAAGAACATTGTATGCTTGCTGGTTTATAAAAACCTAATTTTGGTAAGATATCTCTTGTTATTCTAAAATGATTATCTTGATCAACTGCATGAGGTATTAAACAAGGGATATTTTTCTTTTTTAAAACTGAAGGTAAGAAAGCTAGTACTGCTTGCATAGAGGTGTAAAAGATAGACCCAACATTATTACTATCTGTAAAACCAAAAGAAGACTTAACTGTTGAAAAAGTTAACTTCTTTGCAACCTTAATAGCTTCAGGATAAAGAAGACCTGCATGCTTTGTGTTAACTATGAAAAAGGTTTTCTTATGGTCAAAGCCTATGGCTATAACATCAAGCATGTTTTCATAAGTCCATTTTTGAATTTCTTCGTATGACTTGTCTTTATATAAAAACTTTTCATCATCTGTAAACTGAAAATAAAGTTCAACATCAAAAGCATCTTGTAAGTATTTTGTAAAATACCATACTAAGGCATGCCCTAAGTGAATAGGACCAGATGGACCCACACCTGTATAAAGAAAAAACTTATTTCCTCTTAAGTATTCATCTAAAACCCAATTTAGATCTCTATGTGCAAAAAATATTTTTCTTTTAAGCATTGGGTGCACATCTTTTGTTATAGATTTTATTTTTTCTAAAACCTCAGGAGTGATTTTTTCAAGACCAAACTCTTTTATAAGTCTTTCATAATCAACTTCTCCTTGAACTTCATAGGGAGTTACAATCATTTTTTCTGTCATAATTATTTTTAGGATGCAAAAGTATTTTAAATAGATTATAATAATATATATTAGGTGAAACTATGACATGGTCTTGGATAATCTTTGCTTTACTTTCTGCTTTTATGGCATCTTTAGTTGCTATCTTTGGTAAGATAGGACTTGAAGGAATTGATACAAATACAGCAACAGCTATAAGAGCTGTTATTATGGACCTATCTTAGAAAATCATAAAGCCTTTATATTTATTATTTTAAGTGCAATAGCAGGTGCTCTTTCATGGTTATTTTACTTTATTGCTTTAAAGGGAGCTAAGGTTTCTCAAATAGTGCCTATTGATAGAATGAGTGTTGTCTTTGCTTTATTTTTAGCATTCTTTATTTTAGGAGAAGGAATAACTTTAAAGACAGGGATTGGTGCTGCTTTAGTTGTTGTTGGTGGAATATTAATTTCTTTAGGATAGATGTTATTCTATTTCTAATATTAAATCCTCTACTAATTTTTTTACTTTTTCTCTAGTATATCTAAATCTTTCTAAAGATTCTCCACACATATCATCTACTTTCCAAAAAATTACTTTTAAAGATTCTTTTAAAAAATCTGGCCAAGTTTCTTTTTCAGCCATAACATAAACTCTATCTGCATCATTAATCATATCTTCAGTTAAAAGTTTAGAATATTTATTTCTAATATCAAGACCAATTTCATCCATACACAAAAATAAATTTGCATGTTCAGGAAAATCACTTAACTTATGACCTATAACTCTTCCGTCTTCTGTTCCTGCACTTTTTGCAATATGTTTTTTAGATTTATCATTAAATAAAGCTTCTGCTATTTGGCTTCTACCAAAATTAGATTTACAAACAAAAAGTATTTTCATTTTTAATCACTAATTATTAGGACATAGGGAATATTTTTTAAATAGTACTTTTATAAAATTAATCATTAAAAAAGTAATTTTTAAATTAAAACAATTTTGGGGGAAGTGCTTTTTTAAAAAGAAATATTAGATAAACGTTAACAAACCAAAAACCATTGGGTGCGAGCTGACTGAAACCAGCTACGCAGAGAATGAGATTCGAACTCATGTAGCACGAGGCTCAAGTTTTCGAGACTTGCGCATTTGACCACTCCGCCATCTCTGCAAAATATTTTTAATAAAAAATAAAAAAAGCGCAGAGGACGAGATTCGAACTCGTGTAGCACGAGGCTCAAGCTTTCCAGGCTTGCGCGTTTGACCACTCCGCCACCTCTGCATTTTTTAAAAAAAAAATTAGTGTACTTGCGAGCCATCTAAAACAGACTCTGATGGTAAAAGTAAAGCATCAAGATCTTTTGAACCTATAGCCAATATCATGCCTTGACTTTCAAGACCCATTAATTTTCTAGGCTCTAAATTTACAATAACAGGTATTTGTTTATTAATAACCTCTGATGGTTGATATTTGGTTTTAATACCAGCGATTATCTGTCTTTTAAAATCATTGAAGTCAATAATTAATTTCAATAGTTTATCAGAACCTTCAACAATCTCAGCTTCAACAATTGTGCCTATCCTTATATCAAGCTTTACAAAGTCATTATAAGTTATATTTTCTTTAACCATTTTTTTTATCACATTTAAAATAAATAAAATGCGCAGAGGACGAGATTCGAACTCGTGTAGCGCAAGGCTCCAGCTCTCAAGGCTGGCGCGTTTGACCACTCCGCCACCTCTGCATATCTTACAAAAGAAGTTACTATATATAATATATATTAGAAAAGATATATAAAGCTTATAGAAATTAACAAACATAAAAATAAGAGTTAGAAACAAAAAAATTATTTTTAAAAACAAAAGAAAAAGATTTATTTAAGATAGGGAAGCCTTCAAATCACATCAGTTTACCAATAAAACCTGGTTTGGGTTTGCTTCCCTAACTATCGCGTTTGCTTTTTATCGTCATACTACTTTAACACCACCTCCTAGATGAAAAAACTCACCTGAAAACATACTTACTAGGATTCTCATGCTCTTGAGGTCTCAAATCCATAAGTATATGGTCTGTAACCCTTATATATCTTCACCTTAAAAGGATAGGCAAAAAAGTACACTCTTTATTTTTAAAATATACCAGATACCTATTCACTTAGAAGGAAAGTAAAAAAAACAGCTAATTAATATTAAAAAATTAATAGATACATAAACAAAAAAACTAGATTAAAAACTTCTCTTTAGTTATAAAAAAGTCTGTTAAGAAATCAGCTAAAAAATCATCCTCTAAAAACAACTCATTTATCTCTGCACCAACATATATTTTATTTTTCAAATCAAAGGATTGTGAAAAATCAGTAATGATTGCTTTTGCAGAAGTCTTATCTCTCTTTCTAATAACATACCATCTATCATCTTTAATGAAAGGACCTAAGATAGAACGATTGTTTGTTAAATAGTTTTGAGAACTTTTATAATCAGTTACAAGAGGACCAATTATTTTTTTAAACTTAGGTAGATCTAAGGTGTTTAAAAGCATTATTAAATAACATTTATCTTGCCCCTCTGTATGATAAACATCATACTTTAAGACATCAAAGTCAGAGAACTCTAAATGAGTAATTAATTTTGTAGTACTGCTTTTAACTTTTGACCAGATAGTCTCCTTAAGCATATCCTTAACTTCAAAGCTTACAATAGCTACAGAAAAATTTTCAAGCTTACCTACAAGTTGATGATAAGTTACTTGAGGAATATTTCTTTTTTTAAAAAACTCAATAGAAGGATTTTCTAAGAAAGCACGAGAAGAGGCTATAAACAAACTAAGTTGTTGTAAGCTTACAGCTGATGCTACATTTCTAGAATCATCAATAGGGTCAATTACAACTAAGCTTTCAGAAAATCTTGCAAGATTAACATGCTGTTCTTTAAGTAAAGTAAACTTTACTGGAGTATGCCAGTTTGAGGCATTTTCAAGAACTGTTCTAAAATCACCATAGAACAATATTAAAAGCTCACAAAGGTATCCTGAGAAACCAGAAACTGATGTGTCTGCTCCATAAGCACCAACATGCTTTAAAAAATACTTTAAAAGTCTTGTTTCATCTTTCTGTGTTTGAGACATGTTCTTTAAAATAAACATTAGATGTAAGACAGTTCTATCTACAGCAGAAATGATTGGCTCGTTTGGCTCTATCTTATAAGCAGGAACAACCTCTACCTTATGATCATCAATTACTCCTCTTATATATGGATGTTGGGAGTATGCTTTTTCCCAAAAATTACCTTTAAAGGTTTTTTGACCAATAGCTAAACCCTCTTCTATAAATTTATTTTTTTCAAGAGAAGGAGGGTAAAGAACAAAGATATCAAAGTCCTTTGTATCTTTAAGGTTTGTGCCTTTTCCAAAAGAACCTGCACATACTGCTGAAAGATGAGAACCAGATGTTTTTTCTATTTTTTTTAAAAGATTGTCAATAAATTTTTTTTTTTTAATAGTCTGAGAGCTAGTTGGTTTTATTTCATCAAGAAGTTCTTTTCTTGTTCTTTTAAAAAGAGCAAGTTTAGATTTATCAAGACCAATTGCACTCATAATTATAATTATAGAACATAAATAATATAAATAGATTCATAGGTGTTTTTTACATGTCCCCTATAATCTAATTATTTAGGTCTATTATGTTTATATCATCAAAGGTATTTTAATTTATTGAGAAAGGTTATCATCCGTTGAAAGATTTTCATCAATTATTAAATTTTCATCATCTAAAACATTTTCATCCACTGAAGGGTTCTCTGTTGGAGTGTTTTGTAAATTATTTATTTTTTCTTGAACATTACCTAAAGACTCTTCAATTAACCTTGCATCTTTAAACATCTGGTTAAAAGATATTACTAAAGAAAGATAAACATCTTCTTTTTTATTAGGAATAACTATAAGTAACTTTTCTTGTAAATTTAAGATAACTTGTGAAGATGTATTACCAGAGGAAAGATAATTAACCATAATTGTTGAAAAGTTAGAATCAATTAATGATAAACACTCTTCTTTATTAAGTTCATTATTTTCATAAACACTTCCCTGGTTTGATTGACAGTAAAGAAGATTATTCTCCTCATCAACAACAGAGATTAAAAGAATTACATTCTTATTTTTAGCAGAAAGCATAGATTGAGTGTATACAATACCATCGATTACTGAAGAAAGATAGTTTGTATCCGTGTAATTGTAATTAAAGATAACTAAAAAGTTTTCATCTTGAGAAAATATTTCAAAACCTTCCTTTATGTGAAAACCCTCTGAAATAAACTTTATTTTACTTTCTCTATCTGTAAAATAGTATCTGTTTTCAATAATTATTTTATTTAAGATTAAAGCAAGTAAGATGATTACTACAAATATTAAAAATAACTTAATTATTAATTTTTTTCTTCTTTTCATTAAAGAATTATGTTTTATTTCTTTAACAGTTTGTGTTTTTGCAGAAACTAATGCTTGAGCCATATATCATTTCACATTTTTAAGTATTTGTTTATTTTTTTTATATTTAACTTAAGGTCTTTTGTAACCTCAATAGGTATAAAATCAATTTTTCTTGAAGAAAGCTTGTTTTCAAAGTAATTTGTTTTAGAGCAAAGAATATTTTCTTCAATCTTTAAGACATCATACCCTCTCTCCCTCATTTTATCTCTTTGAAACTTTTCAGGGGTGTTTAAAATAAAAATAAAATCCATTTTTTTTAAAGTTAATTTAGGTAGTTCACAGAATAAATGTCCTTCAAAGATAATATTTTGTTTCTTCTTTAAAAGAAAACTAACTTTTTTAGCAAGTAAAGGAAGGGAAACTTCATACTCCTTTGTTTCTTTATTTTCCTCACCAAGATTGTTCTTTGTAGAAAACTCCTTATCGTTTATTACAATAAACTTTTGAAAAGGAAATTTCTTTTTAATCTCGTTTGCAATTGTTGATTTTCCTGAGGCTACTGGTCCTGTAATTACAAAGTACATAAATTATCTAAGTCTCACACTTTCTAAGTTTTGGATAGCTAAGGTGTTGATATGGAACTTCTTTGAAACAAACTTTGAAAACTCTTGACAGGAGTCCCCGTGGTTTATTAAAATAGTTTTTGGTTTTGGGTTTAAGCTTGAAATGTAGTTTAGAAGTTCTTGACGGTAAGCGTGTCCTGAGAAGGCATCTATTGTTTCTATCTTTAAAAGAATATTTAAAGTTTTTGTTTTACCTTGAGAGTCTGTTATTACCATTGACTTTAGACCCTTTTGTACCTTTTGCCCTAAACTGTTCTTTGCTTGGTAACCTACAAAGACTAAGGAGTTTTTAGGGTTGTCTGCAAGCTCATTAAAGTAAGAGACTGAAGGGCCACCTGTAAGCATACCTGAAGAAGCAATGATTATTGCACCAGGTGTGTTTAAAACTGCTTCACGGTTGTTTTCTTCATAATCAACAGCTCTAAAAAGCTTTGAAGAGAATGGAGAGTTATTTTGTAAAACTCTTGTCTTAATATTCATTTTTAAATATTCAGGGTAGACTGTGTGTATTAAAGAAGCCTCTCTTGTCATACCATCAATAAATACATTTTGTGATTTTAGTTTACCTCTTCTAAAATAATCCTCTAAAACAATCATTACCTCTTGAGCACGACCTACAGAGAAGACAGGGATTAAAGTTGTCCCTCCTCTATCAAAGGTGTCGTTAAGAGTATCTATTAAATGATCCTCTGATTTATTTCTTGAAGGGTTTAATGGCTTACCACCGTATGTACTCTCTAAGATCAAAGTATCAACTCTTGGATAACTTGCATCCATGTTGTTGTAAAGTCTTGTAAAACCGTACTTAATATCAGCAGAGTAAACTAAGTTATGTTTACCATCACCTATGTGTAGATGAGCAGAAGCTGAACCTAGGATGTGTGAGGAGTTATAGAAGGTAAGTCTTATTCCAGGAGCAATGTCTGTTACTTCTCTGAAGTTTTTAGTTATACAGTGTTTTATAACTTGCTTAACATCCTCTTCACCGTAAAGAGCCTCTCTTCCTGATTTTTCAGAAACAGAAATTGCATCTAAAAGTAAAAGAGCCATGATGTCCTTTGTTGGTTCTGTACAGTAAACAGGGCCTCTATAACCTGCTCTAAAAAGAAAAGGAAGGAAACCAACATGATCGATGTGTGCGTGGGTTATAACAATTGCATCAAGTTCCTCTAAAGGAAACCTTATAACTCCAAAGAAAGGAGCTTCTTCGTTTTTATCAGCTGGGTTAATACCACAATCTAAAAGAATTTTTGTATCTGGAGTTTCTAAAAGAATAGCACTTCTTCCAACCTCTCTAAAACCACCTAAAGCTGTCATTCTTACCCAGTCTTTGGTGCTTACTGGAGGAGAATATATTTTTTGTGCAACATCTTTTAAAAATTGTTTTCTCTCTGTGTTGTTTTTAATTGCATACCCTCTTATTTTTTTCATGATCTCAGATGGCTCAATTGGTGCTCTTAATATTTTAGGGATCCATTTTGTTTCTTTAATAATAGCTTTTGAAACATCTCCTAATTTACCTATAACTACACCTGGCTTTTCAGCTTCAATTACAACTTCTGAAAAAACACCATCAAAGGCAATTGATTTTATGCCTGCATCTTCGGGTATTATTTTTTTTATAACATTATAGGCTTCAGCAGAGTCCATTAAAGCAGACTTGTCTGTTCTAATGTTAATTCTTTTTTTAAATTTTTCTGCAATCTCACCTACAATTGTTTTATTATCAAAAAAAGAATAAGTGTCTGAGGTATAGATAGCTATCTCTGAGGCTTCAGGTTCAATTTTTGAAAAAATCATTTTCTTCTCTATAAGAAGAGTTGATATTTGTTTTTTAATATTGTCGAATAAATCCATATATGTTCACGTATGTGTTTTTTGTAAAAAAGTTTTTTTAAATATAAAGTATAAATATTTACGTTTATTTAAGAAAATAATTGTTTAAATGTTTTTTTATTAAAAAAATGTAAAAAAATAAATTTACATTTTTATATAATAGAAGTTTTTTTATAAAAGGTAAAAAAATAATTAAAAAAGAAATTACTTATATTTTTCAATAGGTAATTCTTCAATACCATCTTTTTTAATTACAACAATCTTTATTCCATCCCCACCTGTAAAAAGATCTCTTTTCTTTGCAGAGGTAATAGCTTCTTTTGCAATTTCAATTGCATCTTTAACAGTTAAAGAGGATTTGTAGTTTTTATCAAGAACACTTAAAGCAAGTTCTGAACCAGATCCTGAGAAAGAAAAATTTTCTTCCTTTGAAAAACCACCAAGCATGTCAAGAGAATAAAGGTCTTGATCTGAACCTGCAAGTATTAATTGAGAGTAGTAAGGGATCATTTTACTTGAGTTTAAGATGTTTGATAAAAGAGTAACACATGATTTTGTGCTTAAAGCCCTTTTATGTTCAAGCTCATAAAGGTTTGCATGATTTTGTAAGTATCTAACTAAGACCATGGCATCTCCAACTGAACCTGCAATTGTCATTGCTATTCTGTCGTTTATTTTATATATTTTTGTTGTGTTGTTGTTAACAGCTAAGTTACCCATAGAAGCTTGCATGTCTGCTGCTAAGATGATACCATCTTTTGCAACAATACCAACTGTTGTTGTGCCTGTCTTTAATGTTTTATCTGTCAAAATTATTCACCTTTCTTATTACTTAATTTTTGAACGAAATTAACGTTTTCAAAACTTGTAGAATCAAAAACTAACTTTGCAAAAACAATTGTTTAAAATAATCTATTTCTTGAGGAACTCCAAAAGGAAGTTCTACTGAAACATCTTTTTCTTTAGAGCTTAACTTTAATTGTCCAGCAGGCATAAAGTAAAAAGACTTTTCTAAAAGAAGAGGTAATTTGTCTTCATCCTTTGAAATAACTTTATTAATTGTTATTGTGTATTCTAAATCTCTTCCAGCATAGATAGGGTTAAAGTCAACCTTTACTCTTCCACCAGAAATTGAAATTATCTTACCTGATTTGTTGCCTATGTTTACAAATAAACCAACTTCAGGTCTTACATTTTCTTTTTTAAATTCATTTAAAGAAACAAGTTCTACTTTATTTGAATCTCTATCTTTGAAAGCTTGTTCTTTTTTTAAGAGGAAAGTTTTTGTTTTTCCTATATCTAAATCAGAGATATTATCTTCAATACCTTTTAATAATTCGCCAGTTCCGAAAAGATAGTTTAAAGGTTTATATTCATTCTTTAAGTTTAAGTTATTTTCTTTTGCCACTTCTTTTTTAGTTGTGTCAAGTATTTCTTTTGTGTTTGCGTCTTTTAAAATAAGATCAATTTCTACAATGTCTTTTGTTTTTATCATATTAATAAACCTCTTTTGTGTAATCATAGAATTAATGTTTTCATTTACCTATTTACAACTGTTTTATAAACTTTAAAGCAGTATCAAAAATAGGATTTTTATAAAAGTAGATGTTTTATATAATATATTAATGAACCGATTTGCTTAAAAAGATTTGTTTTTATGTAGCTTTAAGGGGTAAGCACAAATTATTTATTAAATTTTAAAATATTAAAGAAATTATAAAAAAATTACTCTAACAACCATTTCCAGACAGGAATTACTTTATTATCTATATTAAACTCATCTTCTTGATAATAAGTTAATATGTACCCTATTTTTAATTTAAAAAAATCCATAGCGAAAACTAATCCTTTAATTTCCCTATCTTTATTATTATCATTTAACTCAAAACAAACTTGATAAGTTTCAAAAGATTTATCTTTAGCTATAAAATCACATTCAGAATTATCTTCATTAAAATAAGTAATTTCTTTTCCTTTTCTAATCAATTCTAAAAAAACAATATTTTCAAGTAAATGTCCTTTATCTTGATATCTTTGGAAAGTTAATATATTTCTTAAACAAGATTGGCACAGAATATGCTAAAAAAATCTAATTTGTTGGCATTAACAGTTCCAATAAAACCAACAATATTTTTAATGTTAAATTAAACATAAATATATTATTTAATATTTAAAGTACTTAAGAGATTATAAGAGTTTGAATGCTTTGCATAATCTAAAAAAGAAAAAAGAGAAGCCCTGAAGTTAAGTATAGAAATTTTATTTTGTTTTAGTAAATAATTATTTTTATTTTGCCTTTTTAGAAATCTTTTAACATTTGATTTTTTTAATCTTATGTTTGAAGGAAATACCTTATAACCTAAAAAATCAACACCTTTGCTTACTAAGTTAATATAAATTTTATTCTTTGGAACATCTAATAATAGTTCTTTACTTAAAAATAATTTAATTTTTCTTCTAAAAACCTTTAAATCTTTTTTAGAGTTTGAAAATATTAAAAAATCATCAACATATCTATAATAAAGTTTAATTTTCAAAGTATGCTTAACATATTGATCTAATTGATTTAGATAAATATTTGCAAACAACTGAGAAGTTAAATTACCTATAGGAATTCCTTTTTCAGTATTATTTACATTAAAAGAATAACTATCAATTATTTGATATATTAGAGAAAGTAACCTTTCATCCTTAATTCTTTTTTTGATTATTCTTTTTAAAGTGGGTTTATGAACAGAAGGAAAGTATTTTTTAACATCTTGGTTTAAATAATATTTTGGAGGATTAGTGGTTTGAATGACATTTTTAATTTCAAAAAGGCCTTTATGTGTGCCTTTTCCTTTTCTGCAAGCAAAGGAATTATTTATAAAAGTTTTATCAAAAATAGGTTCTATGATATTAATTATTGAATGTTGAACAACTACATCTCTAAAAGTTGGAGCACTAATAATTCTTTATTTAGGTTCATAAACTTTAAAACTTCTGTAAGGAGAAAATTGAAAATTTTCTGAAATTAATTGATCTTGTAATAAAAATAGCTCCTTTTCTAAATTTGTTGTAAATTGCAAGACATATTTTTTATTAGGTGTTGATTTTTTTGCTTTTTTATAAGCATTAAAAAGATTTTTAAAAGAAGTAAACTCTTTCCAAAGGTTATTGTATGATTTCATTTTTAAAAAAACTTATTTAAAGTTAAAAGTTATTACAGATTTCTTTTTACAGACTATAAAAATACTAAATGTAATAACTTATCTTTATATTTGATTTTTTAACATAAAAACAATAAAGTTTTTATGGCATACATCATATGCAATCAGGAAACATTTTACAGATGTAGTTTTTTAAAATATTCGCTTTATATGTTTTTTTAAAAAAAACAAAAATATAACATATAAACTCTGATAAAACCTTATTTCTTTAAAAATAAGGAGAAACTACTGAACGCAGCGCAAGCCGAAGAAGTCGGTCCGGCTTGTAGGAATGTTGGTCAAGTTCAGGGACAAGACACCGGCACTAGAGTCATTGAGCCAGCGACCACCGCGCAAAAAAGCGTATACAGTCTTACTTGTGTCATTTATATTACTATAAGTATAAAGCCTACCAACACCATTATTCGCATTATAACTATTACTTGTAAGTAAAAATAAATCTTTATACTTTAAAGTAGTGTTACCTAAATTATCAGAATAAATATATTGGTTTCCTCCACCACCTTTTGAATAATCAAAAAAATTAAAGCCAGAAGTATAATTACTATCATCAGAATTATTAAATCCATCAGGCTGGTCTTTTATTTGGATAGTATCACTAGTCCATTGCCAAACATTACCTGCTAAATCCCAAATTACCTCTCCATTAGTTAAAGTTAAAGTTCTTTTTGTAATTCCTGAAAGCTCGTCAAAACCGTCCATGGCCCTAGAGGATGATGAATTTCCTCTTGGAAGGTATCCTGAACCAACTTCTCCACCAGACCAGTTGGAGGGAACTTGTTCAATATTTCTTACAATTGTCATCCATTCGTTATTAGTTATTAAATGACCACCGATAGCTTCACAAGCGGCTATTGCTTCGGTTTGGGTAATTCTTACTATTGGAGAGCCTTCTGGAGTGGACACTAAGGTTCCTGGTGTTGGACATAATTCATAATTATAAGTATTAGATGTTAAAGAACCAGTATTACAATTAGGATAATCAGCTACAAGATTTCCTTTGCCATCACCATTTACATCCATTTTCATCTGATATTTTGAAACACAAAAACCCCCTCTTTCATTCATTGTACCATAAAGGTGGTTTCCAGGAACAGGAATAAATCCTTCTGGACAAGAAGATGGATATTTAATATTTTGACGAAGAGAGGTTTTGGTTATCATTCTATCATTATCAAGGTAAAAAACAATATTTAAGTTGTCTTCTAAAATACCATGATCAATTACTGCTGTCTGGTTTGCAGTAATTGTTACTGGTGGGTCTAATGGATTAATATTAGTATTTCCGTGCAAGGAATAACCAGTTATGGTTAAAGAGGTGAAAGGAGAACCATAAGGAGGATTATACTCTAAAATAGTTCTGCCATTTATGGAATCTTTTACTTGCAAATAAAAAGAAGTTTCTGATTCTGTGTAAATATCAAGACTTGAGGTTTTACCTAAGGAATCATTGGTAAAACCTTTTCCCCAAGAAACAATTATTGCAATAATAGCAACAGCAACAACTATTAAAAGAATGGTTGCAATTAATGGAGAAATTCCTTTCCTTTTTTTATTTTCCATTTGAAAAAAAATATTTGTATCTATACTCATAAATGATCTAACATAATATATATAAACATAATATATATAAACATAATATATATAAACAAATTATATATATATAAGAAGATAATATTTATAAAGATATCTAAAGTAAATAAAACTAATAAGTTAAAAAAAAATAAAAATTACTTAGTAATTTTTACAAAATAATAAATATCTTTTCCGATACTTGAAAAATCAACCTTAACATTATTTACAGCCATTTTATCTAAAAAATCCTTATATGAAATACCAGCAATGTCTGCTACCTCTGATAAAGAAATACTTCTTATTTGATATGCTTTAAAAACTAACTTTAGATTTTTAGAGAATTTATTATTTATATCCATAAATATATTATTTATAATAATCTTTTTAAAAGTGAGTAATTAATAAAAAGAAGTATTATATTATCTTCTCTATAATAGTATATAGAAAGAAATAATAAAAAAAGAAAAACATGTATTCAAAAGAAGAAATTACAAAGAAGATACTTGACATTAACAAATACGAAAAACTAAACCCTATGCAAAACTTAGCAAAAGAACATATAGGGACAAACACACTTATCACAACACCAACAGCTTCTGGAAAAACAACAGTCTTTGAAATGTACATGCTTGACTGTTTATTAAACAAGAAAAAAAAAGCAATTTACATCTCTCCCTTAAAAGCATTAACAACAGAACATTATTTAGAAACTAAAAGAAAGTTTTCAAAAGAATTTAACCTAAAAATAGGACTTTCAACTGGAGACCTGGATTCAAGTAACAAATATCTTGAAAGTTATGATGTTTTATTTTTAACATATGAAAAATTTGATTCAATTCTAAGACATAAACCTTCATGGTTAAAAAATATTGGACTTTTAACAATTGATGAAATTCATGAGCTTGGATCAAATAGAGGTTCAACCTTAGAAGTTATAATTACACAACTAAAACATAGCTATAGAGAAATTACTCTTCTAGGGTTATCTGCAACCATTAAAAACTCAAAAGAAATATCTGATTGGCTTTCTGCAAAACTAGTTTTAAGTAACTACCGACCAGTTCCTCTTGAAACTGGAGTTTTTTATAATGATTCTATTTACTTTGAAGATAGAAAAGAAGACTTAACTTCTCTTACTGTTAAAAACATTAATTTAGGATCAATCATTAAAGACACTTTAAAGAAAGAAAAACAAGCAATTGTTTTTTGTGCATCTAGAAAAAATGCAATGTCGTTTGCAAAAAAATATGGAAAAATAATCTCTGGAAGTTTAAAAGATGAAGAATACCAAAAACTTAGAAAAGCCTCTCAAGAGGTTTTAGAAGCTTTAGAACACCCAACAAAACAATGTGAAAAACTTTCTCTTTCTCTTTTAATGGGTTCAGCATTTCATCATGCAGGACTGGTCTATAAACAAAGAGAAGTGGTTGAAGAAAATTTTAAGAAAGGAAACATCAAAGTTATTTTTGCAACACCAACTCTTGCAGCTGGAATTAACCTACCAGCCTTTAGGGTGATTATAAACAGTGTTTTTAGATTTTCAGAAGGATCAATGGTTCCAATACCAGTTAATGAATTTCAACAAATGGCAGGAAGAGCAGGAAGACCAAGGTATGATAAAAAAGGAGAGGCAATCTGTGTGGTTAACAAAGAAGGAGATATACCTAAGATATATAACACATATATAATATCTGGACCTTCAAACATAGACTCACAACTATCTAAAATAAACATCCTAAGAGGACATCTTTTATCAATGATTCTCATAAACAACCTTAGGTCTTTAGAAGAAGTAATCTCTTATATTTCTAAAACATTTTATTATTTTGTTTATGGAAACACAAGTGAGATTAGAAAAAACATACAAGAGATTATTTCTGAGTTTATTGGGTATGGTTTTTTAGAAAAGAAAGAAACTGGTTTTGAGATTACCTCTTTAGGTAAGAAAGTGTGTTATCTTTATATTGATCCTCTTTCAGCAAACAACATCTTAAAAGATTTAGACTTAAAGAAAGAGAAAGATACTAAGGTTTATGAAAAAATATTTACAGTTGTTAATACCTCTGAAATGGCGCCTTATCTTGTATACAAGCAAGAGAAAGAAAATGATTTGTTTGTTTTTTTTGAAGAGATTAGAAAGAACATTTATTTTGAATATGAGGATATTTATCTTTTACAAAAACTATATATGACAAAAATTATTCATGAGTGGATTGAAGAAAGAGAAGAAAATTCTTTACTTGAAGAATATAACACAACACCTGGACAGATTAGAGATATTATTTCAAGAGCAAAATGGATATGCCACTCTACAGATACCATCTTTTGCAACAATACCAACTGTTGTTGTGCCTGTCTTTAATGTTTTATCTGTCAAAATTATTCACCTTTCTTATTACTTAATTTTTGAACGAAATTAACGTTTTCAAAACTTGTAGAATCAAAAACTAACTTTGCAAAAACAATTGTTTAAAATAATCTATTTCTTGAGGAACTCCAAAAGGAAGTTCTACTGAAACATCTTTTTCTTTAGAGCTTAACTTTAATTGTCCAGCAGGCATAAAGTAAAAAGACTTTTCTAAAAGAAGAGGTAATTTGTCTTCATCCTTTGAAATAACTTTATTAATTGTTATTGTGTATTCTAAATCTCTTCCAGCATAGATAGGGTTAAAGTCAACCTTTACTCTTCCACCAGAAATTGAAATTATCTTACCTGATTTGTTGCCTATGTTTACAAATAAACCAACTTCAGGTCTTACATTTTCTTTTTTAAATTCATTTAAAGAAACAAGTTCTACTTTATTTGAATCTCTATCTTTGAAAGCTTGTTCTTTTTTTAAGAGGAAAGTTTTTGTTTTTCCTATATCTAAATCAGAGATATTATCTTCAATACCTTTTAATAATTCGCCAGTTCCGAAAAGATAGTTTAAAGGTTTATATTCATTCTTTAAGTTTAAGTTATTTTCTTTTGCCACTTCTTTTTTAGTTGTGTCAAGTATTTCTTTTGTGTTTGCGTCTTTTAAAATAAGATCAATTTCTACAATGTCTTTTGTTTTTATCATATTAATAAACCTCTTTTGTGTAATCATAGAATTAATGTTTTCATTTACCTATTTACAACTGTTTTATAAACTTTAAAGCAGTATCAAAAATAGGATTTTTATAAAAGTAGATGTTTTATATAATATATTAATGAACCGATTTGCTTAAAAAGATTTGTTTTTATGTAGCTTTAAGGGGTAAGCACAAATTATTTATTAAATTTTAAAATATTAAAGAAATTATAAAAAAATTACTCTAACAACCATTTCCAGACAGGAATTACTTTATTATCTATATTAAACTCATCTTCTTGATAATAAGTTAATATGTACCCTATTTTTAATTTAAAAAAATCCATAGCGAAAACTAATCCTTTAATTTCCCTATCTTTATTATTATCATTTAACTCAAAACAAACTTGATAAGTTTCAAAAGATTTATCTTTAGCTATAAAATCACATTCAGAATTATCTTCATTAAAATAAGTAATTTCTTTTCCTTTTCTAATCAATTCTAAAAAAACAATATTTTCAAGTAAATGTCCTTTATCTTGATATCTTTGGAAAGTTAATATATTTCTTAAACAAGATTGGCACAGAATATGCTAAAAAAATCTAATTTGTTGGCATTAACAGTTCCAATAAAACCAACAATATTTTTAATGTTAAATTAAACATAAATATATTATTTAATATTTAAAGTACTTAAGAGATTATAAGAGTTTGAATGCTTTGCATAATCTAAAAAAGAAAAAAGAGAAGCCCTGAAGTTAAGTATAGAAATTTTATTTTGTTTTAGTAAATAATTATTTTTATTTTGCCTTTTTAGAAATCTTTTAACATTTGATTTTTTTAATCTTATGTTTGAAGGAAATACCTTATAACCTAAAAAATCAACACCTTTGCTTACTAAGTTAATATAAATTTTATTCTTTGGAACATCTAATAATAGTTCTTTACTTAAAAATAATTTAATTTTTCTTCTAAAAACCTTTAAATCTTTTTTAGAGTTTGAAAATATTAAAAAATCATCAACATATCTATAATAAAGTTTAATTTTCAAAGTATGCTTAACATATTGATCTAATTGATTTAGATAAATATTTGCAAACAACTGAGAAGTTAAATTACCTATAGGAATTCCTTTTTCAGTATTATTTACATTAAAAGAATAACTATCAATTATTTGATATATTAGAGAAAGTAACCTTTCATCCTTAATTCTTTTTTTGATTATTCTTTTTAAAGTGGGTTTATGAACAGAAGGAAAGTATTTTTTAACATCTTGGTTTAAATAATATTTTGGAGGATTAGTGGTTTGAATGACATTTTTAATTTCAAAAAGGCCTTTATGTGTGCCTTTTCCTTTTCTGCAAGCAAAGGAATTATTTATAAAAGTTTTATCAAAAATAGGTTCTATGATATTAATTATTGAATGTTGAACAACTACATCTCTAAAAGTTGGAGCACTAATAATTCTTTATTTAGGTTCATAAACTTTAAAACTTCTGTAAGGAGAAAATTGAAAATTTTCTGAAATTAATTGATCTTGTAATAAAAATAGCTCCTTTTCTAAATTTGTTGTAAATTGCAAGACATATTTTTTATTAGGTGTTGATTTTTTTGCTTTTTTATAAGCATTAAAAAGATTTTTAAAAGAAGTAAACTCTTTCCAAAGGTTATTGTATGATTTCATTTTTAAAAAAACTTATTTAAAGTTAAAAGTTATTACAGATTTCTTTTTACAGACTATAAAAATACTAAATGTAATAACTTATCTTTATATTTGATTTTTTAACATAAAAACAATAAAGTTTTTATGGCATACATCATATGCAATCAGGAAACATTTTACAGATGTAGTTTTTTAAAATATTCGCTTTATATGTTTTTTTAAAAAAAACAAAAATATAACATATAAACTCTGATAAAACCTTATTTCTTTAAAAATAAGGAGAAACTACTGAACGCAGCGCAAGCCGAAGAAGTCGGTCCGGCTTGTAGGAATGTTGGTCAAGTTCAGGGACAAGACACCGGCACTAGAGTCATTGAGCCAGCGACCACCGCGCAAAAAAGCGTATACAGTCTTACTTGTGTCATTTATATTACTATAAGTATAAAGCCTACCAACACCATTATTCGCATTATAACTATTACTTGTAAGTAAAAATAAATCTTTATACTTTAAAGTAGTGTTACCTAAATTATCAGAATAAATATATTGGTTTCCTCCACCACCTTTTGAATAATCAAAAAAATTAAAGCCAGAAGTATAATTACTATCATCAGAATTATTAAATCCATCAGGCTGGTCTTTTATTTGGATAGTATCACTAGTCCATTGCCAAACATTACCTGCTAAATCCCAAATTACCTCTCCATTAGTTAAAGTTAAAGTTCTTTTTGTAATTCCTGAAAGCTCGTCAAAACCGTCCATGGCCCTAGAGGATGATGAATTTCCTCTTGGAAGGTATCCTGAACCAACTTCTCCACCAGACCAGTTGGAGGGAACTTGTTCAATATTTCTTACAATTGTCATCCATTCGTTATTAGTTATTAAATGACCACCGATAGCTTCACAAGCGGCTATTGCTTCGGTTTGGGTAATTCTTACTATTGGAGAGCCTTCTGGAGTGGACACTAAGGTTCCTGGTGTTGGACATAATTCATAATTATAAGTATTAGATGTTAAAGAACCAGTATTACAATTAGGATAATCAGCTACAAGATTTCCTTTGCCATCACCATTTACATCCATTTTCATCTGATATTTTGAAACACAAAAACCCCCTCTTTCATTCATTGTACCATAAAGGTGGTTTCCAGGAACAGGAATAAATCCTTCTGGACAAGAAGATGGATATTTAATATTTTGACGAAGAGAGGTTTTGGTTATCATTCTATCATTATCAAGGTAAAAAACAATATTTAAGTTGTCTTCTAAAATACCATGATCAATTACTGCTGTCTGGTTTGCAGTAATTGTTACTGGTGGGTCTAATGGATTAATATTAGTATTTCCGTGCAAGGAATAACCAGTTATGGTTAAAGAGGTGAAAGGAGAACCATAAGGAGGATTATACTCTAAAATAGTTCTGCCATTTATGGAATCTTTTACTTGCAAATAAAAAGAAGTTTCTGATTCTGTGTAAATATCAAGACTTGAGGTTTTACCTAAGGAATCATTGGTAAAACCTTTTCCCCAAGAAACAATTATTGCAATAATAGCAACAGCAACAACTATTAAAAGAATGGTTGCAATTAATGGAGAAATTCCTTTCCTTTTTTTATTTTCCATTTGAAAAAAAATATTTGTATCTATACTCATAAATGATCTAACATAATATATATAAACATAATATATATAAACATAATATATATAAACAAATTATATATATATAAGAAGATAATATTTATAAAGATATCTAAAGTAAATAAAACTAATAAGTTAAAAAAAAATAAAAATTACTTAGTAATTTTTACAAAATAATAAATATCTTTTCCGATACTTGAAAAATCAACCTTAACATTATTTACAGCCATTTTATCTAAAAAATCCTTATATGAAATACCAGCAATGTCTGCTACCTCTGATAAAGAAATACTTCTTATTTGATATGCTTTAAAAACTAACTTTAGATTTTTAGAGAATTTATTATTTATATCCATAAATATATTATTTATAATAATCTTTTTAAAAGTGAGTAATTAATAAAAAGAAGTATTATATTATCTTCTCTATAATAGTATATAGAAAGAAATAATAAAAAAAGAAAAACATGTATTCAAAAGAAGAAATTACAAAGAAGATACTTGACATTAACAAATACGAAAAACTAAACCCTATGCAAAACTTAGCAAAAGAACATATAGGGACAAACACACTTATCACAACACCAACAGCTTCTGGAAAAACAACAGTCTTTGAAATGTACATGCTTGACTGTTTATTAAACAAGAAAAAAAAAGCAATTTACATCTCTCCCTTAAAAGCATTAACAACAGAACATTATTTAGAAACTAAAAGAAAGTTTTCAAAAGAATTTAACCTAAAAATAGGACTTTCAACTGGAGACCTGGATTCAAGTAACAAATATCTTGAAAGTTATGATGTTTTATTTTTAACATATGAAAAATTTGATTCAATTCTAAGACATAAACCTTCATGGTTAAAAAATATTGGACTTTTAACAATTGATGAAATTCATGAGCTTGGATCAAATAGAGGTTCAACCTTAGAAGTTATAATTACACAACTAAAACATAGCTATAGAGAAATTACTCTTCTAGGGTTATCTGCAACCATTAAAAACTCAAAAGAAATATCTGATTGGCTTTCTGCAAAACTAGTTTTAAGTAACTACCGACCAGTTCCTCTTGAAACTGGAGTTTTTTATAATGATTCTATTTACTTTGAAGATAGAAAAGAAGACTTAACTTCTCTTACTGTTAAAAACATTAATTTAGGATCAATCATTAAAGACACTTTAAAGAAAGAAAAACAAGCAATTGTTTTTTGTGCATCTAGAAAAAATGCAATGTCGTTTGCAAAAAAATATGGAAAAATAATCTCTGGAAGTTTAAAAGATGAAGAATACCAAAAACTTAGAAAAGCCTCTCAAGAGGTTTTAGAAGCTTTAGAACACCCAACAAAACAATGTGAAAAACTTTCTCTTTCTCTTTTAATGGGTTCAGCATTTCATCATGCAGGACTGGTCTATAAACAAAGAGAAGTGGTTGAAGAAAATTTTAAGAAAGGAAACATCAAAGTTATTTTTGCAACACCAACTCTTGCAGCTGGAATTAACCTACCAGCCTTTAGGGTGATTATAAACAGTGTTTTTAGATTTTCAGAAGGATCAATGGTTCCAATACCAGTTAATGAATTTCAACAAATGGCAGGAAGAGCAGGAAGACCAAGGTATGATAAAAAAGGAGAGGCAATCTGTGTGGTTAACAAAGAAGGAGATATACCTAAGATATATAACACATATATAATATCTGGACCTTCAAACATAGACTCACAACTATCTAAAATAAACATCCTAAGAGGACATCTTTTATCAATGATTCTCATAAACAACCTTAGGTCTTTAGAAGAAGTAATCTCTTATATTTCTAAAACATTTTATTATTTTGTTTATGGAAACACAAGTGAGATTAGAAAAAACATACAAGAGATTATTTCTGAGTTTATTGGGTATGGTTTTTTAGAAAAGAAAGAAACTGGTTTTGAGATTACCTCTTTAGGTAAGAAAGTGTGTTATCTTTATATTGATCCTCTTTCAGCAAACAACATCTTAAAAGATTTAGACTTAAAGAAAGAGAAAGATACTAAGGTTTATGAAAAAATATTTACAGTTGTTAATACCTCTGAAATGGCGCCTTATCTTGTATACAAGCAAGAGAAAGAAAATGATTTGTTTGTTTTTTTTGAAGAGATTAGAAAGAACATTTATTTTGAATATGAGGATATTTATCTTTTACAAAAACTATATATGACAAAAATTATTCATGAGTGGATTGAAGAAAGAGAAGAAAATTCTTTACTTGAAGAATATAACACAACACCTGGACAGATTAGAGATATTATTTCAAGAGCAAAATGGATATGCCACTCTACAGTTGAGCTTTTAAAACATAGTAAAGCAAGCTTGATACCTATTAAAGAATATTCAAACCTTCTTTTAAGGATAAAGTATGGTATAAGAGAAGAGCTTGTTAATTTAGTTGAGATTAAAAATATTGGTAGGGTAAGGGCTAGAAGACTTTATAATAATGGTATAAAGAGTGTAAATGATATTAAAAATAATCCAGATAGATTTATTACCTTGGTTGGAAAAATCGGTCTTGAGAGTTTAAAGGAACTTAAGATTGATTATGAGGAAAAATAAATGATAAAATAAAAAAAGAAAAATAAATCTTAAAAAAGATTTATTTTCTAACAACTTTTTTTGTAACCTTGCTTGCTGAATCTACAACCTTGTCTGTTAAAGTGGTTGCTTTTTCAGTAAATGTTGCCATTCTCATTGTTACCCATACAACTACAATTGTAACTATTATAGCATATAAAAACATAGCTATCAATGTACCTGCAGTCCCAAATAAAGCCACAAATAAAGCTTTTATAGCGTCATTCCATGCAAGCGCAGCAACTAAACCAAAGGCAGTGGTTAAAAGTACTGATACTCTTTCAAAAACTTCTTTTTTCATATTTTTTCACAATCTCCTTTTATTTTTAATAATTATTTTTTATAACCATGAAGTTTATTATACTCTTTGTGATCAATTATTTTTAATACCAACAAAATAATTTCTATTTCATTTCCTTGAATAGTATAAAGCAATCTCCAAAAATTAGATAATTCTAGTCTATATAAATTATCAATATTATATTCATAAATTAATTTAGATGGGATTAATTTTTTAGGGCATGGTTTTCCTAGCATAGGATTTTCTTTTAATAAAGCAATATTGTGCTCAATAGATTTTAAAATTGTTTTTGAAAAAGGATCTTTAGATTTTTTTAATAACAAATAACTATCTTTAGCATCTCCTTTTAAAAGCACAGAAATTTTTCTAGACATACCATTTATTTAAATCTCCAAAGTATCTTTTTTTATATCTTTTAAGTAAGAGGGTACTTTATAGACCCATTGAATCCCTCTAGGTCCATAGATAATCTTACCACTTATGAATAAATATTCTAAAACTAATTTTAATGTAGAATGCATAACTTTCTTTGGTAAACTTTCTTTTAACTTAGATATCTTTATAGGCATATCAGAGTTTTTCTTAAGATAAGTTTCAACCATTAAAACAGTAGAAAAATTAGGGTACCTTGTTTCGAAAGATTTTTTAGAAGAAACGTTTTTTTTAGAAACCATGTAATCACTTTAAAGTATCAACATATACTTTATAAGTAGAAATAAATATAAATATATTCTTTTTTAAAACCTAACCAATATTTTCAAGCTTTATTATTTCCCTTATCAAAACTGTGGCGTACTGTCCCTTATCTAAAACAAAAGAAACAGTGGCCTTCATTTGTCCAAGATTTAAATCATCTTCTTCTACTGAAATTAACTTTAAGTCTTTTGGGAAAGTGATAAGAGGCCTAAAATCCCCCTTGCAAGAAAGAACAGAGTAATCTCTATTAAAAAAATGCTTAAAATCTATTCTTTCTTTTTTAAAAATCTCTTTTTCAACCTCTCCAGCCTTTCCTTCTAAAAACTTAGAATCATGACCAAACAACTGTAGGTTTATTTTACCATCAATTATTTTATCTCCCTCTATTTCCTGAGTAGAATATCCCTTATCTATTCTTAAGTTAATAATTTCATTAAATAAAAAAGATTGATAGGCATGTAAAAATAAATACTGCATTGACTTTGATAATGCCTTAAAAGCACCTAAGTAATCATCAGGGTTATTTGCTAAGTGGTTTAACATGGTAACTTCAAAGCCACTTTTTGAAGGAAAAGAAGATGACCATTTTTTAAAATCCTTTGTATCTAAAATATCTTTTCTTGCAAAAATCATTTCCTCTGACTCATACTCTGAAGGGGATGTTAAATAAAGAAGAACAGCTTCTTTGTAATTTTTATATAAAAGCGCTTTACCAACCTTTGCTGTAATCTCTCTTGCACCACCAAACCTTTGCTCTCCAAAATAATTAATTAAGCCTTTTTGATTAATTTCAAGAATTGCTTTTTCAATAATATCAATAATTTCTTGTTTTGTAAAAGAAGTTATCTGTCTTATAGTTATTGTAAACTTATTAACTTCTAAATCTCCAATATCTATTTTTTGAGAAGACCAAGAAGGGTTATAAGTTTTAATATCTTTAAAATAAAATTTTGAAAGTCTTTCAATTGCAGGGTCATAAAGAGATATTCTTTGAGAGGAGATTGATCTTTTGTCCTTTAAACCTGCATAACCAAATCTTGATTTTGAAAGTCTTAAAAATCTAGACATCTCACTTATCGCATGCATGGTTGAAAGATTATGTTTTTCCATATCAAGAATTAAATAATCCTCTCCTTGTTTTCTTTTTTCAAAAACATCTTTCCACTCAATGGTTTCTATTTTTTTATCAGGTAAATATTTTACAGAAGTAGTGTAGTTTAAACCAGACTCTTCAACTATGAAGTCTTGAGGAAGTTGTTTTATTCTTCCGCCTAAGCCTTTTGTTGTTGTAATGTATCTATAATCCATGGTTTAAAGTTCCTTAACATATATTGGAAGAGTATTCTTATCAAGAGGAATAGCAACTTCTTTCTTTAAAGCAGTATTTTCTAAAAATAAATAAACTATGTTTCCAGAAAAATTAGGACCTTCAAAAAATCTTTGTTTTAAACCAGTTATTTTATAACCTGGATATTTTTCTTTTATTAAGTTAATTTTTTTATCACTACCCTTAACAAGCTTAAAGCCTAATCTTTCTGAAAAACCTTTAGTTTCGCTAAACACCCATGATGAGGTATATATATTTTTTAGTTTCTTATCTTTTGCAACAGATAAAAGCTCAGAATATATTTTTTTAATTGTCCTAAATTAGATTCTGCATTTGCTTTTAGAAAATCAATGACTAAAGATTTTCCTTTAACTGTGTAGGTAAGAGAATAATTTTTATTTTCCAAGCTTCTTTTACGTAAATCTATGATTCCACATTTAGTTCCAAGAGTGGTTTTAGTAAGATTTCTTGCTTTTAATGTTTTTATCAAATCAAATCACCTTTCTACCTATATCTTAAGAAAGCTCCAATTCCACCAAAGGTTTCAAAAAATTGTTTACCTTCTAAGGTTTCAACAGAGATTAGTTCAACCTTTGCATTTGTACTTTGAGAAACTTCTAAAAAATAATTATAAAGATCTACTTCTTCTACAAGCTCTGCCTTTACACCCTCACAATCTGAATTGGAATTTTCAAACTTTGAAATTGCATCTTCAACTTCATGTTTGTTTTTTACAACCTTTATAAACCTTGATTTATCTGAAAGACATTTAAACTTTAAAATTGTCCAATCTAGGCCTTCTGAAACAATTATTGTAGATATTTTACCAATAGCTAAAGCATCCATAACATCTTGAAAACCATAGGTTGCTAAGGAGTTTTTTGCAAGGTCTTCAAAAAATTTTGCAATTATTTTTCTTTCTTGAACTAAACCGGTTTCTCTTAAAATTTCTTCGGATTTATCTAGAACTTCTTTAATACCTGATTCATCTGTGTAAGAGGTGTCAACTGTTCCTAAGATCTTATCCTTTAACCTGTGATCAAGATCACCAATTTCTAAAAATTCATGTTTAGTAAGACCAGGACCGCCAACAATAATTCCCTTAAAATTATCAATACCTACAAAAGCAGTATTTACTTTTTCACCTATTCTTTTATAAAATTCCTCTTCATACTTATCTCTTAGTCTTTCAAAACGATGTGCTGAATTATGGACAATTAAACCATTAGCTATAAAAGATTTATTTATAACTGAAATATCAGTCATTGTAGTTTTCTTTTTTTCAATAGTTATAGAGTTTATTTTAGCACATAAGTAAGGAAGAGTATAAGATTTAGTTAATTCTTTTAAAAGAGATTTATCTTTAACATACTCTAGAATAGAACCTTTAAAACAAGACTTACTCATCATTCTATTATTATTAAAAAAATTACTAACCTTTGGAAACATTTCAAGATTATAACCTTTTCTTTCGATTACTTCTCTAACCTTTCTGCCATAAACAGGCAAGGTTCTTGAAAAACTCATTTCTGTTTTGCTTAATAATATTTTTTTAATTTTGTTTTGTTTTTCTAAAGAAGTAAAATTAATATTCTTTTCAAAAGAAAAAATAGATTCTTTATCTGAAATAGAAATTACAAAACGATGATTTTTTGTATAAGGATTTTTATTGTTATCATACTCTTGAAGAGAAGAAACTATTGCAAATCTAAATAAAGTTAATTGAAGTTGTTGTGCAAGCCTTTTATTATTTATTCCAAGATCTATTGATTTTCTAGAAGCGTTAACATACCCTTCAGCATCGTATAGTCCTTTTAAAAAAGAAGCTAAAATCTTATTAGAAGAGGTTAATATCTTAGAAGGTATTAAAGAATCTCTTGCTTTTTTAATCTCTTTAAACTCCTCTTTAATTAACCTTACAAGAGCAGTTGAAGTAACTCTTAATTGATAATAGTTTTTAGAACTTCTAAAAGTTAGAGAGGAATTGACATTAAAATATTTATCAAATAACTTTTTATACTCTAAAATAACCTCTTCTCTTGATTCAAAAAAAGTAACTCTATCTTTTTCAAGAGAACCATCTCCTAAAAGATAACCTATAAACTGAGAAAAAGTAGTATCAAGCTTTGAAGGTATTTTTATAGACGGTTTATTTAGTTTAGAAATATACTTTTTAGTTTCAAAAAAAGAATCTTTTGTTTTATAAGAAAGTTTTTCTGGAAATAATAAATAATCTTCTTTAGTAAGTTCTTTAGATGTTTTTTCAATAACTCCAGAAGGGGTTAATACAAAGAAGATATGGTCTTCACTTGCTTTAATTTCCATTCCAGGCGCTTTTGTTTTTATTGTATAGGTGGAATTTTTAATAACATCCCATTTTTTAATAACCTTAGAATCAATAAATTTATTATTTTTAAAATCCATGGAAGACAGGTTTGTTTTTGTAGAAATTTCATTAATATCTAATAAATCACCATTAGATAAAGAAACAAAGGAATCTTTTAAACATTGTCCCCCAGCCTTTGTCTTACCAGGAACATTTGAAGTTTCTGTAAAAATAATTTGTTTTGATTTACCTCTTAAGATAGCGACTGTAGCTTCTCGTTTATCCATAACAATTAAACCATACACATCATCTGTTTGAGCCATATCCTCTAAAGGGTCTATATGGAAAGTTGAATCACACCAATAAAGCTTTGTGGTTAATCTGTTTGGTGGAACAATAATTAATAAAACAACATCTGATTTTGAAGGGTTTGTTGAAACATCTCCTGCAAATAAAACTAAACCAGTTGCAGGAAGTTTAAAATCAATTTGTTTTAAATAATTAATAATTCTTTTTAAAGCAGCTTGAACATTTTTTCTGGTCTGTGCACTCTTAATGTTTGCTGATTGACTCATTTCGTCTGTTAATTGTTTTATAGCTGTACTTCTGTCTGCGTCAGGTGGAAGATAAAGACTTATAAGCTGAGTTCCTTGCCCTTTATAGGTCTTTATGACTTTTACTTTTTTTTTTAAAAGCATTAAATTAGCATCATCCATAAAAAAACACATTATTTGTCTATATACTCAATATTCCATATACTTTTAATTTTTTCATTTTCAACATTGTAAACTATGATGTAATCCATATACTCTAAGATAACATCCCCAATAACTGTTGGGAAAAAACCATAAGCGTCTATTAAAGAATCATTAAATGCAAAACCATAAGTGCTTTTTAAAGAATCTATATTTTCTTCTAAAACAACTATTTCGTTTACAAGTTCACTTTCTTTAAGAGAAACCTCATTTAAGTTTATTTCAAAATAATTTAAAGGCTCTTCAATAGTTACATTAAAGTTTGCATCAGTAATATTGGTTTCTTTTATTATTTCATCCTTAAGATAATTGCTTTTTGAAACAAGATTAACTGTGGTTAAAATAACTAAGACTAAAGTTAAACAAATTAAGATTATTAAAAGAATATTTGTTAAGTTATTTTTATAAATTACTTTTGGTTTTACTAAACTGCTTTTTGAAACAGTTTTTTTAGTAGTTACTTTTTTATTCATAAATCTACTCCTCGCTATATTTTAAATTTTCATTAATGTTTATTTCTTGATAAGGAAAGACAATGGTGAGCATATCTTTTACCTCACTTATATAATAATCAGGTTTAAACTTTGTTTTATTTGTTTTATAAAAAATACATGCTTGCGAAATTGATTTTATTTTCGGATAGTTTTTATTAAGCTTTACAATTATTTCTTTTGAAGCGTCATCAAAGACATCATCAACTAAAAGAACCTCGCCTTCAATATCATAAATGGTGGAAACATAATTATCAACATGGTATTTACCATCAACATGCTTTGCTGCAATAACACCCATTGGAAGCTCTAGCATTGAAGATAAAAGCCTTGCAAGTAAAAGGCCTCCACGACTAACCCCGATTACTGCTGTGTACGATTTATTATCATCAATTATTTTTTTAGCTAAATCAATGGCTAAAGACTCAAACTCGTTCCAGGATACCTTGTACATATAATATATTATAGTTGTAAAATATATTTAAATATATGGTTAAAATAAGTTATTAAAAACCTTTCTTTTAAAAATACCCACTAAAATAATGCTCCTACTCTATAAGAGTAAAAGTAGCATATACGTTTTTGGCAGTTGTCATATTATTAATAAAACACCACTCATCTGATACACTACTACAATCTCAGGACCAGGCTGTAAAAACACTACCAGGATTAGCAGTTGCCTTTATTGAGAAGGTAGATCCACATTGCATGTAAAATGTACAAGAACTATTATTACAACCAATCCACGGATAATTGTTAGATAAATTTCCCTGTCCACTACCAATAATATATGTTGTAAGAAGATAAGTTCTTACTCCAACTCTTAAATTAACAGTTTTATTACTATCCATTATAAGATTACAGGGGTTATTACCAGAACAAGCTCCACCCCAATTAGGAGTAAGTAAATAATAACAACCAGACGCGCTTCCAATTAAAGTTACGGTTGTATTTTCATTATAACTAATACATCCAGAACCGCAACTAGTTCCTGGAATACTACTATTTATGCCTATAGCCGCAGAATAATTAGAACTATAGTTTAAATTATATACTACATTGATTATGTAAGTTCTAGTTAATAAACCACTATCTTGATAATTATTTTTAAAAGCTTTAGCTCTTATTGTATAAGTTCCATTTGAAGATAAAGGTATAGGCGTACCATTATAAACAGTACCAGTTGTAGACGTTGGATCAGAACCATTAATAGTATATCTTATTTCTGCACCAGATGTAGTTGTAGATAAAGTTACATTTTGATAAGAAGTATAAGTTCCGGCAGTAGGAGAACTTGTAAGAGTTGCAACAATAAAATTAAAAGTATTTAAGGTTATAACCACACTTGATTGATAACCAAATCTATAAGCTATGGCTTTTATTACTGTATTGTTAGTGTTTAAAATAATCGCAGTGCCTGGAGATATTTCTGTACCAATTGTTTCTGTTGGAGTAGTTCCATCTAAAGTATAACGTATCATTGAACTTGGAGTTGTTGTGTTTAAAGTTACAGATTGATCATTATTATAATTTCCGCCATTTAAACTAAAGGTTGGAAACAATTAAATTAATATTAAATAATTTTTCAATAACTGGGCTTATGGAATAACCAGGTGCATAACAAACAGCATTAATCGTTGTGGTGGTTATTAAATTTAAAACAGAAGAATAAATATTACCAACATCTCTTGTTGGAATGGATCCATCTGTTGTGTACCTTATGGTGCTTGATGGAGTTGAACAACTTAAAGTAACAGAAACACTGTTAGTATGTATTCCACCATTTGGTGAAAATAAAGGGATTACTGCAGGATCACTAATATTAAAGTTACCTTCAGCAACTGGGCTTGAAGACCAACCAGTTTTATAGACCCTTGCTTTTAAAGTTAAATTGTTTGAAACAAAAACACCTGAACCAGTATAAAGATTACTTGTTTCATTAGGATCAGTTCCATCAGTAGTATATCTTATAGTGTAAGGAGAGGGTGTGATTGTGTTAAGTAAAATAGATTGATTATTATAAGTTCCTGGAACCGGACTAAAGGTTGGATCTAATGCAGGAAGGGTAATGTTATAATCTGCTTGAGAAACTATACTTGAAAAAGAACCAACATATGCTATTGTCTTTATAGTTTTACTTGAAGAAACATTAATTGGTCCAGAATAGATTGGACTTGTTTCTGTTGGATCAATACCAGTTGTTGTGTATCTTATGGTTGCACCTGCGTTACTGTTACTTAAAATTACATTCTGTATAGAGGTGTAAGTTCCACCTGGAGGAGTTATCGCCACAGGGTCTAATGGAACAAAGAAAGTATATGTAAATGTTGAAACTGAACTTGGAAGATAATTTAGTTTACAAGCAATTGCTTTAATTGTAGTATCATTTAAAACTGTTATTGGAGAGGTGTACTCTGTAAAAACACCTGAACAATCAGGAGAGGAAGAATCTATAGTATAATAAATAACTGCATCTTGAGTTGTAGTTGACAAAGAAATATCAATTGGGTTTATTAAATTTATTTGATTTTCTAAACTTGACTCTACAGATGATACTGTGTAATAAGAAGAATTATATGTACCTGATGAAAGGTTAGAAAAAAGAGAACCGGTAAAAGAAATAGCATTAATAGTTGTGCCAGCAGTAATTGATAAAGGAGAAATATATATGTTTGAAGATAAATTAGGATTACTTCCATCTAAAGTATAATAAATATTAAGAACAGGATCGGCAGAAGTTAAAGAAACTAACATAGGAAATTCAGATACATTATATGTACCTGCAGGCGGGTCAAAAATTGGTCTCGAAACAATTGAAGTTTTTGGACCACTATCACTCCAATTAAAAGAATATCTAGAAGATCTTTTTACTTGATTATTTTTAGATACTTCTATAGATAAGTAATAAGTATCTCCACAAAATAATTTGCCTAAATTTATACCAGATGCTATTAATCCAATTGTATTATTTGGATTTAAATTATTCATATCCTGTAATTCAGTATTAGCAGTAACAATATAATCTAGATTTCCAACAACCTTATTACTGGAATCTTCTATTATTAAACTAAAAGTACCTTCTTTAGATAATGGCTTCCAAGAAAAGGTTAAAAGCCCTTCTCTTATACCAGGAGGATCTATATATTCACAATTAAAATAATTTGCAGTTACTGAAACGATAATAGGAGGTAAAGGTCCATCTGTAGAAGAAGCAATTTGATTCCCTTGAGTAGAAGCATTATCTCTTCCTTGCCCCCCGACCCCCCATTGATATTAAAATTGTAATAATAACTACAGCAATAAGCACTGCTCCACCAACCAATATCAAAGACTCTAGATTCCCTTGCCCCTTTGTTTTTTTAATCATATAATCCATGATAAATATAAAAATAAGTTACCGTAAACTATTTAATAGTTTCGAAAAATAAAATGTAAAGAGAAAGGTAGAAATTTAATCAAATATAAAAATTAATCCAAATATTAACATTTGCTCTTGTTTAAAATAAATTAAAATCAGTTACTTCTAAAAAAATATAATAGGTTTAAGATAGGTAGATAGTTTCTAAAAAAATTATAAAAAAGCATCAATATCCTTGTTTTTATCTTCTGCCTTTGAATAAAAATTCTTAGCAAGACCTGAAAGAGAGACATCTAAATGAGAATCTTTTGAATATTTTTTTCTAACCTTGAAAAAAACAGGGTATGAAGAGGCTTCACCAACAACCAAAGCCTCGCCTACTCTTAAGGAAGTTATCATCTCAACAGACTTAGAGTCAAGACCTTCTGAAGACTCACCTATATGTTTTAAATCATAGGGGTTTGTTATTCTTAGGATAATGTGAGTATTTGCTTGAGAGAGAATAGTTGTTGAAAGCTTTACTGGTCTTTGAGAGATTAGACAAAGACAAGAACCAAATTTTCTACCCTCTCTTGCTATTGTCTCTAAAATTGATTTTGCAAGAGCCTTATCTCTAGTTGCACTTTCAGGAGCAAACTGATGCGCTTCTTCAACAACTAAAAGGAAAGGAGGGACTTGATTTGTTCCTGCTGTTCTTGCGTAGAAAAGTTTATGTGCAAAGTAATAAAGTATTAATTGTTTTTTCTTTAAGTTAATCTCTCTTGAAAGATCAATAATGGTAAGCTTACCAGGCTTTACAATATCAAAGATTGAAGGAGAATCTATTTTTGAAAAAAAATTATAATCTAAAAGCTCTCCTAGGGCATTTACTAAAGGCTTTAAGATAGCCTCCTTAATATCTTGTTTTTCAAGCTCCTTTATAACATCCTTTAAATCAAAGGGACCTAAACCATTTTTCTTATCTTCATTTAATTTCTTTAAGATAGAACCTAGTTCGCGTTTTTGAGCTGAACTTAAGGAAGGGAGAAGAGAGGAAAAGAAATTAAGAGAGAGTGTTGAAACACCAATCTTTATTTCAAAAGAATTAATCTTCATTGTCTTTGAAGAATAGTCCTTAAAACCCTTATCTTGTTCTTTTAGGTTTTCAGAAAAATGAGAATATTCTCCATGAACATCAAAAAGTAAAACAGCAACTTGACCATCTTCTTTTTTTCTATCTAATATCTCCTCTAACATAACAGAGGTTAAATAACTTTTACCAGAACCTGACTGTGCTAAAATAGCTAAGTGTTTTTGAAGTAAACGATCCATACAAAAAGTGACAGGAAGCTGTGGAAAGTCAATTTGTCCAAGAAATAAACCATTTTCTTTCAAATGTAAAAACTTAAACAAAACCTTTTCTTCACACATTAATACCTTTGAGCCTGGAGAAACTGGAAGAGTAGATCTTACAAAAAAACCATCTGTTGATAAAACCCCTAAAGGCTTTATGTTTCCTTGTAAAAACTCCCAATCGCTTGTTGGAAACTGTTCATTAATATCATAATCTGAGTTTTCAAACTCCTTAACAGACTCATTGTTTTCATAATACCTGTTTTGAGAAGAAACATCAGTTACAAGACCAATTAATTTTCCTTGAGAATAATCTATTTGAACATACTGTCCCTTATAGACCTTTTTATTAGTGCACACAAAAGTGATCTTTGAAGTTGAGGGAGAATCTAGGCTTGAAATTACAATACCAAGCTCGTTTTCTTTAAAGACCATTTTCTTATAACACCTTTTTTTTATATACAAAAATTATTTTAAATATACAAATCATCTAATATAGTTTGAAGGAGCGGAAGGAGCATCTTGCTTTTGAGAAAGTTCTTCTAAGTTTTTAGAAATTTCACTAAAGGACTGTTCTATCTTCTTTGCACTCTCATCTATTTTTTTAAGATTAACATTTAATTTAAAAATATTTATTAAAACCTCTATAAGTTGTTTAGCAGAAGATGGATCTCCATAAGTAAGCTTACTGTTAGTTTCTCCCATTAAACAAATACCAGGTATTTTGTGGTGTGTAAAGGAAACACCTAAAAGAAGACCAGCAACTCCTGATATTAAAGCATCTTGACCTTTATCTTGGAAGAAAAGATTATTTACTTTTTTCTTTTCTAAAGCTTGTTTTGTTTTAATATCTGTTGCAACAGAAATTACTCTTGGTTTAGAAGTTATTCTTTTATCTCCTATATTAAGACCTGCAAAGGTATATATTTCCTTAACCTTATGTTTCTTTGCAAAAGAAGCTATGCTTTCTGAAAACTCATAATGTTGGTTACTGTTTAAGATATTACCTAGGGCAGGTTGAACTGGTCCTGCTACGAATAAAAAATCTTGCTTTGCTGTCTTGTATAAGTAAATCTCATCATAGATAAGCTCTAGAACTGAGTTTTTTTCATGAACTGCAGGTGGGAAGGAATCAGAATAGATTTTTCCAACTAAAACTGGTTTTGGAGTTAGTTCTTTAATCAAGTAATCAACAGTTATTTTTCCAACCAAGCCAATACCAGGAAGCCCTACAAAAAGAACAGGATTTTTTAAAGTTTTTAAAGGTTTTATAATCTCAATAGTTGTAACCATATTTATTTCACCATCTTTATTTTAATAAAATTTATTTTTCTTCCTTCTTTAAAACCTCAAAATGTGCCTTCTTCTTTAAGGCTTTTGAGATGCTTGCTGTTATTTCATCAAATTTTTTTGCAGATTGTTTAAATTCCTTAGAGGTTACTTTAAGTTCATATTTTCCTGGACCAAAGTAAGTTATCTTTGAATCTGGGTTTTTATCTTGAACATCAACTAATACTTTTTTAATACTTTCAAAACCACCGGACTCATCTGAAGTTATTGTCATTATGCCTACAATATCCTTGTCTTTAATAGTTATGTTTTTATCTAAAATTTCAAATAAAAGTTTATGATATTTTTTATCAATCTCAGGATAGTAATCTCCACCGTGCTTTAAAATGTTTAAAAAACCCTTATAAAGAGAGTTTTCTCTTTCAATGATTGGATTTGCAACATCCTCCCATATCTTATCAGGTGTAACATCTATTTCTTTTGCAATAACTGTTAAAAGACTTTGAGCTCTTAAAAATAACCTATATTCAGAAATTTTTCTTTTCTCATCTGCATCAGTTATTCTACTAAAAGAAATGTCAATATGTTTCTTTTCTTCATCAACCTTTAAGACCTTTGCTGCTCTTATCTGGTTTTGTTTAACATGGTTGTGGATGTTTTTAATCCAGGTAGAGGATATCTGGGAGATGTGTACAAAACCCTCCATGTTATCATACTCTAAAAGTTCTACAAAAACACCAAAATCAGTTATTTTTGAAACCTTACAAATTACTACATCATTTATGTTTGGAAAATCCATTAATTATCAACTCTTTTCTTTAATCTATTTTTTTAATAAGATTTTTAGACTCTAATATCTTTATCATGTCTTCAGGAATCTCACACACTTGTTCTTTTTCAAAAGGCCCATACTCTTTTAAATCAGCACCTATGAAAGCTGGGATGCTCTCTATAAATTTAACCTTTGCCATTACAAGGTTATCTGCTTTTTTATTTTTTTTAGAAACTCCAAAAATATTTAAGGAGTGTTCGTTTTGTTTATCTATAAGCTTAATAATTCCTTTTGCAAAATCTACTTCAAAGTCAATTAAGCCTTCCTCTTCAAAGTCATTTGTTCTACTGTACATTAAACAGAGGTTAAGACATTTCTTTGTTCTAATCTCTCTTATCTTTTCAATCATTTTTTTTAAAGTTTCAAACTTTTTTATAGATGTAGGAGAAAAAGACTCTTCCATTTCCTCAGTATATCTTTTTCTTTCATCAAGTAAAAACTTTTTAAGTTCTTTATAAAAATCAGGATTTAATTTTGTTAATTTTGGAGACTTTACTTCAAGCCTATATATCTTTCTTAATTCATCGTAATCTAAACTGTAATCGTCATTCAAAGTTAGCCACCCCTTTAAGCACTAAAAATATTGTAACTGTTTCAGGAAGATTTAAGACTTCGTTCTTGTTAAAAGGACCATAAAAGTCATCTAAGAGTCTGAAACGTGGTATTGGTTTAATTAATTTTATTTTTTTAAAAGAATCTCCCCTTAAAACAACTGGAGTTTTAAATGGATCAAAACTTTTTAAATCATCTTTATTTTTAATATATGTTGAAAGAAAACCAGTCCCTCCATGAATGGTGTCTGGAACCCTCATTATCTTAAAAATATCACTTGAGGACTGAGGGTCTATTTTAAGCCTTGTTTGACTTATGACATGGTTTATAGCATCCTCAAAAAACTTATCACTTGAGGTAAAATCAACTGATAGTATATTATTATGGTACATCTTATTTAAAATATCTTCTTTTGTGTTAATTATTAGCTTTGCTTTCTTTGAAGAAAGGTTAAAAATTGAAGAAAGTTTATTTTCATCATAGAAAGTTATTATGTTTACAAGACCGGTTAGTATTTTTTTTGCCCAACCAGAGGACTCTTTTATAGAGGGTATTTTCCAAACCTTTTTTTCTTTTATAAAACCTAATTTTGATAGCTCTAAGTCGTTTGCTAAGATGTAGTTCATCATCTGTAGTCTTGCACTCTTTGATAAAGAGATTATTGTTTTATCAGTTATTCTTACATGATACCCTTTTGCTCCTGAAAAGCTAATTATGAAGGTTTTTACATCTAGCTTAAACTCAGATTCTAGAAAATCAATTAACCTTAAGGTATCTTCCTTTGCTTTACCTAAACACTCATCACAAGTCCATTCTGTTATTTGTATTGGAGAAGAGCATTTAGGGCATTGTTTTAAGTTGCCATAACCCCATTCCTTACAATTTTCATCCTTACACTCCCATGTATTATGCCTATCATGGCATGGAAGAGTATAATCATCTGAATCAAACTCATAAACAATGTCTGAGCCTTCCCATTTTTTATTCTCCATTGGTCTTCTATCTGGAAAAGTAAAATAACTTGTTGAGTAGGAGATGTAGAAGGGAGGGGTTTGTTTTAAATAGTTATTAAAATCATTAACTGTTGTAAAGGAGAGATGTCTTTGACTTATCTTTGAGTACATGGTTCCAATACCAAACTCTCTTTTTGAAACCTCTATTATACAGGAAACATAGTTATTATTGTAGTATTCTTTAAACTTGTCTGTGAAATACTTTAGTTTTATGTTATCCTCTTGATAAGACATAAATATATATTATTCAAAATATATAAAAAGTATGTTATTTTAGTAAAGAAGAAGGTATTTATATAAATTCTTTCCCTTAATAAAGAGTTCTCGCTATAAACTCTTTCTTCTAAAAAAGAATAATTAGTATAAACCCTTTCCTTTAGGAAAGAGTTTTTTTAAACAACTTTATAAAAACCTTAAAAAAGTATTTTTGAAGCAGAATCGTTTTCTTTATCTCTCTCAATTATAAACTTTGTAGCATTTATTGTTTCAAGAAGCTTGTTATCATGAGTTACAATAAAGATTTGATCAACTAAGTCAGGAAGCTCTTCTTCTAAGATATTTGATAAGGCCTCAACTGATTTTTCATCTAAATTATGTGTAGGTTCATCAAGGATTAAAAGACCTAGTTTTTTAGTTAAGATTAAAGAGATTGCCATCCTTATTGAAAGAGAAGCACAAGCCCTTTCTCCTCCACTTAATAAACCCTCAACCCTTATCCAGTCGTTTTTCAAAGTTAAAACCTCTAAGATATAATCATTGTCTGCATTTAATCTTGCTGAAAGATAGTCCTTGTAAGGGTATACTTTTGGCCAAATTATGGTTAAAGCTTGGTTTATGTTATCTATTAAAACTTTTCTTAACTGAAGTTGACTATTATCTATTGCTTTTAAAAAATAAGAAAGATCTTGTTTTTTAGTTGAAATGTTTTTTAAAGAAGAAGAAACTTCTTCTTTTTGTTTATCCAAACTTTCAAGAGAAGAGATTTGTTTGTTTAAAGAGTCTAGGGATTTTAAAGAAGTGTTTAAAGAATCTTTTAAAGAAATAAAGTTAACTTCTATGTTTTTATTTTCAGCAAGAAGGTTTAGGTAATCCTCTTCCTTGTAAGAGATGTTTGAAAGAGAGGTTTTTAGAGAAGATACTTTTTCTTCAAACTCTTTTTTCTTAGAGATTAATTTTAAATATTCTTCTTTTGTTTTTAAGTCATCTTTTTTAAGAAGAATTTCTTTTTCAAGAGAAGAAAGGTCTTCTAAAGAAGGAAGGGCTTTAGTTTCTTCTAAAACACTTTCTTGTAAAGATTTATTTTCTATTAATTGTTTTTCAATCTCTTGTAGTTGAGATTCTAAGAGATTGTTTTTTTCTATTATTTTTTCTTTTTTGTTTATATCTTCTAAAGATTTTTCTTTTAAAGAAAGTTTGTCTAGGAGAATAGTTATTTCTTTTGAAATGTTTTCTTTTTCTGTTCTTACATGATTAATAGTTTCTTCTAGATGTTCTTTTGTGAAAGGAGTTTGGCAAACAGGACAGTTTGAAAAGCCTTTTGAAAGTTCTTGAGAGGATTTTTCTAAGTCCTTTTGCTTTGAGAGAAGAGAGAGTTTTGAAATGTTTAAAGAATTAATTTCTTCTAGAACCTCTTTCTTTAAAGAAGAAAGAACATGAGAAGTAAAGTCAACCTCTGTTAAAGAAGATTTAATTTGGGTTATTTTTCCTTCAATTTCTAAAAGATTGTTTCTATAGAAGGCATATTTGTTTTCTAAGGATTTTTTTAAAATTTCTGTCTCTTTGTTTTTGTTTTGTTTTTCTAGAAAATCTTTTTCAAGAGAAGATAGAATTTTCTTTTCATCCTCTAAAAAAGATAGAGTTGTATCTGGATCTATTTTAGTTGAAAGGGTTTCAATTTCTTTTAAAGTATCTTCAAGCCTTGAGAGGTAAAGGGTATATTGTGAAGAAAGAGAGTCGTGTTTTTCTTTAATCTCTTTCTTTTCTTTTAAAGAAGTTTCTAAACTTCTTTTTTTATTTTCATTTTCAAGTAGTTCTTTTTCTAGAAGGTTTATTTTTTCTTTAAGTTTAGTTTCTTCTTCTCTTAAAGAAGATAAGTTATAAGAAGATATTTGAGAAGAGATTTGTTTTAAAAGAAGTTCATTTTTATCTTGTTCATGTAAAAGTAAACGATCAATCTCTCTTGTTGATATTTTTATGTTTTCAAAATGAGATATTCCAAAAAGATCATCAAACTGTTCTTTTCTTTTAGAAGGTGCTATTTTTAAAAAATAATCAATTTCATTTTGCTGGGAGTATACAACTTTTATAAAAAGATTATAATCAATGCCTAAAAGTTTTGAAACAAAATCATCCACATCGCTTTTTTTAGGTCCAGCTAAAAGCTTACCTTCAAGGTATATTTTTGCAGAGTTTGCTTTGTTTCCTGAAAAAAACTCTCTTTCTATTAAATAGGTTTTTTCATCTTGCTCAAGCTCTAAAATTACTTTAAAATAATCTTTTTTTGAAGGTTTAAACATTATAGTTTCATCTAAAGTAACCTTTCTGTTTGAAAGAGTAGGAAAGGTGCCGTAAAGAGCATAACAAATACCATCAACTACACTTGATTTTCCAGAACCAATAACACCTAAGAGTATATTAGTTCCTTTTTGAAAGGAAAGCTTAGTATCTAGGTGGGTTTTCCAGTTTTCAAGATATATTGATTTTATCATAAGTATATATTTAATATATAAAAACAAATAAAAATAGAAAGATTAACCATTCATCTCTTTAAGCCATTTCTCTTTTAATTTCTCAAAGTCCTTATAGTAACCTTCATGATAATCAGGAGAATTATTGTATAAATCAACCTCTGTGTAATTTTCCTTTAAATAAGAAATTAATGGAACAGATCTTTGGACAATCTCTTCAGGAGAAAGCCAAAAGGAAGTGTCTGCAAAAGGCCTTGTTTTGTGTTAATTAAAGGTATTTACACTGCTTAAGTTTAGAAACAATGCTTGAATATTCTTTTCAAAAGTAGAAACACCTCTCATATCCTCTCTTAATATTAATTTTGATTTACTGTAAAAATTCCACCAAGGAACATTATAAGCATCATTTAAAGAGCCAAAACAAGCAAGCTTTATTAAAATATTTTTATCTTTTCTTAAATTTAATAAAGGCAAAACAATATTGTGAAAACTATCAAGATTAGATTTTAAAACCTCATCATCAATATCATGCTCTAGGCTTTTAACTTCAGGAACTCCATTTTTTTCAAATTTAAATCTACCAACAGGATGAATTAAAACTACCTCTAAAACACCATCTAGAGATATTTTCTTAATCTCTTGTTCAGTATCTTTTGATTTCTCCAAATCACATAAAAGATAATCAACATTCTTTAAAGGATTTTCTTCCTCTCTTCTTGAAATAGCATTAACCAAACAATCTTTTTCTTTTGAATAATGCTTAACATAAGCTTTCCTTAAGTCCACGGTTGCTCCAGAGACAATAATTACTTTCTGCATGATAATCTTTTTGTGTTTTTTTATAGTAATAAAATACTAGACCAAAAGGTTTAAATAAACTTAGAATCAATAAGTTATTTGATTAGATATGCATAAAATAAAGAAACTTATGGCTGATCAAAGAGCACAGATATCTGCTGAAATGATCATATTAATAGCTGCAATAATTGCAATTGTTTTAGTAGTTGTAACACAACTTCAAAAAACAACTACAAAAGCAAATAAGGCTGTTGATAAGAAAGCAGATGATGTCTTTAAGCAAATAGATAAGATATAAAAAAGGAAATAAAAAAGATTAACTGTGAACCAAAAAGCACAAGTTAGTTTAGAGTATATCTTAATTACGCTTGCAATTGTAGTTGTGCTTTCCTTAATTGTTATTCAAGCAACCTCTCTTTATTCTAGAAACATAAAAGCAATTGATAATAGAGCTATTAAAGAAGCTTATGAAAAGATACAAGGAAATATTGATATCTCTGAAATTTTAGAAAACTACACAGAAGAGATTATTTTAATGCCAGAAAGAGAATGGAATTTTGAAAAAATAAAAAATAACAAGTATAAGATATATAATGAAGATAAAGAGTATATACTTGAAAGTATTAATGAGATTAATTTTTATTTTAAAAATATTAAAGAAGAAACAACCATTGTTTTTAAAAAAGAAAATAATAAAATAACTATTGAGAAGAAATAATTTATGAACCTTAACACCTTTATTTCCAAACTTTTGTTTATTGGAATAACTATTCATGAACTTGCACATGTTTTTGCTTGCTTGATATTAGGTGTGAGGATAAGAAAGGTTAAACTTTTTAGTTTTTCTGATGGTTATGTTGTGCATGATGAATCTAGGGCCTATAAAAATATAGTAATCTCTATTTTCCCTTTCTTTTTTAATATTGGAGTCGTTATCTTAGGTATTTTACTTTTAAAAAAAGAAATGTTATTGATATATAAGATAGTTATCATATGGATATCTATTTCTGCTCTTTTCTTTTCCATACCCTCAAGACAAGATGCAAACAATATCTTTGATGCTATTAAGAAAAGCTATAGGTTAAACCAATCTTTGTTTAAATGGCTTTATAAGATAATTCTTTTACCTTTAACCATAGTGATATTAATACTATCTTGGGTATTTAAGCTTCTTGACCAGTCCTTTTTAATAAGGCTTGTGCTTATCTTAGCCTGGGTTTATGTATTAATGGTTGTTTAACCAAATAATTAGTATTTTAATATTATCGCTTATATAATATATTAGCTAAGGGGGAGATTTAACCATGATAAAATTAATTATAAAAGATGTAAAAGAATTCCAAAAGAGTATGGATGCTATTGGTGTATTAATAAACGAAGGTTTGTTTACTATAGATAGCGAAAAGATGTTTTTAAGAGCAACAGACCCTGGGCAAATAAGTTTAGTGGATTTTGTAATGCCAAAAGATTCTTTTGAAGAATTTTTAGTAGATATTAAAAACGGAGAAAAGAACGTAGCTTTTGGAATAAACATAAATAATTTCTTACAGATCTTAGCACACTCTTCAAGTGATGATAAACTAAGTTTAGAGATTAAGGATGATAAGTCATTTATCTTAATAGAGCTTATTGGAAAATCAAAGAGAAGCTTTCATATCCCTTTAATAGATGTTTCTGAACAAGAACAACCCCTTCCAAAAATACAGTTTAATGTAACTGTTCAAATCTCCTCTGATCAATTACTTGCTGGTATTAAGGACGCTAGTCTTTTTAGCTCACATATAACTTTAAGAGTTGAAAATAACAAGTTGTTTTTAGAAACACAAAGTAGTAAGGGTAAATTTAAACAAGAAATTGAAGCTGGAGCAAACAACCTTTTAATATCTGGAAGTAAGGCAAAGGCAATGTATACTTTAGACTACTTACAAAACATGATAAAAAATGCAAAAAGTATAATCACTTTAAAGCTTAAAGATGATATGCCACTTGAAATTAACTACACAATAGGCTCTTCTGCTATTAGATATTTCTTAGCACCTAGAGTTGATAACGAATAGTTTTTCTTTTTTAAAAAAGAAAAACTTTTTACTTTTTCTTATTTTTTTTAAAAAAATAGTTATAATAACTCTTTATTAAACTTTAAAGTTATTTTTCTATGGCTTCCTTTTCCTTCCTTTAAAAGAGAAAGAGAGATAAAACCTAATTTTTCAAATTTTAAAAGATACCTACTCTTTGTTCTTTCAGCAATATCTTTCATAGAAGAATAAGCCTCAGTTGTCGTCTGATCATCCTTTAAAGAAGAAAGAAACTTAAACTCTTCCTTAGAAAGAGAAGATATCTTTTCATTTACCTTAATGGAATCTATGAGGTTTGAAGAGCTTAATAAAACCTCTTTAGAGATGCTTAAATTACCCTCTCTTTCAGACTGCTTTGCTGCTTTGTACAGCAGATCTATTGCAATTCTGGCATCTCCCCCTCTAACAGCAGCATAACCTGCAATATACCCTATCAAGTCCTCTGTTATAGCTTTCTCTATAAGTCCATACTTAACTCTTTCTTTTAAAATTATTTTTAGGTCTTGAGAGGAGTATTTCTTAAACTCAAGGTCTTTTAGAAACAATGAACTTCGTGTTCTTGTATCCAGATCTAAGACAAAAGATTTATTATTGGTTATTAAAAGTAAAGTGAAATATTTGTTATTTGAAGAAAATCTTGAAAGATCATATAAAAGAACAGAAAGATCTTCTTTTCTAAGTTTATCAAACTCATCTAAGATGATTACTGGAGAGAAAGAAGCTTTTGTAAAAAGTTCTTTTATTCTTTGCCAAAGCTCATCAACAGCAAGCCCTCTTCTTGGCATTATTCCTCCAAAGAAAGCAACTATTTTAGAAAGGACAGCAAATCTTGTATTGTCCTGTATACAGTTTATATATATTGATTTTACTTTTAAAGAGTAGTTTGTAAGTTCTTTTAAAACAAAGTTTGAAACTAAGGTCTTTCCTGTTCCTGGTGGACCATGTATTAAGAAGTTACTTGCTTTTTTGTTTATGGTTAATTGTTTTAATGGAAAGGAAAGTTCTTTTATCTCAGAGTCTCTTGAAAAGATGTTTTCTGGAGAGAAGTCTGGATAGAAGATTTGTTCATCTAAAAAGATGGATCTTTCTATGTTTTTAATATCTGAGAAGATGTTTTTTTTTGAAACTGACATAAATGTATAATGTAGGGTTTAGTTTAAAAAGATTATTCTTAAGGGTTATTTCTCGGCCAGCTACCCTCCTAAAAAAAGAATATATGTTTCAATTACCTAGTTTATTTTGTTTAATGATTTAATTGTTTTTTTTAAAAAATAAAAAGGTGATTTAAAATGCAGATATTATATAGAAGAGAACTATCAAACTTTGAAACTAAGTTTTTAACAAACATCAAAAGTACTTTGCTTAAAAGAATGGAGATTGGGCAAATGAAGAAGAGCCACAACCATATGCTTATAGATGTTTTAAGTGAGATTGATTATAGAAAGAGTCATAATAGTTAGAGAGAAAAAAGGCAAAATTAGAAGAATACATTAGAAATATAAATATTATGTAGCTAGTAAATAGATATATGGCTATTTCCAAAAAAGCCTTTGCATCAATAACAGTCCTTCTATTCATGCTCTTTTTTTTATTTATAACTTTCGAGAATAAGTTAAAGGACACCTCTGATTTTATTATCATAAAACAAGTAGAGACCAGAAAAGAGAGTATCTACTTAAGTTACGAAAGTCTTTTGAAAAACACCTTAAATGACTGTGTTAGTGATCCTTTGGTTGTTAAGGAAAAAGTCATTCTAGAGAGTGTTAGGTAGGGTGTTAAAAATGATTTTTTCATAAGAAACAATATTTTAAAAACAGAAAATAAAGTTTCTTTACTTCTTCCAGAGATTATAAAAGTTATAATCTATAAACCAAATAAGTATATCACCATAAAAGAAGTGCACATCACTAAAGGTGCACTTTATCAAGATAATCTAGGGTTTACTGTTAAGACAAGAAAATACAAATCAACTTTTCTTTTTCCTGACAATTATGTTATTAGAAAGGTGATGTTTTGTTAAGTAAAAAAGGAAATCTTTCACTTGAGTTTCTTTTATGTCTTTTAATCATTCTCTTAACCTTATCTCTCTTAATAACTACAAATGTTTATTTTAAAGAAAGACTTGAAGAAGACATTAATTACAAAGACATAAACCAACAGATATGTTTTCTTAAAAAAATAGTTATTGAAAAAAACAATGGAGAAATTACAAATGATGTTTGTAAAGAAAGCACAAGTAATGATCCTTGATGTTTTAATATTTATAATAATCATCTTGCTTGTAATATCTATACAGATAACCATTATTAAAAACTATAAAGAAAACATAAGCTTTCAAGAAAATAAAATAAAGCTTTTAGAAGAAGAAGTTTTAATTGATAATTACCTATTAGACTGTGAAGGCATAGGGCATAAAGATGTTCAAACAAAAAAATGTTATTTAAACAAAGTTTCTTTAATAAATCTTAAACCAGTTCCAGAATATTTTTGTAAAATAAAGATTAATGAAAACACTCTCGTAGATAAAAAGAAAGAAATTACCTATACACATAGAAGAGCTGTTGTTTATAACAATAAATTTTCAATAATGGAGGTGTTTTGTGAACAATAAAGGAATAGTTTTTCAATTGATGCTTTGCTTGCCCTTCTCTTTGTAGCTCTTCTCTCCTTAGTATTTGTTTCAGGGGTTTTAAGTTCCTCTAAAGATGTTGAAAAAATAATAATAAATAACCAGATATCCGATCTTTTAATAACCTATCAACTTCTTGAGATTAAAGATCTTCAAGAACTAAAAGATAACTACCTTTTACTTTTTAAAGAAAGAAAAGGTTATTTAATAATAGATAACCAAAAAATAGAAATCAATAATAAAAATAATTACAAAACAAGAATAATTTCACAAAACATTAAATATATTAATAGTTCTAATGAAGAGATATATATAGAAGTAGGAGTTTATTATTAATGTTTTACATAATTGGAATTGGACTTGCAAATACTCAGTTAACAGTTGAGGGACTTGAAGCTATCAATAAATCTAAAGAGATATATATTGATAACTATACAAACATCCTCTCACAAGGAGATATAAAAGACCTTGAAAAGTTAATTGGAAAAAAAATAACTCAGCTTAACAGAACAGAGCTTGAAATAGAAAAAGAGTACCTTAAAGACCAAGCATGCCTTTTGGTTATTGGTAGTCCACTTTCAGCAACAACACATTTTTCTTTGTTTGAGGAGCTTAAGAAAAGAAACATAGATTATAAAGTTATTGTGGGAATATCAATCTTTAACTATAGAGCAAGCTTTGGTTTATATGAGTACAAGTTTGGAAAAACAGCATCCATTGTTTATCCTGAAAAAAATTATTTTCCAAAAAGTTTTTACAACCTAATAACAGATAACCTTAAAATAAATGCACATACCTTGTGTCTTTTAGATATCAAGGTTTTAGAAAATAGGTTTATGTCTGTTAAGGAAGCGTGTGAGATTTTAGAAGAGATTGACCAAGATAAGGTTTTAGAAAATAGAACTTGTGCTCTTCTCTCTTGTATGGGTTCAAGAGATGAAAAAATAATTGTTTTTACTTTTAAAGAATATAATAAACTTAAAGAACATCCTAAACCACAGAGCCTAGTTATTTGTGCAGATTTAAATGATTTTGAAAAAGTGAGTGTTGATGAATACAGATGTTAAGGAGTACACCTTAAAGTACAGGTTGCTTTTAGAAAAAGCATTAAAGACTATAAAGATAAACATTGAGAATGAATCTTTTTTAAGAGATGTTTCTAAAGACTATTTATCAATGGCAGAAAATTACTTGAAAGATGGAATTGTTCTTCAAGAGAAAGGAGACTTTCCAAGAGCACTTGCCTCTTTTTCATATGCCTACGGCTGGATTGATGCAGGAGTAAGGGTAGGTTTGTTTTATGGAGTTGACAGAGATATGTTTACTCTCTATAAATAAAAAAAGGAATGTTTTATGAAAGCATATTTAGAAGGAAAAAACTGTAAGGTTATAGATAACAACCTAAAATCCAGGCTTATAAGTAAGGGGTATGGTTTAAAAAAAGAAAAATACCTTGAAATTGATTTGTTTGAAAGTTATTACCTTTTTGAAAAAGAAAAAATAAATATTATTTTTAAAGAAAAAGAAATTACTTTAGAAACTTTTAGAAAATACTGCCAAGAAAAAATAAAAAACTTCAAAGATAAGTATCTTGTCTACAAGGACTTTAAGGAAAAAGGATATATTGTTAAGGACGGAGCAATCTTTGGTTTTGATTTTAGGATATATGAAGGTAAGTCAAAGACTCATGAACATACAAAGTATGTTGTGGATGTTAAGAGAACACATAAAGACGAGATGAATAAAGTAATTAAGTCAGAGAGACTTGCAAACAGTGTTAAGACAAAGTATATTATCGCCATAATTGACATGGAAGATAAAATAACTAAAATAAAATTAGAAAGAATCTAAGAACATCTTGTTTCCCAGTAGTTTAAAGGACACTGGGTATTTCTTACTTGAACTGTTATTGGCCTTTCAGCATTATAGTCTTCAATTATAAAGAAATCAGATTCTCCTTGTAAAAGTGACTTTGACTCTAAAACATTAACATTTGAAAAATTTACTTGCTGATATCTATCTATTAAAATAACATTAAAGTTATAATCTCTTTTAAAATCTATTTTTCCAGAGTTAATCATGTTAACAGTAACGGTTTCTTCACTAATATTATAAGCACAAGATATGAAATTAATGTATGCACCTACACACTCTTTATCAACAGTGTTATCTGCATCCTTTGTGTTTTTAGTAACAAAGTCAGATCCCCATGATAAAAGTATAGCTACTAAAGCTAAAGATACGACAATAAGAAGAATGGTTGCTATTATTGGGCTGATTGCTTTTTTCATAAATATTCATTTTTAAAAGATTTTAAAAAAATAAACCTCCTCTTTCTTTAACAAAAGAGAAAGGCCTATATATTGTTAAAAATTTTTTCCTTATTTACTACAGTTCTTGATTTGTGCAACTGCATCAGCTGAACAAGAACTTGAAACAACCTTTACATCATATCTTCCAGAAGCTGTACCTGGGAAGTTAGCATCATCAATAACAAACATTGCTGTTTGACCTGGAGCTATACCTGATCCCCATACTGTTTCTGTTTGAGATCTTTTTAAATTTAATGTAGAGTTACCGTCAGTTACATTTACGATATTTAAGATAAAGTCATCAGCAGCAGGGAAATTAACTGTACCTATGTTTTGAACGTAAAATATCATTTTATCATTTGCGTTTATCATACAACCAGAAGTTTGGATAGCAGCACCCATACAACTTGTATCAACTACACCAGTTGCATCAGAAAGACTATCTATTGTAAACGATTTACCCCATGCAACAACTATTGCAATTAATGCAACAGCAACAACTATTAAAAGGATTGTTGCAATTAATGGAGATATTGCTTTTTTCATATTCATTTTATATCACCTTATATTTTTAATTTTTTTAATTTAACTACATCTAGAGATATATGACACTCTATCAGGACAATTTTTCACATGTATCTGCACTCTCTTTAATGGTGTTTGAAGTCCTTTGATTCCATCAACATCGTTTATAAAAGAACCTAAAGACATAGCATTACCAGTAAATGAAGGAGTAATTTCAGTACTTGCAATATTATTTGCATTATCAATAATGGTTAAAACAATATTTTGATCAATCTTAATGGTAGATCTGTCAAATATTATTAAACTACCAAAACCATTTAATGAAGTGTAAGAACACCCTGAATCAATATATATGTTAACATTACTACAATCTATCCACTCTGAAGAAGTATCTGAAACACTGGTAGTGGTATCTCTAAAATTTTGAGAAGACCATGAATAAAGAATACCTGCTAAAGATAAAGCTACAGCAACTAAAAGAATTGTTGCAATTAATGGAGATAATGCTTTTTTTTTATTCATAACGTTTCTTTTTAATATATATTAAATGGATTCTTAAATTAATAATAATATATACTATAACATATATAAACCTATCTTCTTTGGTTACCTTAAGGATTTTGTTTATAGGTTACAAGAAAATTGCAGAAACTATTACATATAATGGAACTGCAACCCCTACAAGTATTATGGAGTGCCTTATACCTGCTATAAAATTATTTTCAGAGATTAAACCAATGGTTGGACCTGCAAATAAACCTTGAATTACTATTAAATATAAAAAATATTTATTAAAATTTACATTATCCATTGATGCTGCATTTGATGTACTTTCTCCTGTTAAAGAAACTGTACTGTTACTTAACATAGGAAGGAAAACAATCTGGATTATTAAAATAATTGCAATAAAGACAAAAAACATAAAGTAACTTGAAAAAACTGTAGAGAAGGTTTTAGATTTTCTTTCCTCTACCATGTCATTAATAGTCTTTACATAATCGGAGATTGAAGAAAATATTTTGATAATGTTTCCACCAACCTTTGTTGTTTCAGAGATAATCTGTGTTACTTGCTTAAAAACTTGACTATCAATATTACCAAAAACTTCATTTAAAGCAACATCAAAAGAAACACCAATCTTAATTTGTGCTGCAATTCTTTTTATTGGCTCATTTAAATGACCATAATCATGCCTTGAAGCAACCTCAATTGCAGTAACAATATTCATACCACCTTGAAGAAGATCTTTTAAGTCATCTAAGAAAATATAAAGATTTCTTTCATATGACTTTATTCTTGCAGTGTATATCTGTGCTGCAATACCTATTGATGCTAAGATTGGAAAGATGGCAAACACTAAAAACTTTGTATTAAATAAAAGAACAAAAAAAATAATAGAGCCTACTAAACCATAAATAATATAGTCTACGAAAAACTTTTGTTTTTCAGATAAATTAATACCAAATTCTTTAAAAAAATCCATAATTACATCAACCACTCACTAAGTTAAGCACAGCTATAAAAGAAATATTTACTATTGGAACTAATAAAAATACACCAATCTGGAGAACACTAGAAATACTTAAACCAGCTATTCCTCCACCAACCATACCTAAAAGCATAATACCAGAAAATAAAAATAATGGACCGGCAACAACAATTGCAGAGTAGATGTCACCAAAAGTTTCTGCTTTTTGGTTTTGGTTATTTAAAAGTAAATTATATTGAAATCTAGCGTGCTCTGCTTTTTTTTTCATAAACTCAGGTAAAGATCCACCTGCTTCAATATTTGATTTTAGATCAAGCAAGAATTTTTTTAACTCGTAGGAAGGAGTTTTTCTTGCAGTAATGTCAATTGCCTCTAAAAGAGAGATACCTAAGTGGTTTACATAATAAATAATTTTTGAAAACTCCTTATCAAGGTATTGACTTTTATCCTTTATTGTCTTTGTAGAAAAAATTGCAACTGGAGGTGTACCTGATTCAGCTACACTTGACATACCAATGATTGCTAAAGGAAGAGCGTTCTTTATGCTTGAAACCTTTGTCCCTATTATTAAGTATGGGTTTACCATGGCATATGCAATATAACAAATAAACAAAGAAAGTGAAGCAATAATAACTAACTTAATTGAAATTATATCTGGCACTATATTGCTTGCAACAGTTCCCAAAATAAGAACCATAAACAAAATGAATATTGAAAAGAAAATGTTTTTTGCAAAGTAAACATCTATGTCTGTAGCAATGTCTGCTTGACTTAAAGCCTCTTCAAAATCATCTGAGTGAATGTCTTTTGTTAAAGGCAAAAAGATCCTGTACAGTTGTTCTTCAAAACTTAACTTTTCTTTTTTCTTTGCGGCCATATATAAATATATCTATATTTTTAATTATTTATAAGACCATTTTATTTTTATATGTTTCTGTTTAAGAAAAAACTACATATTAAACTCAACAACATCTCTGTTCTTTAAAACATAGTTTCTAGAAACTGTTTGGCCAGGGTATTTTGTAGAACCCCAAACTTTTGCTGATTTAAGATTTTTAGAAATTGTCTTATGTATTAATTTTGCTGCATCAAAAACAGTGTTACCTTTATCTAAAACTAAAGGCTCTCTTTTATCAACCTTCTGACCTGGTTTTTTAGTATAAACAATCACCTTATCTAAGATCTCATATATCTTTTCTGTAACCTCTTGCTTGAAAGTAAAATCATATACCGGTAAGGTCTTATAGATTTTAACAGAAGGAAGGTTTTTTGAAAAAGGCATTGAAACAACCATTGCTGAAAGAAAGGTTGCTCTTGGGTTTATTAAAAGCATTAAATCTTCTAAAGTTGTTTTCTGATTTAAGATAATGTTATGAGACCTGAAACCAGAGGACTTTAAGATATCAATTGCTTGCTCTTTTGAAACTTCTAAAAAATGATCGTTTACAAAAGAAACACCTGCAAACTCACTTCTTGAAATTTGTATGTTAGGTCTTTTTTTAGTTATGAAAACATCTTGCTCTTCTAAAATTTCAATCAAGCTATTAAGCTCCTCAACAGAACCATCCCTTATCATTAAAATTAAAGCATCACATACCCTTACCATAGAGTATATTTGAGGAGTAAGCTCATGATTTTTTAAAAAAGCAGGAAGCTCTATTAACTGTATTAAAGCTCCACCATAGTTAAGGATACCAACCTCTGGTTTAGTGGTGGTGTAAGGGTAAGGGGCAATAACAGGTTTTGAGTTTGTGTACTCTGTTAAAAAAGTGCTTTTTCCAGAGTTTGCAAAACCAAAAAGTAAAATCTGGCCTGCTCCTTCCTTCTTAATGTTTATTGTGCTACCTGTTCTTTTTCCAGCAGCCGCTTGTTTTTCAAGCTTGGATTTTAGGGAAGCTAGTTTTCTTGAAAGATCCTTTCTTAAGTTCTCTCCTCCTTTGTGTGCAGGAGCACGAGAGATCATTTCTTGCAGAGCAATTATCTTTTCTTCATCATTCCTTGCTTCGTCATACTTTTTCTGAGCGATAGCATATTCAAAGGATACGTTTGCTGGCATTATAAATCACTTATTTTAATAACTATTAATTTTTCAAAAAAAATATTCTTTTCAGATAAAACAGTAAAGTAAAGATTTTCTTTTAAGATTAATGAATATATCTTCTCAAGATTGTTGTATGAGGATAATAAAAGGTATGCAGAACCATTTTTATTTAAATGCTTTTTTAAAGATTTTAAAAAATTAATGATAACCTCACTTCCATCTTTTCCACCATCTGTTGAAAAAACCTCAATTTCCTCTGAAGGAACGTATGGGGGGTTAAAGACAATTACATCATAGGCTTGGTTTTCAATTTCTGAAAAGAGATTAGATTGTTTAATCTCTAGTTTTCCTAAAGCATATTTTTCTTTAACTTCTAAAAGATAGTTTACAACCTTTAAATCAATATCAACTGCTGTTAGTTGTTCAAAGAAATCATAAGCTTCAAAGGTTATTAATCCTGTTCCTGGCCCTATCTCTAAGAAACTCTTTTTATCTTTCTTAAACTCTTTTCTTAAAGTCTCTATTAAAAGATAAGTATCATCTGAAGGAAGGTATACTTCAGGTGGAACCTTAAGATGATAATCTTTATAATTAATTTGAATCATATATATGATATATGGAGATAAAAGAATATAAGCATTATCTTGACATGCACTGTCATTATGATCACATACCTATACCTGAAATTAAAGAGGTTTTTAAAAAAAAAGAGATTATAGCTGTTGCTCAATCAACCTCAATTGAAGATTATAGAAGATATTTAGAGATTAAAAAAGAAAAAATACCTAACCTTTATTTTGGATATGGACTTTATCCTGATAATGTCTTAAAAAAGAACTGGAAAGAGATTGAAAAAGATCTTGATGAAATTGATTTTAAAGAAGCACTGGTTATTGGAGAAATTGGGCTTGATAAGAAAATAACTGAAGATCCTTTTAAGTTTAAGTTGCAAGAAAAACTTTTTGAAAAACAACTTGAAATTGCAAAAGAAATTAAGAAACCAGTTGTGGTGCATACAAGGGAGGCTACCAAAGAAACTTTAGATTTTTTAAAATCATGGCCAGATGTCCAAATAATATTACATTGGTTTACAGGAAGTCCTGAAGAAATAAATGAAGCGCTCTCAAGAGGATATTTCCTAACAAACAGGTTTGCAAGACCTAAAGTAGAAACCATAAAAAACTATTTAGACCAGATATTTATAGAAACAGATATCCCTATTTGGCAAAATGGAAAAGAAACAACTATTGAGAGCATAAAGGAATCATATGAGGTTTTTTCTAAGAAAAATAACATTCCTTTAGAAGATTTAAAAGAAAAGATGATTAACAACTTTTTAAAACTGTTTCCTACTATAATAGATATAGAAAAATAAAAAGAAAGAAAAATATATGAGCGAAGAAAATAACTTTGAAAACATGGATATTCATGTAAAACCTAAAAAAGTATGTGAGACAAAAGACATAATCATAGCTTGGCTTGGAATATCCTTATGTTTTGCTTTAGTCCTTGGCGGGTATAATCTTTTTAGACTTAAAAACCTTGCAAACTTTTCAATAATAGATTTTTTAATATTATTATTTGTAAGCTTAATTGTTACAGGAACAGCTTTTATATTACATGAACTTGCACACAAGTACTCTGCTATCTATTATGGAGCAAAAGCTAAATTTGTTAAATGGAATATGCCACTTGTGTTTGCTATATTCTTTGCATTTTTAGTAGGTTTTGTTTTTGTAGCTCCAGGAGCAGTTTATGTTTTTGGAAAAAGACTTTCAACAAAAGAGAATGGTATTGTTTCAGTTGCAGGTCCAGTTACAAATATTCTTTTAGCAGGAGTTTTCTTTTTACTTTATGTTTTAATAAAAACAGAGAGCACTATTGTCTTAATGATATTTACCTTAGGAATATTAATTAATCTTTGGATTGCCTTCTTTAATCTTTTACCTATAGGTCCATTAGATGGAAAAGCAATCTTTGTATGGAATCCTTTTATCTGGGTTCTTTTAATGGTAATTTCCTTTGGAGGATATCTTTTATTTTCTGGAATAATTTAATAAAAAAGAAAAAGATTTATTTTTTAAAAAAAAGAAAAATAAACCTAGTTAACATAATTTGAAATTCCAGAAAGAGGCTTACCATCAGAGGAAACCTTACTTTTAATCTTTGCATAAACTTTTAAGATATGCTCTTTTGAAAGCTTAGTCTCCTTATACTTATTCTCTTTTAAAGCTAAAAACACAGCCTCAGTTATCATAAGATTTAAATCTGCAGGAGAGAAGTTATTTGTAAGAGAAACAATCTCATCTATATCAATCTTCTCATTAGGTGTTTTTGATAAAAGAAGATTTAATATCTCTTTTCTTTCCTTTGTGATAGGAAGCTTAAACTCCATAAACTTATCTATTCTTCCACTTCTTAAAAAAGACTTATCTATAAGCTCTGGTCTATTGGTTGCACATATAAAAAGAACATCCTTTCCATTTAAGTTATCAAGCTCTGAAAGTAATTGATCTAAGACCTTTATATTTCCTATAGAATCATCATGCCTTTGTGTTATTGAATCAATCTCGTCAAAGAAAAGAATTGATGGAGAAACTGCTTTTGCTTTTTTAAAAATATGTCTTATTGTTTTTTCTGATTCTCCGACCAATTTGTTAAAGATTTCAGGTCCCTTAACATATAAGAAATTAATACCATGCTCCTTTGCTGTTGCTTTTACAAAAGAAGTTTTTCCTGTGCCTGGAGGGCCATAGATTAAAATATTTTTAATAGTCTTAACATTATATTTTGAAAGAAGATCTTTTTTGTTAAGAGAAAGATTAATAATCTCTGATAGTTCTTCCTTTTGTTCCTTTAAAGCCCCTAAGTCAGCATAACTTATCTGTGGGATGTCAACAAACACTTCTCTTAAGGCAGAAGGTTGAACCACTCTTAAACCATTATCAAAATCATCTTTTGAAATAACTAAATTTTCTAAGATCTTTGCAGAAATCTCTTTCTTTGGTGAAGAAATATCATGTATCTTACTTTTAATAGCAAAAATAGCAGCTTCCTTTACTAAAGCAGAAAGATCAGCACCCACAAAACCATGTGTTACTTGTGCAAGTTTTTTTAAATTTACATCTTTTGAAAGAGGAACGTTTCTTGTATGTATCTTTAAGATATCAAGTCTTCCCTCTTCATTAGGAACATTAATATCAATTTCTCTATCAAACCTTCCTGGTCTTCTTAAGGCAGGGTCAATATCATCTTGTCTGTTTGTAGCTCCAATAACAATTACATCTCCTCTTGATGAAGTTCCATCCATAAGTGCAAGAAGTTGAGCAACCACACGCTTTTCAACCTCTGAAACAAAACCATCTCTCTTTGGAGCAATTGCATCAATCTCGTCAATAAAGATTATTGCTGGGGTTTTACTTTGTGCTTTTTTAAAAATATTTCTTAATTTCTCTTCAGCTTCACCTACAAACTTAGCCATGATTTGTGGAGCATCTATGCTTATAAAGTTTGCTTTAAGTTCGTTTGATAAGGCTTTTGCTAAAAGGGTTTTTCCTGTTCCTGGTGGACCATAAAGAAGAATTCCTTTTGGAGGAGTAACATTTAATTTTTCAAAAAACTCAGGATACTTGAAAGGAAGTTCAACCATTTCTCTTATTTTTTCAATAGCTGGTTTTAAGCCACCAACATCTTCATAACCAATTATTTGACTTATTTCTTTTTTAGAAGAAACTTTTTTATTAATAATTAAGTTTGTTTCTTCAGATAACATGACAACTTTGTTTGGAGAGGTGCTTGTAACTTCATATAAGTAGTTTGAACCAAAGATGTTTATCATAACATTGTTACCGCTTACAAAAGGTCTTCCTAAAAAGTTTTTCTTAATAACAAGATCTTGATTTTCAGATAAGAGGTTTACTTCTTTTAAAGGAGTTAAGATTATTTCCTTTGCAACCACTGGTTCTATTCTTTCAATAGTTACAAAATCACCAATAGAGACGCCTGCATTTTTTCTTGTGTACTGATCCATCCTTATGATGTTTTCCTCTCCTGCTTTGTTCTTCTCAGGCCATACTTGTGCAGCTGTTATGTTTTCTCCCTTGATTAAAACTATGTCTCCAGAGATGATGTTTAGCTTTTGTTTTACAAAGACATCTAGCTTTACAATGTTTTTACCTACAAAGTCTTCTGAGGCTTCTTGTACCTTTAATTTAATTGAATCTTGTTTTTTTTCTACCATGTTAAATCACAAAAATAGTTTTTAAAAATTATGAAAATTATAAATCATTATAGATATATATTATAGAACCAAATAGTATTTAAGAATGTTTACTTTATACTTTTTTATAATAAAAAAATTATTAAAAAGATTATTTTAAAATCTCAAAACTACCAGGTGGAAGAGACGCATCAATCTCCTCTTGAGAGAGAACAACCTTTCTTTTAAGAAAGATACTTTTAATCTCTTTTGAAGTATCTGATTTTTTTACATCTCCAGGAACCAAGAAAATATCATCCTTACTTTTTATATTCTCACTTGAAAAAAGTACAGGAAAAGGATAAAGTCCTTTTTCCTTATCGTAAAGTAATTTAAGTTTTAAGTTTAGTTTTCTATAATAATCTCTTTTACCCCTTATAACAAAAGCACCAGCACCTAAAGACTCACCAGTATTTGCTGTTTTTGAAACTTGATCAGGGAGAACAGAATAAACCTCTGTTGAAAAAGCCTTATTTTTCCAAGCTGAAGAAAAAATTAAAGCAAAGCAAGCAGCTTCTTCTTTATCAATATCAGGAACTTCTTTTTTTAAATCGTTTTTTAAAACAACGTGAGGAGCCCCATGTATCTCTGCATGGAAATAAAGATCATTTTCTTTTAAGTGTTTCTTAATTAAAAAATCATTGTTCTTAGTATCCTTTCCTCCAAGAACTAAAAAACCATTTGTTGTAAAAAAAAACCTAAACTTATGATACCATTCTTTCTTAATATCGACTTTCTTTGTAACAGAAACCTTTTCTTTAATTTTCTCTTGAATATTCTTTTCTTGTAAAGATATCTTTTTATTTGTAATCTCAATTGCCTTTATAGCCCCAGAAAGTTTTGACTTATATTTATTTCTTTCAAGATACTTTTCTTCTGCATTCCTTCCTGCACTTAAGGTATAATCAATTTCAAGCTTCATAAACTATTCCATACCTTGCTCATCGTTTAAAAGATCTATTAAAACATCAATTTCATTTTTCTCTTTATAGACAGGAAATGCTAAATAAAAGATTGAGGATTTTTTTATAAAGTCATAGTAGTTAGGAATTTTATAAACATACTTGTCTCTTAGGTTATTATGAAAGGACTCAATGCTTTTTGATAAGAAAGAAACTGAAACATTAAAATCTCCATCTGATATTACTTGAGAGGCTGAAAGAACATTTTTGTCTTTTGAAAGAATATCTAAAAAACTCTTTTGTTTTTCCTTTAAAGATAAATCCATTTGAAAGTAAGAAGAGGACTTAAGATTATAACCTGCAACCAATGGATCAAGTAAAGGTCTGTAACCAAGAATGAATTTTTCATTTTCTAAAAAGTCAATAGAGGACTTGATTGTGGCTCTATGAAACCCAGTTATTTTTTTAATATGCCTTATGTTAGGAACAACTGAGCCTTTTTTTGTCATTGCAGAAAGGATCTTAACCCTTATTGAATCGTTTATTTTCTTTACAACAGCCATATCTAATCAATATAAATATAATTTAAAACATATTAAAAAGGTTGTTGTTGTACCAAAAAGCACAAGTTTAAGGAGAAGAAAGGTTTTCGCTTAAAACAAATATATTTATATGCATTTCTAATAGTATATTATATTACAAACAACTAATTTTTTAAAAACTTTAAAAAATGAAAATTTATGGAAAAACTAACTAAGTACGAAGTAACAAGGATATTGTCTGCTAGAGCAGAACAAATAGCATGTGGAGCACCTCCTCTTGTAAAAGGAGTTAAGGAAGATACTGCTTATGATCTTGCAGAGAAAGAATACTTTAAAAAAACAATACCTTTAGCTGTAATTAGGACTATAAATGGAAAAAGAGAAATTATAAGTGTGAATTAATTATGGGAAAAGCAGTATCAAATAGTATTAAAGCAAAAGCAAAAATTGTAATGACAGAGTTTAGTGATAAAGTTGGAACTGAATTTGAAACTAATAAAAACTTTTTAAAAAATATGAAGCTTCCATTATCAAAGTTAACTATTAACTTAATGGCTGGTTACATGACAAGAACTCTTAAAAGAGAGTTAAAAGAAAAAGAAATGCTTGCTCAAAAAATGGATATTTCTAAAACTCCAATGAAGAAAGCAAAAGATTCTGAAATACACGGTTAAATTTTCTAACCTTTTATTACTTTTTTATTAAAAAATATATTTTAAAAAACCTTATATCTTAAGACACTAATTATCCCACCAAAAGAATTTAAGGTTTTTAAAACATCTTCATGTCCTTGATCTACTATATAGACCTTAGTCTTAAGTTTTTCTGCAAACTTAATTAAAGATTGAACCTTATCTATGTCTTTTGTCAATAAGGTGTAAGAAACCATTACAAAATCACAAGCCCCTGTTTCTAAAATTTTTAAAACCTCATCATAACCATAAACAGAAAGATTACTATCTTTTCCAAGATTTTCTTTAAACCTGTCAAGCATTTTTTTTTCCTTATAGATTATTGAATTTTCAAAAAACTTTAAAACTTCTTTTTTTGTTAAAAGTTCGTTTACTGCAGATTTAGAGGTGTTTGATATGTTTAGGACTATTGAGGACAATCTATATCTTTCTTTTAAATATTTTGCAAAAAGATCTTTTGTTCCTCCTGGCCCTGCAACTATTAATTGATCCTTAGATTTAGAGATTATACTATAAAGTTCTTCAAAAAAAGGAGAAAAATCAAAAGATTGATTGTATCTTTTACCGTGCTTACCTGATTTTATGGACGCTATGTTTCTATTTTCTATACCTGAAAGAATAAATACTTCAGCTAAGTCATCATCTAAGACAATGATGTTTATTTTATTTTCCATGCTGTTTGAGTTTTTTAAAAGATCAACTTGATATTCAAAAATTTCTTTTTTAGAGAGTGTATATTTACTACCAAATATAACCTCTATTGTGTGATACTCGCCAACAGGAGCAAGCTCTTGTGGTTTTGAATCTACAATCTTTCCTGTAAACCTTAAGGAACTTAAGGAAGAAGAATAATCTTGTTTTTCAATGGAGATTTCAACAAAGACAAGTTTTCTATCACTCTCTCCTGTCTGGTCATTTTTAAGACGCCTATAAGAGCTTCCTTTAATAACATCCCCTGGCTGGGTAATAGACTTAATGATCCAGAGATCCTCTATTGTATGCGCTATAAAAGAAATCTCTTTTGCTTTAAAGTCTATTTTTAGAATATTCATAAGTAATCATTTTTTAAGAAGGGATGGGTGCATGTCCCTTGGTATTTTTTCATTTAAGATGTCAAGTATTGTTGGTGCAATGTTTGCAAGAGAAGGGTTTTTAATATTCTTTTTCAAAGAATGTTTTTCTGAAACTAAGATGAAAGGAACCTTGCTTAAGCTATGTGCTGTGCTTATTGATTTATCAGGGTACATCATCTCATCACAGTTACCATGATCAGCTGTTACTATGACTGTTGTGTTTTTATCAACAGTTTTTAAAATATCAGAGATTGCTTTATCCATAGTTTCAATGGAAGAGACTGCTGCGTTTATGTTACCAGTATGTCCAACCATATCTCCATTTGCAAAATTAATTACCATTAACTTATAATCTTTTTTTATAGCAGGTAAAATCTTTTTCATTAGATCAAGTAAAGACATTTCTGGTTTTTGATCATAGGTTCTTACCTTTGGTGAAGGGACAAGGATTCTATCTTCGTTTTTATTAGGTGTTTCTTGTCCTTGGTTAAAGAAGTAAGTCACATGTGCGTATTTCTCAGTCTCTGCTGCTCTTAACTGCTTATAACCTAGCTTTGAGACGATTTGCCCAAGGCCTGTAGCTGGTTTTAGAGGTGGAAAAATAACATCTACATTTTTAAAAGATTTATCATACTCTGTAAATGTGAAAAAATTAACATCAACTTTCTTTCTTTTAAAAGAAGTAAATGTTTTGTTTACAAAAGCACTAGTTAAGGCTCTTGCTCTATCACTTCTGAAGTTATAGAAGATGACTGTGTCTTTGTTTTTTATAATTCCTTCTTTTAAAAAAAGAGTAGGTTCTAAAAATTCATCAGTAACTCCTTTCTTATAACTTTTTTTTATAAAAACAGCTTTGCTATCATCTATGTTTCCTTTACCTTCAACCATCAAGGAATAAGCTTTTTCTATTCTCTCCCATTTATGATCTCTGTCCATGGCATAGAATCTTCCTGAGATTGAAGCTATTTCAACAACATCTAAAAGTTGTTTTCTTGTAATCTGTTCTTTTAATTTTGAAATATAGTTAAGAAGTGTTCTTGGTGGAGTGTCACGCCCATCCCCTAAAACATGGATGTATACTTTTTTTAGTTTCTTTTCTTTTACCATGTCAAGAAGAGAAAAAAGATGATTGATGTGAGAGTGGATACCACCATCACTTAAAAGACCTATTAAATGAAGAGCATTATCTTTTTTAACTTTTGAAAATGCTTTTTGTAAGGTTCTATTTTTGAAAAAAGATTTATCTTTAATTGCTTTATTAATTCTCATTAGATCTGAAGAAATTATTTTTCCTGCACCAATGGTTAAGTGTCCAATCTCTGAACCTCCAATCTGCCCTTTTGAAAGACCAACATACTCTTCACTAGCCCCTAGTTCCATGTAAGGGTATTTCTGTATTAAAGTATCAAGAGTTTTTGTTTTAGCTAAGAAAGCTGCGTTTCCAGAATACTCTTTATTTATTCCAACACCATCTAATATCAATAATAAAACTTTTTCTTTATTCATTTGTTTTTTCACCTTTTTTAATATTTTTAAATAATTGAAAGGGATGTTTTGTTTTACAGTCTGTAACACATAGGCCATTGCTTTTTAGAGTATCACAGTTTGGAACAGCATACTTCTTTTCTAAAATCTTCTTTATCTGGTAGCCTGCTATTTTTTCATCATAGTTAGGAGAGTTTTTAAAAGAAAATAAAATTTCATCATAACTGTAACCTATGTTTGCTAAGAAAACTGCAATATTAAAGTTTTCAATATGTGTAAGCTTCTCTCCGCCCATTAACTTGTTGTACATCTTTAGAAAGCAGGGAGGAAAGGTGTTAACTTCTGGTTTATTAATAATTTTTATTTCAAAGATATTATCTTGGATAACCTTTTTTTTAATATACTCTCCATACTCTAAGAAAAGCTTAGGAAGTTCCTTCTTTTCAAGATCTATGTTCTTTAAGATCCTTTTTTTTAAAACCACAGAAAGTAGATCAATAATTTCTGATTTTGAAAAATAAACATTTCCGTCTTCAAGCCTGGAGTATTGAAGCTTAAAGTTGTCTGTAAGTTCTAAGGAAAGATACTCTATTAATGATAAAAAATATCTTTCTGTTTTTTCATCATACTTAATATCTTTACAGATATCTGTTTGTATGTTTAGAAACTCTTCTTTATCGTTTAATTGTTTTAAATAATAACTTAACTGTTTTTGATAGTATTCTCCAAACCTTTGATAAAGAGGGTTGTAATCAACTACATTTAAGAGTAGACGTGAGATTGGGTAAAGTGTTGCAAACATTTTTGCTATTCTTTCATCATCTATCCTTAGATATTCCTTCCATTGTTTTTCATTTTCTACTGTTTCTTGAGAAACTGTTTTAAGAATAAACAAGGTTGCTTTTTTAATAGTCTCTTCGTTTATAGAAAATAAATCTATATTTTTTGTTTCTAAATATTCTTTTGCTTTATTTGAGAAAGGATATTTGATAATATAGTTGTAAGACATAAATATATATAGTAGATGAAAAGAAATAAAAAACAACTATATTCATTAGAAGAAATAAGTTGTTTCAATTAAAGCACCGATTATCAAACAAATCACTGCAAATAAAAACAAATATAAAAAATCCCTTGTTGCATGCCACTTGAAAGGAGTTTCAAAAACACCTTTAAAAAGATCTCTTGCAAAAATAGCACCCGCAACAGATGCTACAAAATAAGCTAAGACTTCAAAAAAACCATGAGGTACAAAACCTAAAAAAGCAATGAAACCATGCTTAGAACCCATTATAGCAGCGTTTACACCAGCATGATAAACAGCAGAAGAAATATAATTAATAATCATAACAGAAAGTAAAGATGCATTCCAAGCTATTAAAAATAAACCTCCAGCACCATAAAAGAAAGAAAGAATAATTGCAGCCATCACCACTAAAAAATTATTTTTAAATATCAAACCAAAGATACTATTAAACCTATCTGTAGAAACATCACTTAATGAAAAATTACCAGTAATTGTGTTTCTTACTTCAGAAACTCTTTCAAGCTCCTCAAACTGAGCAGTCAAAAGATTATTTGAAACCTCTTCACTTAAAACAAAGTAAGATGCAACAAAAGTAAACAGTATACCTAAGAAAAAGAAAAACAATAAAACAAATATTTGTTTATGTCTTACAAAAAAAGGCTTTGAGTAATTTGTAATATATGAATCATAGGAATAAAGTTTGTTAAACAAAGGAACAACACCTATTATTAGAAAAGTTAAAACCGCAATGCTCATGTATTTTCCTGGAAAAATAGTGCTTGCAAAGAAAATAGATAAAACAGTTAAGAGCATAGCCTCAAAAAACATAAGGTATGGCTTTTGCCTAAGTTTAAAACTATTTGTAATTAATTCCAGAACCATACAAAATTACATAAGGAAACAATATAAAAATATTTCTAATTATATAATATATATTATTATTGCTTATTTTAATAATTATTTTAATAATTAACTGTAAAATAAAGATGTGATTTAAATTGATTTCTAAAGAAAAAGATGTACAAAAAATACTAGCAAACATACCTAAGAAAAGAGCCTTGGATGAAGGAGATACAGTTATAGGTGTGATTGTTCAAACAACAGACAAAATAGCAATTGTAAATATTGATTATAAGACACAAAATGTTTTAAGCCCATCAGCAACCGGTATACTTTTTATAAAAAACGTCTCCTCTGATTATGTTGAGAAGATGGGGGATATTGTAAGGATAGGGGACATCATTAAGGCAAAGATAAACGAGAAAGATAAGTTTGGTTTTAAACTTACCATAAATGAACCTGAGCTTGGTGTAATAAGAGCTAACTGCTTTAAATGTAAGACAGAACTTAACCTTTCTGAAAGCCCAATCAGGTGCTTAAAATGTAACACCATAAATACTAAAAAAATAGGAAAAATGTGAAATAAATATGGATTTTGAATTTATAAAAAAAGAAAAAAATGAAATTGAAATTAAGATAATAAACGAAGACTCTTCTTTTTTCTATCTTTTAGAAAATATTGCAAGCTCTAAAAGAGAGGTTGAGTTTGTGGCTTTAAAGAAAGGGGATCACTTAACAAAAGATTTTACTTTCTATTTAAGAACAAAAGATAAAGCGGCTAAAGATGTTCTTTTAGAATGTATTTCAGAAGCAGAAGAAACTGTTTTAGCAATTATAAATAACCTTGAAAAGATCACACAAGATTAATGGGTTTTTAAAATGAAAATAAAAGAAAAAGTTAAGTATCTTGACCCATACCTTTATGTGGACCTTTTTCTTTTAAAAGTTTTTGGAAAAGATAAAAAACTTGAAACTAAAATTATTTACTGGATAGTTTATCTTTTATACTCCCTTCTTCTTGCTTTTATTATCTTTAAACTACTTGGGGTTATTTTAGGAACCTCACTTCCACTTGCAACAGTTGTTTCTGGGTCAATGGAGCCTTCTTTCTATAGAGGGGACATCATGGTTATTAAGGGTGCAAAAAACCTAAAAGCAGAAACGATAACTATTGATGAGGAAATTAAAACTAAAAACCTCTCTGACTTTTCTAAAATGGAATATTCTAGAAATGAGTATGGTTTAAATGAGGTTGAAAAAATAATTATTAATAACCAAGAGATTGTTATTAAAGATGCCATTACAAACAACAACTCTGTTGTTGTGTACAGATCAAATCTTACAGGAAGAGATATCATCCACAGAGTGGTTTTAATCATTGATGCAAAGGATGGAAAATTTGTTTTAACAAAAGGAGATAATGGAGAAACAAACTACATTATTGATCAAGACTGTACAATAAGTGGAAACTACATTATTAATGGTTGCCTTCATGTTTACCCTATTGAGACAAAAGATCTTCTTGGAAAAAAATTATTTAGAATACCTTACGTAGGTTACTTGAAACTATTTTTATTTAGAGGATAGATATTTATTTTTTTAAAAAAAAGTAAACATTAAGCATTAAACTCTGTTTTTAAAAGTTCCTTGATACTGTTTGAATCAACACCTAACTTTATTAAAGTGGTATTTCCTTTAACACCCTTTCCTGACTGAGTGGTTGAAATAAAACCATATGTCTCAAGTTCATTGATATACTCTCTAAACCATCTCATAGAGACTGGTTTTTCCCCATACTTCTGAGACAAGATATTATAGGAGTCATACACCTCTCCAGAGTATAAGACATTCTCATCAAAGGAGCCATCTATCTTTAAAATTCCTTTTGGAGAATCTGATTTTTCAGTAATTGCTAAAAGAACTAACTGTAACTGCACAGGCAAGGTTAAAACCATGCTGCTTATAATCTCATGCTCAACTTTATCTTTAGCTAAAACAACTTCCTTATCTGTTACAAAATCCCCTTTATTCATGTCAGAGATTTCTCCAGCTTTCAAAAGAAGCATTAAAGCAGTTCTTGCATCCCCAGATTCCTTGGCAGCCATAGCTGATGCAGCATTAATTGCAGACTCTTGAACAGCCCCTTCCTTAAAGGCAAGGTGCACCCTTTGTTTTAAGATTTCTTTTAGTTCCTCTGCATTATAAGGGGGGTATACAGCCTCTTGTTCACATAAAGAACTTTTTGTTCTAGGATCAAGTCTTGACATGAAAAAAAGATTGTTTGATATCCCTATCATTGAAACACTTGAACCAACCCCAAGTTCATCATTACTTCTTGAAAGAGCATATATTAAATCATCAATCTCTCTATCTTTTATTTTATCAATCTCATCTAAAATAACAACAAAATTAAGTTTATTTTCTTTTAAAAAAGTAATAAACTTATCGTATATAAAAGACTTTGAGTAACCTACAAAGTTCTTGTCAGGGTAGAAGGCCTGAACACAGTAAAAAAGAATAGCATGCTTTGTTTGATAGTTTCTACAGTTTAGGTATAAGGTGTAAAGACATAACTTGTTCTCTTGAGAGATGGTGTCAAGCTGATTTACAACATGCCTTACAGCAGAGGTCTTTCCTGTACCCACCTTACCATAAATAAAAATATTATGTGGTTTTTCTTTTTTAAGAGCTGGAGAGAGCCAAAGAGAAAGCTCTTTTATCTGTTCATCTCTGAAAGGTAACTTATCAGGAACATAATGTGGTGATATCTTATTTTTATTGATAAATACAGAGCCTTTATTTAAATATTCATAGAAAATATTATCACTCATAATATATTTTATACTAAAATGGTTTTTTATAGCTTTTTGTTTCTAAAAAAAAACATTTATTCAAATATACATTGCTATTTTAACAAATTTAGATAAAATTATTTGATTTAATGTAAATTAGTTATTTTAAAATAAAAAAACATCAGCTTTTTTAATAGCATCTATAATCAACTGCTTTTCAGTATCAATATTTTCTTCTATTTTTAAGATATCTGATAATAATGTCTTTGTTTTAGGATGCTTTGATATCATAAAAGAACAACAGTCAGGGTAAGGAAGGATTGAAGTTTCATAAGTACCAATCTCCTTAGCTATCTTAATTATTTGTTGTTTATCAAAGGCTATTAATGGAGAAAAGGTTGGTAAGGTGGTTGCTGAATAGATGCTTGTTAGGTTTTCTATAGTCTGTGAAGCAACTTGTCCTATGCAATCTCCTGTTACAATTGCTTTTGCATCTTCTTTTTTTGCTATCTGTTCAATTATTTTAAACATGTATCTTCTATAGATAATCATCCTATAATCAGAGGAAACATTTGCTACTATGTTTTTTTGAATATCTGAAAAAGGAACAACATATAGCTTTGTTTTAAACTGAAATATTTTTAAACTTTCAACTAATTTTTTTATTTTTTCTAAAATCTGATCTTTTACTAAAGTGTTATTATAGATGTGTACAAAAGTAACAAGGCACCCTCTCTTCATAAAAAGATAGGCTGCAATCGGGCTATCAATACCTCCTGAAAGAGAACATATTACTTTAGCGCTAACACCAACTGGTAAGCCATCTACTCCTGGTATCCTCTCTAAAAATAAGCTTACTTCTTTTTCTGATATTTCGACCATGAGTACAAGGTCAGGATCTTTTATTTTAACTTTTTTTTTTAAAGAAATAGCTATTTTTTCTCCAAGCAAGGCGTTTACTTGAGGAGATTTTAAAGGAAATTGTTTATAACTTCTTCTAGTATCCACTTTAAAACTATTAAACTTAACTTCTTTTAATAGATTATAGGCCTCTTCTTTAATAGCTTCAAGATCATGAGAGGTGCTATTTACAAAAGAAAAGTTTGCAATACCTGGTGTTATGGATAAAACTTTTTTTAAAAAACTAATCTCCTCTATAGAAGGAGAGGATAAAGGGATGTAAAAAAAACCATACCTCCTAGATATCCTGTATTTGTTACCTAAAGCAAAAGTAATGTTTGTAATTAACTTTTTTTCAAAAAAGACTCTATTTGCTCCTTTAATAGCAATTTCATTGTAATGAATAATAATTCCGTTATACATATAAGTATATTTAGGTACTAAAAATAATAAAAAGAGAGTTGTTTTTTAATAAAAAACGCCTTAATCTAGAAAAACCCTAATTTCCTTACTTTTAAAAAAATACATTTTGTATTTAAATATTTTGGTATATAATTATAATATAAATTAATATTTAGTATTAATGACGAGGTGGGGATAAATGGCCTTTTTAGACAAAATGTTTAATAAAAAAAATGAAATCGATATAGACGAATTCTTAAATAATATGGATGTTGAGGATGTTCCTGAAGATGTAGACTTCTACGTAAAGCCTATTAATCTTCAATCAAATAACGAAGTTGAAATTGTTATTAAAGAACTTAATCAAAGAAATTTAGTTATTTTAGATATAGAAGGACTTTCAAAGAGAAACGCACAAAGAGCAAAACAATTTATAGGACAATTAAAAATGTACCTTACAGATAAAGGCGGAGATCTTGCAATGATTTCTAAAACAAAACTTTTACTTGTACCAGCTAAAGTTAAGATTATTAAAAAAATGAAATAGGACTGTTAACAGATATGCCTATTCAACTTAATAAGAAAAGGTTTCCTATAAAGTTAGAACCTAAGCAAGCAGCAAGTATAATACAAAATGCCCTTAAGAAAAAAGGTTATAAATATGAGATAAAGAAAGAAGATCTTTATCTTACTATTACACCTTACTGGGTCTCTTTTTATGATATTTTAATAAACAAAAATGAAAAGTTTAATAGGATATCCTCTCAAATAGCATTAAATGCTATAAATAACCAAATTAATGAAAAAGTTATAGATATATTTACTATATCAAAACCAATTATTAAAGAAAACTTAGAAGCACCTAAAACAGAACAGATACATCTTAAAACACCAATAGTTAAAAAAGAAGAAGCAGAAAAAACCATTATTAAGTACTTGATGTACAAACACAATGTTCTTGAAGATCAAATCTCCTTAAGCGGTGTTGAAGAGATATATGTGCCTAACTGGAAAGTACAGCTTGATAAGTTTAAGCTTAAGGTAGATGCTATAAATGGAAGTGTAAATAACTTCGAGATTATTAAACAAAGAGAAAAAACTAAAATGGAAATGATCAAAGAAGTTTTTACTGAAGTTAAGGAAGATAAAAAACTTAAAGATTACTTTAAGGATCTTTTTAAAAGCATTTATTTAGGAATTGCATTTATTTTTAAAGAAATTGCTAAAAATTATAAAATTATATTTTGGTTGATTGTAGCTGCACTCCTTGTTTATATAATATTTCTTTAAGATCATCTATATCTTTAGAAACTGATAATTGTTCCCTTATTTTTGAAGACCCAAGCCTTCCTTTAAAGAAAGGTATTAAAGATACTTTTAGTTTAGCAAAAGATATTGGGTGTTTAGAAACGTGATTTAAGAAAAGAGAGAGTGCTTTTAAATCATCTTCTTTTTCTAAAAGAGAATGATTCTTTGAAAAAAAATCTATTTGCTTAAAAATAAAGGGATTGCCCATTGCTTCTCTCCCAACCATTAAAGCATCAAAGTCCTTCAATTGTCCAAGATTACTTGCAGACACATCTCCATTATAGATAATTGGGATAGGTGAAGTATCTTTAATTTTTAAAATTTCTTTAAATCTTGAAGGATGACTATAGTTTTCCTCTGCAAGCCTCCCATGCAAGGAGAGTGCTGATATTCCTGAGGAAACAAACAGTGGAAAGTTTCTTTCAATCTCAATTTTAGAAAAACCAAGCCTAGTCTTAATAGTTATTGGTTTTTTACAAGTAGTTGAAATTTCTTTAATGATTGGTAAAACCTTTTCAAGTTGTTTTAAGTTAAAGGCCCCAGATTTACTGTTAATTATCTTTAAGGAAGGACAACCTAAATTAAAGTCAATAATATCAAAGTGTTTATAACTATCCATTAAATGAGCAGCAGAAACAGTCAAACTTTTCTCACTAAAGTCTCCAAACAACTGAACAGCAACAGGAGCTTCTTCTGTTGTTTTTAATAGATCAAGAGAGGATAAATCATCCTTATACTCTAAAATGTGCCTGGTATTAACCATCTCTGTAAAGGTTAGGCCTGCCTTATAATCCTTACAAACAAGCCTAAAAGGAAGATGAGTATACTCCTGCATCGGAGCAAGCACCCCTCTGTGTTTTATAGGCACATTTTTTATTTTAAATAAAACCATATAGATTATATGGGTAGAAAATAATAAAAAGAAAACCTTATAAATTCTTTTAGAATAGATATATATATTATAAAAGTTAATTTTACTTTTTTTAAAAAATAAAAATTAAATATGTGAAAATTATATGAGAAAAGAAACAATTATGTCATTAGTGTTAGTTATTTTAATTCTTGGATCAATTGTAGGTATGTCTATTGGGGCAAGACCAGATCAAGGATATATTGAAGGTCCAGAAACAGATATCAATTATGATGCAATACCTGTTGAAGGTTACTATGGAGAAATACAAACCACTATTACAGAAACATATCCAGAAATAATAATTGCAAGTAAAACAAATGTTTTTGATAAAACAACTATTGAAAAAGATTTAATACCTATAACAGGAATAAAAAGAACAACTGTAAACTTTAGTAAACTTCAAGATGACAGTATTATTGTCATTATAAGAGCTGTTATTGATGAAAAAGAAATTAGTAACATTATAGAAAAAATAAATAACCTAGATTATCTTACTTCAGAGCCTATTGAATATTATAAGCAAGGAAGTATTAACATAAATGAAAAGGTTTTATTTACAAGTGCACAAGATGAAAATAAAACTTTACAGTATTCCTTTGTTGACTTTAGGACAGAAGCAATAATTGGTATTGAAACTGTTAAAGGAGATGTTGTTTCAGGACAACTACAAGCTAGCTTTAGAGGAGAAGCACCAGAACAACTTATCTTTTATGAATCTTCAAACATAACAAACAACCCTAGACTTTTAATGGATGATGTCACTTTAGAGGTTTTAGAATGGAAGGAAGAATACCTTTATGGTTTTAAAGGACCTTTTAAATCTTCAATTACATCTCAAGAGATTAAAGAGCTTTTAGATATTAATCAAGAAGTCATAATTAACAAAGATATGAGATTAGTTTATAATAATCTTGACTTAAAAGAAATCACTTTAGAAGAAATAAATATTGAAAGTATTGAAAATATAAGAAACGAAGAAAATAAAACCATCTTTTCTTTAAAACAAGAAACAACTTTAGAAGAGTATTTTTCTATAATTGAAACTCTTGAAGAAAATGGTTTTTTAAAAAAAGATATTTTCTCAGAACCTGAAAACTATTATTTTATAGAATCCTCAAGCCTTATTGAAAATATAGAAGAAACTCTTTTAACAAAGAAACTTTCCTTAACAGAGATTAGTCAAAAAGCAATCTTTGATATTGAAAAGATAACTTTACAAGAGGAAGTATATAACTACAAAGAGAAGTTATATGAGATATGGTTAAGTTATCCTAAAGATCTTGAAAAAACAACTTTTACTTTCACAGCTCAAGCATATGCTGCAAAGAAAGATATAATGTTTATTACTCTTGATAAAAAAGAAATAAAAGAATAAATAAATATTTATTCTTTAATAAGGGAGATTGCTTCTGCAATATCTCCATTTGTTTCTTCTAAAAGTGCTTTTGCTTTTTCTTTAGAAACATTTCCTGTTTGAGATACCATATCTATATCTTCTTGAGAAATTTCTAAAACTTTTGTAATGGATACATCTCCTGCAACTTGAAAGCTTTTGTTTCCTTGCATAACAATCTCTGTTACAGCTGGGTTTGATACAACAATCTCGGAACCGTCCTTTAATTGAATGATTACTTTTTCAGCATCAAGCTCATTATTTTCAATACCCATTTGTTTCATTAAAGCCTGCATCTTTCTTGGGTCAAGCCCCCCCATTCCTGGCATCATATCTTAAAACCTCTTAATAATTATATCTTACATATATATAATATCAATAAAAATTAATAAAGCTTTTTATTTTACAAAAACAAAACATCTTTAAATAAATGTAGTCAATATATATAAAATAAAGAAAATTAATTGAAAAGAAAGAAGAACATATGAAAAAAACAATAACCAACACTAAAGACCTTATAGCTACACTTAAACTTAACCTTTCAGAAAAAGAAAAAGAACAAACAACTCTTTTTTTTAAGAAAAAAGTAATGCATGTAATTGATAATAAGATAGTCTACCCTAAGATAGAAGAAATTAAAAAAAAAGAAAAGGAGTTATCTAAAAGCATTTCCTTACTTGAAAAAGATTTATCCTACTGGAAAGGAAGTAAAAATGAGGTTGAAAGAAACAAAGCCTTATTTCCAATAACCATTTACTTTAAGAAAAACTTCTGGAGACATAAAATAAAAGAAACTACAAACAAAGAGTATAAACAAGATGTTATTGATGCAAAACTTACAGACAAGATCCTTCTTGATCCTGAGTATGCAAATCTTTTTGAAACCTTTTTAGTAAACCCTGACTATAGAAAGAAATTAAAAGAAACAATCAATACTTCTATTGTCTATAAAAATAGCAGTATTGGGGGTTATAGTGAGAGAAAAAAAGAATTTAAGATAAAAACATCTGAAATGAAAATAGAACAGTTAAGAAAACAACTGGATGATTTTTATGCAAAAAAAGAAGTGCAAACTAAGATTATTGAGATAATTAAGAAGCACTCTTAATTTTCTCTTTAAAAAACCTATTTTTATGTATTTAAAAATATATATAAATGTTATTTTGTATATAATATATATTAAATAACAAATATTCAACCTTACAAAACTCATTTACTATAAGAAAGAAAAAATATGATCGAACTTGCAAAAAAATACAACCATCTAGAAACAGAACAAAGATGGAAAGAATACTGGAATAAAGAAAAGGTATATGCCTTTGATAGAGAAGACACTAAAACACCTATTTATAGTATAGACTCCCCTCCACCAACAATATCTGGTAAACTGCATATGGGGCATGCTTACGGTGGAGCACAGATGGACTTTTTTGCAAGATATAAAAAGTTTAAAGGATACAATGTTTTACACCCTTTTGGAACTGATGACAACGGCCTTCCAACCCAAAAACTTATTGAGAAAATAAAAGGGGTAAAAGCAACAAAAATGAAAAGAGAAGAGTTTATTACTTTATGCCATAACACCCTTGATAACGAACTTAGAGATGACTATATACAGAAGTTTAAAGATATTGGAATATCTGTTGATTGGTCCTTTTACTATTCGACTATTGATGATGAATCAAGAAAGATTTCACAAAAATCATTTATTAATATTTTTAAACAAAACAGAATCTATAGGATGGATGCACCAACCATGTGGTGTACTAACTGTCAAACAGCAGTTGCTCAAGTTGATCTAGAGGATATAGACAAAAACTCAATGTTTAATGATATTGTTTTTAAAACAGAAGAAGGAAAAGACCTAATTGTTGCAACTACAAGACCTGAACTACTCTCCTCATGCGTTGCTTTGTTTTATAATGGAGAGGATGAAAGGTATAAATATCTTAAAGGAAAAGAAGCAATTGTTCCTCTCTTCAATTACAAGGTACCTATCTTAGAGGACCCTAAAGCAGAGATTGAAAAAGGAACTGGACTTGTTATGTGTTGTACCTTTGGGGATATCACAGATGTTGAATGGCAAAAGATACATGATTTGCCTATTAAAGAATCAATCTCAAAGGATGGTTTTTTAACTGAAGCTGCAGGTAAGTACCAAGGTATGAAAGTAACTGAAGCTAGAAAAAAAATAATTGAAGATTTAAAAGAAAATAATCTTTTAATAAATCAAAAACCAATCTCACATGCTGTTAAGTCTCATGAGAGATGTAAAGAACCAATTGAGTTTGTTAAGTCCAAGCAATGGTTTTTAAAATATCTAGACATTAAAGATGAAATGCTTTCTTGGTCAGAACAGTTTAAATGGTTTCCTGATTTTTATAAGCATAGATACTCAAACTGGATAAAAGGACTTAACTGGGATTGGTGCATCTCAAGACAAATACCTTTTGGAATTCCATTTCCTCTTTGGAACTGCGAAGAGTGTGGAGAAACTATTTTAGCAACAGAAGAAATGCTTCCAGTAGATCCACTTTACACAAAACCACCTATTCTAAAGTGTCCTAAATGTAATTCAGAAAACATAGCTCCTGAAAAAGATGTTATGACAACCTGGGCAACCAGTTCCTTAACTCCAAACCTTGTTAAAGAAAAATTAAAAGGACATAAGACATATGACTTAATTAAAAATAAACCAATGGATCTTAGGACACAGGGGCATGATATTATTTCCTTTTGGTTGTTTAATACCTTAGTTAAATCTAATTTAGAAGAAAACATGATACCTTGGAATATGGTTTACATTAATGGTTGGCTTCTTGGAACTGATGGAAAGAAGATGTCAAAGTCACTTAATAACGGTGTTGAACCTTCAGAGGTTTTAGAAAAGTATGGTGCTGATGCCTTAAGATATATGTCAGGAACCTGTAAACCAGGGCAAGACCTTGCATATCCTGAAAAAGAACTTATTGTTGGACAAAAAACTATTGTTAAGTTGTTTAACTCCACTAAGTTTGCACTTATACACCTTAAGGATTATTCTCCAAGAAAAGAAGATCTTTTAGAAACACAAAAAATAGATGTTTATCTTTTAAACAGACTTAATGAAACTATTGAAAATGTAGACAAACATTTAGAAGAGTATGAATACTCAAGAGCACTTGCAGAAATTAATTCTTTCTTTTGGAAGGACTTATGTGACAACTATATTGAGATTGTAAAAGATAGGCTTTATAACCCTGATAGAAGGGGAGAGGCTGAAAAGAAGTCAGCACAGTATACCTTGTATAGGTCATTTATAGAGGTTATTAAACTGTATGGTATTTACATGCCATTTATAGCAGAAGAGCTTTATCACTCACACTTTATTGATTTTGAGAAAGAAAAGTCAGTTCATCTTTTAAAGTTTCCAGAAAGAATAGATATTGTAAAAGATGATTTAGAGGTATCTTTAGAAATATTAAAAGTAATCTTTGCTATTAGAAACTATAAATCAGGAAACTCACTTTCCTTGAAAACAGAAATTAAAAAAATAGTTATAAAAACAGAAAAGAACTATATTGGATATATAGATGATCTTAAGGCAGTTACAATAGCTAGTGAGATTGAAACTACAAAGGCACTTGAAAATAAAAATTATGAACATGAAAATCTTGAAATGGAAATTATAAGTTGAGAATAAATGGAAGAAAGAAGAATTAGTTTTTTAGGAGATTTATTAATAATCATTGTTATTGTTTTCTTTGTTTTTTTGTTTTTAAACCAAACAAAGACAAATAACATTAATCAAGTGGTTTTAATAAATCAAGAGTTTGGGGTTACAAAACACATCTTAGTTCCGTATGATGCTTCCGGGTATATAGCTAAGCTATCTTCTCTTTCTGAAAAACAAGTTACTGAAAACTTAATTGATTTTACTTTACTTACAACTGAGATATCTGAAGTTGAAGGTATGCTTTATAGAGCCTCTATTGTTAGGGAAGAGTGTGCATCTAGAGATTTAAAATTAAAAATAAATGCAGTTTATCTTAAAACAGAGAGACTTGAAAAAAATTTCTCTGAGATGAGTGATAAAAAGTATGATAAACTAAATATTGATAGCTATAAGTTATATTTAAGCAATGTTAAGAAAACATATTTTACATATAAAACAGATATTGAGAAAGTTACTACTTGTAAATGAAGTTGAAAAAATATGGAAAAAATAGCACACGGAGCAGAAGCCTTTCTTTATAAAACAAAGATATTTGATAAAGAGGTGTGTGTTAAGCAAAGGGTATCTAAGAGATACAGACACCCCCTTCTTGATAAAAGAATATTAAAAACAAGAAACAAGGAAGAGGCTTTTCTTTTAAGAAAAATAAAAAAAAATAACTTAAATGCTCCAAACGTTTATTACCTTTCTGAAAATAAAATTATTATGCAGTATATTAAGGACGATTGTAAGCATAAGGATATGTTGTTTAAGATAGGAGAAGAGATTGCTAAAATGCATAACATAAATATTGTGCATGGAGACTTAAACTTAATAAACATCTTAACCATGAAAGGAGAGGTTTACTTTATTGACTTTGGGCTTGGTTTTGTTTCCTTAAAGGTTGAGGACAAGGCAACTGATCTTTTGGTTTTTAAAAAAACATTGTCCTCTCTTAAGAAAACAGAAGATTTTTGGGAAAATATTAAAAAAGGATACCTAAACAAAACAAATAATAAGGAGATTGTTATGAAAATAGAGATTATTGAGAAAAGAGCAAGATATCTTTAAACAATAATATATATAAATACATCGCAATAATAATATATATAATATATACTTTTTATAAAAATATCGCCACAATTTTTATATAAAAAAATTAGATAAATTAAATAAAACATGATTAAGTATGGTTGAAAAGAAAAAAAATACAAAAAAATTAGAAAAAGATGAAATCTATAAAAAAATAGAAGAAATGACAAAAAAGGGAGAGTCAAATGCAAAGATTGGACTTGAACTTAAAAAAGAAAATGTTTTAAAAACTAAAAAAGAAGTTGGAAAAAGAATTGGTAAGATCCAAAAAGAACTTAAAATTCAAAAAGAAATTCCTGATGACTTAATGGCACTTATTAGAAAAGCTGTTAAGTTAATAAAGCATAAAGGAACTAACAAAAAGGATACAAGAGGAAAACTTGGATATCAATTAACTGTTTCTAAAATTAATAGATTAAAAAAATATTATATAAGACAAGGTATATTAGCTAAGGATTGGAGATACTCTGATGAAAAAGCAAAATTACTTGTGAAATAAAATTAAGATGGTGTATTTAAATGGTAAAAGAAAAAAAGAAAACTGTAGACAACTGGAAAAAGAAAAAATGGTACAATGTTACTGCTGATCCTGTTTTTGACTCAAAAGAAATTGCAAAAACAATTGCTCTTGAAAATAAACAATTAATAGGAAGAACTGTTGTTAAGTCATTAAATGATTTAACATCTAACATAAAAGACTCAGGATATACTATATCTTTCAAGATATACAAAGTAACTGGGACAACTGCAGAAACACAGATACAAGAACTTGATACTAAGGTTGCAAACCTTAAAAGAATGATAAGACGTGGAAAATCAAAGATTGAGATTATCTTTTTTGTTGAAACAAAGGATTCTCAAAAACTTAAATTAAAGGTAATGTGTCTTTCAGGAACTAAGTTTACAACCTCTAATAGAACAGAGACTAGAAACACAATAGTTTCTCACATGCAAGAAGAGATTAAAGAAAAGACTTTAAAAGAAGTTTGGGGAAACATCATTTACCAGAAGTTCTCTGAAAAACTTAAAAAGAAACTTGTAAAACTTGGCTATATAAATAAAGTATTAATCTTGAAAGCTAAGCTAATATGATGGCATTATGCTTTTTTTATATTTTATTGTTTTTATTTTAATTGGTATCTTCTTAAACCTTTTAAGAGGATACGACCTTTTTACTATTTCTTTAATATATGTAGTTTTTAGTATAATGCTTTATTTTGTAAATATCTATGCTGTTATTTATGTAATTATTTTTTTTGGTATGGCAGAAGGAATAACTCTTTTGTTTAATAAAAGACATGAAAAAAGAAATTATTATAACATTGTTGGAAACTGTTCAGCTGCAGTTATTTTTTTAATATTAGGTTTTGTTATTGATAAACTACAGATTCTTGATTTTTCTTTGTTTGTTCTTGCAAGCATTGTTTCTATTAATGCTGCGTTTGCAGACACCTTCTCTTCTGAGATTGGAAGACTTTCTAGGATTAAGCCAAGACTTATAACTACTTTTAAGAGGGTTGAAAGAGGGACTGAAGGAGCAATTACTTTTTTAGGAATAGTTGCAGCTACCTTTGCATCTTTTATATCTGTTACTTACTTTTATTTTCTAGGGTATACTCATACTTTCTTAATAGTTCTTTTTATAGGTGGAATCTTAGGTTCTGTTATTGATAGCTTTATTGGAGCTGCTATTGAAAGGAAAGGTATTTTTAATAACAACCAAACTAATTTTCTTGCAACATTCTTAGCTGGTTGTTTAGCTATTTTGATATATGTTTTGATTATTTAGGTTTTTTACTAGCGAGAGAGGACTCTTTTCTTGTTTCTTAAAAGAAATACCTTTTCTTTTATAAAAATATTTATATAAATATCGTAGGATATTTATTACATGGATAAAAAGGGAAAGAAGCTTTTAATGTTTGTTATCTACTTTACTGTTATCTATAGCTTGCTTAGCTTTATCTTTCTTAAGAGCATAGCAACTCCCTTGATTAATCTTTGGGAGTATCTAATAAAAAGCATCTTTGATAACTTCTTTAATTATGAGCCTTTTATCTTTGTTCCTGTGTGTAGTGGAGTTATTAGTATAGCTATCTACCTTGGGATAACCTTTGCAGGAAAGATATCTTTTAAAAAGAAGTTAGATATTAAGTGGGTTCTTTTTAGTGTGCTTTTGATATGGATAGTTAACTTTTTAAGACTACTTTTAGTTTTACTTGCAGAAAAAATAAGCTTGCAAGTAGCAAAAATAACACACGTGGCTTCTTGGTTTGTTGTTGGGTTAATTATACATTCCCTTGTTTTAAAAACCTTTGAAAAGAAATAGAAAAAAGGAAAAAATTAATTTCCTTCTTTAGAAACAATATGTCTTGCTATCTGTGCATAAACAGGTCTTACTATAAAGATACCAATAGCAGTTCCTATTAAGATAGTTACAGCAAAACCAACTAATTTTCCTAAACCTAAACTAAAGAAGATAATTGGAAACATTGTAGCTGCTGTTGTTGCTGCTGCTGCAAACATAATAAAGAATGCCTTCTTAACTTTCTTTAAAAGACTTTCATTATGCTCAGCTTCATCTTTTTTCTTACCTCTTAAAAGCTCATCAATAATGATTATGTTATCATCAACACCAGTTCCAATAGTTGCTAAGATACCAGCAACTGCTGCTAAATCTAACCTAAAGTTCATTAAAGAAAGAACACCTAAAAGTATTAAAATCTCACTTGCACTTGTTAAGATAATAGGTGCAGCTAAATTAAATCTTTTATACCTAATAAACAAAACAATAGCAACTGTTAAGATAGCAAAGACACCAATCCAAAGAGAAGTTTTCAAAAAAGACTTTCCTAAAAAAGGAGATATCGATTCTGTACTTATACTATCAATTGCAATTGGAAGAGAACCAGACTCTAAGATTAATAATAGTTCATCAAGTCTTTCTTTTGAAGAAGGATATGAATCAGCATGTCCAGTTATGTTAAGTTGAGAAAAGGTTTGAAATCTTGAAGATTCCATGCTTGAAACATCCATGTTTGCAATACCAGGAGTTATTGAAATAACAGACTTTAAGCCTGTTGCATCCCATATCCATGGCACTTCTTCTTGCTTTGTAACAGAGATTACTTTAAAACCAATTTCATCTAACTGTTCTTTTACCTCTATTGAAACTAAAGGAGAAATGATTACTTTTGAATAAGTGTTAAAATGTTCTTCAAGTTCTAAAACCTCACTTGCTGTTAAGTTTCCATCAACTATGTAGTAAGGAGTTGTTAATTGATCTAAAAGATCTTCAATTGGAAATGAAGAAGAATAAAATCCAGGCACTAAAGGAACATCTTTTTCCTCTAAATAAGTTGTTTTATCAATAATCATTATAGCATCTGTAGGTCTATCAATAAAGAAATATGTTTTTTCACACTCATATCTTTCATCAATAGTTCCACCTGAAAAACCAGTAGGTGTACATTTATGGAAAGTCATTTGAGCAAATCTTTTAGCTGCATCAGGGGAAAGTAAGAAAGGAAGAGACCATTGATAATCAACACCCTTTGTTATCTCTTGTGTACCATATCCTCTTGAAGGGTCCTTATAGATGGTTCTTATGTCTTCACCAGAAAATAAAACATCACCGTTTAAAACAGCTTCAAAATTACCTTGCTTTAAAAGAACAGATCTTAAGGAAGCAATTTCATCAGGATCAGACTCTGCTATCTGGATGGTTATATACTGGCTTCCAGAAGGAGTGACTCTAGCATCCTTTGAACCAGACCAATCCAGTCTTCTTCCTAAGATAGATGCTGCTTGAGAAAGAGCTTCAGCTGAAACTGGTTCTTCTAAGACAACTTGAAAAGCAGTTCCACCACTAAAGTCAACACCAAACTTAAGGCCTGATGTTGCTAAGATAGTTAAAGAAACTATGATTAAGATTATCCAAAAAATAATTATTGGTTTTTTAATTAATGTTTTCATTTATAATTCACATTTAGTTTTTGTGTTTCCTTTCTGCATACTTGATTAATGCAGGTGCATTGAAAAGCCATGTTGAGATTAAGTCACCAAAAAGACCACATAATAAAATAATTGAAATCTCAAAGATTACAAGCATTTGTGTAAAGTAAGAAATTACAAGCATAACTATTACTGTTGCCATGGTTGTAAAAGTCATTGTTAAACCAGTTGCAATTGAGGAGTTTGCTGAATAGATAGGGTCCTTTGAAGAATCTTTTAAAACCCTTGTGGTAAGTAAGATATCTGTGTCTACAGAATAACCTATAAGCATTAAAAGAGCAGGTATTGTTGTTAAGCTTAAATGGATATTAAAGATAGCCATTCCTGCAAGTGCAGCAAAAACATCAAAGATAACAGCAAAGATAATTAAAGCTGATGGAACTATCTCTCTAAAGAAAAGTAAAATAACAATTATTAGTAAGGAGAAGGCAACAATACCAACCTTGATTGAACTTTTAACAAAGTCTTTTCCTAAGGTAGGTGCAATTTCTCTTGTTTGTATTCTTGAATTTTCTTTTAAATTAAGCTCAGTTGTTACAAGAGTTGTTACTTGGTTATAAAAATTATTGTTTGCAAGGCTTAAGCTTTCAGATAAGCTTTGTCTTAAGTCCTCTACGTTTCTAGACGTTTCAATAAATAATAAATCTGCAGGAGCTAAAAAGTTTCTTTCAACAAGAGGGGTTAAAATATTTCTTGTCTCTACTTTTAAGGTTTCTAAGTCCTTTGTAAAATCCATTTTTGATCCTGCAGCTTTTGCATTTTCAAGATCTTTTTGTAAGGAAAACTCTATTAAAAGACCATAATCGTTTAAACCTTTAACTTCATTTATCTGTATTTGTTCAATACCATAATCTGCTCTTAAGGAAGCTTCTAGGTTTGTGTATTCTTTTTCTTCATCATAATGAACGATTATTTGGTTTCCACCTTTTAAGTCAATTCCTTTTGAAATTCCAGGGTAGATAAATATTAAAAGAATAAATATTATTAAAATAATTATTGGAATTATAAGTAGCTTTGAATAGTTTTTTGTAAAAAATTTCATATTAAATCATATTTTTTATTTTTTAAAGAAATACTTAAAGAAGTATATTAATATATATTATATATTTAGAAAAGTATATAAAGCTTAAGTTAAGTGATTAGTTTAAAAAGAAAATACATTTTATAAACAGTTTTAAAGATATATTGTATATTATTAAATAAACAAACATAAATGTAAACTGTAAAAGAACTGAATGTAAAATATAAACAAACCAATTAAAAACTTGAAATAAATATGAAATATCCTGAGATTATAAAAGCAGACATCTTTTTAGAGGGCGTGGTAAACAAGATAAAGAAAGAACAGAATCAAAAAGATGTTCTTTTCTATGTTAACTTTATTCATAACAAGGTTGCTGATAGACTTACACACATCTATTCAACATTACCTGACTACTCTAAAATGGAAGATTACTATTTATTAATGTCAAAAAATATTGTCCCAGAGCAAACCATGGAAAGGTGCAAGAACCATTATCATGCAACCATACACCTAGTTAATTCCATATCTGAAAGATATAAAAGATTTATTAAAAGAGAAAAAGTTTATAAAAATAAATTACAACTTAAGAAAGAGTATCTTGGAAGAATTAAATCAATGCTTAAGAAGTTAGATGGAACTAATGAAAAGTTAATGGAGTATGGTAAGTACTTTAGAGCAATACCAAACCCACAAAAGTTATTCACAATTGTTTTAGTTGGGGTTCCAAATACAGGGAAGACAACTCTTTTAGCTGAAATTACAACTGCAGATCCTGAAATTAATAGTTATTCTTTTACAACCAAGACCTTAAACTTTGGATACTTTAAGAAAAGAGAAGAGATTATTCAAGTGGTTGATACTCCTGGACTTATTCATGAGGAATTTAAGGACATGAACTTTATTGAAAAGCAAGCTGTTGTTGCTTTAAAAACAATTGCTGATGTTATTATCTTCTTGTATAACCAACATCAATCCTATGACGAACAAAAAAAAATACTTGATAAGATAATGGAAGAGAATCCTGATAAAAAGGTTGTAATATATCCAAGCTTTGGTTCTAAGATGGAAGGTTATCCTAACATCACTTTAAAACAGATCTTAGATAAAGACTTTTAAATAAAGAAAGTATCAATGATTAAAACAATTGCAAGAAGAACCTCTAAGGAAGCAAGACCTATTTTTAACCACACGCCCCTTGTCTTTAAAGATAACTTTGAACCAAAATAAGATCCAACTATGCTTGTTATAGCAACAATCAAACCAGGGAAGATTAAAAGGTCTCCTCTAAATATATAAAAAAATAAAGCAACTAAAGCAGTAATAAGCCCAACAAATAAAGAAGTCGCTATAGCCTGGTGCATCTTAATATGAAGAGACCTTAAAACAGGAGGAAACAAAGAACCTCCACTTCCACCCCTTATACCCATTATTATGTTAGTGAAAAACGCACTTGTAAAAAGACTTATTTTGTTTGGTTTTAAAAGAGAGTAAACTCTTGGTGTTAAGTCTTGAAGATAAAAACCAAGAACAGTTATTAATGAAGCAAATAAAAAAGTAATTACAAGAAAACCATCTGTTAAAAAACCAACCAAGAAACTAGAGATTATAATACCAAAGACCCCACCAAAAGTAAACCAAAAAACAATGTCCCAACGTATGTTCTTTCTTTGGATATAAGCACCAGTTGCAGAACCAAAAGGTATTGAAAAAGTATTAATAGCAAAGGCATTAATTAAAGGCATGCCTGATAAAGCTAAAAGAGGTATTCTTACAGAGCCACCACCAATACCAAAAAGACCACTTAAAAAACCAGTGAAAAGACCTATTAATGAGTAAATAATTATCTGTAATATATCCATGTATTATCTTTCTTTTTGTAAAATGGTTTTAATCTCTTTTTTTCTATAAAATGGTTTAAATCTCTTTCTTTAAAAAATAACCGTTTATTTTCTTTTTAAAAACATTTATTTTTAGTAAATATACTTTAAGCACAAAGTAATTTTAAAATATACATGTTTCTAAGGGCATTTATAATTATCCTTAAATAAACAATATATAAAAAGATATTTACAGATATATTATATAGAAGAATGGTTAGTAACAGCTACATAAGTTCTTAAAAAAGGTGATTATCATGCCAAAACTTACAAAGAAACAAGAATTATGTCAAACAATGGTTCAAGCAATCATAGAGGAAGCAGATTATCTTCTTGAGGACCAAACAATACCAAAAAATGTACTAGGGGTTATTAGAAACATAAAAAACAAACTTAACAATAACCTTTGCTCAATTGAAGTTTCAAGTATACTTTACGAGCTTGAAGAAACAATAAATAATGTTAATGCCAATGAATGTAGATCAGTGGTGTGGAGTTTAATATCTAAACTAGAGACATTAAAAGAAAATATTAAATAATTGTAAACAGACATGGATCAAGACATAATTAAGTATGCAAAAGAGAACAACTTAATTCTTACAGAAGACTCACTTAAACACCTATCTAGCCATAACTATAAAGAAATTATTTCACAACTTAAAGAGAAAGATATATTGTTTGTTCAAGAAAAAGACATCTTAAACCTTAAGCTTAGAGAAAAGAAAGAAGACTATACAAAAAACTTTTATATCTTAGAAAAGTATGATATTACAGGTAAAAACTACTCTCAAGGAAGCATACAAGACTTTCATAAACTATTTTTAGATAAATATGAAAAAATTTCAAAAATAATAAACACCAGACCAAACTTTGAACACTCAACTATTGAAAGTTCAAAAAATCTTGTTAAAGGAAAAAATATTGATATCATTGGTATGGTATATGATAAAATGATAAGCAAGAACGGAAATTTAGTTTTAACTGTGGATGACCCTACTGGCCAAACCAAGCTTGTTATCATGAACAAAGATGAAAAGGAATTTTTCAAACACAAAGAAATTCTTTTAGATAATGTCCTAGGTTTTAAAACATCTGTTCTTTCAAAGGACATGCTTATTGTTAATGAAGTGGTTTATCCTGACATACCTTTTGAGAAAAGAACAAACCAACTTAAAGAAGATGTTTACATGACAATCATTGGAGATGTACATGTTGGATCTAAGAAATTTATGGAAAAAGAATTTTTAAAGTTTATAGAATGGCTTAACGGAAACTTTGAAGGAGAAAAAGAATTTGTTAAAAAAATTAAATATTTAATAATCGCAGGAGATTTAGTAGATGGTATTGGAGTATACCCTACACAGTTTAATGAACTTGCAATAACAGATATTGTTAAACAGTATGAACTTTTTGAAGAATATATTTTAAAAATTAGAGAGGATATTGAAATATTTATAATCTCAGGTAACCATGATGCAGTTAGGTTATCAGACCCACAACCTGCAATCTCCAAACTATATCTTCCAAGACTTTATCAAAAAGAAAACATACATATAATGGGTTCTCCTTCCTGGGTTGTTTTTGAAGGTTTTAAAACATTGATATACCACGGTGCATCCTTACATGGTATTTACACAGAGATTAAGTCAGCTGTCATGGACAAACCAGACACTGCAATGGTTGAAATTTTAAAAAGAAGAGACTTAATGCCACAGTATGGAGATAGACAAACATTTGTACCTATTGAGAAAAACCTAATGGTTATTGAAGAGGTTCCAGATATTTTTATAACAGCTGATGTACACCATCATGCTTACTCTAAATACAAGCACGTTCATTTAATAGCATCCTCTTGTTGGCAAGAAATGACTGACTTTCAAAAAGAGCTCGGACACATACCTACAGTTTCAAAAGCACTTTTGTTTAACCTTAAGACAGAGGAACTTTTAATAAAGGATTTTTTAGAAAAATAAATCTTTAATCGGCCAAGAGCCTCCTCTTTAAAAAACAATTAAAGAGAAAAGAAGCATAAATATTAAACAAAAAAACAATTAAGAAAAAAAACATGATAAAGATAGAAGCAAGGAAAGATGTTTTAAACTACTTTGAAAATCTTTCAGAAAAAATCAACCTAGAAGTTGAGCTTGCAAGGAATGCAAGAAAGACAGGTAGAGACATAACTGAAGATATTGAAACATTCCCTGCCCAAGGAATTGCTGAAAAAACAGAAATCCTTGTAGGCCCTAAGGGTGTTGCTAAAATCTATCATGAGCTTTGGGAAAAACACCAAGATAGGTTTAAAGTAACTTTAGAAATTTTTCACATGATTCTTGATGGAGAGCTTGGTGGCTTAGAGGATCCTGAAAAGAAACTTGAACAAGCTATTAGAACAGCTTTAGTTATACAAACAGACGGTGTTGTGGTTTCTCCCTTAGATGGCATACCAGATATTAAGATTTCTACAAACCCAGATGGATCTAAATACCCAGATATTTACTTTGCAGGACCAATCAGAGCTGCTGGTGGTAATGCTCAAACACTCCCTGTTCTTTTAGCAGACCTTGCAAGAAAAAAACTACACTTGGATAGATATAAACCATCTGCAAAGGAAGTAGATAGATTAATTGAAGAGAACATGATTTATCAGTCTGATGTTGTTGTAAGACAACAGAGAGTAACTGAAGCTGAGATTAGAGTTATTGCAGAAAACTGTCCGGTTTGTATAAACAGTGGGCCTGATAGTGATGTTGAAATAATGGTTAACAGAGATCTTGAAAGGATTAAGACAAACAGGATAAGAGGAGCAATGTGTCTTGTTATTATTGATGGAGTGTATGTTAGAGCCATGAAGATTTTAAAAACCAGTAAAGCCCTTGGTCTTGATTGGTCATGGCTTGAAAAATTAATCAAGGTTAAAAAAACAGCTGAAGGTAACTTTGAACTTAAGCCATCCACAAAATATCTAGAAGGCCTTGCTGCTGGAAGACCAGTCTTTTCATATCCATTAGTTCCTGGTGGTTTTAGGTTAAGGTACGGCAAAACAAGAACAACTGGTTTAATGGCAAAAGCAATTAGCCCAGCAACCATGTATGTCTTAGATGAGTTTATTGCAGTAGGCACACACGGAAGACTTGAAAGACCAGGTAAGTCCTTACAGTACTTTCCATGCTCCACAATTGATGGACCGATTGTAAGGCTTAAAAACAAGGATGTTATTCAGCTTAATACCTCTAAAGAAGCTTTAAAGTATAGAAGCGAAATTGAAAAAATACTTTTCCTTGGAGATATGCTAATAAACATTGGTGACTTTAAGAAAAGTGGACACCCTTTAATCAAGTCAGGATATGTGGAAGAAGAATGGCTCTCTGAAATGAAATATCTTTTAAGAAAAGAAATAATTACAGAAAACCAGTTTGAAGATTTAGAAGAGTTTTACAAAGCACCAACCCCAGAGGAAGCTATTAACCTCAGTGTTAAATATTCAGTTCCTTTGTTTCCTATCTATACAGCATACTACTCCCTTCTTGATAGTGAAGAACTTAAAATATTAATTGAGAAGTTTAGAAGTGCAGAAAAAGTATTTGAAGATAATAAAATTATTGGAGCTAAGGTTAAAACAAATAATGTTATTAAAGGCATCTTAGAAAAGATTGGTCTTGAACATAAATATCTTTTAGAAGAAAATAAAATATTAATAGAAAGAAAAATGGCATACCCTCTTTTAAAAACACTCGGAGCATTAAACGCTATTGACCCTACAGATGAGTTTGAAGATGTTTTAGAGGATAAAGAAAAAAGTATTTTTGAAAAATTAACAATTGTTTCTAAAATTAAGATTAAAGAAAAAGCAGGAAGCTTTATTGGTGCAAGAATGGGAAGACCAGAGGCTGCACATGAAAGAATACTTCCAGGAAAAACAGCTGTAATCTTTCCTATAGGCGAAGGTTTTGGGAATAATAGAGATTTATTAAAAATGATTGATTCTAAAAGTAATTACTCTGGATCAATGGATGCCAAGATTAAAGCCTATCAATGTGAGAGCTGTAAAAAAATACTTTACTCTGCTTACTGTACAGCATGTAATGTTAGGACAAAGGAGTTGTTTGAATGTTTTACATGTAAACAAATATCCTTTAATGAAACTTGCCCAACATGTAATGAAAAGACAAGATCAAAGGTTAATAATAAAATAAAGTTTGATGAACTTATTAAGTCAGCTATTGATAATCTTGGTATTGGGATAACAGACAACTTAAAGGGTTTTAAGGAACTTGCAAGTCAAGAGAAATATACAGAACCTCTTGAAAAAGGGATCTTAAGAACAAAGCATGGTCTTTATGTTTTTAGAGATGGAACAATTAGGTATGAGGCTTTGAATGCTACTATAACACAGTTTAAACCAAAGGAGCTTAACTTAAGTGTGGAAAAGGTTAAAGAACTAGGTTACACCATTGATTATCAAGGAAAAGAAATTAAAGATGAAAACCAGATAATAGATATCTTCCCGCAAGACATTATCATCTCTGATCATACTGCTGAATATTTTTTAAAAATCACACATTTTATAGATGATCTTTTAGAAAAGTTCTATAAAATGAAACCACATTTTAATTTTAAAGAAAAAGAACAATTAATAGGTGAACTTGTAATTGGTCTTGCTCCTCACACCTCAGCCGGTATTGTGGGTAGGGTCTTAGGTTTTTCAAAGGCTAAGCTATGTTTTGGGCATCCTTATTTTATAACAGCAAAGAGAAGAAATGTTGATGGTGATCAAGATTCTTTAATGCTACTAATGGATGCTCTTTTAAACTTCTCTCCTAAATATCTTAGTAAAGGAAGAGGAGGAAGAATGGATGCACCTGTTGCCTTTACAACTGTTGTAAACCCATATGAGATTGATGATGAGTGTTATGAGATTGAAACATGCACAGAGTATCCTTTTGAATTTTATGAAAATAGTAAAAAGTTTATGGATGCTGATGATAAGAATATCAAGTATGTGGCAAACTTTTTAGGAACTGAAGAACAGTATACCTGCATGAAGTTTACACATGACACAGCTGTTTTTGATGAAGGCCCAAAGCATAGTAGTTACTTAACCATTAAGTCTATGCAAGACAAGGTTACAAAGCAAGCTGAACTTCAAAAAAGAATAAGAGCTGTGGATAACAAAGATGCTCTTGAAAGACTTTTACATTATCATTTGTTTCCTGATATTATAGGTAACACAAGAGCTTTTGCTCGTCAAGGCCTAAGGTGTATTAAGTGTAACTCTAAGTACAGAAGAATACCTCTTTCTGGTATATGTCTTAAGTGTACAGGTAAGCTTGTTATGACCATACATGAGGGTTCTATTAAAAAATATCTAGAGGTTGCAAAAAATTTAATAAAGGATTATGAGCTTAAGCCATACCTTTACCAAAAAGTTATTTTAGCAGAAGAAGATATTAGTTCTCTTTTTGTTGATAAGGAAGAAAAGAAACAAAAATCATTATCTAACTTTTTTTAAAAGATGCTTTTAATATTATTTATAAAAGATAGCTGCAAGTTATCTTGTCCAAGAAAAATCGCAAAAACAAAAAGTTAAAAATAAAAGAAAAAGAAACTTAAAAAAAATCTTATGTTTTTTTAATTGCTAAAAATCATTGAGTGAAGTCACAAACAATATGTGAGTGTTGCCAATTGTTTCCAGAACCAAAATCATAACCCCATAATAAAACAGATGATGTTTGGTTTATAGGAGGGGGATTTTGATTTGGCATCAATAAATATCCACCGCTGTATCTTGTAAATGCAGTATTTGAAGATAATTCCCTTGAAACAAAAGTACCCCCGTGGCTTTCACAAAACAAATCTTCAGAATTATTTGAAGAATTTGATGAAAATATATTACCATCTATCTTTGGATTTGTAAAAGTAATGTTGTTTGGATTTTCAAAATTTCCTGTACAGTCTTCTGAAGATAATAAAACATCTCTATTATATGTGTATAGCCCAGTGTGATCAGAAACATATAACGGAACCATTTTATTATTACAATAACTAGTTATGTAATAATAGCCAATATATTCATCACTATCTTGGTAACCTGCCTTATATGCCATGATTCTTATTTTTGAAACTGGAGAAGAAATAACTATAGGGGCAGTGTATAATGTTCCTGTAGTCGAATCAGGATATGCAGCATCATAAGGCGCAGTTGAATCTAAAGTATAATAGATTTGAGCCCCAGATGTTATTGTTGAAAGAGAAACTGTTTGTGGTGTTGAATAAGTTCCAGGAGTTACATTTGGTTGAGGAGCATCAACTCTTAAAAAATAATTTTGAGACATGATTGAACTCGGAGTGCTTCCTGCCACACATGCAATTGCTCTAAGGTTTGTTGTTGTAGTTATACTTATTGGAGAAGAGTAAACTGTGCCTGTAGAACATGTCGGGTTAGTTGAATTTGTAGTATACCTTATTTCAGCACCAGGTGTTGTTGTAGTTAATGTTACAGACTGGTTATTATAATAAGTTCCACCAACAGGGGTTGCAACAGGGGTTGCAATAACAGAAGCAGGTGTGATATTCCAGAAACTATTTTTTTCTAATTGGTTTGCAGAATTTCCTGTTTGCACTAATTTAAATTTAAACTTATAATTTCCTGTAGTATCACATGAAAAATTATAAGATTTAATTTCAGGAGCTTTGTTTGTTTCTAAAGTAAAAGAGTTGCCGTTAACACCATTATATTTACAATCGCTTGAAAGCACTTGACCTTTAAATACTTGGACAGTTAAATTAAATCTTAAAGCTGAACTTGAACCTGTAGAGTCTACTTGTATTGAAAAGTTTTGAGTTGCCACAGCAGATGAATTATTTGGATTTAAATTAAAGGCTATAAAATTCTCTTGATCATCTGTAAAAGAAGCAGTAAAAGTTTGATTGCTAGTTATTGCCCCATCTGTCCTGCTTGCACTTGTGTTACCATCACTCCACATTGAAAAAACATAACCAGAGTTAGGCACTGCAGTTACCTGTGAACCACATCCTCCTTGAGATATATTTTGAGGAGTAATGCCACTAATAGTTCCATTTGCGCCAGCTATATAAGTTAAAGTATATGTAGGTGTTGCTATTGGAACAAAATTTACATGTATTGAATGATTTGAAATAACATTTTCAAAAGTATATGTATTGTTGCCTACTACTAATGGAGGATTATTTGCAGCAAAATTTAAAGTGTTTTTTTCATCAACATCTGAAAAGTTTAAAACGTATTTAGCACTATTTTCTTTTGAAGATAAATTTGCAATAATTCCTATTTCTCCACCACCTATTGAAACATCATCAATTAAGACAGAACCTACACGATAATTTGGGGCAGGAGAAAATGTAAACGTTTGATTATTTCCATTTGGAACCATTACATTTCCAGAAGGAGAAATAGTTCCGTTTGGTCCTGCAGATGCATAAATAATATGAGTTATTGGTTGTGATTCAAAAGTTACTTCTATAGTGTGATTCATTAAAACATTACTAAAAGTATAAGTTGAACTTATTGGCGAAACTTCTAAATTGTCAACAACTATTGATGAAATTATATGACCTGGATTTGCAGTAAAGGTATAGGTTTGATTTCCGCCTGCAATTACTTGTGTTGAACCTAATGGATTAATTGTTCCAGAACCTACTGCAGAAGAAACTATTGTAAAATGAGTTGGCGCAACCCCACAACTTGCTAAATTAAATTGACAGTTTGCTTGACAAGTTAAAGAACCAGACGCATAACCTAAACTTTGACAGGTCTTTCCATTAAGGTTTAAACCATCACACTGTTCAGGAGGATTGATTTGATCATTACCACATAAGTTAAATGAACCACCACCAACAGTTCCTCCGCCTAAGTTAGGTACTTGTGTTGTTGACCCCATTTGTTCTGAAGGTATTACTCTAGATAAATCAGAATCAAGATCGGTTACAGTATCTATATTTCTATTAACAGAAGATAGATAATAAGTTGCAAAAATAATTGCACCTAAAACTACTATCCCTACAATTATAAGCATCTCAATTGAAACTTGAGCTTTATTTTTTGAGTTCATTTTTTAATTACACCTTTTTTATTTTTTTAAAAACTATTTTTTTACTAAAGCAATTTTTTTAATTTATTTCATTAAAAATAAATTTTTAATTAAAGACTACACCTAATATATTACACTTAATTATTTATAAATTTAACTTTTATTCTATAGCTGCATTTTGATTACTATGTGCTTGCTCACAAACATCTCTTACACTCTCATATATTCTTATATTCACTTGACGCTCAATTATAGTGTCATTATCTGTAATTTCAAGATATATAGGTGTGTTATTAGGTGCACAACCTGTTGACTCTAAACCTATCTCAAGAGGAGTTTTAATGAAAGAACATTCTTGCGAGATAATTATGTTTCCTTCTTTTTTCCACACACAACTAACATCTCCGGAAGGATTAGAATAACTTGCATTGAAATTAATAGTATTAGTTAATTTATACCATTTGTTATTTTTTGGAGAGGAAATAAATGCAGTAAATGGAGGTGTTTGACTTTGAAGATAAGCATATACAATAGATCCGCTTCCGCTTAAAGCACTTACAACAACCCCTGTGTTTTGTAAACCATTATAAGTTAATGAAGTTGTATCCCAAAGAAAGTAAGGTTCATATAATCTTTTTGTAGAATCAAAAGTACCCCAATCAGGATATCCAAAAATTTCATTATATTCATTTGTATAGAGGTCACTTATATGAACATGCTGACTACTAAGCACAATATGCGGGTTTTGATCAAGAATATTTTGTTCAAAAACAATACCAGGATGGCTTACGTTATCATCATACATCAACCCATCTTCTTCCCACATAATAGAGTTTGTAGGGTAGTTATCCTCTATATATTGTTCATCAATATGATAAATTGCAATTCCTCCAAAAACATTTTCGGTCTGTCCAGGAACATTACCACCAAACAACCAAGTATCTTGATTATCAGGCGCAGTTGACATAAACCTATTTTCTATAATAAAAAATTCTCTATCACCCATCTTAGTTTCATCTTTTAAAATAAATGCCCCAGAAGAATTTGTATCTATTGAATGAACTGCATAAACACCAGACATGTTTGCAGTAATTGTTGTAGGAGTTATCCACCCTAAAAAATATCTTGACCATGCATCTAGATTAATTGGTTTATATAACCTAAAACCAGTGTCTATCATCATGGTTATGTCAACTAAACCCATGCCCTCTTGAAGTCCAGTGTAAGGGTTTATAGCATAAAGATCAGGAAGGCCTAAGATATGTGCAAATTCATGAACTGTAACTAAGACACCAACTCTACAATCTGGGGGATACCATCCAGAGTTAAAATAATTATCACACATATTTTGTGGAATTTTTTCAGATATAGTTGCAGTGTTTCCGTAGTATTTTCCTTGAATAGTTACAATATTAAAATCATTAAATATTAAAGTGCTGCTTTTTATATACCCAGCACCTGCATCTTGCCTACTATAACCAGCATGAAGAATAACAACACCATCAAGCCTTCCATCATTATCTGAATCATACTGTGTAAAGTCAATAGCATTACTACCAGTTCCAAATAAATTAATAGTGTCATTTACAAAAATAAATTTATTTGTTGGAATTGCATAATATGCATATGTGTTTGAAAGAGTTCTCCAATCATAGACATCATAAATAATATCTAAAGCACCATAAGATTGTTTAAGATAATAACTTCTAACACTTGTTGCATTACCGTCATAATAATTAGAATCATTAAACTGTTCTTCAAAAACATTTCTATCAAGGGTATGAGAGTAGTTATTAAAATCAACTAAAAGAACAGGTATATGATAAGTTCCAGTGGTTGGAGCTGTACCATTTGTATTTGGGACAGATGAAGCAGAAGATGTTGATCTATTCTTTTGTAAAGAAGATTTTTTTTTAATATCTTCAATAGTTACTCCTGGAGGATAATCAATACCACCAAAAGATAAAAAAGGTTTACTTAATAGATCAAGAAGGTAAGGATCTTCTAAAAAAACATTTTCTTTTACAGCCTCTGTCACTGGGGGCAAAGAAACTTTCTTAGATGTATTTAACTTTTGTAATTCAGATTTATAGTTATCTAAAAAATAAGATGGCTTTATAAAAGAATTATTAAAAGATAAAGAAGTAAAGACAGGTTTTTCAAAAGAAGGTTTATAGAGAGAGATGTCTGTTGCATAAATATTTGGTAAGGTAAATAATAAGGCAAATAAAAATATTAAAAACACTTTTCTTTTAATCATATCTCTTATATCCCTAAATAATGGTTTATTTTAAAACACACTAATTATTAGTTTTAAATATATATTTTGGATACATTAACTATTTAAAGTTATCTAATACACCTAACTTCTAAAAAAGAATTTGAAATAAAAAAATATTATCCAGGAAGTGGATTTGGGACATTGTTTTTAAGATAAGGTATGTTGTGTTTTCTTGTATGTTCCAGATATCTGTAAAATTCCAACCACTAAAAGTACTTTGTAGCTTCATTTGAGAGGTTGTAATTCCTGTGCCAGAACCGCCTGAGGAAGAAACATCGCTGTTATAATAACTGTTATAAACGCCTGTAAATATACCATTAGAAAACCCATAATCAATATTGTTTATAGAAGAATAACAATTAACAATATTACCGTCAATTCCAGGCACATAACCCTGATTTAAAAATCCAGAATTATTACCAACTGAGTAATCATTAATAAAACTTCCAACTGAATAAGAGTTTCTTATAAGTCCCTTACCCATGTTTACAAACCCACTTGCAAAACCAATTTCGTCTATAACAGATATGTTTAAGGTGCCAGAAAAATAAGACTGATCAATAGTTCCAGGAGTTACATTATCTCCATTATTTATTACAAAACCACTTAAGTTATTAGTTGCAAAAATATTTCCTTTAAAATAAGAATTAGTTATCTGCCCTAAATTATTTACATTAAAGCCAGCCACATACTGTCCACCATAAATATTTCCATCAAAAAAAGAATTTGAAATTAAACCATTATTTTGAGTAACAAACCCACTGCCAGTTATTCCGCCTGAAATAGTACAACCAAACATATCACAATTTAAGGATGTTTTTAAAAGGACACTTCCTTTTATGTAACTATTATTTATTACCCCGTCATTTACAACTGCAAGACCACTAACATTATTCATCCCTATTATGTTTATATCAACTAAACCTAAATTTGAGATCTTGAACCAGAATTTATTTTTGAAAACAAGGCTACGCCCTCGTCATAAGGCCTATTAATATAAAGATTATTTAGTGTAAACCCGTTTCCATTTAAGTTGCCTATAAACGGTTCTAAAAAAGAACCAATTGGTTCAAAACCATTTCCTTGATTATAAGGAGCTATATTTAAGTCAATGTTGTTTTTAAAATAAAATGAAAATTATTATCAAGATAATTTCTAAGATTATTAAAGTCGTTAGCATTTTCAATAGAAAAAGGATTTTGTAAACTTCCTTCTAAGTAACATTTATTGCCATCATAAATAGATGTAGTTATAGGTAAAAGAAAATAAGTATTATTATCTAAAACAAACTCAACATTAAACTTATTGCTTGGAATACAAATTAACTCTACTTGGCCACTGCCTTTTGAAGGAACTAAGATATTTGATTTGTCTAAATCATCTTCATGATACAAATATTTATTAAGATAGTACCCTTCTTGATCAGAGTTGATTTTATAGGAATGATCCTTATATCTGAGGAAGAATGATAATTTCTTAATAAAAGAGTGTTATTCATTATTCTTTCAGGCCATATAAAACCTTCAATATCTGATTTTGAACTTATTAAAGAAGGCGCTACTAAAGAATTATTAGTAAAGGACTTACCCCAAGAAAATACAATACCAATTATTGCAACCGATACAACCACTAAAATAATTATAGCTATTAATGGAGAAATACCTTTTTCTTTTTTAAAAAATATATTTATTAAAAAGAGACTACTGCCAGACATCACAATACCTTAAAATAATTTAATTATTATAAATTAAGTGTAAGCTAATATATTTAAACGTATCTAAAATACGAGTTAAAAGTTAGAAATTGATTTTATAAAAATAGATTAACGGGATAAAAAAAACATGTTTTATAAAAAAAATAAAAAAAGACTTAAAGAAATTACTCTTTAAGTTCAATACCCATTTGGATATCTGATGGAACATCTACTCTGATAACCTTACGTAATATCTTGTCATCAGCCTTAACATCAATAATTCTTTTATGTATTCTTAATTGGAATTTTTGATAAGTTTCAGTTCCTCCACCAGAAACACCTCTTCTTGTAGGAACAACTAATTTCTTAGTCTTAAGAGGTATTATCCCTGAGTGTTTAACACCCGCTTTTTTAGCAACATCTATTAAGTTATTACAAAAGTCAGTGAGTTTTGTGTAATCTTTGCTTGTTAAAACAATTCTTGCTGTTTGCATAGCTTCTCAAACTCCCTTCTTATAAAAAAAGAAAAAGTAAATTTTAAAAAAATTTACTTCTTAACCTTCTCCTTTACTTCTATAATAACACCAGCAGCAACTGTTTTACCCATGTCTCTGATAGCAAGTCTCCCAAGTTGTGGAAAGTCCTTGAAAGCTTCAGCAACTAATGGTTGTGTTGGTTTTATTTTTACAATAGCAGCGTCACCTGTTTTTAAGAACTTTGGATTTTCTTCTTTTGTTCCACCTGATTTTGTGTCAAGTGTTCTTACAAGTTCTGTAAAAGTACAAGAGATTTGAGCTGTGTGTATGTGGAATACTGGAGTGTAACCAACTGTGATTGCTGAAGGGTGGTTTATAACAATTATTTGTGCTGTAAACTCTTCTGCAATTTTTGGTGGGTTTGACTCGTGACCTATTACAGATCCTCTTCTAATATCCTTAGGACCAATTTTTCTTAAGTTGAAACCAACGTTATCACCAGGATTTGCTTGTGGTAATTGTTCGTGGTGTTGTTCAATAGATTTAACTTCGGTTAATATACCTTCAGGGTTGATAATGATTTTATCGTTAGGTTTCATTACACCAGTAGAAACTTTTCCAACAGGAACTGTTCCAACACCTTTAATGTTGTAAACATCTTGTACAGGAAGTCTTAATGGTTTTCCGGATGCTGATTCTGGAGCTTTAAAATCATCCATTGCTTCTAAAAGAGTCTGTCCTTTAAACCATGGTAGTTTGTCTGTCTTTTTAACAACATTATCTCCCATCCATGCTGATACAGGTATTACTTTATACATTTCTTCTTTGTAACCTATACCTTTTAATAATTTTGCAACTTCTTCTTTAACTTCATTGAATCTTGCTTCCTTGTATTCAACTTCATCCATCTTATTAACAGCAACAATTAATTGGTTGATACCTAATACTTTTGAAAGGTATGAATGTTCTTTTGTTTGAGCCATGATACCTTCTTTAGCACCAACTAATAAAACAGCAGCATCTGCTTGAGATGTACCTGTAATCATGTTCTTGATATAGTCTTGGTGGCCAGGAGCATCTATAACTGTGAAAAAGTTTTTCTTAGTATCGAATTTTTTGTAATTAACATCGATAGTAATTCCTCTTTCTCTTTCTTCTTTTAATGTGTCCATCATGTAAGCGAAAGCGAAAGTTCCTTTTCCTTTTTCTTGAGCGATTGCTTCAAGCTTTCTGTAATCTTGTTCTGATAATGCACCTGCATCGTACATTAATCTTCCAACTAAAGTTGATTTACCTTGATCAACGTGACCTATGAAAATTGTGTTAATATGTGGTTTTTCACCTGCCATATTTATTCCTCCGTTATTTGATTCTTATCAATATGTTGTTATATTTTATTTTTTGATGATATTTTTTTCTGTTTTTGTTATTAAAAACATTTAAATTTTCTTGCTATTAAAACAAGATATTTACAAAACACTTTAAGATGTAAAAAGAGTGCTTTATAAGTATATATATTAGTTAAACCAAAGTATTTTTAAATAGATATATTAAGGAAAACAAGGTTAAGGCCTTATTAATAAAGGGGAAAGGGTTGTTTTTTAAATATAAAGTAAGATTACTAATTCTATGTTTCTTATTTACAAATAATTGTAATAAAAACAGCCTTTTTTAAAAAATAAAAAAATATATAAACCAAAAGTATAATATATATTATTAGAGGGAAAAAGATTATGACAATTGATTTTTCACAAATATTAATTATTATTTTTATATTTCTAATTTTTGGAACACTTATAGTTGTTGTTAACCTTAGAGCTAAGAAAAAGGAACCAGTCAATAAAGAACAAATGTCCTGGCAAGTAATTGAGACGCTTAACAACAGAAAGAAAGAGCTTTTAGAACAAAAAAAAGAACTCTCATATAAATATACCGCTAAGAGTGTAGATGAAAACCTTTACTCAAAAACATTAAAGTACATTAATGAGGAACTTACAAAGATCGATGGAAAAATAAATGAAGAAGTTTCAAAGCTTACAACCATCCAGAAAAAAGATAACCCTGAAGAAGAATTAAGGTTTAAAAACCTAAAGATAAAGGGAGATTTAAATGAAGTGTCTGTTGAAAATATCACCTTAAAGGAAAGAATAACTGAACTTGAAGACTTTATTAAAAACATCTCTAAACAAAATGAAGCAAAGGCCTCTGAAGAAGATATTAACAAAATAAAATATTATGAAATTATTATTAATAAATATAAAGATGTTATTAACGAGAATGAAAGAAAAACAATCTCTCAACTAAAAGACATGGTTAGACCTAATGACCTTACTATTAAAAGTGTTGTTTCTAAGTTTACACCAATAGCTTATGACTATAATAAAGATTATACAAACACCTTAAGAAAAGTTTATAATTATTTAAGAACAGAGATTGATGTTGTTAAAAACGATTTAAAAATAATTTTCTGGATGGACTTTTCCAAGATCATAAGAGATAAGGTGTGTGATGAACAAACAATATCAGTTATTCTTTGTTCAGCAATGCAGGGTATGCAAGATAGTATGGCAAGCATAGAAGTGGTTCTTCTAGAAGACGATAAAGTGCATTCTTTTGTAACCACTAAGATTAAAGAAACACACTACATACTTGATATTGTTCAAAATCTTCCTTTTGATACCTATAAGGGGACAGACATAGGTAAACTTTATGAAGAATACAGGTTTAATGATAGGAAAATAGTTAAAAAAATTTATTCTTACAACCACTTAGATTATACTGATTATAGTAATGAATAATTTTTAATTTAAGATTTTATGAAAAATATACAAATTACAAGTACAGTAGTTTATTACCTTGCAAGAAAACTTAAAGAAGAATTTAATTTAGGGTACATAAACAACGTGCAAACTATTGATAAGAATATCTGGAAAATAAAGATACATTCCAAAAAAACAAAAGAACTAATTGTAACTCCAGATGTTTGTTTTGTTCCAGAACACGCCTTCCCTGTTTCTGAAATATTAGGTTTTGAAAAATACCTTAAAAAAACTCTTTATAACCAAAGAGTACATGATGTGTATCAAGATAAAAATAATAAAGTAATTTGTTTTAAACTTGATAAATATAATTTAATATTTGAATTTTTTTCTAGATCTAATGTTATTTTAACTGATGTTGATTTTAAGATAATTACCTCAAGACAAAAAGAAGAATGGAAAGATAGAACAATTAAGAAAGGAGAGCAGTATCTTTTTCCATCTGGAGAAGATCTTAAAGAAAAAACAAAAGAAGAAATTATTCTTGAGACAAAGGAGATGAGCGAACCTGAAAAAATAAAGTATTTTGCAAAAGTATATAACATCGCTCCTGTTGAAGTAAATGAAATTATTAATAACAAAAAAGAAATGATTTCAAGCATCCTTGAAAATTATAAATTAACCTCTCCTGGGCTTAAGCTTATTGAGAAAGAAGGAAAAGAAACATACATTATTAAAGAGAACGGAGAAGATATTTTTAAAACATTAGAAAAAGATTTTAAAATTAACTTTGAAGAAAAAGAAGAAGTTATTGAAACTAAAAAAAAATCAAAGGTAATGGAAGTTTTAGAATCGCAAGAAAATAAAAAAAAAAAATTTGAAGAAAGAATTGAAAAACTTGAAAAAGAAGGAGAGTTTATTTATTCAAACTTTACACTAATAGGCCTTATTAATCAACAAATTGCTAAAGCTGTTGAAAAGAAGGTTTCTGAAAAAGAAATAATTATTAAACTTAACAACTATTTTTTAGAAAAGAAAATTAAACTAAAGATAAATAATATAAATCAAAAAACAAAAACTTACCAAATAGAAGAAATAAAATAATTTTTTGTTTATGTCCTAAAAAAATAGAGAAAAAGAATAAAGAAAAATTTATTCTTTCTTTACTTGACTTTCATCTATAATAAAAACATCACTTACAGCAAGAACACTTCTATAAGGTATCTCAAGCATGTTTCCTTGTAAAGTTAGTTTTTGTATGAAAACAGATGATGGATCTACTTCTACTAATATTGATTCTATTTCACCAGAGTGTTCATTAACCATTAAATCAATTAAACGTCCGATATTATCTCCTCTATTAGTAATTAATTTTTTTGTTGCAAGTTGTCTTGCTATTGCGTATTTGTACATGTCTGATTCCTCACTTTAATTTTAAATATAAAAATTGTATTAATATGTTACTAAATATATTTATAAATGCATCGGTTTAATAAAACTAATAAATAATTCAAAGGAGTTGACATTACAAACCGACTTTGAAAAGAAAAATCCCCAAACTTATTTAAAATAATAGTATAGATATATAGATAAGGTTTAAAAAAACATATAAAATGGAAATAATATGGAAGAAGGTATTTTTAATAAAACAACAGCAATAATCATTATTGTAAGCTTAATTGCAGGAATAATCATAGGGTATTTTATGTTCTCTAAGGGCGAGATTAACTTTTCAAAGAAAAAAGCAACCACTAAGGAGATAGATATTTTAAATAAAGAAATAAACAACTGTATAGATGCACTTAATGCTTGTGAAAAACAAACAGAAAAACCAGTTGCCTTAGATTAATATCATTCCATCTTCTAAAACAAAGTTCTTTTCAGAGATTGTTTTAACAACATCTGTGTTTTTTTCTTTATACCTAATTATGTTTCTTTTCTCATCTATGCTTAAAACCTCGCCTATGAAAAGACCATACTTAGAATAGACTGGAAGCCCTATTAAAAGAGTAGTTATTTTTGTATTAACATCAAACATTACAGTAAACCTATTAACTAAGACCAAAAGAATTGCACCAAAGACAACAACTATTAAAAAGAAATTAACATTTATTTCTTGAATAATAAACTGAAGAGCAAAATCTAAGATGATTGTAAATATAAGTATAAAAAATAAAGCAAATATGTTTTTACCAAGATTATACATCTTCTTTAGGTAGAAAAGATCTATGATAGAGCCTATGGTTAATAAAACAAAGGCAATTACAAGTTGAAGTAAAACCGCTCTTATTGAAGAAACAATTACAAACAACAAATCAAAATACTGGTTTTGATAGTATATGGTAATACCCTTTATAATTGCAAAGATAATAAAAAATAAAAAACCAAGATAGAATAAAAGACTTATTCTGTATATTGAAAATTTATTAGAAAGATTTTTCCAAAAAGAAACCATTTTTTTATCTAAACTAAAACCTTTTATTAAAAAGTACACACCAAGTAAAAACGCAACTAACTGAACAGCATACTCTCTTAAAAAAACAAATAACAATAACATTATAGCAGGAACACCATAAACTACTCTTGCAAAGAAAGGATCCTTTAAAGCCCTTTTAATAGTGTAAAAAGTACTTTCTAAACCTTTTGATTGTCTTACAATAATTGTTTCTTTAGATATTATTGGAACAAAGTTTTGTATTAAAGGAATAACTTGATCATCCTCTGCACCATCACTTACAAAAACAGCAGCGGTTGCATGGAAAACAGATAAAACTTGCTTTAACTGTATTGCAATATTTTTATCTGAGAATAATAAATTTTCTTTAGAGTGTCCTGTTAAAGTAACAATTTCTACTTCTGTATCTTTTTCTAATTTTTTATAGACCTTTATTCCACCAAAAATACAGTTTGCATCAGAGTCTTCTGGATCTGCAATTGCAAAATTAGTTGCAACTTTTAAATTGTTTTTAAGACCTATGATTGGACCAGTCACATTTATTTTTTGACCAATATCATTATCCCTATCAACACAGATAACCAATATTTTTTCATGATCAGAATTATCTTCACTTATTTTTTCTAAGTTACTTATTGGTTTAAACTCTTCTGATTCTGTTTTTTTTGTTCTTGGCATAGCTAGTCAAAAATATATAATATAGAAAAATATATAAAACAATTGTAATTTAAGTTATTTACTAATATACTATAAAAAATGATTACATGGATGAATCTAAATTTAAAAACTTTATATTTACAATTTTAACTTTACTAGTCTTAGCAATAATTGTTGGACTTTTTTATGTAGGCCAAAAGCTTCAAACTAGTCTTTTGTGGGTACTTGCAATTTTTGTTTTCATATACTTAATATTTAGATTAAAAATAATACTTACACTTAAAGATTATGAAAGAGCTGTTGTTTATAGGTTTGGAAAAGTTAGAAGAGTGGGCGGGCCTGGTTGGACCTTTGTTTGGCCTTTAATAGAGAAACCAAATATAGTTACCTTAAGAGTAGAAACTATTGACGTACCACCTCAAAATGTGTTAACAAAAGATAATATTCAGTTAAGGGTAGACGGAGTATTATTTATTTCAGTTAGAAATGAAAAAGAAAGTATAATTAACTCTGTTGTAAAAGTAGACGATTATAGAAAAGCATCTACAATGTATGTTATTGCTATGCTTAGAGATATGATAGGTGAATTTGAAATTACAGAAGTTATTACAAATATTGAAGAAATAAACACTAGACTTAAGAAAGCTTTAGAAAATGTATCTAAGGAATGGGGTGTAAAGGTTACCTCTGTTGAACTTACAGATATTAAAATACCAGATGATATCTTAATGGCTATGCATGAACAAAAAGCGGCTGTTCAAAAGAAGCTTGCTGTTTATGAGCTTGCTGAGTCTGAGAAGGCAAAGATCTTAGCAGTTAAAGATGCAACAGATCAATTATCAGATAAAACAGTTATTTATTATTACTTAAAGGCTTTAGAAAAAATGGCAGAAGGTCAATCTTCAAAAATTATCTTTCCAATGGAACTAACTTCTCTTTTAGATAAGGTAACAACATCTATCGGAGGGGCAAAGGACCTTAAGAAAGTTGCAAGTAAATTTGATGAGGATGACTTAAAGAGTTATTTGCCGTTTATTAAAGCTTATTTAAAAGATAATGTAAAAAAGAAAAAATGAGATTTTAACAAATGAAAACAACAAACGACAATAAAAGAAAAATTATTTTATACGGTTTATTTGGTTTGTTAATAGGGGGTGTTCTTGGTATCTTAATTGCAACAAACTTTAATGTGTCAGGAAATGCAACAAAAGTAACTATGGCTCAAACAGATCAAGTGTATACTACAAATGCAAGCAATTGTCCTTGTACAGGCCCAAACACAAAATACTGTACAGGTAATGTTCTTTGCTGTTGTGGAGGATACCCTGGTTGTTGCGCTAGAAATGGCGAAAAAGTAGTTGCTAACAAATAAATTACTTTTAAGAAAACCTTTCCAAAAATGACTTTGAAAACTTTTCTAGTCTTTCAAAGTTAATTTCTATTTTTTTATTTGCTCTATCAACAATGAATCTTAAGTAATCATCAGTCACCAACTGCTTGTTATCTTGCTTTATTGGAAGGGCCATGTACTGTGTGCTTGTTACCTCTAAGATATACTTGCCATCGTTAGCTGTTATTATACCTGCTTTCTTAAGCCCAAACTCCTTAGAAAATGAAAGAAGCTCTTTTGCTTTTTCATAGTTTTTACACCCAAAATGAAAGATAAAAGGTTCCATCTTAAACCAAAGCTCAGACTCATTAAAATCACCAATATCTTTCTTAATCTCTTCAAAACTAACTTTTCTATGATATTTTTTATGAAAAGAAGAAACCTTCTTGTTTTCATACTCATCTGTAGATAAAAGCATTACTCTTCCTGCACATGAAGAAGAGGTAAAGACGTCTGGTATCTTTGTAACCTCTAAAAGAAAGGGAATTAATATCTCATCTACCTTATTAGTTTCAATAGCTTCTTTTAAAGTATCTGTATGGTGTTTTTTTATCATTTCATATTTTTGGTCAACTGAATTTTGGTGCATAGTAAATCTTCCTCTTTTTTAAAAATAAATAACATTTTTATATCTGTCTAGATATTATATATATAGATAAAATTAAATAAAAAGGTAATGTTGATAGACTTATGATGAAAAAATATTTTTTACTTACAATAATTTTTATTCTGCTTATAAACACAAATGTTTATTCCTTAAAATTATTAGAACCAATTACAAAGGATTTAACTTACACAAATAACGCAGATTTAGGATATTTTTCTGCAGATGAGTTTTTCATGGTAAGCTTTCTTCTTGAAGGAAATGAAAACTATTCATTAATATCTGTTGACCCTTCACAAGCAAGAGATGTCATCATAGAACAAACAAGAAAAACACAAGAAAGTATTTTTGCAATCATTAAGCTTGACGAAAGATTAAGTGGAGAGTATAGTTTAAAGCTTTTATTAATTTCAGAAAAAGACACAAAAGAAGTTATACTTAAAATGTTTATCACAGACGAAGTTATTCATACAACCTTAATAAACTACAACCCATTAGTTAAGTATGAAAAGAAAGAAACAATTAATCTTAATATTTTAAATAAATCAAATACCACAAAGAAAGTAAGAATAACCTCTGACTTACCAGTAACATGGTTTTCATATAAAAAAGAAAGATCGCCTAAGGAAAAAGAAATAATCTTACAACCAAACAGTACAACAGAACAAACTTATGCATATTATCCAAAAGAGATTGGACAAAGAGAAGTAAACCTAGAAATCAAATCAATAATTGAGACTCAAGGAAACATTAAGGTCCAAGAAAATATTGATTACTATTTAACTATTGAAACAAAAAAAGACTTAGCATCAATACATGGATCTAAAGAACACACTTATCCTTTGTTTAATGCAAGCCTTATACCTATTTATTTTTTCAACAAAATAATAAAGATAATCTAGTAATACATGGAAAAGAAAAAACTTTTAGAATTAAAAAAATTCTTTAAAGACATAGATGTCAATAACATCAAGTACAGGGAACTGCAAGGCTTAAAAGCAAAGTTTGCTAAAGAATATAATTTACCAAAACTCCCATTAACCTCAGATATTCTTAGTGCCTTAAATATAGAAAACCCTACACCTACATTCATAACTAAACCCTCTAGAACGCTCTCAGGGGTAACTATTTTATCTGTAATGACAAGACCACATGTATGTCCAGGAAACTGTATCTTTTGCCCTAGCTTTAAAGATACTCCTAAAAGCTACACTGGTTTTGAACCTGCAAGTATGAGAGGGAAGTTAAATAATTTTGATCCTTCAAAACAGATTAAAGATAGATTAAAGCAACTTGAAGCCATGGGCCACCCTACAAACAAGCTTGAAATAATTGTTATGGGCGGAACCTTTCCTTCAACTGATGTTAAATATCAAAATCAATTTATGGTTAAAACCTTTCAAGCAATCACAAACTCAAAAAGCACAGATATTAATAACCTTAAAAAACAACTAATGAAATCAAAGAGAAGAGTTGTTGGAATAACTTTTGAAACTAGACCAGACTATTGTGATGAAAAAATAATTAGAAGACTTCTTGACTTTGGGGGTACCAGGGTTGAGATTGGGGTTCAAACAATATATGATGAAGTACATATTTTTGTTAAAAGAGGACATGGTATTAAAGAGGTTATTGAAGCTACTAGAAAATTAAAAGATTCTGGATTTAAGGTACTATATCACATGATGATAGCCTTACCAAAAAGCACTATTAAAAAAGATTTAGAGGCCTTTAAAGAGATCTTTACAAACCCAGACTATTGTCCAGATATGATAAAGATATACCCTTGTCTTGTTACAGAGAACACAGTTTTAGAAAAAATGTACTATAAGCAAGAGTACATCCCATACACAGAAAAAGAAATTATAAATTTAATAGCAGATGTTAAAGAAATTGTCCCTAAATGGGTAAGGATAATGAGGGTGCAAAGAGATATACCTGCAACAAAGATACTTGCTGGAATTACAAAAAGCAATCTTAGGGAAATGGTTTTTAAGGAAATGGAAAAAAGAGGCACAAGATGCCAGTGTATAAGATGCTCTGAACCTAAGGGAAGACTTGAAAACATTAAAAACTATAAACTTAAAAAAATTAAGTATAAGGCATCTAAAGGAACAGAATACTTCATATATGCTGAAAAAGACGATTACCTTTTAGGTTTTGTAAGATTAAGAATACCTCACGATCCTTTTGTTAAAGAGATTACTAAGAAAACAGGGATTATTAGAGAACTTCATGTGTATGGCCAAGCAACAGAGTTTAAGGAAAAGAACATACAGCATAGAGGAATAGGTAAAAAACTCCTAAAGATGGCAGAAGAGATTGCACTTAAAGAAAACATGAAGAAGATGGCTGTTATTAGTGGTATTGGGGTTAGAGAGTATTATAAAAAACAAGGGTATAAGCTTGAAGGCGCATACATGGTAAAAGGGATTTAAAATGCAAGAAAAAGAAAGACTTATTGAGATGATAGAGAAGGAACCTGAACTTCTTAAAATACTAGAATCCAAGGAACACATAGCAGTTTTAATGGAAATAGCTAAAAAACCACCTAAAATCGAAAACCTCAAAGTAAATATATCTTTTAAAAATGTATCTATTCTATATAATATATTTGATACTCTAATCCAGAACAAATTAATTAAGAAAATAGAAGTTTCAAAAGAGCAAGTTTATTATCTTACTGAAAAAGGAGAAGAGTTTGTAAACGTATACAAAATATCAAAAGACAGGTTTGATCTAAACGGTGGTGAATAAATGAAGACATTTTTAGGAATATTAAGTACAGGGAAAGGAACTTGGGGACAAGTAGCACACATTATAGATAACACTGATTATGACAAAGTTTATCTAATATCAAATGAATGGGCACAAGATAAGTTTACTTGCTCTAAAAAAGTTAATTGGATAATAATTGATCCAAGAAAAGGTTTTTCAGAAATTGTTGACGATATTGAAAAACAAATGGCAAAAGATTTAGCAGATATTGAACTTAACTTACACTCTGGAAGTGGAAAAGAACATAGTGCTATATTATCTATACTTTTAAAATCAAAAATAAAATTTAAGATAGTAACAATTAATGCAGAAGGTATTGTAAGATACTAGATTGTATTGGAGACATAAGTATTTGAAAGATAAAAAATATTTAATTATTTTTTATTGATTGTACTAGTTAGTTTTTCAGGATGCCTTAACTTTATAACCACTAGAGAAAAGCAAGCTTGTCTTGCTTTAACTCACTTTTCATCAACCTCTATAGAGGACTGTTTCTCTCAAAATTCTTGCTTTAAAGATGTAGATAAGCTTGGTTTCTATACAACCCCAGAACTACCTAATGATCTTTTTAGTTACTATGCCAAGATATACTCTGAAGGGCTTGAAGTGGCTATCACATATATTCCTTCTCTTTATAATTTTTCGCAATACACCTTAAATAGTATTTCTGTTATTGATGATCTTAATTCTATAAACGATAATGTTTATACTCTTAAAGTTTATAATTTCTATCAAGTGATTAACTCTTTTGTAGGAAGCTCAAACTCCTTACTTACTGATTTTAAAACAATTAATAATAGTTATAATGAAAATTTAGATAAAGTGTACCTTAAGATTACAGACGTTGAAAAGAATATTGAGGGTAATAATAGTTATCTTGAGATAAAGGATTTTGCATACTATAACAAACTTAAAAAAGAAATTAAATTTAAGGAAATTACTTTTGGATATTATTTATCAGAGATAAAGAAGATTAATGCCAAAGTAATGGAGAACAAAGTAGATAATGTTAAGGCAACACAAAAGTATGCTTTAGATCTACTCGCCTGTGATGGGTTAGTAGATGAAGTTAGGCCGTATACAAGTATTTATTTTAAAGAAAAAATTGACCGTTATAAAACAAGTGAAAATATTCTTGAGAAATTAAAAATATGTGCTGATATTAATAAAGGGCTAGCATAAGAACATTGTGTTCAAAAAATTAATTTGTTTTTAGAAACAGACGCTGTTGAAAAAGAAGAGTTTTAACTTTTTTCTTATAAAGAAGATAAAAGTTGTGTAGAGATACTAGGTAACATTAATTACAAACTAGAAAATAATTTTAAAATACAGTCTTTTAAAAAGTTATTACAAGAAGTCAATATAAAAATCAATGAGATAAAACAACACGAAATTAATTATCAATTACAAAAAACAATTATAGAAAGTAAAGAGAAAATAAAAAAATATGAAAAAGAAGACAACATTACATTAATTATTAATATTGATAAAAAACATTCAGATTTAATTAATATAGATAATCAGACTAATGAAATGTATAAAGTTTTAATAAATGATGAAAGATATTATACAGTAATTTACCTTAAAGACAGATATTTTTTAAAAATACACAACGCATTTTCAAAAAGCATAAATAACTTTATACTAGATGGGCCTTACTACGGGTTAACAAGTAAAGATGACAAGGTTAATGTTCAAGGAAATAAAATCACAGTTAAATCCGCACACCCTGGAGATAATTTCTACGAGTTAGCGTACGCAAATAAAACAGAGATAGATTATAAGATAATGTACCTTTCTTTAGATGAAAGTGTGATTAAGATAACTATTAAAAATCAAGTTGAGGGCATTATCGAAAATATTGATTTCATAGATGGTTTTTCTACAAGAACAAAAGATGTGTATATTAATAAAAATAAAATATTTTTTACAACTGAAAAAGAAAACCAAATAATTGTCACTGGTAGTGTATTTGAAAAAGAGAGTACAAAAGAAATATTTGAGTTAACTCCGCTTAAGTTTATTACTTCTGAAAAAAATTAAAATAACTAACAAATATTTACAGCCTATTAATCAAAAAATAATATTTAGAACTATTGATGAAAAATCAATTGTAAGGCTGATGGAGGAAAATAAAGATGTTGAAACAAATATAGAAAACAATAAAATAACTTTTACCTTGTCACTTGAAAAGGAAGCTACTAAAGAATATAGCTTGCAAACCATAAGTGAAAAAGAAGAAGTTTATTCAGAAATTAAAAAATTGGTTTTAGAGATAAGTAAATTTAATAACTGTGTTTATCAAGACATTAAAAATACCTCTAACACAAAATTAAGTAAGCTAGCAACCATCCCTTATAAAAATAATTACTCTGTTACAGAGATAACTTCTTTTTATTTACTACTTCCTGAAATTGAGGAGCTTAGACAAAAATTAAATTTAGCTGAAAAAACAGAGTAGAGTATTTTATTAAATATCAAGAAATAAGTTTAAAAGAACTAACCGTCAAAGAAAAAAACACATTAACCAGAATTGATTCTAATAAATATAAAGACATTTTTGCAGCAAATAAAGAACTTTCAGAACTACTTAAAATTATTTTAGAAAGAGAAGAAAGTGAAAGAGATAAAATGCAGGTAGAAAACAAAATTTACTTTCAAACACTTAAAGAAAAGGTTATCACCTATGGTCTAGAAGGCATAAATTTAGATTTATTGATAAAAGATAATGACGTAAATAAAATTAATCAAATAATTAATGCTGGACTTAAAAAGAAGGCAGAAGGAATATATTATCTGATAAGTCCTGCAACCAATAATTTAGATAGTAAAAATATAACCTATTTAGTTAATTAAACATATAAACTTTATGAGGATCATGATTTAAGTGAACTTTATAGCGTAAATTATTTTGCCGGAATTACAAAATATGATGCCGCGAGGTTAGAAAAAATCTATCTTTCTTGGACCGTGTTTTGTTTAATAGAGAAATTAGTAGTTTTGAAGAAAAGTTCGATTCTCAAGAATATGAAAAAGCCATTAACGCCACATCTTTAGAAACTATAAATAGAGTTAATAAAGTTAAGGCAGATGTAAGTAACCTAGAGAAAGGTATAGAAGTTATTAGAAATGATGCAAAAGAAGAAATACTTAAATATCAAAAAAAGAGTATGATGCTGAAGTACTTACATTAGCAAAAAAATATTATGAAGAAGAAAAATATCTAAACACCATACTCCTTATTAGAAAAAATTCGGTTTCTGAAAAACAAACCTTAAAAGGAAAGCAAATCATTATTTTTTCACTCATTATAGTTTTATTTTCTGCAACTTATGCTTATTTTAGACTTGGAAACAAGAAAAAAGAAGAAAGTCATAAAGAGAAAAAAAAGAAGATATTAAGGCACTAGCTAACCTTAAAGAAATAAGATAATAATATAAATTAATTGATAGATATAATATATTGTGAACGTATATGAAAAATCATAAATTTATATTTATATTATTTGGAATAATTTTATTTGCCAGCCTTATCCATGCATCTGTGCTAGATGAAAAAACACTTTCTTCACTATCTAAAGGAGATGTCATAGTAAATAAAGGGAATGAAGTTTGTAAAAGCTATTCCTTTGACCTTAAAGGTATTGATGAAAAATCAAAAGCATATTTGCAGTTAACGGTTAAAAACTACATCCCTATTAAGACAGGAGTGAATATAACCTTTAATTTAAATGGAATTGAAGTAAGTAAGCTTATAGGGGACGAAATACTTTCTAATAATGTAATCCTTTTAAGTAATGTAGGAACTAACGACAACCTTCTTGAAATATGTGTTAAAAACGATTTTTTACCAAGATTTATAATTGATGCAGAAAAAAGTACACTTGGTAACTACTATGTCGCAGAAATAAAAAAAGAGGACTTCTATCAAGAGGCACCTTCTAAAGCGTACATTAATACAATGATACCTATAAAGCTTTTTATAAGAAATAGTGGTTATGATTCAGTTTATGTGGAAGTTGTTAATGCGACAGAATTATTTTTATATAACTCTAACTTAGAAAATGTTTCTGGAGAAACTTCTTTTAAAGGTATAATTAACCCGCAAGAAACTATTTCTTTAAATTATTTTGTTAAAGCAGAAAAGGGCATTAATTTTACAACACCGCTTGCTAAACTAAATTATAAAGATAGATTTAATCAAGCACACACTATGTTCCTTACAACACAAATCATTTCTTTAGAAGAACAAGAAACAAAGATAACTGCTTACACAGATATATTTAGGGTAATTGAACCAAACAAAGTATACACAGGGCACTTAATCATTAAAAACGATTCAGAAAGCACCCTTAAAGAAATATATATCACACCATATTTTAATGGAGAGATTATTCTTTCTAAGGAAAAGATAAATAACTTAAATCCAAAAGATGTTGTAGAAATACCTTTCACTATAAAAACATTTAAAGAAGGAGATTACTCTTTAGTTTTCACTATTAATTATCTAGATGGTGTTAACGAAAAAAATGTTGGAACACAACAAAAAACAATTTCTGCAGAGAATAAAGATAATAAAGAAAATACAGCAATAACCATCCTAATTATTTTGACTATAATTTTATTTATATGGATTGTTAAGATTTAAACAATCCTTTTAAATAATTTTTCTAGGTCTTTAGAAGATAAGAAGATTATTGTAGGTCTTCCGTGAGCACAAATCCCTTTATCACTACATTTATTTAATTTATTTATTAAAGATATTTGTTCTTGTAAAGAAAGTGGTTCGTTTGCTTTTATTGACTTTTTACAGGATTTTAGTTTTAAGAGATTATCCTTAAGTTTAGCAACTTCACTATTGCCTTCTTCAAGGTCTTTTAAAACATTTAAAAATATATTTTTATCAAACAACCTATTTAAAAATAAAGGCATGGTTTTTAGGTAATAAACATTTTTTTTAAAAGAATAATCAAAACCAATTTCTGTAAATATTTGTTTGTTTTTTGCTAAAATATCTTTATGCGATTCGGAAATAAAATCTAATGGAATTTCTGATATCAGGTTTTGTTTTTCTAAGAAAGTAAACTTTAAACGGTTTTTTTCAAGATTAATTCTTTCATCAGCAGCATGCTGATCAATGAATAGCACGCCTTCTTTTGTTTCACAAACAATGAAGGTACTATGTATCTGGCCAAGTACCTTTGTAATATCATGCTCAAACAACTTTAAGTTGCTTGAAAGGTAATTTTCACTTTCTATCCCCTCAAATAAAGGTTTCTGAGAGGTAAAATAAAAGTCATTTGTTCTTGAAGGTGCACCTGGCCTATAAGTAGAAGTAAAGTTATTTGATGGAGAATAATCTTGGACAGGTTTTTCATAAACAAAATCTTTTAAAGAATTATATTCTACAGTTGCTAAGTTCTTTCCTAGCACCCCATCTAAAACCTTTGCAAGTTCTTTTTTTAATTCCATTACAAAAATCATTTCATTTTCAAGTTTTACAACTCTTTTTTTAGGATGTACATTAACATCTATGGTTTTAGGGTCTAAGGTTATAAATAGAATAAAGAAAGGCTTTTGTTGTATCATTAAATAATCCTTATAAGCGTCAGTTATGGCTTTGTATATCTGTGGAGAAAAAACAAATCTTTTATTTATAAATAAAAAATTTGAAGGAAAATAAAGTGGGTTTGAAGGGTTTGTTAAAATACCTTTTACTTTGAATAAATCATTTGAAACATCTATTTTCACTGCTTTTGATTTTACGTCTTTACCATATATCTGTACCAATCTATTTTCAAAATCTGTTTTTGTAAAAACAATATTTTTTTTATCAGAAACAAACCTAAAGGTAATTTCTGGATTTAATAAAGCGGTTGCAAGAAAAACCTCATAAAGCTTAGCATACTCAAAACTTTTTGATTTTAAAAATTTTTTTCTAACAGGGACATTATAGAATAAATCTTCAACAGTTATTGTGGTGCCTTTTAAAGTAGAAATTTCTTTTAAAGTATCGTTAAGTAATAAGTAACCTTTTCCGTCATTTGTGGTTGAAGAAGTTATCTTAAGTTTAGAGACTGCGTTTATAGTTGATAATGCTTCTCCTCTAAAACCATAACTTTCTATACCGTAAAGATCATCTATAGTTTCAAGTTTGCTAGTGGTATATTTTTCAAGGCATATTAAAAGATCTTCTTTTAAAATACCAGTTCCATTATCCTTAACCTGTATTAAATCAAAACCAGATGCTTTAATTTCAACAGTTATGTCTGTTGCGTTAGCATCTATTGAATTTTCAATTAATTCTTTTAAAATATCGCTAGGACCTTCAACAACCTCTCCTGCACTTATTAAATTTATGGTTTCTTTAGATAATTTTTTTATAAACATTATTAATCACATACATTTATTTTTATTTAAGAAAATTAAAAATCATCAATAGTTTTTTGTTCTTTTTTAAACAACCTTCTTTTTTTGCTATCATTAGTGTCGCTATCCTCTTTTAAAGATCCTTTTAATTTTAAGAAAGTGTCTTCTTCAAGTTCTTTTTGGATAGTTAAAGCCTTTTCAATTAACTCTTGTGGAAGACCAGCTATTTTTGCAACCTGGATACCATAGCTTTTATTTATTCCGCCTTCAATAAGCTTATGGAAAAATAAAAGATTATTGTCCTCTTCTTTAGCGGTTACATGATAGTTTTTAACACCTTTAAAGACATCTTCCATTTTATTTAAAACATGGTAGTGAGTTGCAACCAGTGTTTTACAAGAAGTAACGTTATTTAAATGCTCAACAATAGCCCATGCTAGACTTAAGCCATCAAAGGTGCTTGTACCTCTGCCTACTTCGTCTAAAATAACAAAACTATTTTTTGTAGAATTGTTTAAAATATAAGACACCTCAGACATTTCAACTAAAAATGTACTTTGGCCATGGATTATATCGTCAGAAGCACCAACTCTTGTGAAGATGCCATCTACAAAACCAATCTCAGCTTTAGATGCAGGAACGAAACAACCTATTTGTCCAAGAATAATGGCAAGACACACACTACGCATATAACTGCTCTTTCCAGACATGTTCGGGCCAGTAATAATCATAGTCCTTTTTTCAAAATTTAAATCGCAATCATTTGGTATAAAATCAACTAGCTTTTCTATTACAGGGTGCCTTAAATCTTTAAAATATAAATTATCTGTATTGTTTACAACTGGTCTTGAATAGTTGTTATGAAGAGAAACTACTGCATGAGAAAAATAAACATCAAGTTCTGCAATTAAGCTTGCTACTAAATTTATATCTTCTTTATAATTGTTAATTTCTCTACATATATCTAAAAATATAGAATACTCTAAGTCTATTCTTCTTTCTTGAGCATGCAAGACAATGTTTTCTTTTTCAGAAAGCTCTTTTGTTGTAAACCTTTCAGCATTGACTAAAGTTTGTTTTCTTTCAAAATAAGAAGGAACTTCTCTTGCCTGAGCTTTTGGTATCTCTATATAATATCCAAAAATCTTGTTAAACTTTACTTTTAAAGACTTTATGTTTGTTTCATCTTTTAGTCTTGCCTCAAACTCAACAAGCCAAGAGTTTATTGTTTGGTGGGTGTATATTAACTCATTTAGTTCTTTTGAATAATTAGGTTTAATGAACTTGCCTTCTCTAACACTGAATGGAGGTTCTTCAACAATAGATGAATGGATTAAAGAAAAAACAGAATCTAAGGAGGTTAGGTTACTGTTTAAATTGGTTAAATTTTTAGAAGTTGTGTTTTCTAAAACCATTTTTATTTTAGGTATAATAGAAATACTTTGCTTTAAAGAAACTAAGTCTCTTGGACTTGCATTTCCAAAACCAATTTTGCTAATGATTTTTTCAATATCGCCTACATATGATAAATGCAAGGAAAGTTCTTGCAAAATGTGGGGATTTTCTATAATTTCTTCCACAGCATCATAAGCCTCATTTAACTTTTGTTTATCTAGTAAAGGATGAAGAACATCAAAATATAATTTTCTATAACCTAAAGGAGTTTTTGTTTTATTTATTAAATGGAAAAGAGAGTGTTTTACTGCGTTGTCTTGTAGGTTTGTTACAAGCTCTAAGTTTCTAACAGTTTTTCTATCAAGTTTAAGGTATTTGTTTAAGGAATACTCTTTTATTTTGTTGATATACTTTAAATCTGAAAACTGTGTTTCTTTTAAGTATTTAATAGCATTGTAAGCTGAAAGAACGATCTCTCCTTTTTGATCAACAGCAGCAGTATTTATACAAAACATTGTTAAAGATTTTAACTCAAAATGATTTAAGAGAGCAGTATAACCTAAATTAACATCTAAATTATCTGTGTAATTAATAATGGTGTTAGGTGTTGCTTTTTTAATGGCATCAAGAGAGGGTAGATCTTTTAAAATATTTTTAGTTAAAAGTAATTCCTTTGGTTTATTTAAGGTTAATTCATTTAAAAGAGAAGAAAGTGTATCGAAAGAGGTTATCTTAAATTCTCCAGTGGTTATATCTATTAAAGAAAAACCATAATTTCCTTTGTATAAAGATATTGAAGCTAAATAATTATTATCATAAGAATCACTAAAGAAGGTACTTGGAGTTATTATTCTTGTAACTGCTCTTTTAACTAATCCTTTTGCAAAACGAGGATCTTCTATTTGATCACAAATAACTACTTTCTTGCCTGCTTTTACAAGCTTTGCTATATATGGATCAATGGAGTGATAAGGTATTCCTGCTAAAGGTGCTTCTGTTTCTCCTTTACCTCTTTTTGTTAGAGTTATGTTTAGTATGGTTGATGCAGTTTTTGCATCATCATAAAACATCTCATAAAAATCTCCTGCTCTGAAAAGTAAAATGCCTTCTGGATATTGTTTTTTTGTATCCACGTACTGTTTCATCATAGGTGTATAATTTGAGTCACTCATAAATATAATATATGATAGAAAACAATTAAAATAAGTGTTTTTTTGTTAAAAAAAAGTTAATGGCTCCGGTGGGATTTGAACCCACGACACATAGGTCTTCAGCCTATTGCTCTCCCAGGCTGAGCTACGGAACCATTATTTTTTTAGAAAAACGTGAGCTCGGTGGGATTTGAACCCACGACACCTGGATTAAGAGTCCAGTGCTCTAACCAGACTGAGCTACGAGCCCTAAAATTTAAAAAAATAAAAAACATATGGTGAACCCGGTGGGATTTGAACCCACGACACCTGGATTAAAAGTCCAGTGCTCTACCAGACTGAGCTACGGATCCGTTTTTTAAATAATGGATTTTGCATAAACCTAATATATAAAAAGATTATACTATATAATATGTATACTAAACATTTATAAATAATTTCTATTTTGTTTATAGATTAAACATAACCTAAAAAGCAAGAAAACGAATGATAAATATATTAAAATTAGATCACAGGCCTTTTAGAGATAAAAGAATAACTACACATTGTGCTTTAGTATCCCGTGCTTTTGGAGCAGATTGTTTTTATTACTCTGGAATTGAGGATAATGTTTTTGAAAAAAACATAAAAGGTATTGTTGGGCAATGGGGGTGAATTTAAAACAACTTTTTTAGAAAAACCAACAGACTTTGTAAGTAAATTTAAAGGCACTATTGTTCATCTTACGATGTATGGGGAACAGATTGTCTCAAAAATAGAAAAAATTAAAAAAGAAAACTTAACTAAAGATCTTTTGATTATTGTAGGCGGTCCAAAGGTAAGTAGATTTTATTATGAGCACGCAAACTACAACGTATCTGTTACAAACTAACCGCATAGTGAGGTGGCTGCGCTTGCTATCATTCTTAATTTTTTAAATCCTGGTACCATATATTCTGAAAATTTTGAAAATAAAAAAATTAAACTAGAACCTACTAACGATGGTAAAAATGTAATCTCCTTAAAATAGTTTTGTAACATAATATTAGTATGGAGTGTGATGTTATTTATGAATAAATTAAAAAAAGAATTATTATCAGAAAAATCAACTGCTGTTTTTTTAGAACAAATTGCTGGGCCAATGGCAATTAATGTTATTAAGCTTTTTCATAATGACGGTTTATCTCCAGAAGCCATCTCAAAAAAATTAAATGAAAAGATAACTGTTGTAAGGGCAACATTAAATAGTTTGCACTTTAGAGGAATTGCTTGTTATAAAAAACAAAGAAACGAAAATAACATGTATGAGTTTATATGGGAAATTAAATATAAAAAAATTGTAGATGTTCTTTTATTACAAGAAATTAAAAAATATAAAAAGTTAGAATATGATCTTTCTCAAAAGGAAGGTCACGATTATTTTTATTGCCCTAAGAAATGTAATGTTGAAGTAGAATTTGAAGTTGGCGCCGCGTATAATTTTAAGTGCCCTAACTGTAGTACAAGTCTAGAGATGGTAAATGTTAAAACAAAAATTAATAAAATTAAAAAAGAAAAAATAGAAGTTGAAAAAAATATTAAAAAACTTGAAGACCTATTGCAAAAAATAAATGACAACACTAATGGGTATCATTGTGAGTAAAGAATTTTAAATTCTTTATTTTTCTTTTTATTTATGATTTAAGTAGGTTTATATATATTTTGGTTTATTAAAATATATGTTAAGTGCTATTTTTTAATAACATAAATTTAAGCAGGGTGGGGCAGCCTGGAGTGCCCGTCGGGCTCATAACCCGAAGGTCGTAGGTTCAAATCCTACCCCTGCTACTTAATATCCTTTTTTTTATTTTAAAAATAACAAATCATAATTGGTAATTACCGCTTAAATTAATTAATTTACTACATATCTTGGACAAATAACCCTTTATTAAAAATAACTGTTAATTAATTAAAAAATAGTAATAATAACTTATTTTTTTCATTTAAACCACAAAAACAACCTTATTTTTAAAAATAAACATAAAAATGACATTTAAACAAAATAAAAGTATTTTACCAATCTAGAAACACTGTAATTACTATGGTAATTACCATTAAAAAATGCAATTAAAGTAATTTATTTACTTAAGCGCCAAATAAGCTACATAAACAAAATAATTGAAATATTACAATTAAGGCCTAATTATTTGTGTATTTAAAAATATTAAAGTAATTACTTATTACATCTAAAATAATTACTGTAATTACCATAAAACCACTCACATAATTACTGTAATTACCGAACCCTTTAAAATAATTACGGTAATTACTATATATATGGGATTACTAAAATTTATTAAAAAAATGTTTTCAAAAGGAAAACAAGGATCTATTGAAGAAAAAGATAGTTTTGAAATATCTAAAAATAATACTGTTTCTTATGAAAAAAGGGCAGATAATTTAGATCAAAATACATTAATAAATAAGGAATTTTCTAATGATTTAAGTAAAGACACCTATCTTGAAAAAGAAAGAATATTAGAATTAAAATATTTGAATAATAAGAACAACATAACTCAAGATAGCACACAAACAGCAGATGTAGAAAGCATTTCAATAAAACAACTTAACACTATATGGGATATTTTAAAAGTAAAAGAAAACACTCAGGCAGAACACATAATTAATTCAATACCTTCTGATAAATGGGTAACAATGGATGAAGTTAGACATAACATTAAGCTTAATTTTAATATAGAATATTCTAATGAAAAAAGCTTATATCCTTACCTTAAAACACTTACAGACATAAATTTAATAAAATTAAACAACACAGGTAAAAAAAGGACTTGGAAGAAAAACATTATTTTTATTAAGGAAAACAAAGTAATTACTAGTAATAACTAAGAAATAAGAAGTAATTACTGTAATTTCTGTTTAATCTTTAAGTAATTACTATAGAATAAAGTTAATTTTTCAGAACCTTCTTTAGATTCTTTAAACCATTCAAAATTAGTTATTGTTTCTATAATCTTAATTAATGTATTTAAATAATTTTTATCACTAGCATTATTTTCAACAATATTATTTACCTCTGTAAATAAACTTACTTCTTTATTATTTAAATTAATTATTTTATAATTATATATAAAATCTTCTAATATCTTAACAACATTACTGCTTTCTAAATCTATTTGATCAACAGTATACTTAACTTCCCATTCTCCTTTACTTTTCCAATTATGGGCTGGATTTATGCCTGTGTTAAAATAATCAATAATTTTATTTTCATAACCTACAGGAATAACCACCGCATTTCTACCTGGTTTATAGTGCGGTATATCTGTTAAAATTCCTTTTCTTATATATAAATAAGGTTTATTGTCTTTTTTTGTAACATTCTGTTGATAACCATATATTGATCTAAATACTTTTTGATATAAATAAGAAGATCTATTTATATTATCTTTAAATATAAACTTATATTTTATATATATCGCTTTTATTTTACTCAAGAGAGACACCCTGTATTTCCTGTATTAATTTAATTTTATATAATAAAAAACTATTATGTATATTTATATATAATATATATACGATTAACAATATAAATATATACTAAAAATAAGAAAAAATTATGCAAAAAAAGTAAATAAATTTACTTTCTTGCTGAATATTTACTTTTATAACCAATATACTTCTTTCTTATAGATGCATCTTTGCTTCTATTAGGATCCATTGGTTCTTCTACTACCATTTTTGGTTCAGAAGATCTTGTTACTGGAACATTACCTGCATTAATTAAAATAATATCGTCAGCTGATAATACTTTATTATAAGGTATACTATGTTCTGTAATTATCTTCTTTGCCTCATGTTTTGAATTAACTTTTAAAGGTTGAGTTGTTATTGTTTCAATAACACCTTGTTCAATATTAACTATTAAATCATGAACTTTTCCTCTATATGTCGCATCTGTTTGGTATATATCCATACCGAATAACTTTGATATTCTTGTTGTCATGTTTAATTCCTCCGAAAATAAATATTAATTTTATATTATAGTGTTATACAAAAGATTTATATATCTTTTTATTTAATAAATATACTTTATGTTTACAATTTAGTTTATTTTCCAAAACGCCTTTTTTTCATTGAAATTTAAACTCTCTGCCCTCCTTTTATTACAGGAAGTGTGGGGTCATGCTTCCAACCTAAAGATTATCTAAGGGATTTTTAATGATTTTCAATTTATTTGTGTTTACTTTAGTGTATATTTGGGTAGTATTTAGGTTAGCATGCCCTAAAAGCTGTTGTATATACCTTATATTTACATCATTTTCTAAAAGACTAGTTGCAAACGAGTGCCTTAGAGTGTGTGGCGACACTTTTTTAACAATCTCTGCTTTCCTTGCAGCTGTTTTTAAAAATTTTTGAACAGTATCAACAGAGAGCATTTTTCCTTCTCCATTACAAAACAAATAATCACTTTCAATTTTTCTTTTACTTAAATAAACCTTATAATCTTCTATCCATCTTTTAGAAAGAATAATTATTCTATCTTTATTCCCTTTACCAGAAACAACCTTTCCTGTACACTCATTAAAATCAAGAGAACTTATTTTCATAGACATACATTCAGATATCCTAACTCCAGTTGAAAAAATAAACTGTGTAATTAATTTATTTCTAATATTTGTAATATTCTCTAAAAGTTCAATAATTTCTTTAGAGGTTAAGACAACAGGTATTTTTTTAGCTTTCTTTGGAAGCTTAATATTAATATCTAAATCTTTTTTTAAAAAGTTTGTATAAAAATGTTTAATAGCAGAAAGAATTAAGTTCATTGTTGTGCTTTCAACTTTCTTTTCTGTTTTTAAGTACGATAGATATTCAATAACATCATCACTTGTAACTTCTAAAAGATCTTTTTTTATAAACTTATAAAAAAGAGTAATATACATTGAGTATGTTTCTATGGTCTTAGGACTATACCCCTCTACGTTTAATTCGTTCTTAAATTTTGTTATAAGCTTAATATTTTCACTCATTTTTTATTCACAAATTTATTATGTTTAGTTGTAGTTTACATAAAATAAACCTATATAACCTTATCAAATAGATTGTTATGCAGAACAATATATATATCTTTTCCTCTCTTTTAAACATAACTTTCATTATCTAAAAAATATCTTTCATATATTTAGTAATTTAAACCAATCACCTTAAAAATAAAATCTACTATTATATTTGAATACTTTCCATTTTTTATAAAAATAAGGGGTTTATAAAAAATGAGCTATGGTAAACTACAAATATATACTGGCGATGGAAAGGGTAAGACCACTGCTGCTATTGGTTTATCTGTAAGAGCTGCAGGAAGAGGAGCTAATGTTTATTTTGTTCAGTTTTTAAAAAAACAAAGAACAGGAGAGCAAAAGTCCTTACCTAAAATAGAAAATATTATCTTTAAAAGATTTGGCTTTAAGGAATTTATAATAAACAACAAAATATTAAAAGAACATGTAGAAACCACTAACAAAGCAATCAAGTATGTGGATTATATTTTAAAAAATAAAAAAATAGATATTTTAGTTTTAGATGAATTGAATATTATTTTATACTACAACCTTATAACTTTAGAAAAAGTAAAAACAATAATTAATATATGTAAACAAAAAAATATCGAAATAATAATCACAGGAAGAAAACCAAACAAAGAAATAATTTCTCTTGCAGACCTTGTAACTGAAATGAAAGAGATTAAGCATTATTTTAAGGACACAAGAGCAAGAAAAGGAATTGAATTTTAATGTTTTTTTAAAAAAAGGGGTTTTAAATTATGAATATGATTTTAAAAATTAAAAAAATTACACAAGTGAAAAAAAGAACTGGTGAAATTGTTGATTTTAATAAGCTTAAAATAGAAACTGCGATATTAAAGGCAACGAAGTCTGTCGACGAAGTTAATGAAGATTTATTAGAGACACTGGTTGAAAAAGTAATTCTTGTTTTAGAATCAAAATTTATTAATAAGGTGCCTTCTGTTGAAGATGTTTCAGACACCATAGAGTATGTCTTGATAGCATCTGAACTTTCAAACGTTGCTAAATCATTTATTCTTTATAGAGAAGAAAAAAGAAAGCTAAGGGAAAGTAAAGAGGTTGTGGTTGATAATGAGATTGTTAAAAGTTTAAAAGAAAAAAAATTATCTTTAACAAAGCAAGCGGTCAATGTCTTAAACAACTCTGATATTTTTAAAGATCTTGGTTTAATAATTTTCTTAGACAGATACTCCTTAAAATCTAAAAGAGAAGAAATAGAAGTAGGAGATTTAATCATCACAATTTCTAAAGAAGACCCAAAATACCCTAAAAAAGATTTAGGTATTGTTAAAAACATAGCAAACAATAAACTATATCTTCATATGATAACTGGTGTTTATGCAGATGATTTTTATAACTTTGAGTTTGTCCAAGAAAAAAGCAAATGTGAAAAACCACAAGAATCTGTTTTTGATACCTATAAAAGAGTTGCAAAAGCAGTGGCTAAGGTTGAAAAAGATAATTTTTTAAAAAATAAATGGTTTGAAGAATTTTATGAACAATTAAAAAACAACCATATATCTCCTGGTGGAAGAATACTTTCTGGTGCTTCAGTTGATGACTTAGGGTACACCTCAAACCTTACTTTATACAATTGTTATGTTATCCCTTCTCCAAAGGACTCAAGAAAATCAATTATTAAAGAAGCTGCTCACTACATGGTTGAAATTTTTTCAAGAGGAGGGGGTGTTGGTATGGCATTATCAAGCCTAAGACCAGCATACGCTTATGTAAGAGGGGTTCATGGAAGATCCTCTGGTGCAGTTTCATGGGGTGGACTTTACTCTTTCTTAACAGGCCTTATAGAGCAAGGCGGTTCAAGAAGGGGTGCATTAATGTTAATGCTTGATGATTGGCACCCTGATGTTTATAATTTTATTGACTCAAAAACCAAGTCAGGGGTTTTAGAACATGCAAACATCTCTGTCAAGGTATCAGATGCTTTAATGGAAGCTGTTAAGAATGATGATGACTGGTATTTAGAATTTCCAGATTATGAAAGCGCAACTCACTCAGAAGTATATGATCAAGAATGGGATGGAGATTTAAAGGGTTGGAAAGAAAAAGGATATCCTACAAAAGTATATGATAAAGTTAAGGCAAGAGATCTTTGGAAAAAAATAATTAATTCTGCGTGGAAATCAGCTGAACCAGGTGTTGTTTTCATGGAGAGATACAATAAAATGAGTAACAGTTATTATTATAACAAGATTGTTGCAACAAACCCTTGTGGCGAACAAGGCTTACCAGCATGGGGTGTTTGTAATCTTGGACACCTTTACTTAGCCTCCTTTGCAGAAAAAATTGGTGAGGACGATGTTGGCCCAATCTATGAATTTAACTGGGCAAAACTTAAAAAATCTGCAAGAGTCTTAACAAGATTTTTAGACAACATCATAGACTTAACACCTTACTTCTTTGAAGAAAATGAAAAGGTACAAAAGTCAGAGAGAAGGGTCGGCGGAGGAACATTAGGGCTTGCAGAATTATTAATAAAGTTAAGAATTGTTTACGGTTCTCCAGAGAGCCTAAAGTTTATTGATGAAATATACAAAACAATTACTTGTGAAATGTACAGTGCATCCTCTCTTTTAGCTGAAGAAAAGGGTTTTTTCCCTAAGTTTGATAAGGAAAAATATCTTAACAGTAGGTTTGTAAGAGAACTTCCTTTAGAGGTTCAAGAAAAAATAAAAGAAAAGGGTATTAGAAATGTAACTTTAATAACTCAAGCGCCAACAGGCTCAACTGGAACAATGATAGGCACATCTACAGGAATCGAACCGTATTTTGCTTTTAAATACTATAGACAATCAAGACTTGGCTTCCACGAGGTAAATGTTCCTTTAGCTGAAACATACTATAAAGATGGAAAATTACCTAACTTCTTTATATCAGCAATGGAGTTATCTCCTGATGACCACATTAAGGTTCAAGCAGCTATCCAAAAATGGACTGACTCTTCTATAAGTAAGACAGCAAATGTCCCTGCAAACTTCACTCTTGAACAAACAGAAGAGCTTTACCTTAAGGCCTATGATTTAGGTTGTAAGGGAGTAACAATATACAGAGACTCTTCAAGAGACGAACAAGTTCTTTCAACTAATAAGGATCAAGAACAAAAAAACGAAGAATCTATAAAAAAGAAAATTGAGGAGAAAACAAAAAAAATAAATCCTCAAAAAGAAATTGTAAAAGAAGTAACTGAAAAAGATGTTGTTTATGGTTCTGATGCTGGTAACACCTGTCCTTCTTGTAAGAAAGGAAAAATGATTAAACTAAGCGGGTGTACAGAGTGTTCTGCCGGTTGTGGCTTTAAAGGTTCTTGCGACATGAAAACATAAGTTTCTTATTTAAGATAAAAGAGGTTTTTTAAAAATGATAAATGTAAAGAGATTAACTGAAACTGCAAGGCTTCCTGAAAGAGCACATGATAACGACGCGGGGTATGACCTGTTTTCTGATGAATCAATGATTATTCCTGCGCAGGAAAGAAGAGTTATTAAAACAGGAATATCAGTTTCAATGACTTCTTTGGTATCAGATGTTTTTTCAAGTTACCTAAGGATAGCCCCTAGGTCTGGTCTTGCTGTTAAAAAAGGAATTAATGTTTTTGCAGGTGTTGTGGATATTAGTTATAGAGGAGAAATCATGGTTTGTTTATTTAATTCTTCAAAAGAGGATTTTGAGGTTTTAAAAGGCGATAAGATAGCTCAAATGATACCAACTGTGATTGTTAAAGAAGATTTAAAAGAAGTAGGTTCTTTAGATGAAACAACAAGAGGAGACAAAGGTTTTGGATCTTCAGGAAGATAATAACGCCAATGATTATTTATGAAAAAATCAAAAGCCCAAAAAAAGCAGTTAAATCTATTTTAAATAATAATAACGTCAGAAGAACTGCAAACAATAAAGCTGTTTCTTTTAAAAAATCATCTGAAATTAATAATAAAATAACTTTATTTAAAAATAATGAAAAAACAATTTTTAATTTTTTAGAAGGTCGCACAAACAACCTTTCTTCTGAGTTAAAGGATTGCGCGAAAATATATTTTTTATTTAAATTAAAAAATGAACAAAACCCTATAAGGCACAAGCCAAATCAAGATGCGGTTATTAAAAATAATTATTTATTATATAAAAAATATTTAGATAAGTTAACTTAAATTACACCTTTTTCTAAATTATTTTTTTGTTTTTTATCTTTATTTTTTTCTTTTGAAATATTCTTTATATCTTTAATTGCAGTTTTTAAATGTTTTTCAGTAATTAAAAGATTCTTTTCTTTTCCGAATATATTTTCTCTTAAAACCTGCATCCCTGCTTCTCTTACAATTGCCTCAATATCTGCTCCTGAACAGCCATCTGTCTCTTTTACAAGTTCCTTGAGGTTTATATTTTTATCGCAAGTCATTTGTTTAAGATACACTTCAAATATTTTTTCTCTTGATTTGTAATCTGGGAGAGGAATCTCTAACTTTAAATCAAACCTTCCTGGTCTTAAGAAGGCAGGATCAATAATATCTATCCTGTTTGTTGCTCCAACAATAACAATATCCTTTAACTTTGAAACACCGTCCATTTCTGTTAACAGTTGTGAAACAATACTGTTGTTGTAATCTGAGTTGGAGTTTTCATTTTGTCTTTGCCCTGTAATTGCATCAATCTCATCAAAGAAAATTATAGATGGTGCAAGTTGCCTTGCCTTCTTAAAAATATCTCTTATCTTCTTTTCACTATCCCCTTGAAGATTCTGTTTTATCTCTGATGTTTTTAAAGATATAAAATTAAATTGACTTTCATTAGCAATTGCCTTTGCAATTAAGGTTTTTCCTGTGCCTGGAGGCCCGTAAAGAATAACCCCTGCAGGTGGCGAGATGTTTAGTTCCTTAAACTTATCTGGATATTTCAAGGGCCATTCAATCATTTCCTTTAACTTTTGTTTTTGCTCATAAAGACCACCAATATCACCCCATGTGGTAGATGGCACTTGTACTTGCACCTCTCTAAGTGCAGATGGCTCCACAACATTTAAAGCGTCCAAGAAATCTAGTTGTTTTATGATCAGTTGATCCATGATCTCTCTTGGTAGTTGTTTGTCATTAGTTTTATTAATGATCGGCATTAATCTCTTTATTGCCTTTAAAGCCGCCTCTTTACAAAGCGCAGAAATATCTGCTCCAGAAAAACCATTTGTCATCTCTACAATCTCATCAACATTTAAATCTTCAATAGGCATTCCTCTAGTATGTACTTGTAAAATTTCTTTTCTTGATTCCTTGTCAGGAACATTAATCTCAAGTTCTCTATCAAATCTTCCTGGTCTTCTTAAAGCCATGTCAATAGAGTCTGGCATGTTTGTGGCAGCAATAACAACAACCTGCCCTCTACTGTTAAGTCCATCCATTAAGGTTAATAGTTGAGCAAGTAAGGATTTATTAAAATCAGATGTATATGATTTATCTCTCTTTGGAGCAATTGCATCAATCTCGTCAATAAAGATAATAGCTGGTGCGTTTTCTTCAGCATCCTTAAAAATATCTCTTAAGTTTTCTTCAGATTTTCCTATTTGAGCAGTAATTATCTCTGGCCCATTAATTGTTATAAACTTGGCATCAGTTTCAGCAGCAACTGCTTTTGCTAAAAGAGTTTTTCCTGTTCCTGGTGGGCCATACAAAAGAACTCCTTTAGGTGGAGTTATCCCTAATTTTTTAAAAATCTCTGGTCTTTTAATAGGTAGTTCGACCATCTCTCTAATAGCTTCAATCTCTTTTTTAAGTCCACCAATATCGTCATATGTCATTGAAGGGCTTTTTGCATCTTCTGCTTTTTCTGAAATAACTATTTTTGTTTTTTCAGTTATTCTTACAGCATTTTTAGGTATGGTTTTATTAACTATTAGTTGTAGATCTCTATATCCTTCTTCAGTAAGTATAGGTATTCCAGGTATCTTAACAATATTTTTTTCAATAACATTAAGGCTTAATAGTTTTTCTTTAATTATGCTTTCAATATCTTTTGTAAAACTTATTTTTTTATTTTTTTCAATAATTGGTGCAAAGTTAATCATTTCACAAGCGGCAACAGGTATTTTTTCAATAAAAACAGAATCGTCTATTGAAGCTCCTGCATTATACCTAACAACTCCATCAACCTTAATTTGATTTAAACCAGCATCTTTCTCTGTGCCTCTTGTTGCGTAAGCTAAGGCTTTTTTAGATCCTTCAATTAAGATAACGTCTCCTATGGATAGTTTCATTTTATCAAAGACAATAGGGTCTAGCTTAGCTATACCTTTTAAGGCATCCTTAATGTCTGTTTCTTTAACAGTTAAAATATTTTTTTCAACCATAGTTTTTTCCTTATATAATTAATATATTTATATATATGATAGAAAGGGCTTAAAAAGATTTTTGTTTTTTCTAAATTGAAGAGTAAGCTATAATAGAAAGTGCGCTTACAATTGAGTATGATAAATGCCATTGCCAATCATCGTTCTTTTTAATATATAAAAAATAAATCCCTATTAAAACAAATAAAAAAGCAGTTAAAAAATAAATTGCCTTGAAGTTAGCTAAGTAAAACAAATATAAATTATAAGCAACTATAATGTAAGCAAATATTTTGTCTAGCCGCTTAAATTTATTTTTATTTGAGAGATGGTAAAGTGTAGAAAAAATAAAAAGCAAGAGTGTAAGCCCTGCGTAAACATATATTTTATAGTGTGTGCTTAAAAGTAAGGGTATTAAAAAAAACAATTGCTCCAAATCTCAGAAGTTATTTTCATATTTTTCTTAGTTTAAAGATATTTACTTTTTCCTGTACTCACAATAAGTATTTTTTTTGTTTTTGGTATTTTGTTTTTTATTTCTAAAAATAAAGCAAGACCCGCCGCTGCAGATGGTTCAAAAGAAACACCTTGAGATTCTAAAATGTCGCTTGCTTCTTTTAAATATCTTTCCTTAAAAACAAGTACGTCAGAAGAAGGTCCAAAAATCCAGAAAACTTATATGTTTTTAACCACTATTCACTATAACGCACAAAAGGAAGGTGTGGAGAATAAAGTTTATCTGCTTTTGTTTTTTATTATTTGTTGTAGCTCCAAAAAAAATTACATCTTTTTAAAATATTAACATTTCCTTTAAATCTAGGATCGTGATTTTTTGTAGATACTTCTTTTTTTGTAATGTTTAAAATATTTTCAAATAAATTACCGGTTCCAAAAGGGATAAAACAATAGTCCGGAGAGGTATTGATTATCTCGTAACTCAACCAATCATAAAACCTACTTGTTGGGTCAAGATCCTCATTTAAGGTGATGTCAAAACCTTCTTGATTATCAGTTATCTTAAGAATGTCTTTCCCTGATAATTTTTTTAAAGATAATTTTTGTTTGTATATCGCGCAACCTATTCTTTCAAGGCTTTTAACTATGTCTGGTGCTATTTTTCATCAACAATCACCTTTAAGTTAGGTAGGCCACATTTTCTAAGTTGTGATTGTATGGCGTAAGCAGCTGATCCAGAAGATATATTGACATAACAGGTAACTTTTCAATAAGCCCCTCTTTCTTAGATTTCAAAAAACTTTTGTATGTGACAATTATCTCACAAGCCATTCTATCTTTATGTGTACCAGGGGGTTATAACTTTCATCTTTTAAATAAACATTATTATAACCAGGTATCTTTATTTTATAAGTAGGGGTTGCAGGAAATTTAGGGTCATCAGATGGAAACTCAGGTTTTCTGGATTATTTTCTGATGCAACCTTTATTTTCTTAAAGATGATTTCCTCTTTTTTTGTAAGGCTCATGCTTTTTTCTTTTTGTAAGTTTTTTTTAACTTTAGTATCTTCTTTTTTAACATCTTCAGTTGTTGGTTCTAAAGCTTCTTCTTCATTCATTTTTTTTAAAAACTATTCTTTAGTAACACACTTATGATTCAAACACATCTCATATGTTTTTCCTCTTTTAGAAGAAACTTTTATCATAGGCGAACCACAACTTTCACAAAATTTATCTTCAATGGTTGAAACTACTTTATTCTGAGGTAAAGGAAAGGTGTTTCTACATGCAGGAAAACCAGAGCAAGCAACAAACTGTTTTCCTGTTCTTCCATGTCTAATGATTAACTTCTTTCCACATTTATTACATTTTCCAATATAATTATTATCAGCAATACCAGTTCTAAGTTCCTTTGCAATGTCGTCCTTTTCTTTAAGTAATATTTTTATTATTTCATGAAGTATTTTTCTTGTATCGTTTATAACTTCTTCCTTCTCTTTATTTCCAGTTGCAACTTTTTCCATGTCCTCTTCAATATCAGCAGTAAGCTTAGGTTTAGTAATAACATCAGCGTGCTTATTTAAAACACTGCATACAGAAATTGCAATTGCCGTTGGTTCAATTTGTTTTTCTGGTTTAATATACCCTCTGTCCCTAAGCTTCTGAATAATAGCTGGCCTTGTAGACTTAGTCCCAAGATTTTGTTCTTCCATAAGCTTAATTAAACCGCCTTCAGTGTATCTTGGTGGAGGAGTTGTAACCTTCTTATCTAAAAACATTTCTTTAATATCAACAACATCTCCTTTTTCAAGAGGAGGTAATATAACTTCGTTAAGTTTAGAATAAATATATATTTTTTTCCACCCTGGTTCTAAAATAATTTGTCCTGTAACAGTAAATGGTTCTTTTAAAACATCAATCATAACAGATAAATTTTCTGTCTTTGCATCAGTTGAAAGTGTAGCTAAAAATCTTCTAACCACTAAATCATATATTCTTTTTTCAGTTCCTGATAAATCAACTGCAATATCAACCGGATAGATTGGTGGGTGATCAGTTGTTTCTTTATTTCCTCTAGATGGCTTGATTGGTTTTTTTAAAATCTCTTTAATATCTCTTTCATATTCCTTATGCCCAGCAAGCTTCTCTAAAATGCCCTTAAAATCAAGGCCTGACTGGTAAACTGTGTTGTCTGTCCTAGGATAACTAATAATTCCTCTTTGATATAAACTTTCAGCAGTGTTCATTGCAGTGGTAGTCCCAATACCAATCGCGCTTGCACTTCTTAAAAAATTAGTGGTGTTAAATGGTTCTGGTCTTTTAAGTATCTTTTCAGATTTTGTAACCTGTGTAACAGTTCCATTCTTTGCATCTTTTATTTTTTCATAAATCTTATCTGCAACTTCAATATCAAAAAATTTATTTGTTTTATGGGTCCCTTCAAACATAACTTTGTCTTTTTCAAACAACGCTCTCAAGACCCTATACTTTTCTTCTTTAAAGTTATTTCTTTCAATCTCTTTATCCACAATAAAGTTTAGTAAAGGTGTCTGTACTCTTCCAGCAGACAAGAATAATTTTCCTTTTCTATTAGATATTACTGATAAATATCTAGTAAGTATAGCTCCCCACAAAAGATCAATCTCTTGTCTTGCAAAAACTGAATAAGCGTAATTAAAATCAAGTTTTCTTAGTTTAGAAAAAGCATCATTAACTTCCTTATCTATCAAGGCGCTAAAGTATGCTCTCTTAACCTCTGCAGTTGGGTTTTTTAATTTAACATAATCATAAGCCTCAAGGCCAATAGCCTCTCCTTCTCTGTCTGCATCAGTTGCAATGATTATTTCTGTTAAGTCTTTTCTTTTTTCTTTTAAAAGTGCAATAATCCTTTTTTCAACTTCCTTATATACAAATTTTTTATCTGCAAGTAAATCTAGATTAAAAATACTCCAGTAACTATCTCCGTCTACAAAGTCAACTGTGTTTATGTGCCCTCTTAAAGGTATTAATAAAAATTCTTCATTATCTTTATTAAACTTAAAGGTATCAACACCATTATCCTTAAGTGTAGTAAATTTATTTTTAGAAAGTATGCTTGCTATCTTTTTACCTGCAATAGCTTTCTCTGAAATAATCAACTTCATCTTTTAACAATTCCTTTATAAGAGTATTTTTTAAAAAGTAGTTTGTAATATTTTATTAGGTAGGCTCTTACTGTTCTTATGTTCTTTAAGTATACTTAATACATTTACCTTTATAAAACCATCAATGCCATAAATATTATCTAAAACAAGTTTAAGATCATTTTTATCTTGTGCAATTATTTTACAGATAATATTGTATTCTCCAGTAACTTCCACAACATTCAAGATATCTTCATTTTCTTTTAATTTTCTAATAATTTCGTTTTTTTTAGAAGGGTCAACACATATCAGTAATTCAACAATTTCATGATATCCAATAACATTATAGTCTACTTCTGCAAATACGTTTTTAATAATCCCTCTTTGTTTTAATCTTTCAAGCCTTTTCTTAATCGCTACATCTGTAAGGTTAATGTCTTTTGCAATATTTGCAAAAGATATTCTTCCGTCGTTGATTAACTTTTCTATAATGTGCTTGTCAATTTTATCAATTATTTGCATAAACTATTACCTCTGTTATTTTAATTGGTGCCTTGGTTTTAATAAATTATATTTGTTAAGATATATTTCTGTTTTTAATATTTCAATAAACGGTATTACAAAGATTACAAAGAAAGCAGTGGAAAGAACAATTCCTGTTGCGCCTGGCACTAAAACATCTATTAAGTTAGAAACAACTATTAAGATAAGTGCTGCTAAAAACAAAGTTATGAAATGGAACCAATTTCTTTTAAAATATTTAATACTTAATAAAATAGATTTTGATATGCTTTCATTCTCTAAAACCATTATTTGTGGAACAAACCATAAACTCACTGATATTACTAAAAAGATTAATTGCACTATTATGTTATTAAGTATATTAAAATCATAAAAGATAGTTGAAATTAAAAATACAAGTAAGAAAAAAGCAAAATTAAATTTTAATAGTTTGTAAAAAACATTTTTAATTTTCTTAAATGGAACTGTTTCAGATATGTTGTAATCCTTACCAATCTTGTATATCAAAACACTCTGTATTAATGAATAAATAAACATTAAAATAAATGTTGTGAAAAGAACAACCACCATGTTTACAAAAGGCGCATTTGAAATATTATAGGATAAATTTAAAGTTCCTCCAAAAACACTTATCAAAGGATCTATGATGAAAAGTAGAAATATAAATAATATACTATAAGCAAAAGCTAATTTTGTGTTTTCTAAATATTTTTTAAAACTAAGTGTAATGTCCATAAATAATCTCTTTTTCTTTTTTTTTAAAATAAGATATATTATATATTTTATATCAAATATTTTAAAAACCTAACCTTAATCCCTAAATTACTTTGGATTTACAATTTCGCCTAATAAATAGTATTTTTCAGCACCAATTATCTTTACTTTAAGCTTTTGCCCTATTTTTAAGGGTGCCTTAACTACAATTGACCTATAGTCATCACTTTTTCCAACCATACTTTTATTTTTACCAATTTCTGTGATTAATATCTCTTTTTCTTGCCCTACAAACCTCTTATTCTTATTAAAAACCATGTTTTCAAAAATAGTTGTTATTTTTCTTGACCTCTCCTTTTTTATGGTTCCAGAAAGATCTTTGTGCCTTAATGCTTCTATTTTTTTTCTTGTTCCATACCTTGAGATATTTATAAAATCAAAATTAATTTCTTGAATTACTTTTAAAGTGTTCTCAAACTGATTTTCATTTTCTGTAGGGTATCCTACTATAACGTCTGTTGCAATTGATATATCTGGAAACTCTTTTCTAAAGTTTTTTACTATTTTTCTTACGTCTTTCACCGTATAATATCTATTCATCTCTCTTAAAACTTTATCGTCCCCTGATTGCAAGGGTATGTGAATGAACTTATATATCTTAGGATCTTTGTATACTTCGATTAAGTCTTTAAGAATATTTTTAAGGTGTTGTGGATTTCCCATACCTACTTTTATTTTAAAATTCTTTTCTATTTTTATAATTTCTTTTAAAAGTTTCACTAGATTTTCATTAATATCAAGGCCATAACAGGCATTATCTTGAGAAGTTAAAATTATTTCTTTAATATCAGGATTTTCAAGTTCTTTTTTAATTTCTGAAACAATTTCTTTAATTGGCCTGCTCTCTAATCTCCCTCTTGCAAACTTAACTGCACAGTAATAACAGTTGCCTAAACAACCATTAGAAAGTATAATCGTCCTAGATATATTTTTATTTTTTTTGATTTCTTTTCCTTTGCCAATTATTTTTTCAATTTCTTTTTTTTCAGAAACTTTAAAGTACCTTGCACTAGGTAAGATATCTAGCATAGCTTGTTTATCGATATCTACGAGACACCCAAAGATAATTATTTTTTTTTCATCTATCTTTTCTTCCTTTAATTGTTTAAGAAAGTTTAAGATACTTCTCTGGGTTTGTTCTTTAACCCCACAAGTATTTATTAGAATATAGTTTGCTTTTTTAGCTTCTTTTAGGTCAGTTGTAAATTCATTATCATTAATTACTGTTTCAGTATCTTTTTTATTTAGTGTGCAACCATAAGTTTTGACAAATAACTTTGGCATAAAAAATCTACTTTTTTTCAGTTGCAAGGATACCTATGCTGCCCGCTACTAAAAACTCTAAAAAAGCAGAGGTTAGAAACAACTTATAATTTGTAAAAACAAACTTAAATAGTTCTTTCATTGGAAGTTCATTTAGTCTTATGATGTTCCAGTAAAAGAAAAAAATTGCCAGGTAATATCCAAATATTCCAACCGCTAAAAAAATTAGCATAACATAATATTTGTTTTTAAGGTGCATGTAATCCATAACATAGGTAGTTATAAAAAACATTCCTAAAAAACCAACGATTGGAAGCAACATATACATAGGTGATTTAAAAAAATCGCCAGGTGTGATAAAATAAATCGTTGTGTAAGTTATAGCTATTGCCAATACAAATAAAATAATGGCCTTAATATTTAATTTAATTTTTTTAATCATAATCATCAATATTTAATATATACTTTATATGAAAGTAATTAAATACCTTTCTTTTAACTCTTATTATTTTTAAACAAATTACTTTAAATATTTATTGTAGAATAATATTTGATTATGTGTGCGCTTAAGAAAAATCTTTTTTTATCTGTTAGTGGTACTCGTACATATCCTCGTGATAAACCATCTTTAAAAAAAGAAAAATCTACAAGCAATTTTTTAAACGAGCATTTACTGGTTTTAATAAAGAGTATCTTATTAAGGCCATAAAAAACATAGGCATAGGTGCATTTTCAGTTATTTTTTCAAGGTTATCTCTTATTTTTTATTTCCAGAGAACATCGGATTATTTACAATAATTTTAACCACTTATTTTTAATGCCTAAAATATATAAACAAACTAAGTATAATTCATTACTTTTTGGCCGGTCAAAAGAAATTAAAAAAAATGGTTTAAGTATGGTTGAGTTTTCAAGCATACAAAAAAGTAAATTTAAAATAAATCAAGTGTATGCTGAAAACAGTGAGCTTATAGATACTTATCTTTTATTTTTTGTTGGTATTTTTATAACTGTTATGTTATTTATTTTAATTGCACCTAGTAATCTTTCTAATCAAGTTTTCTCAAGCGAAGGGTGGGATAGTTCTCTTGTGCCATCTAAGTCTTTTGGTTTTGAAAATGTAGATAAGTTTGTTGTTTTTAAAGATATTATTGTAAACAATTTATCTGTACTTTTTGTGTGTTTCTTGTTTGCCTTGATTTTTCCAACCGCAGGAATCTTAATTGTTGTTTGGAATGCTGTTGTATGGGGGTTGTTTTTACACAGTACATTATTACTTATAGTTCAATATATAAGGTAGCTTTTCCAGTTGTTTTTGTTTCTGTTTTCTGGAGCGCCATATCACATATCTTCTTAGAGGCAATGGGTTATTTCTTAAGCACAATCTCTGGTGTTGTTTTAGCCATATCTTTTAAAAATGATTTTAATGATTACGATAGATTTTCCTTGGCTCTTAAGTACACTGTTGTTTTTTTAGCCTTCGCCATCTTGTTTGTAGTTATTGGTACAATCTATGAGTTATATGTTTATGATATTTTAAAAAATTTATTTTTTAGGATATGGTTGATTTATTTTTTTAACCCCTTAATCTGCGTTAATATTTATTAAAGGGGTTAAAAAACATATTAATAAGGCTTATAAATATATTGTTTTACTATAAATATATTAATATTATATAAACGTGATTATTTTTGACCTTAAAAACAGACAACTCATTTCCCTGGACTGAAAAATACAGACCTAAGACCTTAGACCAGATGGTTGGCCAAAAACACATATTGCCAAGACTAAAAATGTATATAGAAAAAAAGAGTATGCCTAATCTTTTATTTGCAGGCCCGCCTGGTGTAGGTAAAACCTGTTCAGCTGTTGCTCTTGCAAAAGAACTTTTCCAAGGTAGCTTCTCTCAAGATTTCTTAGAGTTAAATGCTTCTGACGAAAGAGGTATTGGGGTTGTTAGAGGAGCTATAAAGGATTTCTCAAGAACCATTCCTTTAGGTGCAGACTTTAAAATTATTTTTTTAGATGAAGCAGATGCCTTAACAGTTGATGCTCAACAAGCCTTAAGAAGAACCATGGAAAAGTATACTGGTACTGTAAGGTTTATTTTAAATGCAAATTATTCTTCTAAGTTAATAACACCTATACAAAGTAGATGCTCTTTGTATAAGTTTAAACCTATCTTAAAGGAAGATGTAAAAACTTACCTTACACACATCCTAACAAAAGAGAATGTTTCTTTTGATGATGATGCCTTAGATGCAATTTATGATGTTTGTGAAGGGGATATGAGAAGTGCAATTAATTACCTTCAAGCCTCCTCTTCAATTAACGATAAAATAACAAAAGAGATTATCTACGAGGTATCAAACTCAGCCCAACCACAAGATATCTTTAACATGATAGATGCTTGTCTTTCTTTAGATTTTTTAAAAGCAAGAGGTTTTATGGAAAAACTTTTATTTGAACAAGGCTTAAGCGGAGAAGACATAATAAATCAAATCTATAAAAAACTGGTTGCTTATCCTGAGGAGAAAATGAGCATTTCAATGAAAATAAAAATAATAGACAGGATAGCAAAAATTAACTTTAGGTTAGTAGAAGGGGCAAACGACAGAATACAGTTAGAGGCTCTTTTAGCACAAATAATATTAATAAGTTCTAATAAATAGGTGAAAAACAAATGGGTTCATATCTTGATGATTTAATAGTAAAGTACGAAGATGGAAAAAAAGAATCTCCGTCCTCTCCTAAAAAAGACGTTTCCTTAGACCTAGCTTCAAACGAAATAAAAAAAGAGGTTCCTCTTCAGAATAATACCTATAAATCAACTATACTAGATATGCCTAATAACAAAGAAAGTAATATAGATAATTTTGCACCTAAAAGTAAAATGCTTGATCTTTCTGCACTCTCTTCTGAAAAACCAAAAACAGAAAATATAGTGATTGGAGATAGAGAAGAAAAACCATTAACTGATTTAGCAAAAAAATCAGAAATTCTTTTTGAAACAGAAGTATCTAAACAAAATAAACAAGATGCCTTAACAAAACTAAAGTCTTTAGAAAACAATTCTGAAATAAAGATATCTGAGCTTGATTATAAAAACGCCTCTTCTGGTTTTAAACAACAAGAGGAAAAAATAGAGGGGGCTACATTGATTACAAAGTATGGTGAAGTAAAGATATATAGATTAGATTCTCAATCCATCCTCCACTATTCAATACCTGTACCAAAACCTAACCCAAGTCAAAAAATAATAATTAATACTTTAAAAGAAGCCACCACAAGATTAATTTCATCAGACCCTTATAAGATAAGAGATCCTTTACAAAGAAAAAACATTTATTATCAAAAAGTAATTGATATTTTAGAAACAGCTCAAGAAATAAATATTCCAAAACACCTTTACCCTTTCTACGCAGGTGCTGTTGTAAAAGAGATGACTGGTTTTGGTGTTATTGAGCCTTTGCTTGAAGACGATAAGCTTGAAGAAATAATGATTGTTGGGCCTAAAAAACCAGTTTATGTCTTTCATGTAGATTATGGTATGATGACAACTAACATCATCTTCTATTCTGATGATGGTGTAAACGACATTATTGATAAAATCGCAAGATCTATTGGAAGAAATGTAGATGTTGCAAACCCTTTGCTTGATGCAAGACTTCCAGATGGTTCTCGTGTTAATGCAACTGTTCCTCCTGCATCAATTGATGGTTCAACAATAACTATCAGAAAGTTTAGAGAGGATCCTTACACTATTGTAGATTTAATTAACTTTAAGACAATGAACCTAGAGGTAGCTTCTTTCTTATGGTGTGCGGTTGAAGGTTTTGGTGCAAAGCCTGCAAACATCTTAATATCCGGTGGAACAGGTTCTGGAAAGACAACCACTTTAAATGTTCTTGCAAACTTTATACCAGAGGCTGACAGAATCCTAACTATTGAAGACACTGCTGAACTTAAGTTACCTATAAAGCATGTAATTAGGTTTGAGGGTAAGCCTCCTGGTCTTGAAGGAAAAGGAGAATTAAGCTTAGAGATTCTTACAAAAAACACCTTAAGAATGAGGCCAGATAGAATAATTGTTGGTGAAATAAGACATAAAGAGGCAACTGCTCTCTTCACTGCCATGAACACTGGTCATGATGGGTGTATGGGAACTGTGCACGCAAACTCTGCTAAAGAAACCATAGTAAGATTAACTTCTCCTCCAATGGATGTTCCTCCATTAATGCTTGCTGGTATTGATTTCGTAATTATTCAAAAAAGATTAAGAACAGCTAAAGGACAAGTTAGAAGGATAACCGCAATCGCAGAGATAAAGGGTGTTTTAGAAGGAGAACCAAAGATAAACCTGGTCTTTGTATGGAACCCTGAAACAGATACTTTAGAAAGAACAAACGAACCTATCCTTTACTTTGATTTAATTAAGACATACACAAACTTAACTGATCAAGATATTAAAAACAAGATAGCTCACAGAGCAGAACTTATACAAGAAATGATTAAAAAGAAGGTAAGAGATATTAAAGATGTTTCTTTTGAAATACAAAAAGAATATATATTAAGAAGATAGTATATATAGTATAATTTAAAACCATTTAGGAAATATGTTTTATTATGGACTCAAAGAAGTTAGAAATTTTAAAGAATGATTTGGCCTCATCAAAGGATCAAAACAAAGAATTAGATGTTGACTTAGATGCAGTTCAAAACATTGTAAAAAAAATGAAACAGAAGGATAAAAACATCACTGCTGATTCATTATCTGAGGGTCATTTAAAGGAACTTAGAGAGGTTATTTCCCAAGGAAGGTTATCTCAACTTGATGTTGATGCTGAAAGTAAATTATCAGCTAATACAGATGGGACTTTAGAGAAGAGTGCTGCAAAGTACTATAGGCCTTTTAAAGGTTTAATTGATTCCATTATTCTTTATATTCTTAAAAACCCTATAGGTAAAAAGATTTCCTTTTATTTAACTTCTGCAAACTATAAAAGAACATTAATACAGCATCTTGTAATCTCAACAATCTTTGCATTAATGTTATCTGCATTCTTTTCCATATTTTTATTATTTGTTTTTATAGTTGTTAAACCAATATGGGCTGTTTCAGTAATTTTTATTTGGGTTTTTTTATTTATTTTATTTATTTTTATTTTTGCATATTTAATACCAATGCAGAAAGCAAAAATACGTGGAGTATATATTGATATTGAACTTCCATTTGCTTTAAGGCATATTGCAACTGAACTTCAAGCTGGTATTGGTCTTTACAAGGTTTTACAGTCTGTTGCTGCAAATGATTATGGTGTTCTATCAGAGGAGATGAACAGAACAATCTTAGAGATTGAGAATGGTACAGACACAAAGACAGCTTTAAGACATGCTGCCTTAAGAAGTCAATCTAAAAACTATAATATAGCTTTATTCCATATTGTAAGAACCCTTAACACCGGTGGTAACCTTGCAAACACAATCAGTAGTGTTGCAGATACAGTTTCTTTTGATCTTTTAGAGTCTGCTAAGACTTTTGGTGAAAAGATGAATTTTTTCGGAATTATTTTTATTTTCATAGCAATTGTTTTACCTGTTTTTGCAGCAATTTTAGGTGCAATTGCAAATGCTCCATTAGGTCAAGATGGTGCGTTATTTTTACCAGGTGTAATGACTCCATTAACTTTAACTTTAATTTACTGTGTAGCACTTCCAATAATATTTATCTTCTTAGTATACTATATTAAGATGATTGAACCAAAGATGTGATTTAAGAATGGCAAATACATTAACTAGATATCAAGTATTTTTATATACTTTAAAAATAAAGATTCCAGCAAGGGTATGGATAACTTTAATATTTTTAGCAAGTTTCTTTTTAGGTGTTTTAGGGTACTTGATTGATCTTAAGATAGGTATGTTATTTTTTGTAAATGGTTTGGTTTTAGGTATTGGTCTTCCAATGTATATTTACTTTAATAAAATAAGAACTATTGAAAGATACTGGCCAGATGCCTTAAAGTTAATTGCAGACACCATGAAGGCAGGTTCTTCCTTTGATTATGCTTTAAGAGAGGTTTCTACTGCTGATTTTGGTCCTCTTTCCTTTGAGATTAATGAGGCTATAAGAAGACTTGAAATGGGGGCCACCACGTCTGTTGCCTTAAGTTACTTATCTATGAGAATAGAGTCTAAGATAGTTAGAAGAACAATTACTTTAATACAAGAATCATTAAGAACCGGTGCACAACTTGCAGATGTTTTAGATGAAATTGCAAACGACACTAAACAACTTTTCAGAGTAAAGAAAGAAAGACAAACAAAAACAATGCTTCAAACAATTTTTATTGTTGCAGCATCTTCAATAGTTGCTCCTTTCATTTTTGGAATGACAAGAGTAATTACTGGTTTTTTAACCGATATTGCAACCTCTTCAGGTATTGCTTCAGCAAAGGCTTTAGCAGTTTCTTTAGATGCTCAAAAAACAATTTTCTTTTTATTAGATATATATATTGTTATACAGATATTTGCAGCTTCTACAATGATAAGTGTTATGAGGGAAGGAGACTTAAGTTACATAGTTTTATTTTTCCCTGTCTTAATAACCATAGGTTACATTGTTTATTTTTTAGCTCAATTTGCATTGAACTTAATGCTTTCAGGAATGGTTTAAAATGAAGTCTAAGATAAAAAGATTAATTAAAGAGAATAAAGGACAAGTTTCCTTGGAGTTTATTATAGTTTTAGGAGTAGTTATCCTTGTTGCCTTAACTGTTGGTATTTTCTTGAAGCAGACTTCTTCAAAGAATGTAAGAACAGCAACAGAGTATCAAAAAAATTTTGACAATAGTTGAATATGAGGGTTTGGATTAATGAAAAGAAACATATATAAATATATCGTATGTATTATTTTAATTAATTTAGCATTACATTAAAGAAAATCTTAAATGAAAAGATTATACACTTTATGTGTGATATTTAAAAAAAATAAGAAAGGTGTTTAAAAAATGAATAAAAAATATAAAGGACAAGGTGCTTTAGAGTATCTTCTTTTAATAGGCGGTGCAGTATTAATCGCTGTTATTGTTATTGCATTACTTGTTGGTATGGGTGGACAATCAAGAGATTCTGCTGCAGCTCAAGCTGAAAAGGCAAATCAAGCAACAGATGTTCCTCAACCATCACAAATAGTACAAGTTTTAGCTCCATACGCTAATTGTGTTTCAGCAACAGGCGTTGCAGATTTTACCTTCTCATGGAGGCCTTTAGGTGAAGGTGGAAGTCACGAAGTTATCGTAAAAGATTCAAATAATAAGGAATATACCGGCGCTGATTTAACAGTTACAACTTCTGCAGGTGTTGCAATGGTTACTGATGATTTAAATCCAAACGAAGTAAATGGTTTAAATGTTGCATTAACATTAGATGCTGGTAGCAAATGTGGTGACTCATACTACTTATATATTAAAACAACAAAGAATAACCAAACAGTAACATCACAAGGTTATAGATTCAGTTGGATTAATTAAGTAGTAAGTTAAGAATATAGCTTTTAAGCTATATTTTTTTATTTTCACAAAAGTATTTTAAAAAAACAAAATCAGTTATTTAAATTAAAACAATATCAGTAAAAAACCTAACAAAAATTAAAATTATATTTATTAAAGAAATATTATTAAAAAAATAAAAATTATAAAAAATTAAAAAGAGGCGAAAATATTATGTTTTTTTCAAAAGACAAATCAAAAGGACAAGGTGCCTTAGAATATTTATTAATTATTGGTGGTGCACTTGTTGTTGCAGTAACAGTAATTGTTTTAGTTGTTAGTATGAGCGGATCTAATAGAGATAAAGTTGCTGCTCAAGATGAAACACTTTCACAAGTAATCGATAACACAATAACCCCTCCTATAGTAAACATTATAGATTGTACTACAACTCAAATTAGATTTACCTTAAATTCTAGTGATACTGTATTCAGTTATGTTGTTAACGGCGGGACTCCTACTACTGTGCCTGGAGCTGTAAATGGTGTTTACACAATTTCAGGAATTAGTCCGGCAGTAACTTCTGGTAATAGACATACTTTAACTGTAGCAACAGTTAAGGGCACTAAAATGTCAGCCTTCTCAAAACCAGCATCAACATGTAGAGTGCCATAAATATAAAATGAGTTTGAAACAAATATGATATATAAAAAATTACAAGATATTCTAAATGATCAAAAAGGTCAAGTGTCAATAGAGTATCTTGTGATGATCGTCTTTGGTATGATTCTTGTTATAACAACAGGAATAGTTATCTTAAACCTTAATACCTTCATAACTGTTGCAAAATCAAAAATATTAACTTATAGAGATAATATCTTGTCTTCTTTATAAAAACCTATAAATTATTTTTAAAATGATGTTTAATTTTACTTTCTTTATTTTTTCAATAACCATTCTATTTCTAATAGTAGCAGTAATCTATGATGTAAGAAAAAGAATAATCCCAAACCCTTTAGTCTTAACTTTATTAATAATAGGTATTATTACAAAAATAATACAGTCAATTGTTCTTAATAATCTTAATATTCTATTAAATTCTTTATTATCCTTTGCAGTAACCTTCTTTGTAAGCTACGTGCTTTGGGAAACAGGGTTCTTTGCAGGAGGAGATTTAAAATTATTCTCTGCTTTAGCTGTCCTTAACCCATTTAACCTTAACTTCTTTGCATCCTCTCTTTCCTTTGGCATCATAACCCATCCTTTCTTTGTCTTAACCTTGATCATTGTAAGTATTTTATCCACCGCCCCTGTTCTAATCATTCACTCTCTTTACTTGTTTATTTTCAGAAAGCATCATTTCATTCTTTGGGACATCTTAAAATCCAAAAACACTATCTTTTCTTTCATTAGCTCAGTTTTAGTTTTGTTTCTTATAAGTTCTTTCTTACACATTTTTTCTTTAACCATTTCTTTTCTTTTTTATTTTTTATTCTCAATTGCTTTTTTATTGTTTTTCAGGCAACTAGAGAAATACAATGTTAAGTTCTTTTATTACATCATAACTATTTTCTATTTACTTTTAATAGCGTCTGCAATATTCTTTAAGCTAAAAATATTTTCCTTTTATAATCTCTTAACCATAATAATAACCATTAAAGTATTATTTTTAGCAATAACAATCTACAAGATAATCTCAACTAGAATCTTAGTTGAGAAAAAGAAAATTTATGAGCTTAAGGAAGGAGATGTTGTTTGGAACAATTACTATAAAATTAACAATAAAGTTATTGAAAAGAAGGTTACTTTTTTTGGTTACTTTAAACAAATTATTAAAAATACTTATTCCAATAACTTAGTTTTAGACTCAAAAAAAATAGGTGGTTTATCTTCAAAAGACATAACCTTTTTAAAGAGTTCTTACAAACATAATTTAGAGAAAGAGGTGCTTTTAAAGAGGACACTCCCATTTACCCCCTCAGTTTTTTTTGCATACATTTTACTAAATGTTTTAGGGGATTTTATTTGGATGTTTTTTTAAAAAAAGCAAAAGAAGGATGTGCATGATTAATGAAGAATAGAAAAGGGCAAATTGCCATAGAATATATTGTTTTAATTGCTATATTACTATTATTTTTTCAAGCAGTAATATACCCTAATGTGACATTCTCTGAAAACATGATAAATGATATTTATTCAATAACCCAAACAAAACAATCTTTTGAAAAACTAGGTGACGACCTCTCTTCTTTCTCAAGTACACCTGGTTATGGTAAAAGACTAGTTTATTTCTATCTTCCACCAAGCTCTTCAATAACAGGGTGTAGTGGAGGCGTAAACTCAATTATCACTTACACCATAAACATTTCTTCTCAAATACCAAAACCTAATATATCTGCTTGTAACAGGACTACAAACATCTGTACTTTTGAAAAACAAATTTTTATTTCAGGAGCAAACATTACTTGTGAAAATATAGGTCCTGGGTTTAATGGTTATTTATCTGTTGAAAAATTAGCAAACGGAGCATTTAATGTTTCTAAAGCAAACTAAAGCACAAACCAGTCTTGAGTTTTTAATTATTGTTTTAGCTTTGATATTAATAGCCATGTCTGCAACATTATTTTTATTATCTACTTTTGATATAAATGTTGGTCTTTACAAAGTAAAAAATAAAACCATTCAGTTTATAGCAAACGATTCAAGGCCACTTGTAATTTCAGCAGTAACTTATGCTTATAATACAACAGATCTTAATTTCACTGTTATTTTAAAGAAAGCAGATGCCTCTATTACCTGTCCAACACTTACAGACTATAATTATTCTTCTTTAGAAAATGAGGTTGATAAAAGAACAAAATATAATAATATTAATGTTAGAATTATTTGTAATTAAAGGTGCTTTGTAAATGGATAAACATATCTTATATTTAGAAATTATTTTTTTAGCCTCAATAGTGGTTAACTTAATTGTTCCTGGTATGTTATTTCTAAAAATACTTTTAATGCTTTTAACCTTTTTATTCTTCTATAAAGAGCTTGAAAGCTACCCATATATTAAAAACAAATACGTGTATATAGGTATTGGTTTTACAAGTATCTTACTTTTGTTTATAATAGCAGATTACATTACTCACATTTATTTTTTAGTTTTCTTTATGTGTCTTGTAGTAGCTTACCTTTATTTATTCAAAATTTTATTTAATGAAACATACGGCGTGGTTGTAAAGAGCACAGATAAAGAAGTTACCTTTAAGCTAGAAGATCCTTTCTTTTTATCTAAGAAAGAATATTCTTTAAAATACTCAAGGAAAGTAGCAGTAGGGTCAACAGTTATAATTCAACTATCAACATTTTTCATAAACAAAAAACCAATTAAGATAAAGAAAATAATTTCTAAATAGTTTTTTTAAAAAATAAAGCATGGATGTAACAAAACTAAATAAGTTTTTAATTTTTCTAACAGTTGCTTCTCTTTTTGCTTTATTCCTTTTAACCGCTTTTTTTAAAACCCCTGAAATCAATCTTCTTGAAGATAATTCTCTTTATTTAGAAAAGTAGGTTTCAGTAACAGGAGGTGTAAAACATTTAGATGTAAAAGAAAATAATTTATTTTTTTCTATATGTAATCTTTCAAACTGTTTACCTGTTGTTTACTTTAACCCTTCTAAAACAAACTTACATTTACTTGAAAAAGCATACCTTGAAAAGAAAACCTTGAAGGTAACCGGTAAGCATACTCTCTATAATGGTAAAGAAGAAATTATTTTATATAAATATGAGATTAAATGATTCTTGAGATAATCCTTGGAGTAATAACAGGTTTTCTTTTTGGTTTAATCCCTTCAATGCACATTAACTTTGTTTCTTACTTGTTTTTATATTTTGGTTTATTTTTAGTTTTTCCTGATAAATTTTATTTTTTCCTTTCTCTTTCAATCTATCAGTTAATAACAAGTTACCTTCCACAAACTTTTTTCTCAGTTCCAAACACAGAAAACATAATGTCTTTATTTCCCTTGCATAAGATGTTTCTAAAAGGGCTTTCGAGGGTATTTTTTTAGATTTTCTTGGTTCTTTTTTTGGCGCTATCTTTGCCCTATGTTTCCTGTTTTACTTTATCTTCTTTTCTCTTCTTTAATAGGTTTTAGTTTTCTAATATCTTTTGCCATTCTATTTACTCTCTTTAGTTTTTTATTTTTGAAGAAAGTAACAAAGATAGGTTAATTGTTTTATTTATTTTCCTATCTTCTTCTCTTCTAGGTCTTTTAACCTTGAAATACAATTATTTTTTAAAAGAGCCATTATTTGTTTGTGTGGTTGGTTTGTTTACTCTTCCTCTTTTAATAAAATCTATTTTTGAAAAGCATAAAAAAGTTTTTCAAGAAACAAAAGAAAATTTTTCTTTCCCTTCCTTAGAGGCTCTCAAGCTTTCTGTTGTCGGCTCTCTTTCCTCCCTTCTAATAATCTTAGTGCCTTCCTTTTCTTCCTCTCAAGCAGGTACAATTGTTTCAAGGTTTAAAACTAATTTTTCTTCTAAACAATACATTGTTCTTTTTTCAAGCATCTCCATAAGCGCTTTAATCTTCTCTTATTTTCTTGCAATGTTTTTTATAAGCCAAGGCTAGGTATATAGCTATTCTTTTAATGGAAAAACAGGTTCTCTCTAGGGGGATATTTTCTTTTTTATAATAACTGTTTTGCTTTCAGTTTCTTTTTCCCTCTTACTTTTAAACTCAGTTTTAAAAGATATTATAAGGTTTATTAATTCAAGAGATTTAAATAAAATAAATATTTTATTTTTAATATTTTCAGTTACTTTAGTTGTTTTAATCTCAGGATGGCTCTCTCTTCCTTTTTTATTTTTAAGCACCTTAATAGGTTTTCTTCCTTTACAGTACAATAAATCAAGGGTGTTGTTAATGGCCTATATAATGCTACCCACCCTTTTATTTTATTTATAGATATTTAACTTAAGAATAAAAGCAAGTAATCTATTCTTAAAACCTGGCGCGAAAACAACCTTTCTTTTCTTAAGTGCTTTAATAGATCCTCTGACAACCTCTTCTGCTTCCATGTACATAAAGGAAGGTAAGACCGGTAGCATAGTCTTAAAGATAGCTGTTTTATCAAAGTTTGTTTTTGTAGACCCAGGGCAGAGTGCTTGAACTTTAATTTTTTTATTTTTTTTATTAATCTCATCTTGAAGGTTTCTTGAGAAGTGAATGATGTATCTTTTTGTGGAGTTATAAATAATGTTATTTTTTGCTGTAAACAAATAACATGCTAATGAAGCTACATTGATGATTACTCCTTTATTTCTTTTAAGCATGTAAGGTAGTGCTGCTCTTGTAAGTAAAGTGGTCGCAAAGATATGCACATTTATCATGTCCTCTGTAACCTTTAAATCAACTTCACTAAAAGGTACTCTATTTCCAAACCCTGCATTATTAACTAAAACATCAATATTTTCTTTTTCTATTTTCTTTGCAAGTCTTTTAATCTCTTCAGGAACTGAAAGGTCACATAGATAATACTCGCAGTTGATGTTATATCTTTCCTCAAGATCCTTTTTAATCTCAATAAGTGCTTCTTTGTTTCTTGCAACTAAAAGCAAATCCTTTTTTTCTTTTCCAAACTGATAAGCATATTCTTTTCCAATCCCACTTGAGGCCCCAGTAATTAATATTTTCTCTCTCATGTTTCTTTCCTTCCTTTTTATTTTCCTTTTAACAATAAATATATACTTTAAAGACTATATATATTTTATGGCTGATTGGTATATTTACAAAGACGTTCTTGAAAGCATAATGGAGTTTTCAAAAAGCTTTTACCCTAATGAATTTTCAGGAATGCTAGTTTCTAGAAATAATATTTTTCAAGATATATATATAATACCACAAACAAAGAGTAATGAAAATTCAGCAACTATTAGGCTTGACTTTGTACCACTCTCTCTTTCCATTAATGGTTCAGTTCACTCTCACCCTTCAGGTGGAGGAGAGCCTTCTAGAGAAGATCTTTCTTTCTTCCAATCTAAGGATATTAACATAATTGCCTATTATCCATTCTCTCTTTACTCCTTTAAGGCCTATGATTCTAATGGTAAAGAGATCAGTTTAGGCGTGATATTACGCGAAGAAAGCAAAAATTTATAAACCTGCCGACACAAAAAATTTAAACATTTTGTAACATTAGTTATTTTAGAGCAAATAACTTCTATTTTCCAATTTATTTTTTAAAAGGAGGACAAGTTTACCATGCAGTCAGATACTAAAAATAATATTAATGAAAATGATGTTTCTTTAAATAAAACAGAAGATGTTTTAGAAAATGAATCTTCTTTAGAAAAAGGTTCTTTAGAAGAGTCTTCTTTAGAAGAAAACAATAACTCTCAAGAGGAAGAATATTTAAACAAAATTTCTTTTCTAGAAGATCAACTAAAGTTATCCTTAGCAGACTTTTCAAACTATAAAAAAAGAATGGCAAAGGAGCAAGATAATTTTCTATTCTTAGAAACTTCAAAAATAATTTTAGATTTTCTTTCCTTTAAAGAAACTTTACTAAAAGCCATTGAGCATGAAGAAAACATTTCTTCAAAAAACAACCTACTAGAGATAAACAACAATTATGATTTAATACTCTCAAGATTAAATATAAAAAAAATAGATCTTTTAGGTCTTGATTACGATTACAATACAGCAGAGTGTGTCCAAACATTAAAAGTAGATAAAAAAGAAAAACATAATAAGATACTAGATGTCTTAGAAAACGCTTATACTTATAAAGATAAAATTATAAAACCAGGAAAAGTAATAATCGGTTTATTTTCGGAGGAATAAAATATGGCATCAGAAAAAATAATAGGAATTGATTTAGGAACAACAAACTCAGCTGTCTCAATAATGGAAGCTGGTAAACCAGAAATCTTAATTAACTCAGAAGGAGGAAGAACAACCCCATCAGTTGTGGCCCTTTCAAACGATCAAATAATAGTAGGTTCCTTAGCAAAAAGACAAGCTGTTGCAAACCCAACAAACACAATCTACTCTATTAAAAGAAAAATGGGAACTTCAGAAAAAGTTTCCTTAGGTAATAAACAATACACCCCAGAAGAAATCTCAGCAATGATCTTACAAAAATTAAAAAAAGATGCAGAGGATGCTTTAGGTCAAAAAATATTAAAAGCAGTTATAACTGTTCCAGCATACTTTACAGACTCTCAAAGAAAAGCAACTAAGGATGCAGGTAAGATAGCTGGTCTTGAGGTTCTAAGAATAATCAACGAACCAACAGCTGCTGCTCTTGCATACGGTCTTGATAAAAAACATGCCCACACAGTTTTAGTATTTGACTTAGGTGGAGGAACCTTTGATGTCTCTATCTTAGAGCTTGATGATGGTGTTTTTGAAGTTAAGTCAACAAGCGGAGATAACCATTTAGGTGGAGATGACTTTGATCAAAAAATAATTGACTACTTAATAGTTGATTTTAAACAAAAGGAAGGCATTGACCTTTCAAACGATAAAATGGCCCTGCAAAGATTAAAAGATGAAGCTGAGAAAGCAAAAATAGAGCTTTCCCAAACACTAAAAGCAACCATTAACATACCTTACATAACAGCAACAAACACTGGTCCTAAACACTTAAACACTGAACTTTCAAGAGCTAAGTTTGAAGAGTTATGTTCTGATCTTTTTAAAAGAGTAGAAACTCCTGTTAAGAATGCTATCAAGGACTCAAAGATAGATATTTCAAAAATAGATGAAGTCATCTTAGTTGGAGGTTCTTCCAGAATACCAAAGGTTGTTGATATTGTAGAAAAATTAACTAATAAAAAAGCAAACAAATCAATCAACCCTGATGAAGTTGTTTCCTTAGGTGCAGCTATCCAAGGTGGTGTTCTAGGAGGAGATGTTAAGGATGTTTTACTTTTAGATGTAACTCCTCTTTCCTTAGGTATTGAAACCTTAGGTGGGGTTTTTACAAAATTAATTGAAAGAAACACAACCATCCCAACAAAGAAATCACAAATCTTTTCAACAGCAGCTGATAACCAAACAGCAGTTGATATAAGCATCTTACAAGGAGAAAGACCTCTTGCAAAAGACAATCATCCTTTAGGAAGATTCCAGCTTATAGGTATCATGCCAGCACCAAGAGGGGTTCCTCAAATAGAGGTTGCCTTTGATATTGATGCAAACGGTATTCTTTCTGTTTCAGCAAAAGACCTAGGTACAGGAAAATCTCAAGCAATAAAGATAACCGCTACAACAAACCTTTCAGAAGCAGATATTGAAAGAATGAGAAAGGAAGCAGAGGATAACGCTGAGGCTGATAAGAAAGCTAAAGAGGAGATTGAAGATAGAAATAAGGCAGAGACATTAATTTACAGTGTTGATAGTTTACTTAAAGAAAGTAAAGATAAGCTTGAGGCAAATGATGTAACTGATCTTGAAAAATTAAAAACAGATCTTCAAAAAGCAATTGATGAAAAAGCTCTTGACTTAAAAGAAAAAACTGAGAGTTTACAAAAGAAGCTTTATGAGATTTCAACAAAGGTTTATCAAAAGGCCTCTCAAGAAGCAACCTCCTCTCAAGAAAAGCAGACTACTGAAAACGAAGATGGTACAAAAACAGTGGATGCAGATTTTACAGAGGAAAAAGAAGAGGATAAAAAATAAATCTTTTTTTTTTATTTTTTTAAAAAAACTTAGTGATAAACCATGCAAGACAAAGACTACTACTCTCTTTTAGGGGTTTCAAAGGATGCCTCTTTAGATGAAATTAAAAAAGCCTATAAAACCTTAGCAAAGAAGCATCATCCTGACTTAGCAGGAGCTTCTGCAGATGCTGAGAAGTTTAAAGAGATTAGTAATGCCTACTCTGTTCTTTCTGATGCAGAGAAGAGGAAACAGTATGATTCCTACGGTCATGATGCTTTTTCAAAAGGGTATGCGGGAAATGCTGGACAGGGGTTTTCTGGTTTTGGTGGTTTTGATTTTTCAGATATTTTTAATTCCTTTTCAGATGATGATGACGGTGGTTTCTTTTCTCAATTTTCACAAAGAGGGCAGCGTAGAAGAGAGAGAGAAGAGGACTTAAACCTTGTTTATAACCTTGAGATTGATTTTGAAACAGCTATCTTAGGTGGCAAAGAAAAAATAGAATACTATAAAGATATTGAATGTAATTTCTGTGCTGGAACAGGCTCAAAGGACATGCAAAAAGATGTTTGTTCAACCTGTAATGGAAGAGGAAGAACAGTTACAACCAAAAGAACTCCTTTTGGAATGTTCTCTGTTGAAAACCTTTGTTCTACCTGTAAGGGAAATGGTTATGTTATTAAAAACCAATGTTCAAAATGTTCAGGAAAAGGTTTTGTGAAAGATAAAAAAACATTGTCTGTGGATATTCCATCTGGTATTAACACAGGAGATGTCATGAGATTAAGAGAGCAAGGGCACAACCACCAAGGTGTTAAGGGAGATCTTTTCTTAAACATCTCTGTTAAAAACCACGCTTTCTTTAAAAGAAAAGGAGAGGATCTTTACTGTGAGGTTCCAGTTACTTTTTCAGATTTAGTTTTAGGAACCACTCTTAAGATAAACAAGTTCAAGGACAAAATAAAATTAAAAATACCCGCAGGGACAGCTAACAACACAACCTTTAAGGTAAAAGGAACTGGTGTTTCTATCTTTAGTAGAAGAAATGTTCCTGGTGACTTGTATGTTAAGGTGTATGCCTTTGTTCCTGAAAAGATAGACTCTGATTTTAAGAAGAAAATAAAAGATATTTCTTCTCTTGAAAAAGAGCTTATTAAAAAAGAAATTTCTAAGGATAAAAAGGAGTATGTAGAATATTAGGTATCTTTTACTTCTTACCTTTCTTTTTTCTTTTTTTGTTTTTCGTCTAAATTTTTCTTATTTTATTTTTTTCTAAAAGTATATAAACTATTTTGTGCATATATTTAATATGCATTCTTCTTTCACTTATAAAAAAGGTTTTTTCATTTCAAGAAATAATAATAGAGAAATTAAGATAGCCATAAGTAAATTACTTTTTAAAAACATATCAAGTGAGGCCTTCAATCAGCTTCTCTCAATCTCCTCTTTAAAAGAAGTTTCTTCCCCAATCTTAGCAATGCCAGACATTCATCCTGGGTTTGGAGTTCCAATAGGTTCTGTCTTTGCTTCTTTAAAAGAAAATGCAATCATTAGCGCCGATGCAGTAGGGTATGATATTAACTGTGGAATAAGGATTATTAAAATAAGTCTTTTTTTAAAAGATCTAAAAAAAGAAGATCTTGTACTTCTTTCCAAAGAGTTAAAGAAACTACCCTTAGGGCTTTCAAGTGATGGTTTAAAATTAAATAACAAAGATTATCTAGACATCTTAAAGCAAGGCGCAAACTGGTGTGTGTCCAAGAAATATTGTGAAAAAAAAGATTTGTCTTACATGTACAACCAAGGCTTCTTTAAAGATGCAGACGTTTCTAAAATTTCAAAAGAGGCTTTAAAGAGAGGTAAGACGCAGGTAGGCACTTTAGGGCAAGGAAATCATTTCATAGATATCTTAGAGGTGTCTAAAGTTTTTAACAAGGATATAAGTAACCAATTTGATTTAAGAAAAGGGCAATTAGTTATTATGCTACACACAGGCTCTCGTGGCCTAGGCCATCAAATAGCTTCTGATTATTTTAAAAAATTTAAAATAAAAGAACCATTATCTCATGCCTCTTTTTCTTCAAAAGAAGGAAGTGATTATTACAAGGCTATGTGCGCTGCTGCAAACTTTGCTTTTGTAAACAGAACAGTTCTTTCTTCTTTAATAAAAGATGTTTTTTTAAAAACTTTAAAAAAAGAAATTAACTTTTCTCTTCTCTATGACCTCTCTCATAACATAGCTACTTTTGAAAAGCATAATGGTAAAGAGTACCTTGTTACAAGAAAAGGGGCAACTAGAGTTTTTTTAAAAGAAGATTTATCTTCAAAAAGTCCTTTTAAAAAAACAGGTTCTCCAATAATCCTTCCAGGCTCAATGCTAGATGATAGCTATATATTAGTCCCTGATAAAGGGGTTAAGGAAACCTTTTCTTCAGTAGCTCATGGTTCAGGAAGAAGTCTTTCAAGAAAAGAGGCTAAGGAAAAAATATCTTTTAAGGATCTTAAGTCTTTAATGGAAAAAAACAATGTTATTCTAGAAAACATTTCAGAAAACCTAGCAAGGGAAGAACAACCCTCTTCTTACAAGTCATCAAAGGAAGTTGTGCAGGCCATGCAGGATTTAAAAATGGTAAAGAAAGTTTTAAAACTTAAACCGATCATTGTAATAATAGGCTAAAAGTTGTTAAAAACAAATGTGATAAGATGTATCTTAAAAAATTAAAAGTTGTTTCAAAAGAAAATAAGTGTTTTAAAAAGATAATGTTTAAAGGTCGGTAAATCATGTTTAAAAAACTAATATCTAAATTAAAACCAAAACCAAGGTCCCTTGAAAAAGAAAGAGCAATATATAATGAAAAATTTCATTTTTCTTATGGTTTTAGAGTTAATGACGATAAAAAACTAGATGTTATAAAAGACATTTATCTTTTTTTAAAGAAAGATAAGCGTTTAGAGTCTTTTGTTTTTGTAGGCAAGGCTCATCACAATAATCAAGGATGTCCTCTTGAGGTTTATCCTCAAGTTTATCTTCTTTAAAAAAATTAGATCCTAACGTACACAATTATTTTTTAAGGTATGGCTTTTATGGTCTTTTAGAAATTTCTAAAAAAAATAATTACATTAATTTTAATAATAATATATTAAAAGTTGAAAAATTATATTCTCTTGCGTCAAAGCTACCTTTTGATGAAAAACAAAAGGTCAATGAGTTTGTAAAATATTTAATAAGAACAGAAAAAATAGGTTCTTTTTCGAATAAACAAATTGAAAGAGAAGTTGAAAGAATTAAAGCAGGGCTATTACAAACAAAAATAACATCTTCAAAAAAAAGAAAAAGTTGTGATGAAACCTACGGAGGTTTTTTAAGAGCACTTTCTTCAAACACAGCATACTTTACAACTATTGAAAATAAACTTTATTTAGAAAAATCACATATAGGAAAGAAAGAGAATTATGCTGGATACAGTAAGCTAGCTCTTGATTTAAGCAACCTTAATGTTTACAGTATAGAAACTATTAATGGGAGAAATGTTGTAAGTGAAAAAGCACTTGATTTTTTTGACAGCTATAAAACGTCCATAAACTTATCTGTTACTTCTTACTTTGAAAGATTAAAAGATAACTATATTAAATATTATCAAAATAAATCTTTTAAAACAGAAGCGCAAAGACAAAAAGCCATACAAAGAATACAAGATATATTTAATAAAGATAGAATTTCTAATCTATCCAAGAAGTGATAAAATGTACGCGCAAACAAAAATTTCTTTAATGTCTTGTAAAGGGGGACGTAATTTTTCTATAAAAGTTTTAAATCACTTAAATAGATTTTTAAAAGAAGATAATTTTTCTCCAATTTCTTTAACAGACACAGAAGAGGTTCAGTTTAAACACAGAAATAAAATCTAATGTTCTAGAGTCAATAAGAGGTAGAGATGTTTACATTATCCAAGATGTTACAAACACTTCTTTTGGATATTTGGTAAGTGACAACATCCTTGCTTTAAAAACATTAATCAACTCAGCAAGGATATCAGGCGCATCAAAAATAAATGTTATCTTACCAACCTTTCCATTTTCAAGACAAGATAAATCTTTTTCAAGAGAAGGGATTACAGCAAAAATGTTTGCTCAAGAAATCGAACTTTTAGGAGTTAATACCTTAATCGCCTTAGATATCCATAACCTTGCAATTGCTGGTTTTTTTGATAAATGCATTTTTGAAAATTTAAAAGGTTTTAGAGATATTACAAGATTTGTTAAAAAAAATATGCCTCTAGAAAATCTAGTTGTTTCTTCTCCCGATATTGGTGGTCTTAAAAGAGCCGAAGGCTATGCTTCTGAACTTAAAATAGATTTAATCTCAATCTATAAAGAAAGAAGTTATACAAAAATAGATCAAATAGATAAAATGTATATTTTAGGAGAGGTGATTGGAAAGAATGTTTTACTTGTTGATGATATGATAGATACAGGTGGAACTCTTTACAATGCAGCTAAACTTCTAAAAAAAGAGGGTGCAAATGAAATTTATTGCATGTTCCTTGCCTTTCTTTAACTCTCCTTGTCTTGAAAGATTTAATGAACTTTTTGAAAATAAAGTTTTAACTTATGTTATAGGCACAAATGCTATTTATCACACAGATGATTTTTTAAAAAACACACCTTGGTTTAAATCAATTGATGTTTCTGATTATTTTGCAAAAGTTATTTTTAATATCCACACCTCAAAGTCAATTTCTTCTTTACTTAAAGATATAAAAGAGTAAAAAATATAATTAAGTATCAAAACACATTTTACTAATATTTATATATATTATGGTATATATATTTGTATTAAATATATACTTAAAAGGTGAGATATTTTGAAAACAGTTATAACAATAATCTTAGTTATGCTTGCACTAGTTGCAGCAGTTCTTTTTGTTTTGGTTGGTCAAGACAAAGACCAAGCAATAAATCCAGCGGATAACCTACCAGTTAACAATTCTGATTTAATTCCTCCTCAAGAAATAGTACTTCCTACTGAAGTAATCCCTGTTGATCCGACAATAGATTGTGCAACAGATTTTTCTTGTTTTTCTGGTTATTTATCTTCTTGTAAAAAAGATGTAAAATATTTACAATCAGAAAAAATAGAATATCCTGCAAATGGAACCAAATATAATTTTTCTTTAGAATATACAATCAATGGTTTAAATCAATTTGATGAATGTTTAGTAAGGTTAACTTTAATTGATCATAGAACTTCTTTTTTAGAAATAGAAAGACAAAGATATTTAGCTGAAAATTATACTGAGGCTGGAGTTTTAGAAATTGAAGATCTATTAAATGTTTCTGCTGGTCACTTAGTTAAAAAAAGCGGGGTTTGTAAATTTGATATTTCTTCACATAATTTAACTTTAACTAGTTTACAGTTTTTAAATAAAATTATGCAAGGTTATGAAAATTGTTCAGGAGAATTGTTTACATCAACAGGAGATCCTTCTCAAGCACAGTTTTTCATATATGTAAATTAATATAGTTTATTAAGAAAAATAGTTTATGAAAAAAAGAAATTATCAACAAGAAAAAATATGCATAAATCAAAGAAAGCACAGGGTAATCTAGAGTCTTTGATATTAATAGGGGGTGCAGTATTAATCTCTGTTGTTATAGTTTCTGTTTTAATCTCAATTGGTGGACAAGGAAGAGATGATGCCTCTACCCAAGGAGATCAAATCTCTTCTTCCACAGATGGTCCATTACCTCCAACAATAGTTTCAGTAAATGCAAGGTATTTTGATGTTATGCAATCGACACTTTAGTTTCAACAGACAAAGTAGGTTTAATTACTTTTGCATGGAGGCCTTTATCTAAAGAAGGAACCTTTAAACTAGTAATTCAAAATTCAAAAAATGAAGTTTTAGGAGATTATGATTATGTTGTTACTTATAATTCTGAATTTCAAGATTCTAAAAACTTAAACCCAAACATTTTAACTAATTTAATTGTTTCTGATATTCCTGTAGGGCAAGGTGTTTGTGGTGACACCTATTATTTATCTATAGATGTTTCTAAGAATAATCAAACCAAAAGTTCTTCAAGATATGCTTTCAGATGGTCTGAACAAGGAGAAAAAACTACTTTAGTTTCAAGGCCTGCTTTCTCTCCTTCAGCTGGAACTTATAACATAGCTCAGTTTCCTTTAAATGTTAGCCTAATACACGATCCTAGTTATGCAGTTTACTATACAACAGACGGAACTGATCCTATTGTTTCTTCAACAAGAATAATATATTCTGGGGCAATAACTGTTTTGCAAGGAACAACTATTAAAGCAGTTTCTGAGTATGCTGGCATTTATTCTGGTGTTTTAACAGGAACTTTCACTGATAGTTATTATACAGTTTCTTCTGTAAATGCAACTCCAAGTAGTCAAATAAATCTTCAAGATCCTATTGATGTTTCTTTAGTTACTTCTACTGAACTTTCAACTATTTATTTTCCCTTAGATTCTTCAACACCTGACTGTTCAGGTAGTTTTACACAGTATACTTCTCCAATAAATGTTTCAAACAATGCAACAATTAAAGCAATTGCTTGTAGAACAAATTATCTTCCAAGTTCAGTTTCAACATTTACATATACTTTCTTTGTTCCATTAGACCCTGTTGTTATAACTCCTCCTGGTGGATCTTACACCTCTATACAGAAAGTAACTTTAAGTAACAGTAATGTAGGGGGAACCATAAGGTACACAACAACCGGTGTTGATCCAACAGAAGCAAGTCCAATCTATTCAGGACCAATAAATGTTTCTTCAAGTAAAACTATAAAGGCAATAGTGTATGTTGGTTCTTTTTCAAGTATAGTTTCTCAAGCAGACTATAACATTACTCTTCCTGCAACTGCTCCGATCTTTAGTCTGGTTCCTGGAACTTATAATAATCAATCTATTTTACTTAACACAACAACACCCTCTCCTTACACTATAAGATATACTACTGACGGTACTGATCCTGATGAAGCAAGTAATCTTTATACTGGTTCAGGTGTATATGTTTCAAATAATTTAACTTTAAAAGCAAGAGTCTATAAAACTGATTGGTCTACAAGCCCTGTAACTACAGGTGTTTATAACTTTGCTTTATCTGCACCAACTTTTAGTACTTTTCCTGGCGCATACTCTGACTCTCAAGTGGTTTCAATTAATTCTGTTGCAGGCGTACAGATAAGTTATACTTTAGATGGAAGTAACCCTACACAAACAACTGGTACTTTAATTAACGCAGGAGAGAGCACAACCCTATCACCATTACCTCTGTTTTAAAAGCAATTGCTTATAAGAATGGTTGGTTATCAAGCCCAATTGCTCAAGGCAATTACACCATTAATGCTCCTGCTGCAAGCCCAGTGTTTTCACCTGATGGTGGAACCCATACAAATAGTGTAACTGTTACTTTAAGTTGTGTAACTCCATCAAGCACCATAAGGTACACAACAGATGGAACTACTCCAACAAGAGATATTGGAACTATTTATTCTTCTTCATTTAATCTAATCACTACAACAACTGTTAAGGGTGTTTGTTATGCAACTGGTTATTCAACCAGTGCTGTTTCAACACAAACCTTTACAATACAAAACCCCCCAGGAGCAGTAACTGTTTCAGGTGGAGGAACATTCTGTAATTCAGCTACCTTAACAGCATCAGGTGGAACTGGAGGTCTAATATACTACCAAGCTACAACCTCAAATGGAACTTCTACTGCAAATCAAACAACAACTGCAAACATAACTTCATCAGGAACTTATTATTTTAGAGCGTATAGCTCAACAACAGATCTTTTGGGCACTCAAGGAAGTGCAGCAGTAACAATAAGAACAAATTTTACTGCCCCTACTTCAATAACAGGCACAAATACAATCTGTTCTGGTAGTTCTACAACATTAACTGCTCAAGGTGGAGTTTTAGGTACTGTTGCATCTTATCAATGGTTTACTTCTGGATGTGGAATTGGTGCTAGTGCAGGTACTTCACAAAGTATAACCGTAAATCCAACCACAACTACAAATTATTTTGTTAGAATATCAGGTACATGTAACACAACTACTTGTGTTTCCAGAACAGTAACTGTTAATTCTCCTCCTACAGTAAATGTTACTCCAGCATCAAGATGTGGTTCAGGAGCAGTTACTTTAGGTGCAACAACTTCACAAGGCACAATTGAATGGTATACATCATCAACAGGTGGCTCTCCAGTAGGAACAGGAAATAGTTTTACAACCCCAAGTCTTTCTTCTACAACCACTTATTATGTGGGTGTTACAGGTGCTACTTGTAACCCATCTTCTAGAACTCCTGTTATAGCAACTATTAATCCTCTTCCAGGAAGTGTTTCTGTAACTTTACAGAGTAGTGGGGCAGGTACTGCAACAATAGCCGCAAGTGGAGGATCAGGAGTACAATTTATTTCCAAGGAAACACTTCTAATGGCACTTCTGTAGATTTAGGTGGAACTCCTCAAACAGTAACTACGAGTGGAACCTATTTTTTCAGATCTAGAAGCACAGAAGGTTGTTGGGGCACTCAAGGTAGTTTAGTTGTAAATATACCTGTTGTTTTATCTAATTTAGTTTTAAGTAATAGTCCTTCTTGCTTTAGTTTTAATTCAACAACTTATACTTATAATAGTGTAAGGTATTTAATAAGCACAACAAATAGCATAACTGTGACTCTAACAGGCTCAGGAACAATTACAGTAAATGGTTCTCCAGTAATTTCTGGTTCAGCATCAAGTCCAATAAGTATTTCAGATGGTTTAGAAAAAACAATTACTGTTCAAGTAACTCAAGGAGGTAATTTTGCAACATACACTATAAATGTAAGAAAAATTATTACCACTCATACCGGTACAGCCACGGTAACTGAAGGAATCTCTGGTGGATTTGCGTGGAGAGTTCATAGATTTACAAGCGGTTCTGGAACTTATAATTCAAACATACCTGTAACAGCTCAATTACTAGTTGGTGGTGGACCATATAGTGGTGGTGGAGGAAATGCTGGACAATATGTCTATAATGCTAGTTATGCTTTAACCACAGGAAATAAATCTATCACAATTGGTTCTGGCGGGTATACAACAAATATATGGCCACGTACAAGAATAAGTGGAACTGCCTCTTCATTTGATACAGTAAGTGCATCTGGTGGAATTACTGGTTTAGAAGGTTATTCTAACGGTAGTGGTGGTGCAAATGGATTAGGAGTAGCAGGTCAAACCTTTGCCCAAGGGGTGCTGGTTCCCCTGGAATTGCAAATTCAATAACAGGCTCCACTGTTACTTATGCTAAAGTAGGTAATGGTGGTAATGGAGCTGTAAGTGGAGCTGCTAATACCGGTAATGGTAGAGATGGAGGTTATGATTTAACTTTCATTACTGGCGGTACTGGTGTTGTAATTATAAGGGTACAGATACCAGTATAGTTTTATTTTTTTATTTAAAATAGTTTCTTTTGAAGATCTTTTAGGTAAAGATTTTCATTAATTTCTTTTTCTTTATTTTCTTTTTCTTCTCCAGTGAAAAATATAAAAGGAGTTCCATAGTTTCCTCCTCCACCAGGAGAGAAGACAACTAAGTTTTGTCTAAAAGAAAGAATATACTTTGCAATATTTTCATCAATCTTTTTTAATTTTTCAAAAGATATTTTTTGCATAACTTCAATCTCTGTATATTTTTCAATAAACCTATCGTATATCTCAATAACCTTTTTATGATTAATATCTTTCTGGTTTATAGCAATTTGAATAACCTGTGCAAGAGGCATTAAATATTTATAATCTGGTCTTTTTGTTATTTGTTGTAAAGAAGAGTTTCCTTGAAGTAAAGCCATCTCTTGTGCTCTCTCCAAAACTCCTTTCTTAATACTCTTTTTACATAAAGAACATTTCCATTTATTTAAAGTAGCTTGTTTTAAGGTATAATGTTTGTAGCATTTAGAGCAGGCTGTTAAACCATATTTTCCTTCCTTAGGATTATATCCAACATTATAAACCAGCTTTCCTTTTCTATCTTCTAAAAGATCTTTAAATGATTCTAAATTAGGTTTTTCCATTTCAAGGCAAACATACTCTCTCCCTATCCTGTAACTTAAAGGAGAGTGTGAGTCTGAGAATGAAAAAAATTTAATGTTTTTTAATTCAGGTATAATATTTGCAGAAAAGGTATCTGCAGATAAACCAAGTTCAATAAATTTTATATACTCCCAGTTTTTACCATAGGCTTCTTTTAAAGTATCAAAGTGAGCAAAGATTCCAAAGTAAGGGGTAAAGACATGTGCTGGAGCAATAATTATTTCTAAGCTTTTACAGATATTTAAAAGATTTTCAGCAGTTGTTTTTAGTTTTGTTCTTCCACTTCCATAGATAGACATATCTTGACAAAAAGGTTTTATTTCTTTTTCAAAGTCTTTTATTTGTTTAAAGTTTTTAAAATAAAGAAGATGATGCACTCTTTTTTCGGTTTCAACTTCTGTTCCTAAAATAAAATATATTTTTTTTCCATTAATCTCTTCTTTATACCTAAAACATCCATCTTCTTCAATTAAGTTTTCTTTAACATGTGCAAGCCAAACAGGATGAAGGATGTCTGCTGTTGTTAAAACATCTAGTCCTTTCTTTCTAGCTTCAGATGCTAAAAGAGGAATTGTTATGTTTTTTGAGCATGCTGCTGCATATGGGGAATGATAATGAAGATCACAGTTAAATATTTTCATAATTTCACACAACACCAAATACTTTTAAGATAAGCATAACTCCAAGACCAGCAGGCCCAAAGATAGCAGTAACTATTAAGGTTATTAGAAAAGGAAGTTTAATGTTTAAGACATAGTAAAAGAAAAGTAAACCCACAACCCCCACCACACTATTAACAATTACATTTTTTAAAACTTTTATAAAAATAATAGTAAGAATGATTAAACCTAGGGCATACACAAGGTATATAGGGTTAAAAACAAATGTCTTTGTTGTCTCTGTTGCAGTTTCTGTTGCTAAAAATAATAAATCCATGTTTGTTCACCTTATATATCTATTAATAGGTATTTATTAAATATCTTGTGTTTTTATAATAATAATTCTCTTTATAAGTATTTTGTATTTTATAATATATATGAGTAAAGTAACTATTCTTTAAATAAAACAAATATTTATTAATTTTAAAAAAATCTAATGTAAATTTAAAAAATAAAAAATTATAAAAAAATGATTAAATATGCAAGAAAATACCTCTTTTGACGAACAAGAAATAAAAAAACAATATGATTTAAAAAATCTAAGAGACTTAATAGCTAAATCTCTATCTAAGGGTTCAAAAACAGATGATGATTTAAAAAAAGAATTTCCTGAAGCTAAATATGAAGAAATCTTAGCTGTTTTAAAAAACATGCTTTCTTTAAAATTAATTAAAAAAGATGGTTTTCCTGTTAAATACTCTCTTTCAGATGAAATTTCTAAAACCTTAGAACAAAGAAAAGAACTTTCAAATACTGATAGAAACCCTATAAAGGTATCCATAATAATTGAATCTAAGTCTGATAATAAAACAGTTTTAAGAGAGGCTATGGAAAAAATACTTTCTTCTCTTAAAGAGGATAAAGAGTATTTTGTTTATGATTCTTCTTTAGCAGAAATAATTGTTCATGATGATCTTTTTTCAACATACATATCAGCTGAGGTTTCATGTAAAGATCTTTTTAATCTTTTCCGGCTTATTTACTACTATGGAGTAACCTCTATAGATGTTTTAAAACCTGAAAAATTAAATGTAGGTATTTCAGATCTTCAAAACTCTCTTCAAACAATAGTTGACATGGTTCATGGTTATGCTGGAATGATTTATGAGTTGAAACAAAAGAATGACCTTTTATCTAAAAAGTGATTTTAAGTAATTATAAAGGTAGTTTGTATTCTAAATGAACAAAGGTTTGCATTAGCAATGACACCCTTTATAAACTATTTTTATAAGATGTGTTTTATTATAAATAATCTATTTTATAAGTCGCACTAATTTATAAAAAATAAAAATGCTTTTATTTTGATTGCATCTTTATTTTTTAAAAGGCAGATATTTATAGTTGTTTATCAATTGTTGCTTTAAAGACTTGGTAACTTTGAGCACCTGATATCTTTTGATTACCAACAATAAAGCCTGGTGTTCCTGTAATCCCGTTTGCTATAGCTTCTTGTTTTTGATTTTCAATCTTTGTTAAAAATTTATTTTCTGCTAAACATTTTTCAAAGGAAGAAACATCTAAACCAATTTCTTGTGCATACTTTGTAAATTATTCTTTAGCAAGGTTTGCTTGATTTTCATAAAGTTTTTTCTTATATTCAAAGAACTTATTTTGTTCTCCAGCACATTCAACTGCATTTGCTGCTTTGATGTCTGTATTGTTTCTTGTAAAGTGTTTGTAGATGTATTTTACTTTTCCTGTCTCTATATAGTCAGTTTTTATATTTTCAAAAGTCGTATCATCTATTTGATATCTTTTACAGAAATGACATGTAAAGGATGAGTATTCAGTAATTGTTAATGGTGCATCTTTATTTCCTAAGAAATAAATATTGTTTTCAGCATCTATTTTTTCTTTTAAATTTGTTTTTTCTTCAGTTTTACTTCCTGTAACATTTAATATTAATAATAATATTAAAATAGCAAGTATTGCTCCTAAAAGAATTTGTATGTATATTAGTTTATTATCTTTTTTATGTGTTGTTTGGTTTTTTGTTTTTTTCATAAGTAATTACCTTTTTTTATTTTTTTAAAAAATTTGTTAAAAAATATGAAAAGTTCTAAAAGTAATTTATAAGGTGATATCTTATATTTTCCTTTTTTTTAAAGTAATTTTTTCATATTTCTTAATTGAGGCTAGGTTTTTTTCTTTTTTTTTAAAAAGTTTTTTTTGTTAAAAAATGAATAACAACCTTCTAATTATATTTGTAAGGTAAATATTTTTAAATACATATTAATCTACTTTAATTTAACTTAACCGTAGTTTTTTTGCAATAGTTTATAAATGTTTTTATATAATAATCTATTATAATATATAGAAGGTGAGATGTTTTGGAAAAAAGATATAAGGCGCAAGTTTCTGTTGAAATGCTTGCTATTGTTGGTGTGGTTATCTTAGGAGCTCTTGTTTTTGCTTCATATTATTTATCAAGTGTTAATAGAAATATTGATACTTTAGAGGGTCTTGATCCTGATTTTTCTAAACTTCTTCCAAATGATCCTTCTGGTACCTTTCCAGGTCTTCCTGGTTTTCCTGGTGGGGGAGGTCCAAATCCTTTATTATGTGGTAACAATGTAATTAATACTGGTGAGCAGTGTGATGGAATAAATTTAAACGGACAAACCTGTATTGGTTTAGGTTTTGGTGCTGGTTCTTTAACTTGTAATCTTAATTGTACTTTTAATGCTAGTGGCTGTTCTGGTTATTCTGCTGCTTGTGGAAATAATATTTTAGAAGAATTTGAAGAATGTGAGATGAATAATGAAACAGACCCATCATCTCCAATGTATAGTGGAAATCCTTCTTGTACTGCATATTGTATTGATAATGAGTTAGGAATGACTGGTTCAGGAAATATTTCTTGTAACAGTAATAGTTGTTCTGTAGATTATTCTGCATGTGTTTGTAGTAACACTTATTTTAAGCCATTTCTTTTAATATTATCTGAAGATAGTGGTAGTGCAAATCAAAATATTGGTTTTCCAACAAACCTTTCAGTAGATTTTGATTCAACTGGTGCTGGTACTAAATCTTTGTGGGTTGATGTAAATGTAACTGTTAAAATATCTGGTTTTTATTCAGACAAATGTAAATACGATAATACACCAATACCTGCCACTCAAAACGGTTTATTTATTAAAAAATTCCTTTCAGCTGAATCTAATGTAAATTATATAAAAGATATAAGTTGTTCAGCAGACGGAGTTTATATTTTTATTTTCAAAGGTGTGGATAACTTAAATAATATTTCTGATGATGATTTATTCGAATTCACAGTACCTCTTCAAGATTCTTTATTTTTTTGTGATGCAGTCACAACAACAGATGGCTCACTTGATGTTTGTATAAATAGATATGAAGGAGGAGCAACAGCTGCTTCTGGAGAAGTTGCATTCTTCATAAATCAACCAGATGTCTCTGAATTTACTGGAGAATCATGTATTACTACAAATGGTTTAGGTGAAGTTTGTTTTTCATTAGGTTTTAATTAAAAACCTAAAAACACTTCTTTTTTTATTTCTTAATTAGTTAACTTTTTAAATAAGTAGGTATATAATATATATATGAAAAAAAGAATATTTTTAATAATATTAATAATTTTCTTAACTTTTTTATTACTTCCTTTGATATATTCAAAGGCAGCACCAATAGATAACATTCCTATTATTTCTCCAATAAATAAAGCAAAACCACCTGTTTTTGAAGTAATGCCACCGATAGTGGATGAAGTTTGTTTTGGTTATGTTTGTCTTCCACCAGGAGAAACTCCTATTTCTTTAGGTTTAAATAGTTTGTCTGAAAAATCAACAAGGACTTTAGAAACAACCACTGTTTCTAACAAAGTGAACACTGCTCCAACTACAGGCACCTATAACATACCTGTTCTTTTAGTTAAGTTTCCTAATCTTTCTGCTCCTTCAAACTATAATGTTTCAATGTATAATGATGTTTTTAATTCAAGTAATTATTTATCAGGAAACGGTATAAGTGTAAAAGAATATTTTAAAAAAAGCTCTTACAATCAATTAAACATCACATATGATGTTTATGATTGGAGAACAATGCCTAACAATTATAGTTTTTATTATACAAACAATAATGTGCATCAACTTGTTGTTGATGCAATGAATACTTTTGGAACAGGTTCAAATGCTATTGACTTTACTCAATATGATTCTGATAACGATGGAAGGATAGATGGTGTTATTCTTGTTCATGCTGGATTTCCTGGACAAGAACAAAGTGGAAATATTTTATCTCAAGCAAGACTTTATAGAGGAACTACAATTTATAGTATTCAAGGTAAGTTGTATGGTAATGTTGCTGTAATTCCTTCAAGACACACTGCTTTTGCTTGTAATTCCTGGAAACAGACTTTCAACTACCCAACAGATTGTAGAACCTCGATAGATGTTGCTGTTCACGAGTATTCTCATGTTCTTGGTCTTCCAGACTTTTATGCTATTACTTATTCTGGCCAACAAGCCGGAACTGGTCTTGGTGGGCATACTATTATGAATATGAATAGTAATGCTATTCAAGATGTAAAAAAACCAGTTAACTTCGATTCTTGGTCAAAGTTTTTCTTTGGTTGGCTTACCCCAACTGTAATAAATAGTGCTTCTCAAGCAAACATTTATTCTTTAACCTCCTATGATACAACAAATAGTGCTTTTATTTTACATAACCCAAACACCATGGGTGCTAAAGAATTTTTTATAATAACAAACAGATATATTTCAACAACTTCTTTGGATAGATATCTTTTTGGTACGATACCTCCTCTATTTAATATTAATGGAGGTATAGACATTCTTCACATTGATGAAAACTATATTGATTACACTTACTCTGGTCCTCTTGCTTTCAACAGTATAATGTTTGATCCTGATGGGGATTACTATGATGATAATGTAAGTCATCCTGGTATTGTCTTTGAACAAAATATTTTAGAACCCGTATTTCCACCTGGTAGAAGTGCAGCAGATTTATATACTACTGAATTACCTCAACCAGGGGTTTGTAGTTTATATGTATTTGAAGGTAAGTTTGATAATATTGCAAGACACAGTATGCCTTCAAGTTGTCCTGTTTATAGAGACACAACCTCCAGAAGTTATTTAACCCTTCAAGATAGCGGTATAAGAGTATATGGTTGGTCTGTTGGTGGACAAACCATGCAAGCCTACTTAACAGTAGATGAACCACTACCCTTAATTAGCCAAATACTTTCTCCTTCTAATGGTTCTAGTTTTGGTCTTCAAGATAATATTGATTTTCAAGGTAGTTATCAAAACAATATTGGTAACACCTATTGTTTATGGCAATATAGAAAACTAGGCACAAGTAACTTTGTTTCTTTCTCAAATCAATGTCAAACCACAAAAACCCCTTCTCAATTAAATTTAAGTGAAGGAAGTTACAGCATAAGATTTAGAGTTACTGATGAATTTAATAGACAACATACTTCCACAATATTAATAACTATAGTAACATCTACCACTTTATATAATGTAATAACCTCCCCTATTGAAAATAAAAGTTATCCTTTTAAAGAACCAGTTACTTTCAATGCAAGTTACTATAATAACCAAGGAGATGTAACTTGTGAGTGGAAATATAATAATTTAATTATTTCAAATGAATGTAATTTTACAGACACCCCTTTTAACTTAGGTATTGCATCTCCTCCATACAACAGTATGGTGGTAATAAACAGTTCTCTTCCTTCCTTTACTATTTTAAACAAAACTTTACAAACCAGTCCTTTGTTTAAAGAACCTTTAAAAGTAACTGCCCCAACTATCAAATCTCCAAGCTATTTAGGTAACTTCCCTGCAGGCTTTACAAGAACAATTACTTTAACTACAACAGATGCAAGTAATGCTTCTTTTGTATCTTCAGTAGATATGAAGCTCTGTTTATGCCTTCTTGCAAACAATAACCAGGCTGCTGTAAGGTAGAAAAACAAAGCTTTAAAATTTGTTTATATCTATAATATATTAGGTGATATAAATGTTAAATCAATCTTTTGATATTGTTATTGAAGAAGATAAAAAAACTAAACAATTTTATGGTTCAGTTCCTAATCTTCCTGGTTGTTATTCTACAGGTAATTCTGTTGAAGAATTAATTACAAATATGAAAGAAGCAATTTCTTTATACTTAGAAGTTAAAAAAGAAAATAAATCGAAAGTATTAGCTAGCAATGTTTTAGGTATGGTAAGGGTAACATTATGAGTGAGCTTCCTGTTGTGTCTTCTTTAAAATTAGTAAAGGTAGTTATCATGTTAGGTTTTAAAGAACTAAGACAGAAAGGATCTCATAAAATATTTTCTCATTCTGATGGTAGATTTTTAGTAATTCCTATTCATTCAAATAAACCAATTCCTGCTGGTCTTTTAAATAAAATTATAAAACAAGATTTAAGGCTTACAAGAGATGAGTTTTTAAAACTTTTATAAGTTGTATAGCTATTAAGATCTATTTATGCCTTCTTGTAAACAATAACCAGGCTCTTTTTTATTGAAAAACCAAAACTTTAAAATTATTTTTAAAAATAGTTATTAGAGGTTATCGATTATAATCGTCAGAAACAACCACTCTTGACGATTTAAATACCCTTAATTAAAATTCATTTTTTCTTCTATCTAATATTTTCTTATAATTTAAGAAAAAACATTAATATATTGTTTTTTAACTCTTCTAACTAACCTTTGTGCTAATAGGCTTGCATTACTCAAAAGATTTAAAAAGGTCATGAGTAATACTTGTTGTTGAGTAATACAAGTTATAGATATTTATATAATTGGCTAAATATATCTTTTATAACTCTAAATAACCCCTTTTTGTTTCTTTAAGGTAAAGTAGAGAAATATTACTTAAAAGTAAGGGTAAATTAAAGAAAAAACACTCTCTTTATATATTTCTATATAATATATTATATATAGAGTAATTAAAGATAGGTTATACAAGAGGTTTATACCCTTAATTGCTTTAAAGACCTTTTTTTAAAAACATATATGTAAATGAGAGAACATAATATCTGATATAGGAATATTTACTTTAAGAGATGTATAATATGTTAAGCTTTTCTTTTAAACTGACCTTTAATAAGGATAAGAAGAAGGCTACTTTTACTTCTTTAAAGTGAACAGTTATTTTTTAAGAATATTCCTTTAAAAAGGTATCGTTTGCTTTCAAAAAAAGAAAGGTTTTTAAACAAAACTGCTCTTTAATTATCTTATACAAGGCATCAGTATCTATACCTTTCTTTTTAGGGTATTGTTTACTTGAGTGCTTTATGCAAGACGAATCTGTTTTAGATCTTTTAACATTGTTTTTTTGTTAAAGACAAGAAATAACAAACCATGCAGGTTCAATCTTTGTTTTAGTATAAAAAAACAAAAAAAAGGTGAATAAAAAATGAAAAATATAAATACAAACAAAATTGTTGCTGGTGTTGCGGCATTAGGTTTATCAGCTCTTTTAGCTGGTTCTGTTGTTGCTGCTAACGTTGGTGGAAACAATTTTAGTATGAACATCACTAAAGATACAATGTATAATAATGGTGTTCCTAGTGTTAGTGTTGTAGTAGGATCTATGGCACAACCAGTTGATGTAGTATGGGCTGGTAACATAGCTGCTGCTATTGGTAAAAAGGCTTACGTATCAACAGGTACTGCTGGTGGAGCTTCTTTACAAGACGTAACTATTGAAGTAGGTTCAAAAGGAGCTACAACTATTTCTGGTGACGGTTATTTAGCAGATAATTACATAGTTAATGCTGCTGAAACTACAAAAACAATAGATTATACAGATTATTCTGCAATGTATAAAAAAGATACTTCTGCTGATTCAGATCACGCAGGTGCAAGTACTTTAACTATTTTTGATGAATTGTCAGTAAATGCAAAAGTTTTCTTTAATACAAATAAAGATGTAAAAGATTTAGTTGCATCTATAGATAGAGGCGCAATTACTTATACACTTGACTTTGATGAAGGTATTAAAAATAACTACACAGATTCAGGCGCAAGCCCAAGATTAAGGTTTAATTTAATGGGTGTTAACTATACTGTTGATTCATATGATGGAACTACATTAAAATTAGTTCAAAACTTAGCTACACAAACATATACTGCAGGTAATTCTTTCACTGTTGATCAATATACTGTTGAATTAGTAAGCTTTTTAGATACTGGTGCAAATACCAACAGATATGAAGTAGAAATGAACTTAAAAGACGCTACAGGAAATATAGTAGAAACAAATGTATTCAGAACAGGAGATACAAAAATCTTTGATGAATACTTAACAGCTAATATAGATGTTGATACAGTATATTCTTCAAGTGTTAAATTAATAATGGGTTCTTCAGGTAAATTAGAATTCAAAAACGGCCAAAAAATAAATGATTTCCCTAATAAAGGAGATAAATTATGGAAGGCTACTTTCACAACAAGTGGTAGTTACTTAACAAAATTAGCTATGACTACTGATGATACATCTTTAAGATATACAAATGAAGATGCATTAAGAGTAGGAGATAAAATTGAATTACCATTAGGTTTCGGTGCAATTGAATTTGCTGGATTAACTTCAGAAAAATCAACAGAATTCTCAATAAAAGATAACTATATGTACTTTACAGACGCAGATAGAAAATCTCATGAAGTATTCTTCTATGATATAGATGAAGTAACAACAGCAAGAGATACATACACAACACCAGAATTAGACGGTAGACCATTATACTTCAAGTTCTATACTTCAAGTAATGCTGGTGATGCAAACTTCACTGTTCAATTAAATGATTCTGATGGAAAGTATTTAGTTGATGGTGCTGTTGCTGGACCTGCTGCTAGTTGGGGCACAGCACAAACATTCTACACAACAGGAAACAAAGATATAAATGCTGATACTGTTGGTACAACCTATACATTAGAACTTCCATTATACAACAACACAGATAGATTAGTTGAATACACTCTTGTATTACAACCTGGTGCAACAAATGTTTATTCTACAGTTAAAACAGTTGCTATGGGTTTAAAAGATAATCAAACAACTGATTTATATATTGGAGACACAACATACAGATGGGATATTGCTGATGTAGATGTTGATGGTACAGATACTTCTGCATTCACAGACGATTCAAACATGGTTGGTTTAAGAGCACCTTCTGCTGCTGGATTACTTGCTGGTGTATTCAACAACTGGATAGCTAGAGATGAATTCCAATCTATTGCAAGAGTAAAAGTATATAATGCAACAGACAAATCAATCTATTCTTACATAGATGCATATACTGGTGACATGGTTAACTTAAATGATAACGATTTCACAGATACATATAAGCAAGTTGAATATTCTGATGATAATACAAATACTTTTGAATTAGATGATAAAAACAACACTACTTCATTAGAATTTGGTTACACAACATACGGTGCTTACGTATCTATTGAAGATGGAAACCCAATCATGACACTTCCAGAAAAACAATTAAAAGGACAATTATTCATCGGTGGAGGAACTACATCTTCAACTACTTTTAACGGTGGAGAACTTGTTTTAACAACTCCTGGTTCAGTTGTAACTACAGAAGACGGAAAAGTTTCAGCTAAATTAGTTAAAGCTAACGTTTCTGGTTCAGCTTCAGTTGTTGCAATGACACCTGCTAACTGGAATGTTAACAACTCTAGATTAGTATACCTTGATAACGAAAGTATGTCAGGTGCTGGTGCAAAGATAATCGTTGGTGGACACTTAGTTAATACTTTAGCTAACGGAATCACAAACGAATACTTAACACAAGCTGGTCAATATGTTGTTGGTTCAACAGCTACAGGTAATGTTATAGTTGCTGGTTTCACAGCTGCTGACACTGCTGACGCTGCTAGAGCTTTAATAACAGCTATCGAAGCTTTAGAGTAAGTACTGCACAATAAAGAATAAAGAGAAAAATTAAAAAGGTTTTTTTAAAAAAACCTTTTTTCTTTCTTTTTGTTTTTTCCTTTTTTTTTATTTTTAAATTTTTATAATTTTAATTCTATTTTCTTAAGTAAATTTTTATTTTTTTAAATATATTTTTTTATTTTATGTTAATTTATTTTTCTTATTAGTATATTTTCTTGTTTAATATTATATTATTTATCTATTAGTTTATTCCTTATCTATTAGTTTATTCCTTATCTATTAGTTTATTCCTTATCTATTAGTTTATT
>JBBISB010000001.1:517464-670987 GCA_037441475.1 Candidatus Iainarchaeum sp.
CCTTATCTATTAGTATATATTTCCCTATCTGTTTATCTGTTATTTTTAACCTCTTACTCAACTTATAAATAATATTTGTTGAAAGATATCTTTCTTTATAGTAGTTTATAGGGAAGGTAAAAAAGTGGTTTTGTTCGGCTGAATGAACAAAAACGAGTAGTTTTGTTCAACAGACTGAACAATATATAAACTTTTCTATAAATATAATAATATATGAATGAAATTATTTTTTCTAAAATTTTACTTGAAAGTAAGAAAAAAAAGAAAACATTACTTCCTTTAAACATAAAAGATATTTATTTTCAAATATTGAAAAATCTTCAAAAGACTATTATATAGGTATCTATGGTTTAAGAGGTATTGGAAAAACAGTTTTATTATTACAACTATATTCAAAATTAGACGACTCAGATTCAATATATTTTTCAGCAGACTCTACTTATTTATCTTTGTTTCCTTTATATGATATTTTAAAATTTTTAATAAATAAAAAATATAAAAACATTTTTATAGATGAAATTACTTATAAAGAAAATTGGGTTCAAGATATAAAAACTATTTTTGATGAAGAAAAAATAAATATTTATTTTACAAGCTCTTCTTCTATAAACATACAAAAAGGAGCTGATCTTTCAAGAAGAGTTTTATTATTTGAATTAAAACCAGCATCCTTAAGAGAATATATAAATATTAAGTATGATAAAGATATTCCTGTAATAACTTTTAATGATATAATAGATTCTAACAAAAGAAAACAAATAACTTCAAATTATGTCCTTTATTATAATTATTATGAAGAATATTTAAAATTTGGAGGTTTCTTATATTCTAAAGATAATGATCTTATTAGTTATTATAAATCTATAGATAATATTTTTAAAAAAATACTTTATTCTGATTTAAATAACATAAGGAGAATAGATCCTAAAATAGAAACCGATATTTTAAATATATTCTATTTACTATCCAATTCTTCTCCTTTACAGTTAAGTTATTCAAATTTAGCTAAATCATTAAATAGTATAAGTAAAAACACCTTAATTTCAATTATTAATGATTTAGAAAAAATTAATTTAATTAAACAATTAAAACCATGTTCTTTTGGTTATGCTTTAATTAGAAGTGATTCTAAAATATTTTTAAATCTTCCTTTTAGATATTTCTTTTCAAGTCTATTAAATAAGGTGCCAAACACTGGTTCATTAAGAGAAGATTTTTTTGTAAGTGCTTTATCTCCTGATTGTTATATTAAAACCGGTAAAGATAAGTCTGCTGATTTTATGAAAAGCAATATTATTTTCGAAATTGGTGGAAAAAATAAAAAAGATAATCAAAAAGCAGATTTTATTGTTTCAGACGATCTTGAGTTTTCTGAAAAAAAATACCTTTATTTTTATTTGGGTTTATTTACTAAAGAAATACTTTATTATTTTGGAGTAAATAGTATAGTACTTAAGGGTCTAAAATAAATTAATTTTTAAAAAATAACCCTAAAACAATCTACTTTAAAAATATTATCTTCTTATATTTCTTATAGTTATATTAATTATATTTAAATTAAAAAAGAGTTGTTTATAAAATATGTTTCTAAAAAATGAAAAAGCACAAATCTCTTTAGAGTTTTTAATAATCTTAGGCGTAATTATCTTAGCTGTAATTATTTTTGTAACCTATTACTTAGGAATAATAAATAAAAACCTAGATAAAAGCACAGAAGCAGCAAATGCTTCTCAAATAAACCTTAATATTGAAAGAGAAATAGTTCTTCCAACAACAACCTCTCCATCTACATCAATAGCTACTTGTGGTAATGGAACAATTGATGCTATGGAAGTATGTGATACTGCGCCTGGCACAGGCACTTTTCCTGCAGGCCTAACTTGCGCAAATATTCCTGGTCCTGGTAATAATTTAAATTGTAATAGTTGTGCCACTATTACTTGTAGCTGATTTTTAAAAAACCTCCTCTTAAACCCCCTAAACATAAGGGGTTTAACAAACCGGCTAGTGGAACGTCAGGTTTAAGTAGTTAATCTAAAAGTTTTTTTTTAAAAACTTTAGACCTTTATCTTCCTTAAAACATTATCGACTTCTTTAATATCTATTTCTCTTTTATCAATCTCACTCTTTGATAAAACCTTACTTTCTATAATCTTTTCATAAAAATCTTTATAGCTAAGGCCTGCAAGCTTAGCTGCCTCTGATAAAGTAGAATTTGTTTTTTCAAGAAGCTCTACAGCTTTTTTAAACCTATATTCTAAAACTCCCTTCTCAATAATACTTCTAAGAAGTTCAGATTCACTTATCTTTGTTTCCTTAACCATATAGTTTATATTTTTTATAGTGGAATCAGATAATCTTATTGTTTTTGATTTTAACTTATATTCCATATTTTTCACATTTTTTTAAATATTCTTTTCCAATATAAATATATTTTTGTTTTATTTTGTTTGTTAAAAGATTTAAGTAATTATTTGCATTATCTAAAGTTATTTTTTATTATTTCTTCACAAATTATTTTAAAATCAATCCTATTTTTTTTAAATATAAAGTGATTTGTAGAGTTATTATAATATTTTATTTTTAGAGGGTCATTTATTATTTGTTTTAATTTTAAGGTTACTTTTTCATTTATGCTAAGTCTTTTTATTTTTAGTATGTGATATATATCGTAAATATCTTTTCCTTCATCCCTATTTAGAAACGCATCTATTTTTTGAAAAAAAAGTTCTTCTAAAGAATATACTTTATATAGAGATGTTATGTTGCTTGTAAATCCTGGATTTATAATTTTTAATTCTGCAGAATGCATTTTTTATTGTTTATTCTAAATTCTAATCTTATTTTGTATTTTTCATTAAATTCATTAATATATTGTACAGCATACCTTATTGTTTTATTCATTATTCTAGGATTACTTAAAATATACTCGTTTAGTTCTTTTTTAATTATTTTGTATATTTCTTCTTTAATTGTATTTATTTCTTTATAGTATATATGTCAAAATCAATATCTTCTGAAAATCTTTTATTTTCTGAAAAATAAACTCTATTTAATGCCGTGCCTCCTTTTAAAATAATATTTTCTATTTTTCCTTCTAATTTTTTAAATATTTTAGAAAGTTCTATATCTTTCATAATATAGTTTATAGATAAACCTGTTTCTAAAGCCTTTTTTCTAATTTCCTTTACTGCAGTCATTTTTAATTCCACCAACTAATGATGTTTTCTTTTCCAAAATTATCTTTTATTTTCCAATCAGATAAGTATTTGGATTTTCTTTGTTTGCTGTTAAAAAGATAAGTTTTTGATTTTTCTTGTTCTTTAAAAAAATCAATTACTTTTAAGGGTATTTTTATGTTTGTTTCTTTATTAATTAAATCTAAGATATAGCCTGTTATCTGTTTTTGTCTTTTACTTTTTATTTCTTTATTTAATTTAATAAATTCATCCCAGTTTATTTTATTAGATATTTCGTATATAGCTTTAGAAAGAGTAGGATACCCTCCTGAATATTCTATTTTTGAAAAACAATCTAAAATTGTTTTTTCAAGAGTAGATATTGGTATTTCTTCTTTAATAATGTAATTATTGAAATTTTTCGTATTAATATATTTTATTGTAATTTCGTTTATTTTAATCTCTTTAGATTTATTATTGGTTGCTATAAATATAGTTTCTGGAAGATAATCAATTAGTCCATAATTATATAGTGCAGTAGAATATGCAATATACCCAAAGTTATATGTTATTGCAATTTTTTGAATTTCTTTATAACTATATTCTTGATTTAATAGATATGTTCCTTTACTTATTCTTAGGATATATTTTTTATCAACTAAATTTTTTAAAAATCTGTTAATCTTATTTGTATTTAAGTCTGGATAAACTTGATGTATTTCCTTGGTTGTAAAAAGAGTAGTGATGTCTTTTATAGTGGTGTATATTTCTAGTTCGCCTTTAGATAGGTGGTTATTATTTACCATATAATGTAATTATGTTGCATTAAGTTTAAATAATTAACCATTTACAATAATTAATATTTTTAACCCTTTATTTAGAAAAATAATAAAACCTAATTTTTTATTTGTTAACAAGATTAATTAAAAAGAAACCTACTCTTCCGCAACTCTATTTTCTTTTATCCTCTTAATAATCCTTGGAGCGAACTTTTCAATATACCATTTCTTCCAAATCTCAAACACTTCATCATAGTTTGTCTTACCGTGCTCATCTAAATATTCTTCCTTGGTTATTAAAAGCTTGTTATGAGTAAAAACAGTATTTTCAGCTTCCAAAAGCTCCATGACCTGGTTTTCCTGAGCAAAGTCTACTTGGAACTTCTTTTCCTTTGCCCTTAAGGTGATGTTATCCCATATCTCTTCAATAGTCATACCAGTAAGTCTTGATATCTTAGAGAAGATCTCAGAGTCTTTTAAGGCATCTTCATTAAGCACCAAGGTATCCTTTGAAGCATCATACTCCATTAGGTTTAAAATACCCCCTTCAACCTCAGGATCAGTACTCCAATGTTTTCTAACCTCTGTTATCTGAACAACCCTTCTATGACTCTTAAGAGAGCCTTTAAACCTAATAGGCTTTGCAACAACAATAATGTCTGTTGCCTTAAATGAGGTGGTAGGTACATCTAAATCATTAACTACTCTGTCCCATACAGCATAAGCTGAGTCTGCGTGTATAGTTCCCATTACTACATTCCCTGCAGCACCAACTCTCATGGCTTCATACAGTACTTTTGCTTCAACAGATCTTACTTCTCCTACAATTAAAGCAGAATCACCAAGTCTTAAAGCTGTTCTTAAGGCATCCTCTGGCTTCATTTCTGTGTTTGCATCCTCTCTAGTTCCACCAATAGCTGATCTTGTTTTTAATCTTTGGGCATTAAAACCAATATCCTTCATATACATTACAGGAAGTTCTAAAGTGTCTTCTTGAACAATAATTCTTGCATTTTGTAAAATTTCAAGCATTAAGGCTGTCATTAAAGAGGTTTTTCCTGCACCACGTGATCCTGCAACCAAAAGAGTGGAGTTGTTGTCTATAAAGAAGCTTAACATTCCAGCAGCTAAAGGGTTAAGTGATTTAACATTTATAAGTTGAGGTAAGGTCCATGGTGTATCTTTATGTAACCTAAAAGCAAAGGCTATACCGTCTGTTGCAAGGGGCCTACCAATAACAGCTATCCTTGTGTTTAAATCTGGCATATCAAAGTCTAAGACAGGGTGTGCATCATCAAAAGGTCTTCCTGACATTGCTCTTATTTTTCCAACAAAGCTTTCTGCATCTTTTTCAGGATAATGAACATTTGTTTGACATTGTCCATATTTTGAGTGCACTAAGTATATTGGTTTTGCACCTAATGGTGAATCAAGATAAACATCTGTTACTTGTTTGTCTGAAAGTAATAGTTCTAAAACACCATATCCAATAGTGTATCTTGTAACAATCTCTGATAGTGAATAAACATCATCAGGGGATAGTTCTATGTTATATTTTTTTGCAATATCAATGATTGTTGATTGATATATTCTTTGGAAATATTTTCTTGTACTCTCTCCAGTTGTTAAAGTTACTTTTCCTGGTTTATAGTTTGCTACAGTATCTTTTGTTTTTGTTAAAACAAAGTAGTGATCAGGGGAAAGAGTATACTCTGGAGGGTTAATTAAATATATATATTCTACTTTTTCTGGATGTTTAAATATCTGTACAGAGGTGTTTAATACCTGGTATTCGTCAACAAATTCTAGAGTATCCATGTCTTTAAAGGTTAATTTTGATCCTATAAAAGAAGGCTTTATCTCTACTTCAAAGATTGTTCTATAGATATCTGTAACTTCAGATAGGTCTTTTACCTTCATTAAAAGCGGTTTTATTTTTCTTATAAACTCTGTTTTTTCATACATCTCTTTTAGTTTTAAAAGATGTTTTACGTTTTGTGTAAAGCAAGGCTCGCATGGTTGTCCTCTTCTCTCTTGCCCTCTGTTTTTTGTATTTTCAATTTCTTTTAATAAACTAATGTATGAGGCTATAGGGTCATAGGCAAGAAGCTCTCTTGCAAACTTAATAATGTTATTATGTCTTTCTGGATAACATTCATCACAATCAATGTCTTTAAGGCCTAAGTGTTGTGACACCCAGACAGCTCTGTTTTCAAACTCTAAAAGTAGGTTTACCATTTCCTTAAGGTACTTGGTTTGTTCTTCATTATAGTTTCTTTCATAAACTTCAGCTAGGATGATTTCATCAGCATCAACAGTTTCTAGAACTTTCATTGCATGGAACCTACATCTAGGGTCTTCAGCTATGGAGGTGTTGTAAGGGCAGTTTCTACAATCAAAAACTAGTTTTTTCTTATTTCCTTCAGTTGTTACTGCATAATCTCCAACTGTGAAATTTCCTATCTTCATACCTATCAAGTAGCCTTTATTTTCTAAAATATTATATTAATAGTAGGTAAATAGTTTATTTAAATGTTATTATTTTCTTTTAATAGTGCTTCTCTTTTTGTTAAAGGTTTTTTTAAAAGTAAAGGAAGGAGAGTAGGTAAATGTTATTTTAATTATCAAAGGGTATTTTTTTAAAAAATGGTTTACTTTCTCTTTTATCCTGGACAAACCAATTTTTTAAATGTCCAGGGTAAGGCAGTCTTTTCTTTTACAAAGCTTTTTTCTTAGATTTTATTTTTTTAAAGCCTTTTCTAAATAATGTAAGAAAAATACCTTATTTCTTACGTTTTTACGTAAGCTTTTAAGTTAACTTTCCTTTTTATTACTTAAAAGATATCTTTTTGATATCTTTAAGATATATTTAAATATGTTTTGTTTAATAAGTAATATATGGATGAATTTATAGTTAGGTTAAAAGGAAAGCCAAAAGAATACATGGACTCTCTTTTAAGTAAAGGTTATTTTAGTAATAAAAACGAAATAGTTAGGCATGGTATTTTAGAGCTTGCAAATAAATATGATATCAAGGATAATTATATCTATGATAAAGAAGAACTTACAAAGGTTGGTAAGGTAATTGAAAGGGAATTAAGGGATATTAAGAAAAAGAAAAGCAAGCTTTATTCTGAAAAGGATTTCTTAAAGTTATTTCCTCATCTTAAAGATATTAAATAGTGGTATTATTTGTATGATTATAGTTTAACTGAATCATTTATAAAAGATTTTAAAAAACTAGACTCTTCTTTACAAAAGATTATTTTTAAAAAAATTAATTATCTAGTGCAAGAGCAAATTACTAGAAAACACTTAAAATATGGTTTGCCTTATTTTGTTTTAAAAATTAATATTTCTTCAAGGCTTGTTTATGTAATTAAAGAAAATTCATTGATATTTGTGAAGGTTTTTAAAAATCAAAAGGACTATGAAAACTGGTTTTCTTCTTTATAACTTTTTAATAACATCTTCATAGAAACCCTTTGCTATATACCCTAAGCAAGGAGAGGATATATACTCTTTAATCTCATTTATTTTTATCCACTTGTAGTTTACTCCTTTCTTAGTAATAGTTTCTTCTAAAGAATCTGTTGTAGCATAATAATACTCGGTATGCATTTTTTTAAAAACATTCTCTTCTTTTTCAAACCAGTTATGACATTCTCCAATCTTTTTTTTAAGCAAGGTAATATTCTTAATACCAGTGCTCACTTCAATTTCTTGGAGATATCTTTACCCTCTACCTTGTCTTTAAGGTTTTTAGGGTATGACCAAAAAGAACAGCTTGCCTTTTCATCTTCAGTTATAAGTAGTTTCTTAGTTTTGGTGTTATAGACAAGTCCCCCTCTAGCGTAACCTAAAATAACCTTTAATTTCTTATTACTCTCATATATCTTCTTAAGATCAGTTTTTTCTAAAATCTCTTCAAACTTAAGTATCTGATTTAAGATTATTTCTTTATCTATGTTGTTATAGTCTTTTATCTTAAGTAACCTGTCCTCTACTTCCTTTTCATTAACCTTTAATTGCCTAAGTAGCCTTGCATATTTGTAAAGGTTATGATACATTCTATATTTATTATCTTCAAAATAACTTTCTAAAAAATCAATTCTTATTTTTGAAAAAACACTGGTTGTTTCAAAACTAAACTCAAAGTAACTTTTTTTCTTTAAAATTTCTAATAAATCTTCTTCAAGTCTATTTCCATATATAAAAAAACTGTTTAATATAAAGTCATAAAGGTAAGGGTAGAACATATCTGTTGTAATATTTTTAAAGTTGTTTTTCTCAACATTGTTTATCTTAAACTCTATTTTAATGTTGTTTTCCTTAGATATTTTTTTTTATCTTAGAGAGTACTTCTATTTCTTTTTTTAAAATTTCTTTCTTTTTTGTAAACGCCATTATGTTAATATCACTTTCTTTAGGGGTAATCTCTCCTCTAGCAAAGGAACCATGTATGTATACTGCTTTTATAAAAGAGTATTTTCTACTATTAAACTCTTCTTTTAAGTAGTTTGCAAGCTTATAATAGCTTTCTAAGTTTTTATCTATAATTTCCATGCTCTTCATACCTTTGTTTTAAAGATATGTTGTCTATATATTTTTTAAAGGTTTTGCTTTTTTTTAACAACCGTTGTTTTGTTTTCCATATATTTCTCTCTTAATTATTTTGTTTTTATCTTAAGTTCTATTTATAAGGTTTTTTTGATAATAAATAATATTAATCATATAACTTTTAGAATATTTTCTTATTTTAAAAAACGACGATCTAACTAAGGTGATAAAAATGAATAAAACACATTTACTAATAGGTATATTAGTAATTATAGCAGCATCCTTTTTACTTGCAGTACAAGTTGACTTTAAAGCTAGTAAGAAAGAACAAATACAGATGTATATATTTGAGGATAAATTAATTGAAGATAATTTTTTGTTTAATGAAGAAAAATGGTTTTTGAACAATCCACCTCTTCTTTTAATCTTTTCTTAAACAATATTGTTTATAAACATTTCTTAACATATATTTTTTAAGTTTTAAATTAAATAAAAGGAGCAATACAGATATGAACAAAAGTATAGTTTTAGTAATGGCTTTAGTTTTAGCTGTTACTTTTTTAGTTGTAGTTCAAGTTAAAGGTGTTAATTGGGCTGATAAAGGTGCTGTTCAAAGTACAGCAAAGTTTGACGTGGATTGGGTAACAGCTGGAGCAGTTTCACTAGAAAAGGACACTAATTCAACAAAAAAAACAAACTCTGTTGATCAAAACATAGAAATTGAAGAATTAAACAATGTTTTCTTAACAGGTGTAGGAATCACAATTGATAGTTTTGAACCTTACAATGCTAAATTAAGTGGTGTTGAATCAGAGTACGAAGAATCAGTTGCAGAAGATAGAAGACCTAGACACGGTCTTACAACACAAGACGTATACCCTTACAAGTCTTAAGTTTAGGTTATATTAAAAAAATAGTTGTAAAGGTTTTTTAAAAAAAATCTTAACCTTTCAACTTTTTTCTATTTTTTTTAAAAAATTATACCTTTAAACAGTATTTTTTCTATATATTTCTTAATAACTACATAATTAACATCCCCCTCTAAAGATACCATTTATTAATATTTTCCCTCCATAATTATATTTGTGAAGTACATATGGAACTAAATAATGCAAAAGATATATTTGAAAAGGTAAAACAAGATACTGGTAAAAGTCAAGAAGAACTTTTAACTATTTTAGAGAAGATAAAAGAAAAATACCAAGGTCTATTATCAGAGGTTGGAGCAAGTATTATGCTTGCAAATCAACTAGGTGTTAATCTTGATATTAAACATTCAACTTCCTCAATAGTTAAGATAAAAGACTTAGACAATATCCAAGATGCAGCATCTATCTATGCAAGAGTAAAATTTATATCTCCTCCAAGATACTACACTCAAAAAGACGGTTCTAAAGGAAAGATTTCCTCTCTTTATATCTTTGATGAGACAGGAGAAATAAAGTTAAACCTATGGAATGAACACTCTGACTTTATAAACAATTTAAATCTTTTTAAAAATTCAAAAATATTAATAAAAGATGCATATATAACCACTTACAATGATAAAAAAGAACTTTCTCTAAGGCAAGGAGCAACACTTTTAAAAGATCCTAAGGACTTTCCATTAATCCCTCCAAAGGAAGAAAATTTAGTAGACGTTTCAAACATCTCAGCAACTGAAAAACTAATAGATGTTATTGGAAGAATAACAGCTATCTATAATAAAAATACTTTTAAAAACAAAGAAGACAAGGACAGAGGAGTTTTAAACTTTGAAGTTTCAGACGGTATTAAGTCTTTAAAGTTTGTAGCATGGGATCCTTGGCCTGATTACATTTTAGAAAACTTTACAAAAGGAGATTTAATACATTTAGCAGACCTTAAGGTTAAAGAGGGTTTATATGAATTAGAGGTTAGCCTTAATTGGTTTTCAACAGTTTTAAAAAATCCACAAACTACTAAAAAAATACCTTCCTTAACAGAGATCTTAACTCTTACAAAGTCATTAGAGGAAGGAAAGGTTGAGTCTTTAGAGGATGGAAGAAACTATTCTTTAGATGGCTTAATAGTTTCTATTAACAGAAACAACATTAGATTTTTCAAATGTAAGGAATGTGGAGAAAAGGTACAAATCATAAATGGAGATTTCATTTGTGAAAAATGTTCAAAGGTAGTTGATGTTAATACAAATCTTTTTGGTTCCATTGATATTGATGATGGAACTGGTATCTTAAAGGTTGTTTTCTTCTCTGACTTAGCTGAAAAGGTATACAAGCTTAATAAAGAGGATTTAAAGAAGGACTTAACAGAGGAAGATAAATTAACAATCTTTGATAGACTTGAAAATGAGCTTTTAGGAAAAATGGTTAAAATCTCTGGAAGAGCAAAATTAAGTAGTTTTTCTTCAAGAATTGAGTTTTTAGCAGATTCTGTTGAGGTTGTTTAGTTTATTTTTTTTAAAAAAAGGGGTTTATAAAAAACACTTTTTGTTTTTCTATTTTTTATTATAAAAAACCTACTTCTCTGTTTAAAAAGTATTTGTTACATTATTTTTTTAATAAGAAAAATTATTTAGTGTGGTTGTTATGATGGAAATATTATCTTTTACAAAGAAAGGAATACAAGAAATTAAGGTTGTTAAGAAAAACACCTGGATAAACCTCTACAATCCGTCTGATGCTGATCTTTTAAAGTTATCAAAAATCTTAAAGTTAAAAGAAAAAGACTTTAAAGATCTTTTAAATGATATAGAGTCTATTTCTGATGATGATGAAATTCCTTTATTTGAACAAAAGAAATATGGTCTTAATTTCTTTATTATAAAAACACCACAAGAGGCAACAGGTTCCTTTGATCAGGATTACATGACTATTCCTTTAGGTCTTATTTTAACTAATGATTTATTAATAACTATTTCCTATAGAAAAAACAATGTTATCTCTAGAATGAAACTTAAAAAATTTGATTTTTCTCCACTTTATTTTACCTTAAGGTTATTTTTAGTAACCTCAAGATTTTATCTTCATTTTTTAAAATTGATTGATAAGAGATTAAGAAAGCTTGAAGATAAGCTTGAAAATAAACAAAATAACACTGAAATTTCTTATCTTTTAGATATTCAAAAGTCCTTAGTATATTTTAATACCTCTATCATTAACAATCAGATATTGTTTGAAAAGGTTTCAAGAGTTGAATATTTTATAAGAGATGAAGTAAATAAAGAGGTTTTACAAGATGTTTTGGATGAAAATAGGCAAGCTATGCAAACCACTCAGATTTATTCTGATAACATAAAGCACACTTTAACAGTTATTTCTTCAATGATATCAAATAACTTAAACAGGAATGTTAAGTTTTTAACCTCTGTTTCAATCATTATCGCCATACCTACTTTGGTTGCAAGTTTTTATGGTATGAATGTAGATCTTCCTTTCCAGGATGATCCTGTTGCCTTTGGTTTAATACTTGCAATCTCTGTTATTATTTCAATAGGTATTGGTCTTTTCTTATGGTTTAAGAAGTTGTTTTAAATTTTATTTTGTAGTTTCAACTCTTTTCCATATCTCTTTTTGAGATTTATTTTTAATATTTATATCTCTATAAATAACAATCCATAGATATATTCTTGCAAAAATAAGTTGAATAAACCAAAAAGATTCTCTTATGTTTGTAATATATTTTAATAATCCAAAAACACCAGATCCTTCTGATTTAAATGACCTTACTGTAAAGTTTGTCATTTTTTTAATCTGATTGTAACCTCCAGCACTTCTTTTCTTTTGAATTATCCAGTCTTTAAAAGTAGTTGGATATTTAACATACACTTTTGCTTCTGGTGCATATTTAATAGTGTATCCTTTTTCATATACTTTAAAAGAGATATATCCATCTTCAGATAAAAGGTTTTCTGGAAGTTTTGGAAATAATTTTTTTCTAATTGCAAATAAATATCCAGTACAAAAAAACTGTTTATTTTTATTTAATGTTTTTTTCCTTATATCGTGAGCAATGTTTGTTAAAATATATGCCCAGTAACCTAATTTTGTTTTCTTTGAATCTAGGGAAATTACATTTCCAGAAACAGCACCAACTTTTTCATCTTTAAATGGTTTGGTTAGTTCAAGGACAGATTTATTATTAACATACACGTCTCCATCTGTAAATATTAAAATATCTCCTTTTGCTTTTGAGACAACAAGGTTTAAGGCAGCTGGTTTTCCTTCTCCTTTATCTTTAATGATGGTTACTTGTTTATATTTTCTTGCAACAGAGAGTGTTTCTTCGTCAGGAGCAGTAACAATAAGTTCTAAATCTTTTATTTTTTGATTTAAGATGCTCTCAATTGCTCTTCCAATAGTTTTTGGTTCTTTAAAAGATGTGATAATAAAGCTTATTTTCATATTATTATAAGAGCGCATATTCTTATAAACTTTTTGTAATTAGTTTATTTAGTGAAGTTTATGAAAATAGCATTTATTGTGCCTTATTTTTCTGGATTTGGATCTAACGAATCTGAGGTTGTAAAGGAGTTAATGAGAAGAGGGCATGGTGTGACTATTTTTACTACTAATTTAAGGTCTGGATCAAGACTTCAAGATATTTCTTTTTCTCAAAATAATAAGTTTAATATAAAGTATGTTAAAGTCCTACATAATTTCACTGGGTGGCCTTTAACAGTTAATTTTTCTAGTCAATTAAAAGATTTTGATTTAATTATGGCTCAAGAGGATTATCAATATATGTCTTATATTGGTTTTCTTTCTGCAAAGAAATATAATATTAAAATTATTGTTTCTAATGAAAGATATTATCTGCCTAGTTTTCCAAAATCTTTATTTTTAAAAGTAATTGAAGCTATATATACTAAGAGATTAAGAAATTTTATTCCATTTATAACAGTTCATGCAGGTAGTGCGAAAAAATATTTAAGAGAAGTGGGTTTTAAAAAACCAGTTAAAGTTATTTTCACGGCTTTAACTTTAAATAATTTTAAAGTTAAAAAATCTGGTTACGTTAGGAAAAAATATAATTTACTTAAAAAAGATATAATTGTTTTAACTATTGGAAGGTTAGTTGAATTTAAAAACTATAGTTTATTAATTGAAAAGTTTTCTAAACTGCCTTTAAATTATAAATTAATAATAGTTGGAAAGGGGTATTTAGAAGATGATTTTAAAAAATATCTTTCTGATAATTCAATTAAGAATGTAATTTTAGAAACAAATTTCATTGAACCTGATTTGATAAAAGAATATATTTTATCTTCTGATATTTATATTCAACCAAGCTTAATTGAACCTTTTGGAATTGCTGTAAGAGAAGCCATGGCACTATGTAAGCCTATAATTGTTACAAAAGAGGGGGGTATGATTGAGGCAATTAATAACAATGGATTTTATATTCCAAAAGACTTGTCTGGGCTAAAAGAAAAAATAGATAGTTGCTATAAAAAGAGAGTTTTGTTTGGAAATAATTCTTTACGTTTAGTAAAAGATTATGATGTAAAAAAGATAGTTGATCAATATTTAGATTTAATTAAATAAAACGTCTTTTAAATTTAAGTACATTATTTATTATTATTTTTGGTAAAAAACTTATAATGTAATAAATCATTATTTTATTTAAATGTCCAAATAGTTTAAAATATTTTTTAGAATATTTTTTAACTTCTTTAAAATTTTGTTTGTGGAAATTATAAAATATTTCTGTTTCTAATACATCTTTATTATTTGTTTTTTTAGGATTTATTTTTAATATACTGTTTGGATTAAATATATTATACTCGTCGTTTCCATATTTAATTCTTTGATGATAAAATTCAATTGCTTTTTTATAAAATAATAGTTGTTTATTTCTTTTTTCCATTGACGTTTGAGTATCATGTACTCTATAGTTAAATAAAATATCTGGAATATTTGTTAATACTTTATTTTCTGAGAGTAATTGTAAAAAAAAATCTACATCTTGAGCATAATATATTTTTTCACGATATCTAATCTCAGTGTTATTTCTAAACATTATACTTGGGTGGCAAATCCTATTAGTTCCTGAAATTATTTCTTTTTTAATTTTTTCTGAGGTTGTAAGTGTTTTAATTTTATTTAATATTTTTCCATCTTTGTCAATATAATTATTTCCAGTGCCTATTAAAAACACATCTTTGTGTTTTTCTAAATAATTAACTTGTTTTTCAAACCTATCTGGTAAAGATATGTCGTCATGATCCATCATTGCTATATATTTCCCTTTGGCAATATTTAGTCCTTTATTTGATGAAAGAGATATTCCTAAATTTTTATCATTATTAATAATTATTATTCTTTTATCTTTTGTTTGGTACTTTTTTATAGTTTCTAGTGTGTTATCTGTTGATGCATCGTTAATTATTATAAATTCAAAATTAGAGTATGTTTGGTTAAGTATACTTTTTATGGTGGGGTGTATTAATTGTCCTGAATTATATACAGGCATCACAACGCTAATAATTATTTTTGTCATACTTTAATGTATTGTCCATATTTTTTTAAGTTTTTTAATATATGTTTAGGCCAGTTTTTACCCACTTTTTTTAATTTTAATTTTTTATTAGATGTAAGGTGTATATTTTTGTTAATTTTATTTAATAGAGTTTGGTAGTTATTATATTCTTTTGTATTATATTCTTGATGTGCATAAGAATTAAGTTTAATTTGTATTTGGGCTACATTTCCTAAATATGAAAAATGCCAGCCACCATTAATAATTGATTTTGCATTGTCTTTAACATCTCTTATTGTCTGTATTTTAGAATTAAATAGGTTTTTTAAATTAAAATAATTAGTTATAGTTGTACCCATCCATTTGCTATCATATAAATTTAAATAGTAAAAAAACATGTCTTGTCTAAATGTAATATAATTGTTTTTTGAAATAAAGGCAGATACAATTTTGTTGTATGCTTTTTTTAGTGAAAAAAAACTTTTTTTATATTTTTGAATTAATTTATCAGAATAGTTAAATATAGTATTTATTTTAAATAATAGTGGTATTATTTTATTTTTATTATTTGTAATAAAACTAAAATTTATTAGTTTAGGAATTTCGTCTACATCTGATATCATTATTATGTCTTCATCTTTGCAATTTTTAAGTCCTTTTATTATTGCATTTCGTTGAAAATATTCGGCTTCCCAAGCACTATTAAACTTTGGCAGATTTAATTTAATATATATAATTTGGTTTTTGAATTTTTTATATCTATTTATGTTTTTTTCTATTAAAAATTCTTTTTGTATTCCTGTAAATGTTTTATCTGCCTCTACAATTACAAAATAATCCACCTTTTCTGAAAGTTCATGTAATCTTATTTCCAACAAGTCCAGTTCATTATAAAATGTGAAACAATCGTATATTTTCATAATAATCTTTTTTATGTGAATTTAGTGGTAATTACATATTAATATTAATTTATAACAAATTAATTAATTTTTTACATTTTAATTAATTCTACACACATAGTATCTGAATTTTTGTAAACTATATGATAAATGCTATTTGATATTTTTCTTATTGGATATACATTTAAAACATTATATATGGTTTTTTTCCAATCATTTTTAATTATTTGATTTGGAGTTATGTTTTTTTTATGTTTATTATATATTTTTTTAATTAATTCATTTTTATCTGAGGTTAAAACATTCGTTGTTATAAAATTACATTTAAATTTATTATTTTTAGCTAACTTTTCTATACTTTTTTTACTAAACCAAATAGTGTGTACTGGAGGAAGGTCTGTATGCCATATCATTTTTTTAGAATAATTATCTTTATTAGGAGTTGATATTAACATTTTTCCATTTTTATTAAGTAAGTTATAACATTTATTAATAAATGAATTGTAATCTGAAAGATGCTCAATAAGTTCTGTTGCAATAATTAAATCGTATTTTTGATTAATACTATCTATTGTTGTTTTAATATAATTGTTTTGACCGTAATTTTTTTTTGCATATTTTATTGCATTTTCTGATATGTCTATACCATTCGCATTATAACCTTCTTTGTTAAGAGCATATGTGAAGTACCCGTATCCACAGCCAATTTCTAAGATTTTAATGTTTTTATTTAGAGGTATTTTTTTAATTATAGTGTAAGATGGTTCTTGTTTTAATAACCATTTAAGAGGCTTATTTTTTGCTTTAATTTTTTGGGCATACTTAAAATATCGATCATATCCTGGTGTCTTATTAGTTGAATATATTTTATCGTATATTTGTGTATCTAATTTTGTTGTGTTAATAAATTGAATGTCGCATTTTAGGCATTCAAAAATATCATTTTTTATATTATAATATCCTTCTAAATTTGAACATTTTAATTTTGTGTTTTTAGATTTACAAATAGGGCAAATACAGTTTAAACGATTTTTTTTTTTCATATATTTATTTCTAAATAAAACCATTTATATACTTTTCTAAACCATAATTATATCATAAATATGATGAGTAACTAAAAAGTGAATAGTAAAAAATAAAAAATAATTAAAAAAATGTTTAATAAAAATGAAAACCTTAAATCTCCTATTCTAGAAGCATTTAACATTATTCCTTTCAAATAAAAACTATTTTTAATAAATAAATTTAATTACTTTTTAAAATTCCTTATACCTTGCTTATTATATAAAAAAAGAAAAAATAACAAAAAAATATAAAAAAAAGAGTGAATAAAATATGAATGGTACTGTTAAATTCTACAACTTCAAGAAAAATTTTGGCTTATAACTGGAGAAGATGGTAAAGATTACTTTGTCCATAGTTCAGGAATAGCTAACAACGAAAGTATAAAGGATGGTATGCCTGTTAAATTCGATGTTACTGAAGATGATAAAGGTCAAAAAGCTATAAATGTTAAAAAAGCTTAAGTTTATTTATAAATTAATACTTAAATAACAAATTTAGTTTTATACTTTACATTAAAACAAAAAATTAATCTTTTTTCCCTTAAAAAGAAGAAAGCTTAATTTTTTTTCTATTTTTACTGTTCCTTAAATTTTTATTGTTAGTTATCTATTTTTTTCTTAAAACAATTATCTTTATATACTTTTCTTAACTATAATATTATTACAAATATAGTAAGATTACGTTTAAAAAAGAAAACATAAATTTAGTTAAAAAAACATTTAATAAAAATAAAAAACCATTAAATCTCTTTTATTATTTTAAAAAAAGAAGCATTTAACATCATTCCTTACAAAAAACCCTATTTTTAATAAATAAAATTAAGTTTATACTTCTTCTCTAAAGGTACTTATTATATAAAAAAACAAAAAAAATATAAAAAAAGAGTGAATAAAATATGAATGGTACTGTTAAATTCTATAATTTTAAAAAAAACTTTGGTTTCATAACTGGTGAGGACGGAAAAGATTACTTCGTTCATAGTACAGGAATAGCAAACGACCAAATGATTAAAGACGGAATGCCTGTAACTTTTGATGTTACACAAGATGATAAAGGACAAAAAGCTATTAACGTTAAAAAAATGTAATTTTTTAATAGAATAATGCTTTTTTAAAGCTTTTAAGCTTTCCATAATTTTAAAAAAAGTCTTTCTTTTAAAAAGAGGGCTTTTTTTAACTTTATTTCTACCTTATTTTAAAAATTACTACTTTATTTTTAATTCACGCTCTGTATAATATACATAATTTTTTTGAACAAACATATATATACTTTTCGTTAACTTTAAAAAATTAACCCTCAAAAGCTCGCTTTTAGCTATTTTTTACCACTTTTCCTTCATTTTCTAAACTAAATCAAATTATAATGGTTTTACCTTATAATTATTTTATAATTTCTGCTTTTTTGATAAAAAACTTTACAGTTATTTTATATAACAAAAAAGAGGTTAGTGAAAGAAGAAAGAAAAAGTACTCTTAAATTAATAAGAAAAGCTTAATTTCTTTTTTCGGCAACGACCTCTCCCTCCCCTTTATGCTTTATATAGGAAAATAAAGCTAATATATATAACATTAATAAATTTTTAAAAAAAACAAAAGTGGAATGATTAAATGGTTGACATAGATCTTGAAAGAGAACTTGATAGTTTTGATATAAAAGAAACAAAGAGCATATTAGTTGATGAGTATGTTGATCTCTTTGTAGAATTCTTTGAAGAAATATACAAAAAAGAAATAGAACAGCTTGCCTCAAACTATCCAACTGAAAAATCCCTAGAAATAGATTACAAAAAATTAGAAGACTTTGATCTAAATCTAGCAGAAAGACTTCTCTCTTCTCCAAACATTATCTTTGAAGCATCAAACGCAGCTATTAAAAAAATAGATCTAGGTATCCTGGATTCAGAAGTTGAAGATAACTTTGAACCTATGGTTAGGTTTTTCAACCTACCAGAAGAATACAGAGTTTCAATAAGAGAAGTAGGTTCTGAACATTTAACAGATCTTGTCTCTGTTGAAGGAACAATAAGAGCAATTACAGAAAAATTAGAAAAATTAACTCTTTCTCACTTCACATGTAAAAAATGTGGAACCCCAGTTATCTTAATGCAAAAAACACAACAGCTTCTAAAACCAGTAATGTGTAATGAATGTAAATCAAGAGACTTTGATCTAGACTTAGAACAATCAAAATTCATTGATTATCAAAAAATACAAATACAAGAACCTTTAGAAAACCTAAAAGGTTCAGAACAAGCAAGTAACATAGATGTCTACCTTTCAGATGACTTAGTTAACAAATGTTCTGCAGGGGATAAAATAATTGTAACTGGTGTCTTAAAGTTAAGACCTACAAAAGGAGACATGAACATCTTTTCAAGATACTTAGTTGCAAACCACATAGAAAGAGTAGATCAAGAGTATGAAGAGTTAAAAATATCTTTTGAAGAAGAACAAGAGATTAAAGCTCTTTCAAAAAAAGAAAATATCTATGAAATGCTTTCAAAATCAGTTGCTCCTAATATCTTCGGACATGAAGTTGTAAAGGAAGCAGTTACCTTACAGATGTTTGGTGGTGTAAAAAAAGAAATTGCAAAACAAAAGTTTAGAGGTAACATACATGTTCTTTTAGTAGGTGATCCTTCTACTGGTAAGTCCAAGATACTAGAGTATTCAAACCTTTTAGCTCCAAAAAGTATATACGTTGCAGGAAAGACAGTTTCTGGTGCTGGTTTAACAGTCTCTGCTGTAAAAGATGAATATGGAGAGGGTGGTTGGACATTAAAAGCTGGTGCTATCATTTTAGCAAGCGGTGGAATTGCAATGATTGATGAGTTTGATAAGATAGGTGCAGATGATAGGTCTTCTCTTCACGAAGCAATGGCTCAATCCACAGTTTCTGTTTCAAAAGCTGGTCTTTACAGTAAATTCAGAGCCGATACTTCAGTTCTTGCAGCAGCAAATCCAAAGTACAACAGGTTTGATCCTTATAAAAATCCATTAGAGCAAATAGATCTTCCTTTCTCTCTTCTTTCAAGATTTGATTTATACTTTGTAATTCCAGATCTTTTAGATAGACAGATGGACACTGATATTGCAAAACATGTTTTAAAAACACAGGCTCTTGCAGAAAAGCTTTCTGGAAGAGATAAGACAATAACAAAAGAGGAGCTTTCAAGTATTGAAAAGCAAATCCTTCCAGCAATTGATCCTAATCTTTTTAAAAAGTTTGTAGCTTATGCTCGTCAGAACATAAAACCTGTTCTTTCTCAAGAGGCTTCAGATATTATCTTAAAATACTATGTTGAATTAAGAGACATGGGAAGAAAGAATAGAAGCTTTACTGCAACTCCAAGACAGCTTGAGGGTTTTATAAGACTTTCAGAAGCAAGTGCAAAAATAAAACTTAAAAAAACAATTGAAGCAAGTGATGCTCAAAGAGCAATCAGGATCTTTAAGACTTCCTTAGAGCAAGTTGCAATGGATAAAGAGACTGGTAAGATCGATATTGATATTTTGCAGACTGGTCAATCACAGAGTGAGAGAAACTTTATAAAAATTGTTTTAAAATATTTAAAAGATCTTTCATCAAAAGACCCAATAGCTACAAAAGACTTTATAGAGTTCACAACTAAAGAAGGGCATGATAAAGAAAAGGTTATGGAAGCAATCTCTAAGCTTAAGAAGATTGGGGATATCTATGAACCAAGGTCTGGTCTTTTAAAAGCCACTGAACCTGATGCCTTTTAAGGTTTTCTTTAAGATTTTAAATTTATTTTTTATTATGGATTCTAAATCCTAATTTAATTGTTTTTATGTGGATTCCAAATCCACATATTTAAAAACCTTTTTGTATATATAATTAATATGGATTATATGTTATTAAAGCAAGTTATTATTAATCAAAATATTTTTTTTAAAATCAAACCAGTAGGTTATATAAGAGATAAATTACAATTAATTAAAAAAGATATTAATACACCTACAATTATTGTTATTACTGGGCACAGAAGAGTTGGAAAATCAACCTTATTTTTACAAATTGCAAATTTTTTTTATAAAGATAATTATTATTATTTAGATTTTTCAGATCCTGTTTTAAGAAACATAAATATTGAAGATTTTTTAAAAATTGAAGAAATTTTTTTACAAGAATTTAAAAAAAGAAAAGCTTTTTTCTTTGATGAGATTCAAGGTGTGCCTGGTTGGAATTTATTTGTAAATCAATTAAGAGAAAAAGGGTATAAATGTTATATAACATGGTCTAATGCAGAACTATTATCTAAAGAGATTTCAACCTATCTAACTGGAAGACATAAGGATTATGAATTATATCCGTTTTCTTTTAAAGAATACTTATCGTTTAATAATATAGTTAAAGAACAGTTTACTACATCTAAAAATGCACAACTGTTATCTTATTTTGATACTTATTTAAATGCAGGTGGCTTTCCTGAAATTGTTGTTTATAATCAAAATGAATTGTTAAAAGAAATTTATAAAGATATAATATTAAAAGATGTTGCATTAAGATGGGATTTAAAAAATATATCTGAACTTGAAGATTTATCTTTTTATTTATTATCAAACGCCACTCAAGAATATAATTATAATTCTTTAAAAAAAAAAGTTAATATTAAAGATGCAAAAACAATTAAACAATATATTAATTATCTGTGTAAAACATATATGTTTTTTGAAGTATCTCAATTTGATTTTTCATTAAATAAACAAAGAAAACGTAATAAAAAGATATATATTTTAGATAATGGATTTTTAACACAAGTAGGTTACTCTTTTTCTATAGGTAAAAGTAGATATTTAGAAAATCTTGTGTTTATGGAATTAAAAATGAGAAATTTAGAAGTTTATTTTTATAAAGATAATTCTAATTTAGAATGTGATTTTTTAATTGTTGAAAATAAACAAGTAAAAGATGCTTTTCAAGTTTGTTTTTCAGTAGATAAAAAAGAAACTGAAGATAGAGAAGTTAATGGTCTTCTTTCTGCTTTAAAAGCTTATAATTTAAAAAAAGGCACTATTATTACTTATAATTTTGAAAAAGAAATTAAAATCAATGGATTTATAGTTAATTTTATTCCAGCCTTTAAATGGTTATTAGATAAATGATCTTAAATTAATATTTTTAATTTTTTAAACCTTACTTATTTAAGTAAACTGAACCAGATGCCTTTTAAGGTTTTATAAAAGGTTTTTTAAAACCTTTTAATCTTTTTTTATTGTATATAATATAAAAATGATCTGTCTATGATTACCTATAAAAATTATTCTTCAAAAAAACTTTTTGATTTAATACATAATTATTCTTACTTAAAAGAAATTTATAAAGTCAAGTTTAATACTAGTAGTGTTCCTGCCATTTATTCTCAAGATATAAAAGATGTTCTTTTTAGAAATTATCCTAACACACATATTTTTTTAGCCTTAAATGAAAATACTCCTGTTGCTTTTCTTAACGGAAGTTATAATAAAAACAATAATTGTTTTACAATAGAGGCTGTTTTTGCATCTAAGAGATTAAGTCCAGCTGAGCAAGAATTAATTAAAGGTAAATTAATGTTAAGAGCAATATCTCATGCCAGAGTTAAAGAAAAAACAGTTAATTTTGCCCCTAGTGTTTTTCTTTCAAAAGAAATAAAAGATATTTTTAAAAAAATACATACCAGAAAAATAGATAGCAAAAGATTAACCTATGTTCCAGATAAAAAATTTCTATCTACAAAAGAAAGTTTTTCTATTTTTAAAAAAGATAAAGTTAAAACTTTAAAAAAGAAATAATGTGTTTTTATGATTAGATATAAGGTTTTTGATTCTGTTAACATGTCTGAGTTTATAAATAATGAAAAACTATTTAAAGAAGCTTATTCTATAGTTACACAAGATGTTATTTTGTCAAAAGAATATGAAGAAAGAAGATTAAATTTTTTTAAAAGAGATTTTAAAAATACTAGTGCCTTTGTTTTTATGGCTTTTTCTGAAAACAAACTAGTTGGTTTTCTATCAGGATATACAAACCTTAATAATTTTAATATTCAAAACCTTTTTGTATCTAAAAAAAATCATTCAAAAGCAATTGGTACAAAATTAAAAATATATTCTATAGCTTACCTAAGATCAAAAAAAGGTACTAGTAATTTTGTGAGCTTAAATGTGGTTAATCCAAAGGTTTATCAAATAAACAAAAGAATTGTTGAAAGAAAAAACATTTCTAAAAATACTACTTATTCTTTTGAGAAAACTTCTGCTAATGGGGTTTTTAAAAAAAATTTACATAAAATAATTACTAAAAAAAGAAGATAATCATGGTCAAAGATAAAAACAAAGATACCTTTCCATTAAACTTCATATTATTTTTAACAATTATTTTTTTAGTAGTTCAAGTAGTTGGGTTGTTTGTAACCTCCTACTATGCTTCCTTAACAGATCTAAGGATAGCCTTAATAACTGATGATCCTAACGATATAATAAATGCTGTTTTCATAATAGTTCAAATCCTAGTTATAACAGGTATTATTCTTCTAATAAAAAGGTTTTCAAAAAAAACCGGTTACTTAAGAATCTTTGAGTATCTTGCATTGTTTGTTGGTATGACAGTTGTTTTTGATGTTATTTTTTCAGAAATAGCTTCAATGTATATATCTGTTCTTTTACTTTTTATCAAATATCTTTTAGAGAAGTATAAATCTGATTATAAAAAGAGCATAATGTGGTATAACAATTTACTTCTTTCTCTTTCAATAGCAGGAGCGGGTGCAATAATAGGTCTTTCTCTTTGGCTTATCCCTGTAATTACTTTCTTAATACTTTTATCAATCTATGACATTATTGCTGTTTTTTACACAAAACACATGATCATCTTAGCAAAAACATTTTCAAAAACAAAGATGGCTTTAATCTTTTATATTCCAACAAAAGAAAAGACCTATCAGTTGGGTGGAGGGGACTTAGTTATCCCTTTAGTTGTGTCTTCTTCTTTTTATTTCTATTTAATTAAGTTTTTTTCTTTTACCTTTGCTTTCTTTTATGTTTCTTTAGTATGGCTTGCTTCTCTTCTTGGTTTATTTATAACCTTTTACCTTCTTAAGAAATATGAGTTTAAGGCAATGCCTGCTCTTCCTATACAGGCCTTACTAATGATTGTAGTAATTGTTCTTTCAATTACTTTTTAATTTTATTTTTTAAAAAATAAAACAATCTTTATAAATAGTTTGTTCTTTTTTTATATTTGATGGGGGTAGTTACATTTTAAAGAGGTTTTTATATAATGATTAAATTATTAAATATTGGTAAGGGAAAAAAAACCAACCAACCTTAAATTGAACCCATCTATAAATCCTAATCAATTAACTTATAAGGACACTATACCTTATAGGTATTATGGTAAAAAACTTGTTTATACTAATTTTGCAATAGAGGTTTTAAAAGAAAACCCTGGTATTATAAAAGCAATAAATTTCTTATCTAAAAATAAAAAAGAAATAAGGTTTGTTGAAGACAAAGGAAGATTTGAAATCCTAAAGGTAACAAACCAAATTATTAATAAGAAAAGGACTACATCAGCATACACAAGTGAAGGGTATCTTTTAATAATTAATAAAGCAAAACCAATTAGATTTTTTATAAAAGAAACAAGCGGTGCAGTTTTCTTTAACAGAAGAGTTGTTGGCTTTACGATTAATTAAAAAAGAAGCTAAAAAATTGGTTTTAAAATAATTAAACCTCACTTTGCTTTTGATAATCATGCTAAAATTTCTGGTTTTTTCTTCAATATTCCTGACATGAGATCTTTTATTGTTTATGAACTTTCTTATCTTTTAACTGTAAGTGATGCTATTAAGAAAAAAATTAACTGCAGTTGAAAAAAAGAACATAGATATAAAATTTTCACAATTAAATCAAACTTTAACCAAGATTGGTTTTTTTGATCTTGATTTAAATAAAAGAAACTGTTTTATAGATTTTTCTAAAAAGCCAGCAGATTTATATTTATTTGATCCTTTAACCTTTAGTGAAAACTATTCTTTTTTTACAAAAGAGATTTCTAAAATAGATAAAAAATAGTTTTTTAAAATAAAATATTCCCTTCTTTTTATTTATTGTTTTTATTAACTTTTTTTATAAACCCGCCTAAACTTACTAATATTTATAAACACTTCTAAACATATAATATATTATGGCAACTAAACAAAACAATACTAAAAATAATCTTTTAGACTATAAGTCACTTTTAGATAGACTATACATGGCTTTGCCTCCAAAAACCCTAGAAAGCACAAGGTTTGAACTTCCTACAGCTGATTCAATGATCCAAGGAAAACAAACTATTTGGAAGAACTTTTCAAAAGCTGCAAAGGACCTAAAAAGAGATGAAGCACAGATGTATAAGTTTGTAATGAAGGAAATATCAACTTCCTCTACAATAGTTAATGGTACCTTAGTCTTAAACGGAATCTTTAATAACTTTAAAATGAACCAAATCTTAGAAAAGTATATTAAGTTCTTTGTACTATGTTCTGCTTGTAAAAAACCAGACACTGAGATTGTAACTCAAAATAATGTTAAGATACTTAAGTGTACTGCTTGCGGAGCTGTTTCACCACTTCCAAGGTTATAAAAATATAGTGTTTTAAATAAAAGGTAAACTTATGATTGGTAAAATGCATGATGTAAACGGTCAAAGAATATTTGCATCCTGTGATAAGTCTTTAATTGGTAAAAAAATAATTATCGCTGATTTTGAAATATCTTTTTCTAAAGGCTTTTATGGTGAAGAAGAAATGTCAATAGAAGAGATTATTAAAAACATCTCTAAATGTGATTCTGCAAACATCTTTGGAAAGAAAGTATGTGGTTTACTTTTAGAAAGAAAAATAATTATTGAGGAAACAATCATCTATATAGAAGATATCCCTCATGTGCAAATTTATAATATATAAGGAAGTGATTAATTTTTGGAAGAAAATAATGATCAAGCTAACGTAAGAGTAAGGGCCCCAAACAAAAAAGATTTAGAGCTGTTTGGAGTAGTTACTCAATTAATGGGTGTTAATAACATCTCAATAATGTGTGAAGATGGAAAAGAAAGAATCTGTAGAATACCAGGTAAAATGTTCAAGCACATCTGGATAAAGCAAGGTGATCTTGTAATTGTTAAACTATGGGATTTTCAACCTACAAAAGGAGATGTTATATGGAGATACTTAGGCTTTCAAGTTTCTGCTTTAGAAAGAAAAGGTCTTTTAAATGAAATGAACAAACATGCTCAAAGCACAACAAACAATAGAGTCTCTAGAGAATAAAAAAAGGTTTTAAAAAATGATTGAAAAAAGAAAAGTTGAAAATTATGTGTTTGATAACAGAACACATGAAGCTATTTTTAAGCTTTCTAAAAACAGCATAATTGATACTATAGATGCTCCAATCTCAAGTGGAAAGGAAGCAATTACTTTTATAGGTTACTTAAAGGACACTCCTCTTGCCTTAAAGATATACAAGGTAGAAACCTCAAGCTTTAAAAACATGGATAAATATATCAAAGGTGACTTTAGGTTTAAAAGACTTTCAAACGACAAGCGCGAGTTGTTTTTAATATGGGCTTCCAAGGAATACAAGAACTTAACTTTAGCCTTAAGAAACGGTGTTAAGGTACCAATAGTTATTGCTAAGGAAAAAAACATTTTAGTCATGTCCTTTATAGGAACAAAAGATGGTGTTGCCTTTCCTAAACTTTCAGATATTGAGTTTTCCTTTGAAAAAGTATATCCTCAAATAATTGATAATTACGCAAAGATGCTTTATGGTGCAAAGCTTGTGCATGCTGATTTCTCTGCATTTAATATTTTAATAGATCCTGAAACAGAGGATATAACCATCATTGATATGGGTCAAGCTGTTGTTTATAGTCACCCATTATCCAAGGAATTTTTAAAAAGAGATATTATGTCAATTACAGATTTCTTAAACAGAAAGTTTAGAGAAAAAAACATTACTTATGAATCTTTTTTAGAAGATTTAAAAACAAAGAAAGAAGAGTTGTATGGAAGAAATAATTAGAGTTGGTGCAAACAGACTCCCTGTCGTCATAGGACCTAACGGTACTGTTAAAAGAGAGATTCAAAGAAAAACAAAGACTAAGCTAGAGATAGATTCTCACTTAGGAGAGGTTACAATCTCTTCTGATCATTCTTTCTTTGAAGTACATACTGCAAAAAAAATTGTTTCAGCAATAGCAAGAGGTTTTTCTCCATATGATGCTTATAAGCTTTTAAAAGATGATTATAGCTTAGAAGTTATACCTTTAGAGGAGTATGTTAAAAACTCAAGAAGTAGGCATACACAGATAAAAGGAAGAGTTATTGGTAGAGAGGGAAGAATAAAACAAATTATTGAAAAAAGATATAATTGTTTAATCTCTGTTTATGGTAAAACTGTTTCAATTATTGGGGATGAAGAAAGAATAAAGGAAGCAAGAGAGGTTATTGAAAAAATACTTTCAGGCTCCAAGCATTCAACCATAATGAAAACAATTAAAATAAACTCTATTCTTGATGGTTATAAAGAAGTTAAAGAAGAAGAAAACAAGATTGACGATATTAATTTTGATTAAATATGATCTTTAATAAAGTAACTCCTCAACAGTTCATTAATAATGTTGAGAGTGTAGTAAATCTTGAAAAGAACCAGTTAAACTCTGCTCTTGAAAAAGAAAGCATAAAAAGTAAGGCAATTAAATTTACATTATCTGCAACTGACGAGCAACTTAAAAAATATTTAAAAAATTTTACTTCAAAAGAACTTCTGCAAGTCTTTAATGATTTTAAGGCCCTTAACTACAATCAAAAGAATCTTTTTTTAAATGTCTTAAACTACAATTCTCTTTACCACTCAAACAACAAAGAATCTACTTTCTTCATGCATACCTTAGATAAAGAGATTTGGAGAATTAAAAAAGGTTTATTAAACACCAACATGCTTTTTCAAACACATCGAAAAGAATGTAAACATACTCTGTCTGGTTTTATAAGAGCCTTTAAAACAAACTCAATTTTCACAACAAAAATAACTATTGATGGAGAGGTAAGAAGAGTTTTTGTAAAAAACGAGATTGGTTCTCTAAAAGAAAAAGGAAATGTAGGGTACCATCATCTTATCCTTGATCCAAAGGATATGCATATCTATAACCTTAGTATGATATCAGGAATAACACCTACGAGAATGACTTTAAAGGAAATCTCTAAACTTAAATTAAATAGTAAAGAAAGACTATTAAGTCTTGATTTTAATCATCTTCAAAAACAAATTCCAAACTACTCTATTGTTAAGTTTAATATTAAAAAAGAAATGCAAGAGTACCTTAAAAGATACTCAAAAGGAATTAAAGATGCTAGAAGAGAGCATCATGAAAATTTATCTATATCAAAAGTTAAGTCTAGTAAAAAACCATTACTTAAATTTTTTAAAAAATAATTTATTTTTCTTCCATCTCTATTTTTAGAATATCCAAGTAACCAGTAAACTCATTTTCCATTATTGGGTTTGCACTTGTTATCCTTATTTTTTTTTTAAACAAAGGAGCATCCAAAACAATTGTCTCATACTCCCCTCCTTCTCCAGCAACATTTATTCCTTTTTTTTTGTTAATTATCTTAAGATCAATTAAGTCCTCTTTAGTAAGTTTTTTTCCAAGCCAGGTGTCGTTTAAACCATACCCTGCAACCTTAACTATGATTACTTCAAATTTATTATCTAACATCTCTTGGAAAACACCCTCTTGTGTCTTGTTCCAAAGAGGAGAAAACATTCTTAAGCCAAGTTCATTACATATCTCTTGTATCCTCTCTCTTTGATAATTACTTTTAATAGCTCCAGTAATTATTCCTTGAAGGGAGTATTTTTCTTTAGCCTTTAAGATTAGTTTCTTAAGGTCCTTAAGCTCTTCTTCCTTTATCCCTTTTGTCTTTTGTAAAACAAATGGTACCTCTAAGGCTTGTGATTGAAGAGAGAGTATCTTATCATCTACTTTTTGAAACATGTAGGAGTCTGGGTTTTCAGTCATCATTGTCATAAGGCAAGATATCTTATAGTTTTGTTTTGCCATTATGTGAAAGGCAAGGTTTGAGTCCTTTCCTCCTGAGAAAAGACATCCTAGGTTTAGGTTTTCTTTTTTAGATACTTCTTTTAAAAATTCGCTCTTTTTTAATTTTTTTTCTTTAGATATTTTTTCAATCATTTTATCAAATCCACTTCCATATTGTGCTGCTGTTTTTTTTCTCTGGTAATCTTCTTTTAGAAGATTTATTTTTTTTCCAATTTTTCTTAAAACCACTTTATTTTCTTCATTGTTTATTTTTTCTTTTTCTTCAAGTAAAAAAGATTCTTCAATAACCTCTTTATCAAGGTATGGTAATCTTACCTCTATGTTGTTGTTCGTACAAACAACGTCCTCTCTATAAAGATCATTTTCATGCATTTGGTATAACAGGTTTATGCTGTCTTTTAAAACATCAGTTGATTCTTTAAACCTCGAGTATCCTGCAAACAACTCATCTGCACCAAGTCCAGAGAATATAACCTTTGCTCCATCCTCTCTTGCTTTTAAAGAGGCAAAGTATATAGGTAAGGACACTCCTATTTTTATAGGGTTTGATGACTCTATTTTTTCAACAAGTAAAGGAATTGTCTCTTCAATTTCTTTTTTATTTACTTTTATTTTTTCAACCTTAAAGCCATACTCCTTCTCTGTTCTTAAAACATTTGAAAGGTCCTTTGGGTCTATTACATTCCCTGCATATGCAAAATATCCTTTGAAAGGTATGTTGTTGTCTTTTAATATTTTTGAAATTAAAAGGGAGTCAAGACCTGAACTATAAAGCACAGCAAGCTTTTGTTTTTCAGGAACTCTTAAAAGAACTGCTTGTTTAATCTTTTCATACATCTTTTCTGTTGTTGTCTTTTTCTTTTCTATTTTATAGAAAGGTATTTTCTTAAAAGTGATTTTGTTTTTTAAAACTTCATAAAAAAGTTCTTTTCTAGGATCAAGAAACTGAATGTTTTTAAAACCAATTTTTTCTAAAACCTTTTTTTCAGAGGCAAAGCCAAAAGATTTATTTTCTAAGGAAAACCATAGTGGCTTAATCCCAAGAAGATCTCTTCTTAGGTATATTTTATTTCCATCATAAAAGCAAACAGCATATGGTCCATTCATCTCTTCAAATATCTTAAAACCAATCTTCTCTATTCCCTTAATAATAAAGTCAGAGTCATTTTTAACCTTAATCTTATATTTTAAAGAAAGTTCTTTGTAATTATAGATCTCACAGTTTGAAACAAGTACTTTTCCTTTATGTACTATTGGTTGAGATACATTTCCTGTTATAGAAAGTAAGTTATGTGCAAAAACAACACCTGTAGATATGTTTTCTTTATTAAAGTTGTTAATCTCCTTAGAATAAACACACCTACCATTAAAGTAAACTCCATTATTATCCAAACCTCTTTTTTCTAATATCTTAAGGGAGGCAATAATCTTTTCTTTACTTTCAGGGACATTAACCAGTCCAATTATTGAGCACATGTTTTAATGATTAGTTTTTTAATATTTATTTTAATATAATATATTTTAATATAATATATTTTAATATTTATTTTAATATAATATATTTTAATATTTATTTTAATATAATATATTTTAATATAACAAGTAAGGTATATATACTTATTGTTACAAATATACTTTAATACTTCTTATTTTTAAAAAAAGAATAAGCAGGTAAGCTTTTTAAATCTTTTTAACTATATTACATATATAAATATATTTTAGTGATACTTTATGAGTGATGAAAAACAAACAAAACAAGAAACTCAAGTTTCAAAAGACGGAATTGATGCAAATGTTCTTTTCTCTGAGTTTAAGGAACATTCAGTAGCTGATTTTTTTAAAAAAAATAGACAGATGTTAGGTCTTTATGGAAAACAAAGAACCTTAACCACAATAATACATGAACTTGTAACAAACTCCTTAGATGCTTGTGAAGAAGCAGGTATCTTACCTGAAATTGAAGTTAAGATATCAGAGATTGGAGAGGAATACTATGAAATCTCTGTTATGGACAATGGTCCTGGTATACCAGAAAGCAAAATTGGTTCTGCTTTAGGTAAATTACTTGCAGGTACAAAGTTTCATAGGCTTGTTCAAACAAGAGGACAACAGGGTATCGGTGTTTCTGGAATTATTTTATTTTCACAAATAACAACTGGTAAACCTACAAAAGTAATATCAGGTACCTCAAAAGAAAAAGCAGTTTTCTTAGAAATAACCATTGACTCTAAAACAAACTCTCCAAAAATGACAAATAAAGTATATTTAGAAAAGAAGTTTAGAGGAACAGCAATAAAAGCTAAGTTTAAAGAGATCCAGTATAAGAAAGGGCAAGGCTCTGTTGATGAATACTTAAGAAGAACAGCAATCTCAAACCCACATGCAACCATACTTTTTGAAGACCCTTTCCAAGAGGTTACAAAGTATGAAAGAATAATTAAAAATTTACCAAAAATACCTCAACAAGTAAAACCACATCCAAGAGGAGTTACAGTTGATGAAATGTTATCTCTTGCAAGATACACTCCAGCAAGAAAAGTATCCTCTTACCTAATGCTTGCCTTTGATAGGTTTGGTCAAACAGCAGTTGATTCTATCTCAAAGATGATACATTTTGATATTAATAAAGATCCTAAAAAATTAACCTGGGAGGAAGCTGAAGAAATTGTTGCTGCTATAAAGCAAACAAAATTTATAGCTCCAAACACAAACAATCTTGTTCCTATAGGTGAAGATTTTGTTGAAAAGTCCTTAAGAACAATTGTTGAACCTGAGTTTTGTTTTGTATACACAAGAAAACCAGCTGTCTATAAAGGAGGGTATGCCTTCCAAGTAGAGGTTGCTGTTGCTTTCGGTGGAAATGCAGGACGTTTAGTAAGTGTCTCTTCTCCAAAGGCAAAGAACAGAAAAGATGATGTTGATCAAACTGATGAAACAAAGGAAGTTAGAGTCTCTGAAATCATAAGATATGCAAACAAATCCCCTCTTCTTTTTGATGCAGGTGGATGTGCGATTACTAAAACTGTACAATCAGTTGATTGGAAGAGATATGGTATCCAAAACTTTGAGTCAGCACCAGTAACTGTTTTTGTAAACCTAATCTCTGTACATATTCCATACACCTCTGCAGGTAAATCTGCAATAGCTGATGAAGAGGAAATTTTAGCTGAAATAAAATTAGCTTTAATGGATGTTTCAAGAAGACTTGGAAAATATATTGTTGATAAAAAGAAAGAAGCAGAAAAGTTAGAGAAAAGAAAGGTCTTTGCAAAGTATGCTCCTGAGATTGTAAATGCTCTTTCAAGAATAACAGGTGCAAATGCTCCTCTTTTACAAAAGAAATTAGATAAAATGGTTCTTGAAAAATTAAAGATGGATGACTTAGAGGAAGAAGAAGTTCCTGTTAAGGGAAAAAAGAAAATTAAAGAAGAGGATTTTGAGGATGATTTTTCTGAGGAATGATCTTTCTTTTTAACAAACTTTTTTAAAAAAAATATTTAAAAAAAAGTGATTAAATTATGGTAAATCAAAAACCAATTAAAAGAGAACTTGAAAAACACGAAACCGAAACTTCAAAAGAAATTGGAGGCAGAGTTTACGATATTGCAAAAAATATTGTTCACCAAATAGAGAATGAACACTCTCCAACCTTTTCAACAAGGGTAAGAGGTTTATCAAATGTTTATTTTGATGATAAAAAAGGTTTCATACAGTTAGGGGATAAAACAGTTACAAGACCTTTCTTAAACTTAGGTGCAGCAAGAAAGTTTATGCAAACCATTTTAGTTACTGAAAAATGTAATGAATACTTAAAGCATTCAAAGACAGCCTCAATAAGAGAAATCTATTATGAGCTTAAACACACTATTGCAAAGACTAATGAAAATACTTTTGATGCTCAAGAGGAATCTAATGATGTAATTGTTGATATTGAACACTCAGTTTCAACCATAAGAGAAAAGCTTGGTCTTCAAGCAGACCCAAAGGGTGCTCTTTATGGGGATATAACCTTGGTTGATAGAAAACACTATAACGATGAGTTTAATTGTAGTAATCTTGGAAGAGGGGGATGGTCTATTATGTCAAGACTTGAGCCTGATGAAATTGAAATAAAAGAAGTAAATGCAGATTTTGTTTTAGTTATTGAGACATCTGCGATGTATGGTAGATTGATTGAAGAAAACTATGCAAAGAAACATAGAGCTATCTTAGTTGGAACCTCGGGTCAAGCAGCAAGAGGGGCAAGAAGACTTATTCATCGTCTAAGATATGAGTTTAATTTACCTGTTATTGTCTTCACTGATGGAGACCCTTACGGATGGTATATCTACTCAGTTATTAAGAGTGGATCAATGGCCTTAGCTGCTCACTCTAAGTTTTTAGCAGTTCCTGATGCAAAGTATGTTGGTATGACCTTAACTGATGTTGAAACATACGGCCTTCAAAATGTTACTGAAAAAATGAAGGAAGGGGATGTTAAAAGAGCAAAGGAGCTTATGTCCTATGATTGGTTTAGATCTCCAGAATGGCAAAAAGAACTAAAGCTTGCAATTGATAAGAAGATAAGGATAGAGCAGCAAGCTCTTGCAAACAAATCCTTAGACTTTGTTGCTAAAAAATATCTTCCTGAGAAGATAGAAAAACAAATTTTCTTATAGTTTTTTTAAAAATAAAAAGATTATAGATTGAGAAATTTATGGATAGAGATTTACTAAGAAGGGCTTTATTTATTTTAAGTGTTTCTTCTATAGCATCTTTTTCATCTTTTAAAATTGATCAAAAGGTAAAGAGAGAAAATGTTAAAAAATATCTTTTTGAAAATCAAGTTAATTTTCTAACTAAAAATTATAAATTAACAAAAGAAGATAGTATCTTTGTTGTTAAAGAAATATCTTCTATTCTTAAGGATTCAACTGTTTCTTTTAATGCAAAAAGTTTAGCTGAGCATGTAGATTATTATAGGAAATGCACACTTACAAGAAAAGCCTGCTTTCCTGCCTTTAATAGGTTTTATGAAAGCTTTACAAGTTCTTTATCTAAACAAAAGTTAGATTCTCTTTATCCTGTTTTAAGAAAATATTCTTCTTTTGAGACCTTTCAAAAAGAAAGAGGGACAACTGAGCTTATTTTTAAAAGTAAATTTAGGGATTATTTTTTTAAAAAGTTTGTAGATCCTACCCCAATTGATCCAAAACTTCCAAAGTACGATACTAGGGTTCCAAAAATTTATTTTACAAAAGCAGAAAGTACTAAAAAAAACTTTAGTTAAAAGAAAAGCATAAAAACATATAAATATCTTTTCATCTACTCTCTTATTATCTAAAAATATTTATTAAGTGATATAAACATGAGTGAAAAACTATATTCTCCATCAAAGGAGTTTCAAGAAAAGGCCTACATTAAATCCATGGAAGAGTATCAAAAGATATATGAAGCATCCATAAAAGATCCAGAAAGTTTCTGGGCAGCAGCTGCAAAAGATATTACTTGGTTTAAACCTTTTACATCTGTCTTTGAGTGGGAGGATAAAGAAAAATATCTTTACTCATGGTTTAAGAACGGAAAATTAAATGTCTCCTACAACTGTTTAGATAGACATTTAGAAAAGAATGCAGAAAAAATAGCTTTAATCTTTCAAGGGGAAGAAGAAAATAATGTAAAAAAATATACTTACAGACAATTACATTTAGAAGTTTCAAGATTTGCAAATGTTTTAAAAAAACATGGTATAAAGAAAGGAGATAAGGTATCTATATACACGCCAATGATACCTGAGTTTTTAATTTCTATTTTAGCATGTGCAAGGATAGGTGCAATCCACTCTGTTGTCTTTGCAGGTTACAGTACACAGACAACAAAAGAAAGAATTGAGTTTGCACAATCAAAGATGCTTATAACTGCTGATGGTTCTTTAAGATCTGGAAAGAAGATTAATTTCAAAGAAGAGGTTGACAAAGCAATCGCTGATATAAAAGGTATTGAAAAAGTAATCATTGTTAGAAATATAGGCGTTCCTTTAACTTTAAAAGAAAATGAATTTATTTATCAAGATGAAATTAAAATGAAAGATATCTTGGACGAATGTCCTGCTGAGGAAATGGACTCTGAAGATCCTTTATTTATTTTATTTAATTCAGGCACTGTTGAAAAACCAAAAGGTACACTCCACACAAATGCTGGTTATTTAGTATACACAAAAGAGACTTTTAAGTACATATTTGATTATCATGGTGATGAGGTTTATTGGTGTACAGCAGACATAGGGTGGATAACTGGTCACTCCTATTTAGTTTACGGTCCACTTGCAAATGCAGCAACAGTTTTAATGTATGAAGGAATACCAACATTTCCAGATAATGAAACATACTGGAGAATTATTGAAAAACATAAAGTTAATATTTTTTATACAGCTCCAACAGTTATAAGGTCTTTAATGAGATATGGAATTGATCCTGTAAAAAAGCATAATCTCTCTTCCTTAAGATTATTAGGTTCTGTTGGAGAGCCTATAAACCATGAAGCATGGGTCTGGTATTATGAAAACATAGGCAATAGTAAATGCCCAATAGTTGATACCTGGTGGCAAACAGAGTCTGGTGGCTTTCTAATAGCACCATTTCCTGGCGCCTTTCCTTTAAAACCAGGCTTTGCAACAAAACCTTTCTTTGGTATTGATGCTGATGTCTTAAGAGAGGATGGTTCAAAAGCAGATGTTAATGAACCAGGTTCAGTGGTTATTAAAAAACCATGGCCTGGGATGATGCGAACAATATACGGTGAACATCAAAAGTATCTTGACATATATATCTCAAAATACCCTGGCTATTACTTCTGTGGGGATAGAGGAAAGATTGATGAGAATGGTTATTTTTTCATAATTGGAAGAATGGATGATGTTATAAAAGTTTCAGGTCATCGTTTAGGTTCTGCAGAGATTGAGTCTGCCTTAGTTTCAAACAAGAATGTTGGTGAAGCGGCTGTTGTTCCTTTCCCTCATGAGATAAAGGGCCAAGCTCTTTATGCTTTTGTTATTTTAAGAGCAGGCATAAGCCCTAGTGAAGAACTTGTAAAAGAACTAAGAGAGCATGTTTCAAAAGAAATAGGCCCGATTGCAAAACCTGATAAGATACAGTTTGTAGATGCTCTTCCAAAGACAAGTAGTGGTAAGATAATAAGAAGGATAGTACGTGCAATTGCTTATGATTCAGAGGACTATGGTGATCTTTCAACTTTGTTTAACCCAGAAGTTATTGATCAAATAAAAAGTAAAAAGATTTAATCTTTTTTTAAAATAAATTTTTATAATGGTGGTTATAATAACCACTATTATATGTTTACTTTAAAGGAAATGCTTCTTCCATTTTAAGAAGTTCTTTAAAGTCATTATCAATTTCTTCTTGTATCTTTTTAATTTCTTCTTTATTCTTTAAAACTTCCTTAAACTTAGTTTGCATTTTTAAAAATTCTTCAATTGGTTTTTTATTTGCAGGCTTATAGTTTACCTTATATTTTCCATCTTCAACTTCATAAAGAGGCCAAAAGTTAGTTTCAGTTGCAAGTTTTGAAATATCAATGGTTAAATCTTCAGGGGCCTTCATGTTTGTAGGGCAAGCAGCGTAAACAATAATAACAGCAGGTCCTTTCTTTTCAAAAGCCTTTCTAAACTTTTCATGCATGTCTAAAAGGTTTCCTGGGTTTGCAGTTGCAACATATGGTATTTTATGAGCAATAGCTATCTTTGCAAGATCTTTTTGAAATTCTTTTTTCTCTCCTGGTGTTGTAGTTGTTTGTGCTCCATAAGGTGTTGCAGAGGATCTTTGCGCTCCTGTATTGTGAACCACAATTCCATCAGCAATAAAGTTGTGTTCTCCATCAACTCTTAAATCTAAAGTTTGTTCAATTCCTCTAGGAATGATATTTTTTATTTTTCTTGTTTCAAAATATTCATTTCCAATAAAATAATTTTGATATTTGTATTGAGAAGGATATTTTCCAACATCCCATTTATCTTTTTTACTAAAACAGATACTATAGTATTCTCCATTACTTAACATCTCTCTATACACTACAAAAGTTCCTTTTGGTTTTTTCTGAACAGTTATTTTTCCAACTCTGTAATCCATTGTTTGTAGTAATAATCTTAATCTCATAATTAAATCTTTACTTGCTGATAAATATCTACAACTATCTTTTTTCTTTTTATGAATATATCCATCAGACATTAATAAACCTTTTACAAACTCTTCTTTTTGATCTATTGGTAAAGTAAAAACCCAAGAAGGTATTGTTTTATTTTTAGCACCTTGCATAAATCCTAAAGAATTAATAAATTTTGAAATGTTTACAGAATTATAGTAGATGTAATATTTATCTTTAGATTTATTTTCTTGTCCAAATATTTTTTTATGTATTTTTAAAAGTTCTTTTCTCTCATTTGTATTTTCTGGAAGAGCAAATCCAATTTCTCCTCTATCTTCTCTAATCCATCCATCTCCAACATAAAATCCTAACCATAACATTAATTCTTTTGAAGATTCATTAGGAAGTTTAACATCATTAATAATGTTTACTTTATAATCTCCTTTTTTAGTAAGCTTTATTTTATTAAACTGATATGGTTTTCCTTTATCATATAATTTTCTCATAGTTACAATTTCATCATTTACTTTTAATTGAGAAACTGTTTTCCAAATTAGCTCGTTTTCTTTTCCTCTACCATTCCTTTTTAAAGTTAAGAAAGGGTGATTTGATGTTGCTTTTATATTTTGGTGTATAGTTTCTATTTCATATACTTTTTTCCTTCCGTTATCAAAAACACCTGTGCATTCTTTTAGTACTGGCAAATGTTTTTTTTGATCAAAAGCCCAGACTTTTTCTCCTTTTATAATTTCTGTTATTTTTTTAAGACCTGTTTCTGTCATTATTAATGAATCTGTTGATAAACAGTTTTGGTAACCTTCATTATCATAACAAACAAAAACAAAATCATGTCCTCTTTCAAGTGCTCCAGAAAGGCTCTGAAGTCCAATATCAAAGGCTCCACCATCACCAGCAAATGACATAAATTTAATTTCTTCCTTTATCTTTCCTTTCTTCTTTAAGGCCCTGTAAGCTGTTTCAACACCAGATATGGTTGCTGCAGAGTTTGCAAAAACAGAGTGGATGAATGGTTCGTTCCAAGATGTATAAGGGTAGATTGTTGTTGTAACTTCAGCACATGATGTGGCAGATGAAGTTATTATCTTCTTATCAGTTGCAGCATATGCTGTCCTTAAGATAATAGCTATAGGGCACCCAGGACAAGTACGGTGTCCAGGAATAATAGCTTTTCTTTCATTAATTCTATTTGCAAGTTCAATGTAGTTCATTTATTTTCACTTTATTTTTTAAGTCCTAAATATTTTTCTTTATTTGGTTTTCCTTTTAAAAAACCATTTAATAAATCTTCAATGTCTTTTTCAAAAATATCTCTTCCTCCAAGACCAAAGACATAAGAGGTAACATTTATTTTCTTATCATTATCACAAACAGAAAGTTTAATTTCTTTATAAAGTGGAGAAGAGGATCCAGGACTTTGAGCTCTATCAAGAACAATTACTTCTTTTGCTTTTTTTAAGGCCTTAAGATACTCTGAATAAATAAAAGGTCTAAAAAGCACTGGTCTTAAAAGCCCAACCTTTTTTCCTTCTTTTCTAAGTTTGTCAATAACATTTTTAGTTGTCTGTGCAGTTGAGGACATTACAACAATAACAACCTCAGCATCTTTTAAAAAATAATCTTCATAAATTTCTATTTTCTTTCCAAAGGTTTTTTCAAACTCTTTTGAAACTTCTAAAAATTTCTTTTCAGCCTCTTCCATGGCTTTAAAAAGTTCAACCCTAATCTCAAAGAAGGTGTTTGGAAGTGAAAGGGCACCTATGGAGATTGGTTTTTTAGTATCTAAAAGATTATATGTTGTCTTATATTCTCCTACAAATTTCTTAACAACCTTATCTTCATACACTTCTAAATTCTCTAAGTTATGAGAGGTATAAAAACCATCAATACAAACCATGATAGGAAGAGATACACTTTCAGCAAACTTAAAAGCAAAGAGAGTCATGTCATATGCTTCTTGCGCACTTTCACAAAAAACCATCATCCATCCTTGATCAAGACATGCCATGGCGTCTGAATGATCACAGTGTATGTTAATAGGTGCAGATACAGCTCTGTTTGCAACAGGCATAACCACAGGAAGTCTTAAACCAGAAGTTACTGATAACATTTCATACATGTACATTAAACCTTGTGAGGCTGTTGCTGTAACGCTTCTTGCACCTGATGCTGCTGCACCTACAACTGCTGAAAGTGCAGAGTGTTCTGATTCAACTAAGATAAGCTCTGTTGTAACTTTTCCATTACTATGGTGGTTTGCATAACTTTCAATGATTGGTGTTTGTGGGGTTATAGGATACATTGCAAACACATCAACATCCACTTGTTTTATTGCATAGGAGATTGCTTCTCCTCCATTAAGTGCTATTTTTTTATTTTTCATTTTCTATTCACATTAAAATTATTTACTCTTCTTCCATCTTTATACATTTAACAGGGCATACCTTCTCACAGATCCCACACCCTTTACAAAACTCTAAGTCTGTTTCTGTTCTTACAAGCTTACCATCTTTATTCTTCTTAGCTAAGATACAGTTATCAGGACAATAAACATAGCATATCATACACTGCACACATCTCTTTGAGTCCCAAATAGGTTTTTTATGTCTCCAGTTTCCTGTACTATACTGTTTAGAGGTTCCTCCTTCTAGGACCCCACCAATAATTTTTTTATTTTTTTCACTCATAACAAATCATTTCTTATAAATTTTAATATCCTCAAACCCTCTTTTAAGGCAATTGAGGTTTGGTAAAATAAAATGTTCTTTTCTTTTTTTTGTAAATGTTTCTTTAATAACTTTTTCAACATCTTTATATCTTAAGATATCTATTTTCTTTTCTTTAAAAACCTTTAAAAGTCCGCCAATTAAAACAATGTTTGGGTTGTTTGCTTTTATTTCTTCTAAGGATATCTTAGTTCCATCTGTTGTATATATCTCTTTACTAATAATCTCTTTATTAATCTCTTTATTAGTGTTTATAATAACAGGGGAGGTAAATCTCTTTATTTCCTCTAAAACATTAACTAAGTTCCCGTCAATAACTATAACAAAATCAGGTTTAATAACAGGCTCATGTGTCCTTATAGGGTTATTTGATAACCTTACAAATGCCTTAACAGGAGCTCCTCTTCTCTCAGGCCCATACTCAGGAAAGGCTTGAACATACCTACCTGCTTCAACACCAGCTTCAGCGATTATCTGAGCACAGGTTTTAGCACCTTGCCCTCCTCTTCCATAAACAGCAATACTTATTGTTTCCATATTTACTCTTTCTTTTATAATATATATTATAGTTATTAATCAATAATATTTTAAAGGAGTAGTTCTTAAAAATGGTTTTAAAAGTATATTTTAAGATGCTTTTTTGTAAGTTTTTAATATCCATATAATATAAATATCCTTCTTATGTATTATATTAGTACAAATATGTTATTTTTTTAAAAAAAGGTGTGAACAAAGTATGGTTAATATAAAATCAAAAGATAGTTTTTCCTGGACAAACAATTCAAGTAGTTCTTATGGTCAAAGAGGAAGCGATGCTCCAGCCTCTCTTTCAAAAATAGTTACAGATATTAGAAAGTTACAAAGACTTTTATCAATCTCTTTATCTGCCTTAGATAGAGACGACTTAAATGCTTTAAAGAAAGATATTTCTTATCTTCAACACTCAATTTCTGAAAACATTTCAAAGAAAGACGCTCCTTCAAACATCATAAGAGATTATGAACGTTTAAATGAAGATGTTAGAGACAAAATCTCTGAAATAGATAAAAGAATCATGAAATGATTCTTTTTTTACTTCTTTTTATATTTAGTGTATACTTTATTTATTATCCATGTTAAAAGTACACATCCAATAGTTAACAAAAGTATACCTAGTAAACCTTGCATAAACTTATCAGCAACTGCAAAGGATACACCAATACCAAAGATTAAAAGTCCACTAAACAGTTTCAAAACTTTTCCATGTTTTTCATCCATCTTAGATATTTTTAAAGTAAATATAGCTATTGCAAATAAAATTATTTCATCAAGAAGATAGATTAGCATATATATTCCTAAAAGAGTATAGTAACCTGCACTTGAGATTGTACTATTTGCTATCATGTTAGCCCATAGTAAAGGTAGGCCAGCTGTACAAGGTATCTCTAAAATAGTAACCCCTGCCGCTAAAATAATAGTTCCAAGCATAACTGCAAAGAGACTATTTTTAGGATTCATTATGTTCCTTATTCTATCATATATTTTTGGTTTTTCTTTATCAGAGATTGTTAATGAAATTCCTTTCTTATACCAGAAATAATCTTTTATGTTAATAAGACCAAAGATAACTGCTATTAAGACAATGGTTATCTTAATTATTGGACTGTAAAAGAATATCATGGCATTCAAGATACTTGTAATAAACAGACCAAAGATAACAGCTGTAACTGCTAAGAAGGTAATACCTATTAAGAATATTTTCTTTCTAGACCCAGAGTATACAACAATACTTAATAAGAATAATAGTACCCATAAAGAACATGGGTTTAAACCATCTACAAAAGAAATAATTAAGGTGTTTAAAAATAAAGATTTATGTCCTAGATCAATCTCCTTTTCAAAAAGCTTAATAGTTTTATTATCTTCTCCAGAAACATAGTTTGTTGAAGAAGGTATTTTATTTGTTTTTGAAAGTATTGCTTTTTCAGGGCATGAACAGTTGATGTTTGTTTTATAACATCTATCAATTTCCTTATCAAGATTATTCTTAATGTTTACTTCTCCGGTTAGATATGTTTCTCCAATAAAGGCTATTGGAAACACTTCTACTTTAAGAGAATAAAGTTCCTTATATTCTGCAAAGATGACTTTGTTTTCTTCTATTGAAAGATCGTGTGTTTCTAAAATAAGGTCAGGATATTTGCTTATAAGGTAGTTTGTGTGTTCTAAAGTATTTTTACATTGTGAGCAGTCAGGGACATAAAACAAATGAACATAAACATCTTTTACTTTTGTTTTTTCAATAGTTATTGGTTTTTTATCAGACTGTATGATATTAACATAACTTTGATCTGTTGTGTAAAGTTGCCATATCTTTGGTTTATTTAAATAATCTATACTGTCCTTACATTCTTCTTCAAGGCAAGAATCTACTTTTTCAATAATCTCTTGCTTTATACTTTCTGAAAAACCAATCCATGATTTATTAGAAATAAAAGTTATTGGAACACTTGTTGTTCTTTGAGAGAATGTTTTTCCAAACTCTAAGAGAAGTTTTGAGGCTTCTTTTTGAGTATCAAGCTCATAGTAATGGACAGTGACATTTATATTTTCATTTACATAGTCCTTTAAAAAAGCCTTTTCTTGTGCGCAGTAAGGGCATGTAGAGGTTCCAAAGAAATAGATGTTTACTTCTTTTTGCTCTTGTGCATAGAAGATTCCTGTAATTAATGTTAAAAAAATTAATATTAAAAATATGTTTTTATAGTTCATTGTGTATTTCATCTCTTTAAATAATATATATATATTAATAAACATTAATTTAAAGATATTTATTTTTACACAAACAGTTTTAAAAATGTTTTTTAAAAGGAAAAAAGAATTTATTTTTAAAATAAATTCTTAAAGAAGTTAGCTATTCTTTTAAAGAAGCCAATCTTTTCTTTTTTAATTTCTTCCTGTCCTAATATCTTAAAGTATTTATCATCTGTAAGATATTTTTCATTACCCTCTTGATTCTCTAAATAACTAAAAGAGTCCTTACATTCATCCTCTCTACAAAAATCAATAATACCAATCATCTGGTTTTGTATGCTTTCAGAAAAACCAATCCATACTTTATCAGATATAAAAGTTATTGGAACGCTTGTGCTTCTTTCTTCAAAAGCCTTTGAAAATTCTAAAAGAAATTTTGAGTTGTCTCTAATAGTGTCAAGTTGAAAGTAATAGCTCTTAACATCAAGGTTTGTTTTTGCATACTCTGTAAAAAAAGCCTTTTCATCTTGGCAGTAAGGGCATGTTGAGGTTCCAAAGAAGTATACATTTATTGTTTCTTTTGTTGTTTGATTTAATTCATCTCCCATTACATTAACACCTTCTCCAGCGTAAAGTGTGCTTGAGAAAAGGAAAACAAGTAAAATCATAAATATAAAATTTATTTTTTTCATTTTTTAATCACCTTTTTTCTTTCAAGAAAATCATTTAATTCTTCTAGAAGGTCAATCTCATTAATACCATACATTTCACAAACAGCACCAACTTCTAAAAAATCCATCTCCATTCTTGCCATAGGACAGGTTACACATGGAAAGCCATGTGCCATTAATATCTCAAAGATATCTGGTCTTTCTAAAAGTTCTTTTAGTTTTGTGTTTGAGGTTACCTTCATATTTTCTCAAATTTTTTATTTATTAATATTATTTCTTTAACAATTTCTTTTGCTTTCTCAAGAGTTGTTTCTTTTCCTAAGGAAAGACGAAGCATTCCATTTTTTTTATTATGATCAACTTTCAAGGCTTTTAAAACATGGCTTTTCTCTTTATTGTTTGAAAGACATGCAGATCCAGTGGATACCTTAAAACCCTTTAAATCAAGCTGCATTAAAAGGGACTCAGGTTCAATCTCTTCAAAAAGCAAAGATACATTGTTTACTAGTCTTTTTTCAAGTGAGCCTAAAACCTTAACATTTGGTGCTTTTTCTTTAATCTCCTTAATAATAAAATCTCTAATTTCTTTCATTCTTAAGAGATCTTCTTTCTTTAAAACCTTAACTGCTTCCTTAAAACCAATTATTCCAGGAACATTTAAAGTTCCACTTCTCAAATTACTTTCATGCCCTCCTCCATGGAAGAGTGGAGTTATCTTAATATCTTTTCTAATGATTAAGGCTCCAATTCCTTTAGGTCCATACATCTTATGTGCATTTATTGTAATTAAATCAACATTATCTTTTATTAAATTAATTTCAGTTTTACAAAAACTTTGACATGCATCTGTGTGGAAAAAAACTTTTCTTTCCTTACAAATTTTTCCAATTTCAAAAAGTGGTTGTAAAGTTCCTATCTCGTTGTTTCCATGTATGATGGAGACTAGAATAGTGTCCTTTCTAATCTTCTTCTTTAAGTCCTCTAAATCAATTACCCCTTCTTTATTGTTATTAACATACTCAATCTCAAAGCCCTTACTTGAAAGATACTTTGCAGTGTTTAAAACTGAGTCATGCTCTATCTTACTGATTATTATATGTCTTCCTTTCTTTTCATAACTTTCAGAAATTCCTTTAAGTGCTAAATTATTACTCTCAGTTCCTCCTGATGTAAATATCAAGAGATGTTCTTTACCATTTACTTTCTCTAAAATACTTTCCCTTGCTTTATTAACCTCTTCTAAAACCATTTCTCCAAAGGAATGCATGCTTGAGGTGTTTGCAAAAATTTCTGAAAAATAAGGTTTCATTTTTTCAAGAACTTTAGAGTCAACAGGGCATGTCGCTGCATAATCAAAATAGTTTGTTTTCATTTGTTATCTTGTGAAGTAATTTTGCATTTTCCACCACAAAACTCTTTCATGTGTTCATTAAGTATTTTAATAAGTGGTTTAATGGTTTTTTTATTTAAGGAATATTTAATAAATTTACCTTGTCTTTCAGAAAAGACCACCTTACATTCAAGAAGAATCTTAAGGTTATGGCTAACCTTTGATTGTTCTTCATTTATGTCGTTACAGACGTCTGTTACAAACTTGTCTGAAGCATAAAGTGAGTTTATTATTTTCTATCTAGTCTCGTTTGAGATTACAGTAAAGAAGTGATATCATGCGCAGTTCATATTAATATTATATAGAAAATAGTTTTTAAATATGTTGCTTTATTTCTTTTCTAAAATAAATTCTTTTGCCTTTTCAATATCCTGGTTATAAAGAATATCAAAAAACCTCTGATAATCAAAATCCTCTGATATGTTTGTCTGAGCAATCTGTTCAAAGAAAATACTTTTTGAAATTTCAAAAAGATTTCCTTTATTCTGTTCAATACTTTTAAGCCTTTCAACACTTTCCTTAAGCTTCTGTTCCTGAACCTTGTTTGAAAAGGAGATGTAAAAATAATCTTGATATTTTTCTTCAATCTTTTTTAAATTAATGTCTTTTAAAAAATAACCTTTCAAAAGCTCTCCTTTAAACCTTACCCTTAAAAGAGGTTTTTTCTCTTCTTCTTTTTCTTTTACTTTTTCAATCTCTTCTGTTATCTTTTCAATTATTTTCTCAGGAGTTGTTTGTTTTAAATCAAGGTCTATATAGTAAACCTTTCTAGTGTTTCTAATAGCCTTAAAATCAAGATTATTTGTAGCAGTGTCTAAAACAAAGAACCCCTTTTCAGTATCAGCTTCAATCTTTTTATTCTGTGTTGAAACAGTTGAGCCTGGCATTATAAATCTTGTTTTTTCATCTATTTTTTCAACAACTCTCCAGTGAAGGTGTCCGTTTGCTATAATATCAAAGCCCTTAGGAAGATTACTCAAAGATAGCATCTCTTCATTTTCAAAAGGCAAGTATTCCTTAAAAGATTGATGTACTAAAAGAATATTATAATGTCCCTCTTTAGGTGTTGGCTTCCATTTCTCTAAAATATCTTTTGCAAATCTATCAGGAACACCGGAAAGTCCAAAGATAGTTATTTTTTTATTCTCTTTTTCAACAGTTATAGAGTCTGCATGTACAACTCTTAAAAAGTTCATAACCTCTAATAGTTCAACAGTTGATTTAAAGTCCTTTCCCCTATATTCATGGTTTCCAATAATTCCTATCATTGGTATTTTTAGTTTTCTATTCTGTCTTGAAGAAAGATTTATTTTATTTTCAATATCTACGTTGTTAAGAACATGTATAGCCTCATAATAAACTTCATGAGAGGGGATGGTTTTATCAAACAAGTCTCCACAAGTAATTATTAAATCAACATTTTCTTCCTTAATCTGAAAAAAGGCCTCTGATAGCTGAAGAAAGGAATCCATTTCAAGGTCTGTTCCAAAGTTAAGACCTAAATGCCAATCACTAAATATTGCTATCTTCATTTTATATAACCTAATATTTATAAACTATTCTAAGTATAAAATATATACTTATAAAACATTATTTATAGGTTTTGTAAATGTTTACAAGGCCTCGATGGCAGAACGGTCATGCATCCGCCTGCAGAGTGGAAGAATAGGGTTCGACTCCCTATCGAGGCTTGTTTTATATATAAAAAAATAAGGAGATTTTTAATATATGGTTGTAAAAAGAAGAAAACCTTTTGTTGCCGAAGGCACACTTCCAAAAATATCTCAAGCAAAACAAATATCTATTAGCTCAGTAAAAACAAATTACAAGCACATTATAGCAGAAGTTGACAAAGTATATCCACATGGTCTTTCAAAAGTACAAAAAGAACATTTAAAGAAAATGTTTTTAGAAAACCCAAGAGTTTCTCCTAGTTAAGTTTTAAGAGATATGGGCTACTTATCAGGTGTAGGTAAAGGAAAAGAAATTCCTCCTAAAAAATAAAATTAAACAGAAAGAAGATTTTTTAAAAGATCTCTTTCTTCTCTATACACACTATCCTTATACTCTAATTGTTCTTTATTAATAATTATTGCATTGATATTTGAATTTACAAAAGACTTAATATCAGCAGCTGTATTTTTAGAGTTAATCTCTGCGATTCTCATAATCTTGTTTTCTTTACAAACCTTAATAACTTCTTTAACCTTTGTAAAATCAATATCTTCAAGGTTTAAGGTAAGATATTCAATTCCTCTTGAAAGATACTCTAAGATAAGTCCTTCCTTTAAAGATTCAACTATTACTCCAAGCCTTGAGTCTGTGTTTTCTTTAATAGGGGTAATTTCGTCTGCTGATTTAATATTCTCTAAAAGAATATTTACCTTTCCTCCCATCTCAATAATTGCTTCAAGTTCATAGCTTGATACATTTTCTGTCATTAAGTTTCTTGTATGTGTGTTTATTTTATAAAATATTTCCTTGCCTTCAAATATTTTTGTAATTTCTAGAAGTTTATTTTTTATGTTAGGCACCAATAGGTTAAGATTTTCAAGCATGCTTCCTTTCTCATAACTTGTAAACAGTGAGTCTATTGTTAAGACAATACCATCTATATCAGGAAGATTTATTTTTTTAATTTCATCTAAACCATTTATTCTAATATATGTTTTTGTAATTGTTTTAGGGTAAATTGGTTCCCTGTTTTGTGCTCTTTCAATAACAACTTCATTCTCTCTCTTTGTTTCAACAACTTGTTTTACCTTAGGAGGCGCCACATACCCTGAAACACTGTACACTTTACCGTTAAAACCATTAACTAAAACAGATTGTCCATCTCTTAATATTTCTGTAGCTCTTTCTGTATGCACTACACAAGGAACATCATATTTTTTAGCAATCAAGGCAGCATGACAGATAGCACTTCCAGCATCAGTTACAATCCCTTTTGCTTTTCTTAAAACTTGTGACATTTCAAGAGTTGTCATTTTAGTAACAAAGATTGTGTTTTCATCAATATTTTTAAGATCTTCTTTATCATTAACTATTTTTACTGTACCAATGGAGATTCCACTAGACACTCCAATTCCTTCAAGAAGTAAACTTTTTTTATATGTGTCTAGTTTTTCTTGATAGGTGGTTGCATCTATTTTCTTTTTTTGTTTTATTTTCTTTAAATCAGGGTTAATTGGATTAACACTAACTATCATTATCTCTTCATTAGCATCTATTACCCAGTTAACTTCTAAAGCTGTGCCGTAGATAAGTTCAAGCTTGTTTGCTATCTGTGCAAGTTCATTTAAGTCTCTTTGATCTAACTTTTGTTTATCATTATCTTTTTGATCAACTGGTGCTTTGCTGGTTTTTCCAACAATTCTTTTAAGCATCCATTCTTGATTTGATTTTGTTTTTTTAATAATAGAGAATGTTTTCTTATGTATCTCATAATGATCAGGAGTTACTTCTTTAATTAAGCTTTTTCCTCCAAACCCATATATTGCTTCTATTATTGCAACATCTTTCGAATCTTCTTTTGAGGTTATCATTATTCCTGATTTTTTACCAGGTATCATTTTTTGAATAATTATTGATAAATGTATTTTATTTTCTTCAAAACCTTTTCTATATTTATATTCTAAAATTTCAGGAGAGTAAAGATCTGCCCAGCATTCCTTTACGCTATTAAGTATCTCATCTCTTCCTTTAATATTTAAAAAACCAGTATGTCTTTCAATAAAGTCAAGTTCCTTTAAAGGGTATTCTTCACTTGACACTGAGGCTCTAATAGCTACAAACTCATCCACTTTTGTGTTCATGAAACCAACTTTAGCTTCTCCTATCTTAATATACATTTTTAGAACTTCTGAAGCAAAGTCTTCATCTATTTTCTGTTTTAAGAAAAGCTCTCTTATTTGGTTTGATTTATTTTGAATATCTTCTTTCTTTGTATAATCTATTGTTTCTAGAATTTGGTTTATTTTTTCTCTAAGTTGGTTTTTTTGTATAAAGTTAAAGAAGTTTTTATAGTTTATGACAAAACCTCTAGGAAGCGGTAGGTTTGCTTTTGCAATTTCTGAGAGTATATGTGCTTTATAACCCACTTCTAGGACCTCATGGTCTGATATTTCTTTTATCCATTTAATATTTGTTTCAAGCATGTTTAATCATTTATTTGTGTGGTTTTTATCTAAATTATAAGTTTATCTATCATATATTTTATTTAGCTATGTTAATAGTAGATAGAAAACTATTTATTTGTTTTTCTTACATATATAGTGGTAAATTGGTTTTTTTAGTTTGGATTTAGGTTTCTTTCTCGGCCAGCTACCCTACCAAAAAACATATATTCCTTTAATCTCATAATATTATTGTTTAATAGAAAAATATAAAGTGTGATTAATATATGAAAAAAGGAAAGATAATGGATAAAGAAACTTATAATAATGAAGAGATGGATGAATCTTCTCTTGAAGATGACTTTATAGTCTCAAAAGAAGTAGACCCTATAAAAGAAAAAATTAAACCAAAGGATATTACTGATCTTCCTGGTATTGGTCCAACCTCTGCAGAAAAATTAAAAGCAGCTGGTTTTGATTCCTATGAAGCTATAGCTGTTGCCTCTCCAATGGAGCTTGTTGCTATTGCTGGTTTAGGGGAAGGGACTGCCATTAAATGTATAAAAGCAGCAAGAGATTCTCTTGACATGGGCTTTGAAAGTGCTGATGTTCTTTTAGAAAAAAGAAAAATGATTGATAAGATATCTACTGGCTCTTCAAGTATTGATGAACTTTTAGCAGGTGGTATAGAGAGTCAATCGATAACAGAGGTATATGGAATGTTTGCTTCTGGTAAATCTCAATGGTGCTTTCAACTTTGTGTAATGGCTCAACTTCCTAAAGAAAAAGGTGGTCTTTCAGGTTCTGTTCTTTACATTGATACAGAAAACTCTTTCAGGCCAGAGAGAGTAAGCCAGATGGCAATAAATAAAGGTCTTAACCCAGATGAAGTTATGAAAAACATCTATGTTGCAAGAGCATATAACAGTGATCACCAAATGCTTTTAGCAGAAAAGGCAATTGATTTAATAAAGGAAAAAAACATTAAACTTTTAATAGTTGATTCCTTAACCAGTCAGTTCAGGTCTGAGTTTACAGGAAGAGGACAATTATCAGATAGACAACAAAAATTAAATAAGCACATGAGACTTTTACAAAAGGTTGCTGAACTTTATAATGTAGTTGTCTTTGTAACAAACCAAGTAATGTCTAGACCAGATGTTTTATTTGGGGACCCTACAGACGCTATTGGTGGTAATGTTGTAAAGCACGCGTCCAAGACAAGGATATACTTAAGAAAAAGTTCAGGTACAAAAAGAATTGCAAAATTAGTTGATTCTCCTTCTCTTCCAGATGGAGAGGTTGCATACAATGTTACTGAAAGAGGTATTGAAGATTAAACCTTTTTCTTATCACTTCTTCTTTTTAAAATAAAAAAAGTAAAAAAAGGTTTTTAAAAAAACCTTATTTTATTTCATCTTATATACAAAATAGTAAACAATTGCTGTTATTATGTTAAAGAAAACTGCACAAACTATCCATATAACTTGTGCCTGTTGATAGTCTTTTATTATTTTCTAAAACATCATAGATTACCCAGATTGCAAGTAATACAGCTACTATCCATAATATTGTTGTAATCATATTTTTTCATATCCCCCTTTATATCTTTTTGTAAATGTGCTTTGATTAAAGATATTAAATAAAAAACATTATAAATAACTTGCCTTTTTAAATTCTTTTATATACCATATATATAAATGAAACTAAATTCATTTATTTGTGATTAAATATGATAAATTACTTACTTACCATTAAAAACCTAAACGTTAGTGTTGAGGATAAAAAAATATTAAATAACTTTAATATTGATATTAAAAACCAAGAGATACATGCAATCATGGGTCCAAACGGTTCAGGAAAATCCACTCTAGCCTATACTCTAATGGGTCACCCTAAATACAATGTAATTTCAGGTAAAATCACTTTTAATAAAAAGAACTTATTTTCTCTTTCTGTTGATAAAAGAACAAAGGAAGGGATATTTTTATCTTTTCAAACACCTTTAGAGATATCTGGTCTTAATTATTTTTCTTTTTTAAAAAATTCTTTCAATTCCATGCATAAAGAAAAATTATCTCCTCTAAAGTTTAACACCTTAGTTAAAGAAAAAATGAAACTATTAAATATGCCAGAAAACTTTTTATCTCGTGACCTAAACTCAGGTTTTTCAGGTGGAGAAAAGAAGAGAGCAGAGATTTTACAACTTATCTTAATGAACCCTAAGCTCGCTATCTTAGATGAAACAGATTCAGGGCTTGACATTGATTCCCTAAAATTAGTATGTAGTTCAGTTAATAATTTAAAGAAAGAAAATAAAGAATTTTCTGCAATAGTTATCACCCACTATAAAAAAATACTTGACTTTTTAAAACCTGATTTCGTGCATGTAATGTATGATGGCAGAATAATAAAAAGTGGAGATAAGTCTTTTGCAACATACATAGAAAAAAATGGTTTTACAAAAATAATTGATGATTATAAAAAAAAGAATAATTTATGAACAGAAATAAACTTGATGGAAAAGCAAAACTTTCATCTTTAAAAAAAGCTAAAAAAGCTACAGAAATTGAAAAATATAATTTTTCCTATTCAACAAAGGATTATAAAATCAAGTTTAATAAAGGTCTTGATACTAATGTTATTAGAAAAATATCTGCTATTAAAAGAGAACCTAAATGGATGCTTGACTTTCGTCTTAAGGCCTATAATGTCTTTAAAGAAAAAAAACTTCCTACCTGGGGAATAATGCCATTAAATGAAATTGATTTTAAAAACATAACCTACTTTGCATCAGTTGGAAGTGATGAAAAAAAAAGCTGGAAGGATGTTCCGAAAAATGTTAAAAAAACATTTGAAAGGATTGGTGTTCCAAAAGCAGAAAGAGATTTTCTTGCAGGTGTAGGTGCACAGTATGATTCAGAGGTAATCTACCACAAAACAAAAAAAGAATTTGAAGATAAGGGTGTAGTTTTTCTATCAATGGATGAAGGCTTAAAACAATACCCTGACTTGGTTAAAAAATATTTTGGAACTGTTGTGCCAATTGAAGATAATAAATTTTCTGCTCTTAACTCTGCTGTTTGGTCAGGAGGTTCCTTTGTGTATGTTCCAGAGGGCGTAAAGGTTGATACTCCTCTTCAAGCATACTTTAGAATTAATTCTGCTAATATGGGACAGTTTGAAAGAACATTGATTATCGCTGATAAAAACAGCAAAATCCATTATGTTGAAGGATGTACAGCCCCTAGGTTTTCCACTCAATCTCTTCATGCAGCAGTTGTAGAGGTTATAGCCTTAGAGGGTGCTAGTATAAGGTATACCACCATACAAAACTGGGCAAACAACATCTATAACCTTGTTACAAAAAGAGCATTTGCTTACAAAGATGCAACCGTTGAATGGGTGGATGGTAACCTAGGCTCAAAATTAACAATGAAGTATCCTGCTATTCACTTAAAAGGAGAAAATGCAAGAGGAGAGGTTCTATCTATTGCCATAGCTTCTAAAAACCAAAAGCAAGATGCAGGTGCAAAGATTATTCATGAGGCAAATAACACCACAGGAACAATAATTTCAAAATCAATATCAAAGGATGGTGGAGAATCATCTTACAGAGGTCTTGTTAAGATAAACAAGGGTTTAAAGAATATTAAATCAAATGTAAGATGTGATGCCATATTAATTGATTCAAAAAGTAAAACTGATACATATCCTGTAATAATTGTAAACGAACCAACAGCAGAAGTTTCTCATGAAGCAACTGTTGGAAGGATAGGGGAAGAGCAGTTATTTTATTTAATGTCAAGAGGTATTGAAGAATCAAAGGCAATCACCTTAATTATTTTAGGTTTTATAAGTGAGTTTTCAAAACAACTTCCCTTGGAGTATGCAGTTGAGCTTAATAGGTTAATTGAGATGGAGTTTGAAAATTCAGTTGGTTAGGTTTTTTAATATGCAAAGAATAGATCTTAAAAGTTATAAAGTAAAAGAAGTATCTAAATCTTTAGCTGTAAGCTTAAATAAATTTAATCTTTCTTCAAACAAAAATACTGCTGTCTTTCTTTTTAACGGCTTCCTTCCCTCAGATATACTTTTAGATATCTCTTCAACTTCTAAAAAAATAATTTTAATTTTTTCAAACATTAAAAATAAAAACTTTCTTGAAGTCTCTGACCTTTCAAAAATAAAAGAAAAAGAAATTATCTATATTTTTAAAAACTGCGCTGAACTCTTTTATTTAAAGGACTTTAAGGGAAAAAATCTTTCCTTTAACAATAAGGTTTTTTTAGATAATTCCACTATTAATTTTTCAAATGTTTTCTTTGATGTAACAAACCTTAATTTCTTACAGGAAAACAATTTATATAAAGACTCACAAATAAACCAAAACGATGTTTTACTTCTCTCTTCAAACCAGAAAAATAAAATAAACGTCATTAACAACCATCTATACAAGGAAACAGTTTCAAACACCATAATAAAGAATGTTTTAAAAGAAAATTCTTTTTCAAGATATGACGGGATGATAAACATCATAGGTAAGGGAGATTTTTCAAAAGCCTATCTTGAAACAAACACTATGCTTCTTTCAAAAGATGCAACATCTATAAGCATACCAATGCTTGAGATTGTTCCAAAGAACATAAAGGCAACTCATGCTGCAACTGTTGAACATGTAACAGAAGAGCAACTTTTCTATCTTTCCTCAAGAGCTTTATCAAGAGAAGAGGCTTATAACCTAATGGTTTCTTCTTTCTTAAAAGCAAATCTTGAAAGTTTACCTGATACTTTTAAAGAGCACATAAATAAAAAAATAAAAGATAAGTTATGAGTGATGACTACATTCCCTCTCAAATAATCTTAGACTACTATTCAGACCCTGTTAACTATGGCCCTTTATCAAAACCTGATATAAAGATAACTGGGCATAACAAAGGATGTACTGACACAGTTACCATTTATCTTCAGCTTAATAAAGATAAAATAAAAAAAATAACTTTCCAACATTCAGGTTGTGTTATCTCAAAAGCAGGTGGATGTATAGCCACAGAGGTTGTTATGGGTAAAACAATAAAAGAAGTTCTTTTGCTAAAACCAGAAACTATTATTGAAAATCTAGGTGGGGTCTTAAAAACCAGAGTAAGTTGTGCTTATCTTACTATAAACTTAATAAAAAAAGCACTTCTTGATTTTTCTAAAAATAAAAAAACTTTTCCTGTAACCTACGTCTTTGAAATTTAATTTTTAACTCTCCTTAAGTTAAGGTTTTCTGCATACTTTGCTTTTCCAAAGTTCTTTCCAAGTTTTTCGTTTCTAGATTTATCTCTATAATGTATAACTCTATCCTCTCTTTCTTGTAAACTTTCTTGAGAGATAATCCCTGGTCCACCTACACATCCCCCTTTACAAAAAAGCATATCTAAAAACCTAATTTCTTTATTTTCCTTAAACTTTAATATTGCTTTGTCAATTTCTTGTATACCATCAGCAATAACAATCTCTTCTTGTTTTAATATCTGTCTATTGTTAATAGTTTCAGCAACAGCTCCAGAAAGAGGATATATCTTTGTATAGTCATTATAGAATTTATCAAAACTTTTACTTTCATTTTCTTTCTTTGTATAGTATCCATTTTTTTTAGCATACAAAAACATGTCATTAACTTCTTTAAAGGTAAGTGCAAAGTCAACCTCTTTATTTTCCTTAGCCTCTTGTTTCTTTGAAAAGCATGGTCCTACAAAAGCAATTAAGTGGTTAGGATACTTTTCTTTCATAAACCTTGCCATAACCACCATTGGTGAGGCTATATCCATAATATCTTTTTTAATCTCTGGATATTTATTTTCAATATACTTAACAACACTAGGACAGTTGCCACAGATATGTTGTTTTTTTTTATTTTTTGTGATTTGTGCATGTATCTCTTTGTTTATTATTTTTGCAGAGTAGGTAAGTTCAACTATTTTGTTAAACCCTATCCTTCTAAGCTCAACTATAACTTTAGGATACTTAAAGTCCACAACAAAGCTTGGTGCAAGAAGACAAATAACTTTCTTTTTATTAATTATTTTTAATGTTTCTAAAAGTTCATTATTAATTTCCATTTTTTTCTTCACATCCTTATTTAATAAAATCAATCACTTTACTTTTTTTATTTTTCAAAAGAATAATTCTTGATTCTTTCTGTTCATTATGTATCTTAAACAATTTAGATCTTTTTTCAATTTCTTTTGAAAACTCCACAACATCATTATGTGTTGGCATATTTTCAGCAGTTAAGTTATCTCTTGATGAACCTAAATGCATGTATGATTTTATCTCAAGATAATCTGTATTACTTCTTTCAAACATTTCAATAAACTTATCTAAATACTCTAAGGAGTCATTAAGCCCATTAATCAAAGTAAACCTAACCACTTTTCTACATTTAAGGCTTGGATAAATATCAATAGTTTTGTTCAGTCTTTGCCAACTATCTTTAATCTTCGTCTTATTTATTTTATGATGCATCTTTTCATCACATGCAACAATAGATAAATAAAGTTGTGTAGGTAGAGATTTATTTTTATTCATCTCTAAGAGCCTATCTGGTTCCATTCCATTAGTTACAATAAAGATACTTCTCATTTCTTTTTTCTTCTTTAAGTAAAGCACCATCTCTCCAAGTTTAGGATATATGGTAGGTTCACCTGCAAGCGAGATTGCAACATGCGTTGGAACAATTGCTTCATCATACTTTTTCTTTAAAACCTTAGGGTTTCCCTTAAAGCCTGTAAGTAACTTTATTCTTTCTTCAAAAAGTCCATCAATAATTTCTTTAGCATCATCAAGTTGTTTTTCATCCATCTTCCATTCTTTCATGTACTCTGCAGGTCTCCAGCAAAAACTACAGTTAAGGTGACAGTTAACAACAGTAGGTGTTATTTGTGCACATCTATGACAATCAACATTATAAAATTTTTCTTTATAGCAAACTCCTTGACCTCTAAATGCCTTTTTATTCCATCCACAAATCTCCACTGCCGAGTGTTTACCATAAATTCCATAATGCTTATGTCTTAAATCTTTAAAAATTTCTTCTTTTGTTTTATTCTCTTTTGTCATAGAAATATTATTTTTAATAGTCTTTTTAAACATTTTTGTTTTCAATATATATTATAATTTTATAAAAGGTGATTATTTTTGGCAGCTAAAAAAACAAAAAGTAAATTTTCAACAAAAGCTCCTAAGAAAATAGAAGTTGTTTTTGAAGATTCAAACAAAGTTATTAAAAAAGAAAAACCTGTTTTTAATAAAAAATCTAACAAACAAAAAGTTTCTTTTGAAAAATCTCCACCAAAGAGTGTTTCTAAAGCACATAAACATAATGAAGAACATAAACACCATGAAACTCATAAACATGTTACTAAAGAAACTAAAAAAAATAAAACTAAAGATTACATAATTATTGGTATTTTAGCTTTATTAATAATAGGTATAGTTGTCATCGCCTTTTTAGTTCCAGTGGACTTTAATAAAGATGATGTGGTAATAGATAAAAATGCTCCTGTAATTGACAAAAATCAAAATTTAGATTTAAATATAGAAAACTTTGAAAAAAGATCATTAGCAGTTACAATGAACATCTTAAAAGACATGAGAGAGTATCAAAAGAATATCTTAGAAGAAAACTATGAAAGCTTATCTATAAATAAAGAAGAGATGGATACTTGTCTTTTAGAAAATAATTTCCTTTTAGAAGATACAAATTTATTTGATTATCCTAAAGTTAAATTAATTCAGAATGACTTTATGGAAGCTCAAGAGAGATTTGTTTTATCTACACCAACCATGTATGTTAATGGTTATTATTTAACAGGTGTTAAGGATTACAATACTTTTACAAACTTTATAGATGATGTAAAAGACTCAGAGAGTTTAACCTTAGATTACAATAACAAATCTTTCAGTTATACTAATGATTCTTTAAAAGTATATTATGTTTACGACAAGGAATCAGAGTTAATAAAAGAATCAAACTTAGCATTCATTGACTATTTAAAAACATCTGAACTTTTAATATCAAATGTCAATTCCGTTTTTACAACCATCTTTGATATTAACAATATAGAGTATGTTCAATATAATACAGAGAAAGGAAAAGAAATTCTACAAACAATTGATGCAGAAGCTTTACCAGCAATCTATATTTTAGGAGATGTTTCTTCCCTTGATTTCAATGGACAAGATAACACCGAGATTTTCAATGTCATTTTTGAAAAAGAAACTATAAACAACGGTTATATATTTAAGAAAGAAGTTTTACCTCAATTAATAATAGGTAGTTCTTTTGATGGCGTTTATAGAGTCTTGGACTATAAAACTTTAGTAAAAGAAGATGACAAGGTTTTAGGTTCTCTTGATGCAGAAACAACAATAATTCTTTTCACAGACTATGATTGTCCTTTCTGTAGACAACTTGAAACAGATACCTTAACAGATATTTTTTCTGAAAATTACATGGATACAGGAAAGGCAAACCTTGTAATCAAACCAATGGTTACAAACGATATCTTTTCAATCTTCCCTATACTTTTCTTAAAATGTTCTGAAAATCAAGATGCTTCTCTTGCAGTTCATAAAAAAATATTTGAACTTAATCCTGTTATTGGGGTTCAACCAGTTTATGATCTTGTAAGTTTAAAGTATGCTGAGGAAATGGCAGCTTTAGAGGTAGAATATTCTTTGATAATGTCTTCAATGGAAGGAAATTAATTATTTTCCTTTCTATTTTCTATTTTTTCTAAAATAGATTTCCTTTATATATTTATTTATTCATAATATATATATCGTGGGTCCGTGGCCTAGTGGATAGGGCAACAGCCTTCTAAGCTGTGGGTCGAGGGTTCAAATCCCTCCGGACTCGCTTTTCTACTTTAAAAAAAAGGTTATAAAAAATGTATTATAAAAAAGATTTTGCAAAAATAATTCATGATATCTTAGATGACTCTAATTTTACACTTAAAGATATTGAAAACATAATTTTAGTTCCACCTTCAAGAGATTTAGGAGACTTATCCTTTCCAGTTTTCCAATTTTCAAAAATTTATAAAAAATCTCCTTTAGAGATATCTAAATCCTTATTTTCAAAACTTCCAAAAAGTAAAATTTTTATTTTCTCTGAAGTTAATGGTTACATTAATGCAAGGATAGATGATTCCTTTTTATTAAAGGAAACAATATCAGAAGTTATTAATAAAAAAGAAAAATATGGTTCCTTAACTATTGATAATAAACAGTATGTTGTTGATACCTTTAATGCAAATCCTTTAAAGACCTTACACATAGGGCATGTAAGAAACATTGTCACTGGAGATTTTGTTTCTAGAATTTTAAAAAAAGTTGGAGCTGATCCAAAACCAGTTTCTTATGGTGGAGATATAGGCACACATGTTGCTAAATGGTATTGGTATTATAAAAAACTACCAAATGAAAAAAAAATAATTCCTTCAAAAGACGTTTCTAAATGGTTTGGAAACATCTATATAAAAGCAGGTCTTTTACTTGAAACAAATAAAGAGGTCTATAAGCAAGAGATAGATGACTTGCAAGTAGAGATTATGAATAATCCTTCTCTTCAACAAGAGATTAAAGAGCTTGCTATGAAGAGCCATCAAGCCTACATGAATATAGGTCAAGAGCTTAACTGTTTAGTAGATAGTAGCTTTTTTGAATCTGATACTGAAAAAAGATTTTTTGAAATTAAAGAAGATGTCTTTTCAAAACATAAAGATGTTTTTATAGAAAGTGAAGGTGCAATTGTTGCTGATTTAAAGGACGAAAGTTTAGGCAATTTTATTTTAATAAAACAAAATGGTGCTGCTCTTTATGGAGCAAAAGACCTTGGTCTTGTTTCTTTAAAGAAAAAAAGATACCCTTCTTGTAATGATTTTTTATATGTAGTTGCTTCAGAACAGGATTTTTATTTTAAACAATTATTTAAGTTATTTACATTTATCTATCCTTCAACAAATCATGTTCACATAAACCATGGTTTAATAAATACTTCAGAAGGTAAAATGAAATCAAGAGAGGGAGAGAGCTTTTTATACGAGGACTTTAGAGACTCTTTATTTGAAGGTGTTAAAGCAAAACTTATAGAGAATGCCTTAGAGATTGACGATACAATCATTAGAGATATTTCTTTTGGTGTAATTAAGTTTGAGATGCTTAAAACAAACTTAAACAAAACAATAGTTTTTGATATTTCATCAGCCTTAGACTTTCAAGGAGACTCTTCTCCATACGTCCAGTATAGTGGAGTGAGAGCAAAAAGTATTTTAAAAAAATCTAACTCCGAAAATATATCTTTAGAAAAATTAAATCCCTCTTATCTTTTAGAAAAAGAAGAAGTCTTACTTGCCTTGAAAATAAATGATTATAAAGAAAAAGTTTTCTTAGCATACACTGGTTTTAAATCACATGTTATTGTAAACTATGTTTTAGAACTTTCACATATCTTCAATAAATTTTACACCGCTTGTCCAGTCTTGGTTGGAGATGAAAACACAAAGAACACAAGACTTTTTTTAATAAAGGCTTTCTTAATAACTTTAGAAAACTCCTTAGATCTTCTAGGTATAAAGGTTCCTGAGAAAATGTGATTTCATGAAAAAGAACTCTTTTGATATTGTAATGGATGATTTAATAGAGAACAATAGCTTAGCTGATTTAGAATCAATCTTTTCAAAACTAAATATAAAGACTGTTTATGTCTTAAGAGAGGTTTCTAAAAAAGAAGATTTTAAGGCACCTTTTGAAATCCATAAATCTCATCAAGTGACTTTTAAAAAAGCCTATCTTCTAAAAGACCTTTCTCTCTTACATTTCTATAAAGGAGATGATCTTCTTTTAGTTGAGTCTGGTTCTTTAAAGAATAATACTTTAATTTCAACTAACAAAAATGTGGATTTTTTAAAAGACCCATTATCAGATAAACTTAGCTTTGATGAACAGAATGCAAGATCTTGTAGTCAGAATAAAATAAAGGTTGTTTTTGATATTAATAAACTAAGGGGTAAGGATAAAAATCAAGCTATTAAACAATCTTCCTTTATTATTAACCTTTTAAAGATACATTCAGTGGATATGTTTTTTGTAACTTTTGCAAAAACAAAAGAAGACTTAGTTTCAATTAAACCAATACTTTCAAATCTTTTAAAAAACTTTAATCTAGAAGAGGCCACCATTAATAGGTTCTTATCAAAGGACATCTTAAAGAAATAATAAAAAATAGATTTTCATGAGTAAACTTAAAAAAAAATTAAATGTTATAAGGCCAACTTTAAGGCATAAGAAACTTTATCTTAAGCTTGAGTATACAAAGGAATACTCCTCTAACCTTTATACCCTTCTTTTAAAAAACTATGAAAAAATAAATGGTTTATTTTCTTCTTTAGAATGTAATCTAACAGTCATGGAAAACGACTATACAACTAAAACAATGGTCGTAAGATTAAACAAAGCATATAAAGAAAGCTTTTTAAGTAGTTTATTCTTTTTAAAGCAAGATTTAGGGCTTATCTTTGTTTTAAAAGAAGCATCTACCCTTAATTCTTTAAAATAAACTCTTCTTTTACTAATCATAATGTTTTTATATCTGTTGCTATAATATATATATTATACAAGGATACAGAGATAGGAGAAAATACTATATTTAAGGTTAATTTCTTTAAAAGTAGTTTTTTTAAATAGTAAGTTCGTTTTAATTTCTATAAAAAGAAATGCTTACAAGTAAAACTCTTTTAATAACAAAAAATTATTTTTATAATTTAGATATACAAAAATAAAAGGTGAAAATATGTTCCCAATTTCTAATAACAATGCAACAGCACAAGCTTACGATAGATCAATTACAGTTTTTAGTCCTGAAGGACATTTATACCAAGTTGACTATGCCTCTAAGATAATTGAAAAAGGAAGTCCAGCAGTAGCTATAACTTACAAAGACGGAATAATCTTAGTTGCTGATAAAAAAATATTCTCTTCATTAATAATTCCAGAGTCTGTAGAAAAAGTTTTCAAAGTTGATAAACATGTATGGGTTGCATGTTCTGGTCTTATAGGAGACGGAAGAAGACTTGTTGATTATGCAAGACAAATTTCTCAAGAAAATAAAATTTATTATGATGACCCAATAGAGATAGATACCTTAGTTAAGAAAATAGGTAATGTTGTTCAATATTTCACACAGTACGGTGGAGCAAGACCATTTGGGGTTTCTTTAATTGTTGCTGGAATTGATACTTTAGGAAAACACATCTATGAGATTGAACCAAGTGGCGCTACAACAGCTTACAAGGCAATAGCAATTGGTCAAAATAAACCTAAGCTTATGGCAAACTTAGAAAAAACTTATAAAGATAATTTAAGTTTTGATGATGCTTTAAAGCTTGCTTTCAAAACCTTAGCTTTAAATCTTGATGTTAAACAAAAACTTGATGTTAAAAATATTGAAGTTTTAAACATTACAGAGAAAAATGATGCAATTGTTCCTGTGGAGAAATATTCTAAACTTTTATAAATTTAAAAAAGGAAGATGAAAATAAATATGCCTCAAGTAAAAAACCCTGCTCTTAAAAAAAATCCTTTAATGCAAGATGTTAAAAAAGATTTATCTGTTAAAATGTATGCTCAACAAGCAAGGCTTTTAAAAAAAGTAAATCCTGCTATAAAGGGTAGGTTACTAAATGATCAAAAAATTCTTGCAAATCATAGAATTTTAGGCTCAATGGTTAGTTATAAAGTGAGCAATCTTTCTTCTGTTGAAAGAAAAAATGCAGATAAATTATTTCAAGACATGTATGCTAAAATAATTTTAAGATCTTCAAATAATCCTGCATATGCAGAAAAATCAGTTACTTTTCTTAAACATTTTTCAGCAGCCTTATACCGAAAAGAAGGAAAAGAAATTTTAGAAATTTTAAAAAAAGCATCAGAAGCTGTTAACAAAATATAAATCAAAGGTGATAAATTATGTTTTACAAAGGAGAAAAGAACAAAGGAAATCTAGAAAACACTGTTGTTGCAAAGATTAAAAAAGGAGAACATACCTTTGAAATTTTAGTGTATCCTTTCCAAGCATGGGATTACAAACATAATTTGCCAAATATAACTATTGAACAAGTAATAGCTTATGAAGAAGTCTATTCAGATATTCAAAAATCAAACTTAGCTTCAAAAGAAGTTATTTTAGAAGTTTTTGAAACAGAAGATATCTTTAAGATAGCTGATAAGATAATAAGAGACGGCGAAGTACAATTAACAACAGCCCAAAAACAACAGATGGCTGAGAGAAGAGAAAAAGAAATTATAACATACATCTCAAAGTACGCTCACGATCCTAAAAACAAAACCCCAATTCCTGAACAAAGAATAATCAATGCTTTTGCTGAATTAAAAATAAAAATAAACTTAAACAAACAAAAAGAAAAAGAAATAGAAGAAATTGTAGATAAACTAAAAAGAATAATGCCAATTTCTTTTGAAAAAATTACTTTGCTTGTAGAGATCCCTGCAAGCTATGCAGGAAAAGTTTCATCAGTAATCTATAAGCAAGAGTTAGTTGATCAAAAATGGCTTTCCAGTGGAGCATTAGTTGCAAAAATAAAAATTCCAGCTGGTTTAAAGCAACAGTTAGTTTCTGATTTAAATAACTTAACTCATGGTAATTTAGTGGTTAGCGTTAGTGATGAAAATTAAATATAAAATGTGAAAAAAAATATGAATACAGAAAAAAAAATAGTAATTCCTGGAGAAGTTATAACAAACCAGGTAAAAAAGTTAGGTACTAATGTTTTTCTTGAGAATGGAAAAATATTTAGTTCTGTTGTAGGAATAGTTTCTGAAACAAGTGACTTTGTATCAGTAATTCCTTTAAACGGCCATTACTCACCAATTGAAGGTGATGGAATAATAGCTGTTGTTAAAGATGAGGTTTTAAATGGTTACATCTTAGAGTACAATTCCTTTGATGATTCCTTTTTATTAAAATCAATTCTTAAAAAAGAACTTTCAAAAGGAACAATCATTTTCCTAAGAATAAAAAACATTGCAGACAATGGTTCTTTAGAGTATGATAATATAAATATCTTACCAAAGGGTAGAGTTTTTCAAACCTCTCCAGTTAAGATTCCAAGACTTATTGGAAAAAACGAATCTATGTTAAATCTATTTAAAGAATATTTAGGTGGAAATATAGTTATTGGTAAAAACGGATGGGTATGGTATAACTGTGAGAATGTAAATCTTTCAGAACGTGCATTTTCATTAGTTGTAAACAATTCTCAAAAATCAAATCTTACAAATAGTATGAAAGATTTTTTTGAAAAAAATAAAAATTAAAGTGATAAATTATGAGTACAAGACTAGATGGTAGAAAAAATGATGAATTAAGACCAATCAATATTAAACTTGGAGTTGTAAAGAGTGCTGCAGGTTCATGTTATCTTGAATGGGGTAAAAACACTGTTATTGCAACAGTACACGGTCCTAGACCAATGTTTCCAAAACACTTATCAGATTCAACAAAAGCTGTTATTGATTATAAATACAGAATGGCACCTTTCTCTGTTTCAGAAAGGAAGTCACCAGTTCCTGGAAAGAGAGATAAAGAAATTTCTTTAGTTTCTGGTTTTGCTTTAGAGTCTGTAATTATGACTGAAAAGTTTCCAAACACAGTTATTGATATAAATGCATTAATACTTTCAGCAGATGCAGGTACAAGAGCTGCAGCATTAACAGCTGCGTCTTTAGCTTGTGCTGATGCTGGTCTTCCAATGAAAGGTATTCTTGCAGCAGTTTCAACAGGAAGAGCTAATGGAGAATACATTTTTGATTTAACAAAAGAAGAAGAGGATGCTCAAGACGCTGTTGATACAGCTATTGCTATTTCAATGCCACAAAAAGAAATTGCACTTCTTCAAATGGATGGTTTTGTAAATAAAGAAGATTGGAAAAAAATAGTTTCAATGGGTTTTTTAGCAGCAGAAAAAGTTTTTGACCTTCAAAAGAAAGCTTTGCTTGAAAAGTACCCAATAAATGGTGATATTAATGAGTGATATATTAAACCTTATAAATGCAAACAGCATTAAAGAAAACATAAAAAAAGGAATAAGAGAAGATAAAAGAGCTCTTGAAGACTTTAGAGATCTTGAGATTAAAACTTCTGTTTTATCTTCAGCAGATGGTTCTGCTTGGGTAAAGCTTGGTAATACTGAAGTTATTGCTGGTATTAAGTTTTCAGTTGGAACACCATACCCTGATTCTCCTGATGAAGGGAGTATGTCCTTAAATTTAGAACTTACAGGAATTTCTTCTCCTGATTTTTCAACAGGTCCTCCACAAATAGATGCTTTAGAGTATGGTAGAGTTGCTGATAGAGCTATAAGGTCTGCAGACTGTATTGACTTTAAGAAATTATGTGTTGTTCCTGGGGAAAAAGTTTTAGTAATGTTTATTGATTGTGTTGCAATAAACGCTGATGGTAATTTAATAGATGCAACTGAGCTTGCTGCTTTAGCTGCAATAAAGAATGTTAGAATGCCAAAGCTTGATGAAAAAAATAACATAATTGCTAAAGAATATTCTGACGAAAAAATAGAACTTTTAAACATACCTTTAAGTTTTACTTTTGAAAAGATAGAAGGTAAAATAATAGTTGACGCAACAGAGAATGAAGAGTTTGCATCTAATGCAAGATTTAGTATAGGCCTTGTTAAAGACACTGTTGTTTCATGTCAAAAAAGTAAAGGTGGAACTTTTATTGAAGAGGAAATTTTTAAAATGATCGATATATCAACTAAAAAATACAATGAAATCTACAAAAAAATTGAGGCTTTAAAATAAAAGAAAAGTGATGGAAAATGGCAACTAAAAAAGTAAAAGAAACAGGTAAGTATGGTGTTAGAGGCGGAAGAGGTATTAGACAAAAATATCTTCTTGCAACAAAGACAGATAAATCCTCTTATGTTTGTCCAAATTGTGGATATAAGGGGAAAATAACAAAGAAAGATTCTGCTATATTCAAATGTTCAAAATGTAAAACAGAAATTGCAGGTGCAGCATATAAACTTTCTTCATTAAAAAAATAAAGGTGAAAAATAATGTATTATTGTGCAAGATGTAAAACTGAGTATGATGCAATTCCTGAGAATGATAAGTGTGGAGTATGCGGTTCAAGAATCTTTTATAAAAAAAGAGAACCAGTTTTAAAGAAAATAAAGGCATATTAAGTATGTTTGTTACAACTTCCAGAAAAGCAAATCTTTTAGAAAAAAGATTTTCAAAATACCTTACAAAATACCTTCCTGGGCTTGTATATCTTCCAAGAGGCAAAACTCCTCTTTTAAAAATCTTTAAGAAAGCAACATATCTTGGTCATAAGTATTTTCTAAAAGTATCTTCAATAAATGAAAATATTTTATTCTCCATATATGTTTCTAAGGAAAACAGTTTTTTTCTTGAAAGAGAATATCTTTTAGAGGTTCTAGACTTAAGGCACTTAAAGCCTTTCTCTTACATCTCTTCAATAAACCAATCCTTTCAAGATGTTAAAGATGTTTTTTATTTTCTTTCAAAGAAAAATAAATCTTTAAAAAGCACTTATGGTGTTTTTTTAACTTCTCAAGAAGATGTTTTTGATTTTTTAGAAGAGGGAAAATACTTAGGTTTTAGATTTAAAATTTTGAATGTGAAAACTATTGATTGAAAATATCTTATCCATTAAGCTTGAAATTAAAGCAAAAGATCCTAATAACTTAAAGAAGCTCTTAGATCTTGAAATGGATAGAAAGAAGTACAATCGTTCAGATTCAAAAGTATATATAGAAAAAAAGATTTTAATCATAGAGATTTATGCAAAAGATGTTATTGCTTTTAAAGCAACCATTAACAATTACATAAATATTCTAGAGTTAATATCTAAAGTTTATGAGGTGGAACTATGAGTGAAAAAAATGCAAATATGATTAATACATATAGACAACAATTAATGTTTTTATCCCAACAAAAACAACAATTACAACTTCAAGCAAATGTTTTAGAAAACACTATTAAAGAGCTTGAAATTACTAAAGAAACAAAAGTTTACAAAGGTGTAGGTAATGTTTTTATTTTAAAGGATAAAGTAGATGTTGTAAAAGAAACTAAGGATACAAAAGAAACAGTTGACTTAAGACTTAAGACTGTTGAGAAACAAGAAGCAGATGCTTTAAAAAAATTAAGTGAACTTACAAAAGAAAGTCAACAAGAAAAAGCAAAAGAACCTGCTCCTGTTTTAAAGGATAAAGCCTCTGATGGAATTGCTTAAATTTCTTTTTTTAAAAAAGATAATAAAAAAAGATTATTTTAAATAGATAATCTTTTTTCCATCCTTTAATTTCTTTTTCTTTGATTTTTTAATTAGATAATGAATAGTGCTTTTAGGTACCTTTAACTTTTCTTCAAGTTCTCTGTATGAGAAGTCCTTGTGCATCTCAATAATCTTCTTTAATTTAGCAGCAGGAATATCAATAGGTCTTCCTTGTTCGTTCTTAATAACCAAAGATATTTTTTTCTTTTTGAAAAATTCCTTTGTTTTTTCTCCAATCCTGGATTTAGTGGTTTTAGAAAGTGTAATTATTTTAAGTCTTTTACATCTTGCAACTATCTTTTCCATTAACTTTATAGAAAAGGCTTTTGTTACATGAAGTTCTTCACAAGAAGAATCAATTTTTGAAATATTCTTAAAATCATTAAGTGAGTCTTTAATACCCATATCTTTTTACCCTCTTTTAAATTTCTTGGTTTTACTTAAAATAAAAAACCGTCCAATATTATTAGTGACTATAACTATTTATAAATATATTTGTTTATAAATCTTTTCCTCCAATATATATTTATGATAATCTTAATATGTGGGTACACCTCTTCAGGTAAAAGTGTTGTTGCAGATCATATCGGTAAGCAATTAAAATATCTTGTTATCCATACCTCTGACATTTTAAAAAAAATGCTTACAAACCAAGAGATTGATCTTAGTAAAACAGAAATGCAGACTGGGTGGTATGAAAAATCAACTGCTTCTTATGATACAAGAAAAAAAGATCTTTCCTTTGATAAAAAATTAGATAAATATCTTCTCTCACTTGTAAAGGAGAATGAAAACCTTGTTTTAGATTCTTCAACTCTTCCATATCTTTTAAAAAGAAAAAAAGGTGTCTTAAGGATATGGCTTAAATGTTCTCAAAAGGTAAGAGCAGAGAGGATGGCTAAAAGAAACAACATGGTTTTTACAGACACCATTAAGATATTAAAAAAGAAAGATAAGTTCAATATTGATCATTATAAATCTCTATACGGTTATGATTTTGGAAAAGATCTTTCAATCTTTGATTATGTTTTAGATACCAGTAAAATAGGTCTTGATGAGGTTTTTAAAAGAACACTTTCTTTTGTTAAAGATAATCTATAAGGATATTTAATATGAATAAACTATACTCCTTTACTTTTGAAGAAAACTTAAAGGAACCTTCAGCAAAACATTATGCAAATAAAATGCACTTTAGTATACCTACAAAAGATGCACATTATTTTAAAGAAAACATTCCTTCTTTTTTAGATATTGTCTTTTATAAAGGTTCTAAAAATCCTGGTTTTAAAGGCTTTCCAGAAATATACTTTGATTCTTTAATAAAAACCACTCTTAATTATTCTCCTGAATTTATTTCAAGATTAAAAAAAGAACTTTTCACTTTATCTCCCTCACAAGTGGAGTTATTTCTAGAGTATAATAGATATAACCAGTTGTTTGTTAAAAAAGCAAATCCTCTCTTTGATATTCAAAGAATAAAGAAGGGCTTGCTTACAAAAAAAATAATCTCAACCCATACAAACTCAGCTTGTCTTGAAACCTATCATGGTTTTATAAGGGTTTTAGAGAGTGGTAATGCAAAAATAATAACTCTAAAAGTAGATGGCAAAAACAAAACTCTTCTTGTTAAAAGTTTCTCTGGTATTGGAAAAAATAATATAAGGGAGGGAACATACACCTTAGCCCTTGATCCTAAAAACTTTAAAATCTATTCTTTTAATAATTTTCCTGACTATAAAGAAAGAGTGTATGTCCCAGAAGCAAAGAGAGTAGGTAATAATAAAATATTAAATGATAGCTTTACTGATCATGAGTTTGCAAAAAAATTATTATTCGACCCAGCTTCTAGCCCTAATGTAAAAGAAATTTCAAAAGATATCCTTAATCAAGTTTCAAAAATTAAAGAACTTCTAAAAAACTATGTTCCTTCAAAACAAAAACCAAAAATAGCTTCTTTTAAAACTTCTGTTAAAAAGATGTTAAAAGATAAGGAAACTAGGGACTTAATAAAAAAAAGATTTAGAAGATAATTATTTTCTTAAAAGGTCAATTGTTTTTTTAACTACTTTATACTTTCCTAAAATATTATTTTTATGAGCAGTATTTCCATGAAAATCAGAACCAGCAGTCTCTATTAACTTATATTTCTTACAAAGCTCTTTTACTTCAAGCATAAACTCCTTGTTTTTAAACATTATAAGTTCTTCTGGAATATATCCCTTTGTCTCAATACCAGAAACTCCTTCTTTTACAAGGTTTATAACAAAAGACTCCATCTCTGCTTTTTGAAAGTCCTTTAAATACCATGGATGTGGAAGCACTGCTTTTCCTCCAGCATCATTAATTATCTGAATTACTCTCTTTGTTCTTGTTGGTGGAACTTCAAGCCTAACAGGTATGTTTCTTAAATATTCTTTAAAGGCATCATCTGCTGTCTTACTATACCCTCTTTCAACCATTATCTGTGCTATGTTATATGCATTTGGGTTTTGCCCAACACCTGATTTTTCTAAAACCTCTTTAAAGCTAATCTCCACTCCATAGCTTTCAAGACCCTCAAGCTTTTTTTGAATATACCTTTTTCTTTGTTTTCTATGTTTTTCAAGTAGCATGTTAAGCATATTATCTTCTTTATTAAAAAAATATCCTAAAATCTCAGTTTCAAGAGCTTGAATCTCAACACCAGGTATAATCTCTAAACCTCTTTTCTTAGCTTCCTTTTCTGCTTCTAAAAAACCATCTATACTATCATGATCAGTTACAGCTAAGCCTTTTAAGTTTATTTTTGAGGCCATGGCTACAAGCTTTGAAGGGCTTAGCATTCCATCTGAGTAATGGGTGTGTGTATGTAGGTCATATCCAGGCATATCTTCTAACTTTCTTATTTTAAATTAATAAAAAGACTACTGCATTGTCTTTGTTGCAAGCTTAATGTCCTCTGATGTTACTGTTTTTCTTTTTGCATGTTTTGCAAGTTCAATTGCTTGTTTTGAGATATCAATTGCAACCTCTGATAATATTTTTCCAAGTTCTTCAGCTGCATCTTCAGAGACCCTTTCTGCCCCTGCTTTTCTAATAAGTCTATCTATTGCCGCTATTGGTAATTCTGACATTGTTTTTCCCCCTTTTTTTAAAAATCAACCTTAATATATATGTATTTCTCTAAAGCCTTTTTAAACTATTCTTTTTTTACTTAACAGTTAAGTGTTAACGATTAAAGATGTTAACGGTTTATATATTTTTCCCTTTACTATATATCTATACACTAATGATTAAATATGGCTCTCTCAGATTCAATTCTTTTACAGATAAGTCAAAAGAAAACAAACTATAATGATCTTTTAACAAAGATGGTTTCAAACTATTCATCAGTCAATTCAGCTAAAGCAGCTCTTTCAAGAGCTTTAAAAAACCTAGTTGCTTTTGGAGAAGTTGAAAAAAACAAAGATGATTATTTTTTAACAGATAAGGGAAGACTTACAATTGAGTCAAAGCTTAAAAATAAACTTGTAATTAATATAAACGAGCTTTTAGAAAAATCAAAAAAAAAAAGTTCTTTAGAGCATGTAGATGAGATTGTTAAGAACCTACAAATTTTCTTAGAAAGAAGTAAACAAGATCCTAGTCTTTTAAAAACAGGAAAAACAAGTTCTAACTTTTATATAAAGGATTTAGAGATTTTAAAAAAAGAAATTGATTCAAGTGTTTCTCATTACACATACATTTCCACAGTCTTAACAAACCATATAAAGATACTGCAGGATGAAAACTTTGAGGATTACTTAATACTTAACCTTGATAATAATCTTTTTTTAACTTTTAATTTTTTAATAGAGATGTATAACCTAGATGAAATAACAATTGATTGTTCAAACCAGTATCCACAAACAATAAGCTTCTTTGAGGAAAGTACTATCTTTATTAAAAAAAATGATTTTTCCTTTAAACTAAGTTTAACAGAGTATGATTCTTTTAAGGAGCTTCTTTTAAAGGACTTTGAAAGAAGTATTAATATAAGGTTTAAGATCTACTTAAACGATGTCTTAGTAAGGTTTAGTTTTGGAAAAGTATATTTCTTTGGTCCCTTTAATATTATTAAAAAAATATCTGAAAAAAATGAGGAGTTGAAGTCTTTATGAAGTTTAAATATTTAGGCCACTCTTGTTTTATGCTTGAGTATAAGGGAATAAAAATATTACTTGATCCTTTTATAAAAAATAACCCTTTATCTAAGATTGGTATTTTAGATGTTAGACCAGTGTTATTCTTTTAACACACGATCATCATGATCATCTTGGAGATGCAATTGAGATATCTAAACATTCTGGTGCTCATATAATAGCTATCTTTGATTTAACACAAGAGTTAAACAAGTTCCATGTTCCTACAATTGGTGGTAACTTAGGTGGAACTGTTGAATATAAGGGCATTAAGTTTACGTTTGTAAAAGCAGAGCATTCTTCAAGTAAAGGTGTTGCGGTTGGTTTTATAATAACCACTGAAGAGAGTGTAGTTTATTTTGCAGGAGATACCAATGTCTTTATGGATATGAAAATAATAAAGGACATCTATAAACCCTCTGTTGTAATGTTACCTATAGATGGAAGGTTTAATATGGGTCCTAAAGAGGTTTGTTATGCCTTAACTTTATTAGAGCCTGAGGTTGTAATACCAATGCATTATGGAACCTTTGAGGCTTTAAAAAATACTCCCCTTGATTTAGAAAAGGAAATTTCAAAGCAAGGCTTAAAATATAAGTTAACTATTTTTAATATCTTTGAAGAAAAAGAAATTTAATTTTTTCTTTTTAAAAAAAGGGGTCGGTGGGATTTGAACCCACGACCGGTTGGTCCGAAGCCAACTGCACTATCCACTATGCTACGACCCCACCCTTTAAAAATGATTTGTTTATTAAATATATATAGTTTTATTATATTATATAATTATTCTTTTTAAAAATTAAGAGGTGCATTACTAATGGATAGATGCAGTAGCTGTAATATTGAAGTTACAAATGATTTTACAAAGTTCAAGTGCCCAAGTTGTGGTAAAGTTGAAATCATAAGATGTAACAGATGTAAGTCTATATCAAAGAAATATAAATGTCCAAGTTGTTCATTTATCGGACCTTAGACGGTCTACTTTTTTTAGATGTAAATTTTATTTAATAAAAATATAAAGGTGGAAATATTTATGGGTGACATTCTTTCAGTCTATAAGGTTTATCCTGAAGAGATAGAGGATATTGATAAAATCAAAGTTTCTCTTGAAAAAGGATTTTGTGCTCCTTTCAAGGTTGCAAAAATAGAGATTGAACCAATTGCTTTTGGTTTAAAGGTTATAAAGCTTGTAGTTGTTTTTCCAGATAAGATCGATGGTCTTTTAGATAAGCTTGAAGATGCTATCAAAGCTATTGATGGTGTTAGAGATATTGAAATTGAAGTATCAACTTTACTTTAAATTTCCTTTTTTTCTTTTTTAAAGCAAATAGCTAATGTTTATAAATGTTTTATTCTATTCTAATATATATAATATATTTTTAAAAAAGTATTAGGTATGTATAGAATGAAAAAAGGTCAAGTCTTTATTGAGGTTATCTTAATTATTATTTTTCTAATCATATTTTTAATAGTTTTTAATAATCTTTCAAAAGATACTGCAAAGACTTTAGAGAAAAGCAAGATCTTAGAACAGGAAAATGAGATTATTGATGCTCTTTATAGTTTTATAAAGGTGCAAGAGGGCTTAGTCTCTCCAACAGTTCATGGCTTAGACTTTAATGTTTCTTTTAAAATTCCTGAAATAGATATACCTTCTAAAAATCTTTTCTGTCAAGTTTTTATAACCTCAAGTGACATGACTATAAAGGCTTATGATTATGATGAAGTTGTAACTTTGAATAAAAAAATAAATCTTGATTTTACAAAGATTGATTTTTCAAAAACAATTGTTAAACCATGCGGTAGTATCCTTCTTTGTTCTTTAAAGGATGGAATGGTTTATTGTAGATGATTCTTTTAAAAAATAAAAATAAATTCCATTAATAAAAAAAGTAAATTCGAGTAATTTAAAAAAGATAACAAATGATTAAAAATAAAAAAGCACAGATAATGAGTTTAGATATTCTATTCACAGTTACTTTAGTTGTGCTTATGTTCTTTCTATTATTCAATATAGTTGAAGCAAGGCTTTATCAAGCAAACATAGATAAAGCAAACAATGAGCTTGATGCTATTGGTTTTTTAGCTTTTGATAAAATAATTAATAATCCTTTACTTAACTGTTATGCGTATGACACTAATAATAACTTCACAATACCAGCATGTGTTTCACTTTCTCAATCTGCAATTACAAAAAAAACATTAGGTATTCCACAAGGCTATAAATGTAACTTAACAGGTGCAGTCTTTACAACAAATGAATGTAATGATGTTTTTATTCCAGCAGATAATTCCAGTTATTTTTCTTTAGATTTTAACGTAACTGTTGCTGCTAATAAAGCAATATCTAAGAAAGATTATATTGAAAATTATATGAATATACAAAACACTTTAGCAACCCAACGAACATTAACTTTAAGGGTGTGGAAATAGATATGAATGATAAGGGGTATATCTTAACAATTTCAACAATTTTCTATGTTGTAATCTTTATGCTTTTCTTAAGTCTTACAACCTTTGTTATTTATAAGTCAGTTAATACAGATAACCAAAAGATTCAATCTTCTTATCTTTATACAAAGTTTAATAATGGGGATGCAGTTGTTCCTATAACAACCACCTATTATTGGTGTACAGATTTTTTCTACTACGATGCAAACGGTATAAACCCTGGTTATAACGCTGTTACTTTAAAAACATACTGTGAGGGATATAATGCAAAAAGGTTTATTTAGTGGTTTGTTTTTAATAGTTATGATTGCTCTATTAACTCCAACATTTATAATATCTGATCAATCTAGGTATATTACAGATACTTATAATCACCTAGACTTATTTTCTCTTGCAGCTGATAATGTTATAACAGATGCTTTACTTGATACCACTATTATTTCTTGTAACCTTCTTCCTGCTTTAGGTTATGATGCAGTAGTTGAGGAATATCTTGATAAATTATTAATAGAGGTAAGTAAAAATAATGTTGATTGTAATTTTTCTAACTTAACCACTCAGTTAAATGGTTCTGATTATGAAGGTGAAATAACCTTAAAATGCGCACAAGAAACTAAGTTTTCAAACATTAGTTTAGAAAAAGTTTTAACCTTTGAAAAAAATATCTCTGCAAGCTCTGATTTCTTAACATGTACAGTAACTATAAGAGATAAACTTGATGGAAACAAAATATATGCAAACCAAATGAGGCCTATGACACCATAATTTTTTTTAAAAACAAAAAAACTATGTTGTGTAATAATATTTATTTTCCTTTCTTTGTTCCTTATCTTTCTGTGAATCAGGTTTGTTTGCTCTTGGTCTTTTGGTGTCTGGATCTTGTCTAAAGGTCATTTCTTGTTCTTTTAAAAATCTATTGAATGAATTTTCAATAATGTCAATCTTGTTTGCCACACCCTTCTTTGAAACCTCTCCTTCAAAAAGAAGTATTCTATCAGAGATGTAATCAATTAATAGAAGATCATGATCAACAACTAAAGCGCTTTTCTCTGTCTTTATAACCACGCTCTTAATAACATTTGAAACAATTAATCTTTGTTCAACATCTAAAAAAGCAGACGGTTCATCAATCAAGTAAATGTCTGCTTCTTTTGAAAGAGTGTAGGCAAGAGCAACTTTTTGCAATTCTCCTCCAGATAGTTGAGATATCTCTTGTTCTATTATGGAGTCAATATCAAGTTGACGTCTAAGCTCAGCATTGAAGATATCTTGGTTAACCTCTTTCTTTTTGAATAAATCTTGGACAGTCATGTCTTCATCTAGGTTTATATATTGTGGTTTGTAAGAAACCTTAAACTTTAAATCAACCTCTATGTTATCAGGTTTAACCTCTCCTGCTAGCATTTTAATAAATGTTGTTTTTCCAATAGCATTAGGCCCTAAGATACCAATTACCTCTCCTCTATTTATCTTTCCTTCTAAGACCTTAAGGTTAAAGGTGCCTAAGGTTTTCTCAAGGTTTGGGTATTCAATTAAGGTATCTTCTTTTCTTTTTATACTTTCAAACTTTGCAGAACTAAACTCTATCTTATAATCTCTAATCCTTATGTTTTCATCTTTTAAAAAACCATCCAAAAATTCATTAATTCCTTTTTTTGTTGTCTTCTTGTTTGAAGATTGTCCATAAACATTTTTCTTTCCAAACATTATTTGTACAAAATCACTTACATAATCTAATATAGCAAGATCATGTTCAATCAACATGATTGAGTTTTCTTCATTTATCTTTTCTCTTAAAATTTTAGCTATCTTAAACCTTTGTTTAATATCTAAAAAAGTAGTATACTCATCAAAGAAGTAAAGCTTAGCATCCTTTAAAAGACAAGCAGCAATAGCTATTCTTTGCAATTCTCCACCAGACACTTCTGTTGGTGTTTTATGCAGTAAACTTTCAACATCAAGTTCCTTAATTATCTTGTTGTAATACTCTTTATCCTTTGAAATATTTTCAAGAAGTTCTTTAATTGTTTTTTTAAAAACCTTAGGTATATCTTCTACTTTCTGTATCTTATATGCAAAAGATAATTTTTTTTCTTTAATCTCAATAAAGTTCTTTTGAATATTTTTCCCTCTATAATATTTAATCACCTTATCAATATCTTCTTTTTTCGTATACTCTCCAAGGTTAGGTATCTGGCTTCCTGAGAGGATGTTAATGGAGGTTGTTTTTCCAGAACCATTAATACCAATAAGCCCGGTTATAAAGCCTTTTTCAGATGAGGGAAGAGAATAAACCCTAAAGGTATTTTTTCCAAACTGATGTATTGGTTCTCCAAACTTAACCCCGGTGTTAATGATTGTTATGGCTTTGAAAGGACATTTATGAGGGCAGATACCACACCCTGTACATAAGCTCTCGTTTATTATAGGTGGAAGGTATGCTTCTCTATTAATGATTTCAATAGCATCTTCTCCCATCTTAACAGGAGGGCATACTCTGTGGCATAAGTAGTTACATGCCTTTGGTTGGCATTTATTTTTATCAATTACTGCTATTCTTGTATATTCTGTAGCCATAATAAAACCATATTTATTCAATCATTGTTTGATATTCTTTTAAAGAAATCTTTGCTCCAAGAAGTTTAATCTCCTCATGCTCTAGGCCAAAGTAGTTTACAATCTCTTTTGTATGTTTGTTTGTTCCTGCAATTATTAGAAGGAAAGGCAAGTAGTCTCTTTTTAAAATATGCTTTGAAGCATGTATCTTTTCTTGCATCTTTAAAACAATGTTATCAAATAAAACTCTTTCCTTTTTATTCCCACTAAGCTTCTTTAAAAGTGTTGGGAAAACAAAGGGTGCAAAACCTCCACTCTCTCTCTCTGTCTTTGCATATGCAACCCCAACTGTTAAATAATCAAAAACATATTTTAGAAGTATCCAGTTTGTCCCTCTTATCCTTCCTTTAAAAACATCAGCTTTGCTTAAAGCCTCCATTCCTTGGTAAAGGTTTTTTGGTTCCTTATATTTTCTAGGAATATTTTCTTCAAGCCATGCAAACAAAAGCTCCCAATCAATGCTCATGTCGTTTAATATATTTTTAGTTTCATAAAAATCCTTAGGGTAGAATATTTTACCAAGCACCTTAAAGACATCCTCATCTCTTTTTCTATCCCCTAAGCTTTCAACATCCTCTAAAGTTATTTTTCCAAAATCAGCAAGGGTCCCAAGATCTAGAAGTAAGGCCCTAATATCGTTTTTAGTGTTTTCAACCAATGTCTTTAGTGACATTAAATCATAATCTATGTTTTCTTTATCACAGATGTCCTTTGCAAACTTAAGAATTGATAGTTTGTTTGGAAGATCAAACCTTATCTGTAGACATTTATCATAGATTGGTCTTAGTTTTTTATTTTCATAAGGATCGTTTGCAATAAAGACTATTGGTTGTCTTGTTTTTTCTAAAACTTTTGAAATTTCTAAAAAACCCCCAGCATCCTCTCCCCCTCTCTTATCTTCCATAGCGTCAATCTCATCTAAAAGAATAAGTCTTTTTTGACCAAAGATGTTTGCTCTTGTCATTGCCACCTGCACAAGGTTTGCTATTGCTTCTTTTCCTCTAATGTCAGAGGCATCAGTGTGATAGATAGAAAGATTAAGTTCTTTTGCAATTAATTTAACACAAAGTGTCTTACCAATACCACTCTCTCCATAAATAAAGATAGGTGTTGTTGGGTTCTTTAAAAGACTCTCTCTTAATGTCTCAATTTGCTTTTTTTGCCCTATAACTTCTTCTAAAGTCTTAGGGGTATACTTTTCTAAAAGATTTGCCATAATATAATATATTTAGGAAGTAAATATAAACTTTATTACACCTCTATTATTTAGAATAAAAAGCTAATTTATGATTCTTTAAAAGTAAAAAGCCTATACTTTATAAATCTTATTTACCTATATATTATAAAAAAAGTGATTAATTTATGATAACTGCAAAAAACACAACTCTTTTCAAGAACGCCTTAGAGGCAATTTCTTCCTTAATACAGGAAACTAACGTTAGGTTCAAGCAAGATGGAATCTATATAAAAGCTGTTGACAAAACACAAATTCTCTTACTTGATTTCTATTTTGAGAAAACTGCCTTTGATAATTACTTAGTTGATCCAAGCTTAGTTGGTATTAACATACATGAACTATACAATATAGTTTCAAGAGCCTTTGACTCTGATAAACTAAAACTAGATTTAAAAGAAACTTCTTTAGAGATTAATCTTTCTGGACAGATTGAAAGAAATTTTAATATCAGTTACATAGACATCTCTGATAATGAAATAACAATTCCTGAAATTAAGTTTGACAGCGAAATTTCTTTAAAAGCTTATTTTTTAAAAGAAATTTTAAAGGACATAAGCTTAATAGGAACAACAGTTACCTTTAAGATAAGAGATAATAAATTTATTGTTGAGTGTGAGGGGGATAAAGGAAAGATTGAAACCACTCTTCCAAAAGTAAAGATTAAGTCAAAGAAAAATGTTACTGTTAAGTTTTCTTTATCATACCTTAAAAACATAACCAAGTCCATTGATAACGATACAGAGGTTATCTTAAAAGTTGCAGACGACTCTCCTCTTTACCTTGAGTATTCTTTGGATAATAAGGTGAAAATAAATTTCTATTTATCAAGTATGTTGATTTAAAGATTATTTATGCCTATAAAAGTAAATAAACCAGGTTTAAACTTAAGAAAGAAATCAAATATCCATGCCACTATTATTGATGAGAAGACAGGCAGAAGAAAAATAGATGTTTCTGATAGTGTTAGACATGCTATATCTAATGCTCCTTTAAAAGGTGAACTTTGGGGTAATAATGGGCATATGGTTGATTATAAATTTCAAGCACTTTTAAAAAAAAAGATTATTAAAAAAATTTAATTTATCTCAATTAAAGGATAAAAGTATCTTAGTTTTAGGGCCAGGAAAAGGTGCTGAAGTTGTTTTTATAAAAAGTTTACTTAAGGAAACAAATGTTGATGTTTTGGGTCTTTCAAAAAATTTATCTGCTGAAGCAAAAAAACTTGTAAGAAAAGATTTTTCCCCAGAAAATCCTTCTTTTAAAAAAGTTTTTGAACATTTAAATCATTCTTCCTTAGTTAGAAAATATGATTTCATTTATTCTTCTTTAGGTCCTACAACTCATACAAACTATCCTGCGCTTGTTATTTTAAAAATTGCCACTTTATTAAAACCAGAGGGTGTTGCAGTTATTCCTTATATTATAGATTATAATATAAATTATAATAAATTAGTTAAGCAATATGGGTTAGATAATTTTAAAATTAAGTTTGATAAAGACTTAAATCTTTATATAAAAAGAATAAAATAAAAAAAAGAAAGAGATTAAAATCTCTTTAATAATTTTTCTTTAGCTGCAGAATCTTCAAAAGCATATTTAATAACTTCCTTAATATTCTTCACAGGAATAATCTCTATTTTTTCAAGAGCACTTTCTGAAAGAACAACATCTTCTTTATTTGTATAAGGTATTAAAACTTGCTTTATCTTTGAATTAATAGCAGCATTAATCTTTCCTGTAACCCCACCAACGGGTAAAACCTCTCCTCTTATAGAAAGTGAACCTGTCATTGCAACTGATTGCTTGATAGGAATATTTTCAAGAACAGAAATTACTGCTGAGGCTATAGAGATTGATGCAGAGTCTCCTTCAACACCATGTGTTTGTAAAAACTGTATATGTATATCATAGTTAGAGACATCTTTTCCTGTTAATTTCTTAAAGATAGCTGATACATTTTCAACAGATTCTTTAGCAATCTCTCCAAGCTTACCTGTGGCAATTACTTTTCCCTGGTTTTGTGAATGTGCAAAAGTTACTTCACACTCAATAGGTAGCATGATACCTGCTTCTGTCATTCCCATAACAGCAAGTCCATTTACTCTCCCTACTTTATTACCAGTTGTCTTATAGATATCATAATCTTTTTTAACATCCATCATCTTTGATACCATCTGTTGCTCTAAGGTTGAAGATGACTTCATGGAGTCAATAACTTCTTGTCTTGTTACAAGCATCAGTCCTCTTTCCTTTGCAATATCTCCAGCTGCTCTAACAATACCACCAAGCTCTCTAAGCTTAAGGGTTAAGTGATTCTTTCTTGTTGCTCTTTTTCTAGCTTCAAAAATAATTTCATCAACAGCTTCTTTTGTAAAGTGAGGTATCTTCTCATCTTTTAAAACTTCTTGCGCAATAAACTGTGCCATTTTGTTTCTGTTTTCTACACTGTCTGGAATATCAACATTCATTTGACATTCATACCCTGCTCCTCTTATCCTTGATCTTATTGCAGGATGTACTTTCTCAAGATCTTGGTAGTTACCAGCAGCAACCAATATGAAATCACACGGTGCAGGTGTGGTTCTAACCATGGCTCCACTTGAAAGTTCTGATTGTCCAGTAATACTGTATTTCTTTTCTTGTAGAATAGTTAAAAGCTCTTGTTGTGATTTAGGAGAAAGGGATGCAATTTCATCTAAGAATAAAACACCACCGTTTGCTTTATGAATCATTCCTGGAATAATCCTGTAGTGAGGAGGGGTTCCAAGTCCACCTGACTGTAAAGGATCATGTAAAACATCTCCAAGTAAAGCTCCAGCTCTAGCTCCTGTTGCATCAACAAAAGGAACTTGCTTTTTATTGGTGTTATCTATAAGGCTTTTAGGCACTAATCCCTTTTCTTTTTGCATCATCTGTAAACTTAATGCAGTTGCTATCATTATAAACCCTGAAAGTATAAGCATAGCTCCAAAAACAGTGTCAGATATCACCTTAAACTGCCATAAGACAACTGAAAGAATAAGCCATCCCATAGGTAAAACAAAGCTTAAGATTCTTTGTGAGCTCATGCTCTTCATTGCTTGAAGTTTTGCTTCATCAATTATTTTTTTACCTTCTCCCGCATTAACAACTTTAATGATTGGGTTATGTGAGTCTTCTGGGTTTGGGTATGATAAAATATCCTTTAACTGATATGGTGGAAGTGTTTCTGCAAGTGCAGCAGCAATCATTGACTTACCAGTTCCAGGCTCCCCTATCAAAAGAATATGTCTTTTCTGATAAGCTGCTTTTCTTATAAGGCTAATAGATGTTTCTTGACCAATAACTTGTTCAATTAATTTTTTAGGAACTTTAATTTCACTGGTGTCTTTAAAGTCAAGTGGCTGTATAGTTTCCTTTGTTTTGCTCTCTTTAACTTTCTTAGTTTCTTTCTTCATATTTAATCTTTCTTTTTAAAATTAGTTTTTTCTTAAATGATATATATTACATGTATCAATATCCTTAAAATACATTTGTTTTCATATATATATTATGACAGACAAACTTAATATTTATTTTTTAGGAACAAGCGCATCAACTCCAACAAAAGAGAGAAACTTAACTTCTTCTTTAATAAACTATAGAGGTGCAAACTATCTTTTTGATGCTCCAGAAAATGTTCAACAACAGATATTAAAGGTAGGTCAAAGTCTTTTAAAGATAAAACATATTTTTTTAACACACATGCATGGTGACCATTACTACGGGATCTTAGGTTTACTTTCAAGCATGTCTTTAACCAAGAGAGAAGAGGATCTTTATATCTATGTTCCTTCAGGTTATAAATCTTTTTTAGAGAATTTTTTAAAAAGTGGGCATGTTGCTTTAACTTATAAACTAATATTTAAAGAGGTTAAAAATAATCTTAAAATAAGTTTAGATACTTTAACAGTGACTGCTATAAAGCTTGATCACTCCATTCCTTCTTTTGGTTATGTTTTTAAGATAAACGATAAGGTTGGTAAGTTTAATAAGCAAAAGGCCTTGAAACTAAAAATACCAGAAGGCCCATTATTTTCAAAATTACAAGAAGGCAAAACAATTAAGGTTAATGGTAAAACCATAAAGCCAGAAGATGTTATGGATTATTCTTTTAGAAAGGTTGGTAGAAAAATAATCTATATGACAGACACCGCTGTTTTAAAGAAACCATCTATGCTTCTTGACTCTCCTGATATCTTAATACATGAGTGTACCTATAATGACGAAGAGAAAATAAAAGCAAAAGATATGAAACATTCTTATTTTTCAGAAGTTATAGATTTTTCAAAAAAGATAAAGGCAAAAGAAACCTATTTGGTTCATTTATCTTCAAGGTATAAAGGAAAAGAAGAGGTTGTTGGAAAATCAAAAGTTACAATAAAAGGTTTAAACTTTGCAAAGGATCTAGACTTTATAGAAACAACTGATTATTGATACTTGTATTTAAAACTTTTTCCTGGATTTAAAATAACAGTGTTTACATCAGTATAGTTTTTACCAAACCTGTAGATTAATTCTTGAGGATTTCTTTTAATATCTTCAAAGGTATCATAGTGCATTGGTATAACAAACTCTGGTCTCATTTTTTTCATAACCCTTATAGCTGTTCCAAGATCCATGGTTCTTTTTCCACCAATAGGTAAAAGAGCAATAGTTGGTTTAAGAGTATCATGATCTCTTGTCATGTATGTATCTCCTGCAAAATAAATAGTTTTTCCTTTTTTATTTTTAATTAAAAAACTTAAAGGATAAAAGGCACCAGGATGGTGTGCAGGGTATGCTTTAATGTTAATGTTATTAATGTCCTTTGATTCATACTCAGTAATTGAAACCTTATTATGTTCTTGCCCTTCAAGTTCTTTTAAAACACTGAAGTGTGCAATTATTTTTGGATTAAATTTTTTAGATAAATAGTTTATAGCTTCTCTATCAAAAGAATCAGTATGTTCATGACTTATTAAAATAGTATCAATTTTTGGAAGATCTGAAACTTTATGATGGCATGCAACCAGTCTTTTCATATCCCCTAGTTGACAGTTACCAAAGAATGGGTCTGTTAAAATGTTTTTTTTATCCACTGTTAACAGAAAAGATGAGTGGCCAAGATATTTAATACTTATACTCATATATATCTATTGAACATATTTTTATTTAAAGCCTATTGTTTTTACCCTTATTAAAAAGGTATATAAACTTATTTCTACAATATATATTAATATAAACCGAAAATAAAAGTTTAGAGATGGATGTATGATTAATAAAAAAATATTTTTAATAATGTTATTAGCTATTTTTTTAATTCCAAATATCTATTCTGCAAAACTAACTAATTTTGATATATCTATTGATATTAGAGGGCCACAAAAAGCCTTTGTTACAGAAACCTGGGTTGTCGAGTATGATTCTCAAATATCAAACGATAAAGAATTATTTAAACAACAACTTCTTTTAGCAAACATAGATCTTGATAAGTTTGTTAAAATCGATCCTAAGTTAAGACCAAACATCTATCTTAAGAACTATTCAAATGTATCTATAGTTTTTGATGAAACAAAAGATATTATAAATATCAATTATGAGGTACCTGATCTTTTCCTTCAAAACTACTATGAGACAGATGAGTATATCTTATGGAAGTTTAATGAAAATGTTTTAAGAAACTTAGTTGTAAATAACCTTTATGTTATTCCATCATTTTCAAGAGTAATAATACAAGTATACAACCCTTTAATCATTAGTGATACAAACCCTACTGGTGAGATTACAAAAAACATAGTTGTGTTTAACAGTCTTTCCTCAAATGAACTAAAGGTTTTAGCTTATGAAAAGAAACCTCCTAAACCAAGTTTTGTAATTGTTGGTTCCAGTAATTCAAATATCTTTTATTATTTAATAATTATCTTCATTATTGTGCTCTCCATTATTTTAATCTTTAAAGAACCTTTAAGTAAAGCAATAAAGAAGTTTGTAATAAACAATTCTGTTATAAAACCTAAAAAACAGAAAAAAGAATTTGTTGTTGATTCTGAAGTTTTTGAAGATTAAATATATTTTTTTAGCAGGAATTTACATGATTTTAAAATTTACAGAAAATGATTATAGTGTATACTCTCTTTTAAAGGAGAAAAAATCTATTGATTTTTCTCAAATACCTTCTCTTTTAAACATAGATGTAGATGTTGTCAGAAGATCTTTAGAGCTCTTAAAATCAGAGGGTGTTCTTTTAGAAAAAATAGAAGAAACTATCTCCTTTGATCTAACAGATGTTGGTAAGGCTTCCTTAGAGAAAGGTTTTGTAGAAGAACTTTTCTGTGATAACATTAAAGACAAAGATGTCTTAATCTCTTCTCTTAAAAGCCTAAAGATAAATGCTCTTGAAGACAATGAAGTTTCCTTAGCTTTTGGAATTTCAAAAAGACTTAACTTAATATCAATTGAGGATGGTAAGATTATTGTTTTAAAAGACTATAAAGAAAAAATAAATTTACAAAAAGAAAACCTAAAAAAAATAATTACAAAAGCAGACCTTTCTCTTAAAGATGAAACAAATGATTTTCTTCAAAGAAAGTTTATTTTTAAAAAAACAGTTTCAAACAAAAGTTATTTTTTCCAAAAAGAAATAGAGTTTGTTATTGATAAAGATAGTATAATCAACCTAACTTCAGAAGACCTTAAAAGTGGAGATTTTAAAAATCTAAAGTTTAAGGAGTATGAAGTTTCTAAACTTCCAAAAGCAGCTGAGATTGGAAGAGTGCACCCTATGAGAATGATAATGAATTACATAAGGGATCTTTATTTAGAGATGGGTTTTAAAGAAATGACAGGTCCATACGTTGATATTTCTTTTTGGCCAATGGACTCTATGTTTATTTCTCAAGATCATCCGATGAGAGAAATGCAGGATACCTTCTATCTTCCTTTAAAAGGAAAACTTCCTAAAAGTAAAGCCTTTTTAGAAAAAATAAGAAAAGTTCATCAGAGTGGAGGAAAAACAACTTCCACTGGACACCAGTATACCTGGGATGAAGAGATGGCTAAAGAGCTTGTCTTAAGAACACACACAACCTCAGTAACCTTTAGAACCTTTCATAACCTTTCAAAGGAAGAAAAGAAAAACTCAAAATATTTCTGTATAGGTAAAGTTTTCAGAAATGAATCTTTAGATGCAACACACTTGGCTGAGTTCTATCAGGCAGAGGGTTTTGTAATTGGTAAAAACATCGGTCTTTCAGATTTAATTGGTTTTATAAAAGAATTTTTAAAGAAGCTTGGTATTACAAGAATAAAACTAAAACCAACCTATAACCCTTACACAGAACCAAGTGTAGAGGTGTTTGCATACTTTGAAAAATCCAACTCCTATAAGGAAATCATGAACTCAGGGGTCTTTAGAAAAGAAACCTTAGAACCATATGGTATAAAGAACAATGTTATTGCCTGGGGTATTGGTATTGAAAGGATAGGTATGCTTCTTTTAGAGAAGGGAAACATTAAAGAGGTCTTTGGTGACGACTGTGATATCGATTTTTTAAGAAACTATATAATACCAAAAAGAAAGTTTGAGTGAAGTAAAATGGCTGTAATAGATTTTGAATTTGAAAAATTAAAAAAAGAAATTAATAAACAAATATCTTTAGAAAATTTAGAAGAGGTTCTCTTTGATTTTGGTTTAGAGATTGATTCTTACGATAAGGAAACAGATATTCTTAAGGTAGAGATAACTGCAGAAAGAATAGATCTTCTTTCCTTTGTTGGTTTTAAAAGAGCCTTAGAAAGCTATCTTTCTTTGAAGAAATATATCCCTTATAAAGTAAAACCATCAGGTAGTAAAGTCATAGTTGACCAGTCTGCTGTAAACTATGGTAACTACACCATGTGTGCAGTTGTTAAAAATTTGTCTTTAGATGATGAAAAAATAAAAGAAATAATAAATGTCCAAGAAAAATTACATTTAACCTATGGAAGAAAAAGAAAGTCTGTTGCTATCGGTGTTTATTCTTTAGATAAAATATCCTTTCCAATAACCTTTAAAGCAGATTTTCCAGAAAACATAAAGTTTATACCTTTAGGAGAAACAAAAGAGATGACAGGCTCTGAGATTATTAAAAACCACCCAACAGGTATTGAATATTCTTCTCTTCTTTTAAACAAACAAAAATATCTTTTCTTTAAGGATTCAAACAACAAAGTACTTTCTATGCCTCCAATCATTAACTCTCAAGAAACAGGAAGAGTTACAGAAAATACAAAAGAGGTTTTCTTAGAGTGTACTGGTCAAAACTTAATTAAGCTTAAAAACACCATGAACATTTTAACATGCATGTTTGCAGACTTTGGTGCAGATATCTTTTCTTTAGAGATTATTTATCCTGATAAGACTATTGTTTCTCCAGATACAGAAGAGAGAAAAATGGTTGTTTCCTTAAAGTCAATGAACCAAACCTTAGGAACTAAGATTTCTTTAAAGGATGCTATTTCTCTTTTAGAGAAAATGATGTTTTCTTGCAAGGAACTTTCAAAAGATTCTTTAGAAATATCAATTCCTATCTTTAGAACAGATATAATGCATGAAAACGATATTGCTGATGATCTTTCAAGAAGCTATACTCTTTCAAAAACAACTCCTACCTACACAAACGTTCCTTCAATAGGTGAAAGGCTAAAGATATCTATTCTTCAAGAGCAGTTAATAACTTCCATGGTCTCAATGGGCTTTATTGAAATATTACCTTTCACTCTTTCTTCAAAGAAAGATTCTTTTGAAAACTTTAATTTAAAGACAGAAAAGTATATTCCCTTAGGCTTTAGTGCAGAGAGTTCAATTAACATGGTTGGTAACTGGATTATTCCAAAGTTATTTAAGGCCTTAACAAACAATCAACATAAGGCTTTTCCACAAAAGTTATTTGCTTGTGACTTTATTGTTGTTGAGAATAAAAAAGAGGACACTTTATCAGAGAATAAACTTCATCTTGCAGCTGTTATTGCAAACTCAAAAATTTCTTTTACTGAAATTTCATCAAACCTTTTAGCCTTAACAAATGTTTTAGGCAAAAATCTTTCTTTAAAACCAAAAGAATATCCTTTCTATATCAAAGGAAGAAGTGCTGCTGTTTTCATAGATAGCTTAGAGGTAGGGCATATAGGGGAGTTTTCTCCAGAAGTTTTAAGAAACCATAGTTACAGTATGCCTGTTTGTGGTTTTGAAATTGACTTTTCTTAAAGGTTTTTAAAAAATATAAACCTTTAAATACTTTTTTTTCTATAACATATATATGATAGTTAAGAAAGCATCTTTTAAAAGAGAGATTTTCTCTAAATATAATTCTTCTCTATTCATGACTATTTTCTTTATGGCCATGTGATACCTGCTCTTCTTAGCAGGTTTTTTGTAAGTTTACAAAAAAAAATCAATGGCAAATATTTTATATTAAATATTTTGCCTTTTTAGATAAAAAAATGATGTGATTTATTATGAACAATTTAGATTTTCCAAAAAAATATTATATAACAACACCTATCTACTATGTAAGTGGAAGATTCCATTTAGGGCACTCTTACACAACAACAGTTGCAGATGTTTTTGCAAGGTACTATAGGCTCATAGGTTCAGATGTCTTTTATCTTACAGGAACAGACGAGCATGGTTTAAAGGTAGAACAAGCAGCAAAGGATGCAGGTAAAGAAACAAAGGAGTTTCTAGATTCCTTAGTCCTAACAACAAAGAAAGTATGGAAGGATCTTGACATCTCCTACGATTACTTTGTAAGAACAACTGATGAAAAACATAAAAAAACAGTTCAAGAGATTTCTCAAAAGATGTTTGAAAAAGGAGATATCTATAAAAGTAGTTATGAAGGTTTTTACTGTAAGGGATGCGAGTCTTTTTATACTGAGAAGGATATTTCTGGAAATAAATGTCCTGATGGCCACCCTGTTACTGTTGAAAAAGAAGATGCATATTTTTTCAAACTTTCAAAATATCAATCTTGGCTTTTAGAAAATATTAAAAACAACCCTAGCTTTCTTTCCCCAGATTCAAGTAAGAATGAAATTCTTTCTTTTATAAACAATGGTCTTGAAGACATATGTATCTCAAGACATAAACAAAAGGTTCCTTGGGGAATAGAGCTTCCTTTTGATAAGGAGCATACAACATATGTATGGCTTGATGCTTTGTTTAATTACTACTCAGCTCTTGGAGGAGAAGGCTCTGATAACTTCAAAAAATACTGGCCTCCTGACTTTCAATTAATGGGTAAAGAGATATTTAGGTTTCATGCCATCTATTGGCCAATCTTTTTAAAATCCCTTGATATTGAAATTCCAAAACAAGAGTTTGCTCATGGTTGGTATGTTTCAGAAGGACAGAAGATGTCTAAGTCCTTTGGTAATGTAGTCTACCCTGAAGAGTATATTGAAAAGTTCGGTTCAGATATCTATAGATACTATATCTTAAAGGAAATGTCTTTTGGAGAGGACGGTTCTTTTTCAAAGAAATCTTTTGTTGAAAGAACAAACAGTGACCTTGTTTCAAGCATAGGTAACCTTCTTTCAAGAGTAGTTACTTTAGTTGAAAAGAGAGGTAAGGAAAACGGATTTACTTTCTATAAGGATGATTTTTCAGAGGAAGTTGAAAATAGGATACTTGTAATTCACAATCTTTATAAAAGACATGATCTTTCAAAAATCTTACTTGAAATTTTACAACTCTCATATGCTCTTAACAAGTATGTGCAAGACAATAAACCATGGGAATTATTAACAACAGATCCTGAAAGGTTTGATCAAGTAATGTACAATCTCTTGGAGTCTTTAAGGATACTTGCCTTGGAGTTATCCCCTATACTTACCAAGAAATGGAAGGAAATTTTTTCACAGCTTGGCTTAGATGAGAGTAATCTTGGACATAGAAAGCTAGCTTTTACAAACATCATGGAAGGAAAGACCATTAAAAAACAAGGTCATCTTTTCGAGAAAATAGAAATTAAAGAATAATAGCCTTTTTTTTAAAAAAAGGCCTTTATTTTTTTAAAATTTTAAAATAAGCACAGAATAAAAGAAAACTATTCTGTGTCTGCTTTCTTTCTTACAATTTTAATAAAAGGTCCAGCTTTCATATACTCAACATTATCTCCAGCCTTAAGGTCCTTAAACTCTGCTTTTTCAACATCGTATGTTTGATAATCAGCAACATCCATCATCTGGTATTTATCTCCAGTATCAGAAATGATTTGTGCATTCCCTTTATCAATAACAGGAACTTCAACATCAGCGTCTGCTGGTTTTAAAAGATTCATTCTCTTATCATTAAAAACTCCAGTTGCTGTAATTCTTATTTTTGCAGCCCCGTGTTTTCCAGGCTTTGACTTATCTATAGTGTCTATCCTACATATTGTTTCTTCAATAACAATAAATTGTCTTTCTTTTAATTGTCCTGCTTGCGCAAACTTAATTTGAAAATCACTCATTTTTTTCACCATTTTTTAATTATAATTTAAGTATATTATATATAATATATATAACTATCTATTTAAATATATTTTCTACTCTTTTAAAATCAATAATTATTGTTAATTTTATCTTTTTTTAATTGGTTTTTTTCTAAGTCTCTTTATTCTCACAATTGGTTTTTTATTTTTAATCTTTAAAAGTTGTTCTTGATATTTATTAACTATAATTGATACTTTATTTTTATTGAGGTTAATAAAACCTTGTTTTGTAAAGTAATCGTCTCTTATTTTTTTAGTTAAGATAAGTCTTTGGTTAAGTGCTTTTATTTTTTCTTTATAATAGCTTATTCTTTTCTCATCAATTAAATTATTTCCTGTTGCATTTTTATTTTCAATAATATTTTTTATAAGACGTTCCATTTCTTTTATTCTTCCTTCAATTACTCCAGAAGATATATCAGGATAACTTATATGTCTTGAAAGTCTTTCAGGAGTCTGATATACCTTAAGACAAGAAGCTATAAATGGTGTTAAAAGTAATTGGTGCCAGTTTGAAGGGTGCTTAAAATCAGGGTTATTTATACCCTGTATACTTTGTATCTCAATATTTTTTTTAGTAATAGTAAATCCAAGAATAGCTACTCTTTGATTTTTATACTCAAGAGTAATTAATTTTCTTAAGATGTTACTTTCAATAATAAATCTATCTTTAAAAACATGGTTTTCAACTGCTTTGAGTCTATAATCTTTAGTTACATCTATTTTTGTAATTTCATCTACTACTTCTTTAATTAGTTGTGCACTTTTTTTTCCTCAAAATTCATTGCTAATCCCTATACTTAAAGATTATTAAAAAATGAAAGTTCTTTTTTCTTTTTCTTGAAGAGGTTTAAAGGATTTTTAGTTGTTTTGCCTAAACTAGTTTCTTTTTTCTCTCTTTTAGGTTTTGGTTCGTTTTTAACAACTTTCTTTTTTTTAAAAAGTCTATCCAATATTCCTTCTTCATATCCTAGTGGTTTCTTCTTATACTTTACAGGTTTTTCTTGTTCAATATCATCCAAAGACCCAGATCCTTTATCATAAATAGCTTCATTTAAATAATTTTGTTCCTTACTTCTAGCCATACCTTTCTCACCTTTTACCTTACAAATTTACCTTAACTATTATAGTCTACAGTTATCTTTAAAATACCTTTTCATTTAGAAATATTCTTTTTTATTACAACCACTGTTTTTTAAATATTCCCTCTATAAAACATAAATATATAAATATATTTATATTAGATATATTTATATTAGATATATACATATAACATTAATAGATACGGTGAAAAAAGATATGAGACTTAGAAAAAAAAATTTAATTGAAAATGAAAAAGAAATTGTAAGCTTAAACCCAAAAAGCCTAGTTTCTCATTTTTATAACAAGGTAGACTTAACAACAGCAGCAATAGTTATTTTTATATCAATATTTATAGAAACATTACTTTTATTATTCTTAAAGTCTCCAAATGTTTTATCTTTTTTTACAATAAGAATAATTGTGTCCTTCATCTTTAGTTGGATAATCTTAGGTGCTATTCTTTACCTTATACTTTACTTTGTAAAAGGTAAAAACAATTTAAAGGGTGGAGAGTATAAACAAATACTTTCAGGCCTTGCTTCCTTTAGAGTAGTTTCAATCTTATCAGTTTTAGTTGTTCTTGCAATAGTCTTAATATTCATGCCAAAGCTTATACCTTTCATGTCTGTTGCTATGCAAAACCCAGCTGGTTTTTTAGAGAGTGGAATAATGTCTTCTTTAGGTGCAGGTGTTGGTATTTTCTTACTAATCATCTTTGCTATAGCTTTAATCATCTACTACATTTCAATGCTTTATAATTTTGTAAAGAACATGTATGATTTTGAGATTGCAGGAAATCTTTTAATGACTCTTGTTATCTTAATAGTAATGGTTCTTTTCTCAACAATCCTTTAATTTTTTATTTTTTTTAAAAAATAATAAAAGGATAAGTTATAAAGCAAAAATAGGTTTTTCATGATAAAAGAAATAAAAAAAGAAACTGGTGTTTTCTTAACTTCCTTTTATGATGAGGGCATTTATGTAACTATTAAAGATGAGAAAGGTATTAAAAAAAATCTCTTTTATGACTTCTCTCCTTACCTTTACCTTGTTTCTGAAAAACCATTAACTGAAGAAGATTGTTTTCTTCTTATTAATTCTTTAAAAAATCTCTTAGAGATTATAAAAACAGAAAAAGAAAACTTCAATAACTGTTATAAACTTCTCTTTAAAGACATTGATTCCTTTCTTTCTTCAAGAGAACATTTAAAAGAAACAAATCTTTCTTCTTCCTTTAAGCTTAAGGAATATGATATTCCTTTTATACAAAGGTTCTTTATAGACAACTCCCTTTCTTGTTTTAAAAAAATCACTTACACTTACAAGGAAGATAAACTACTTTCTTTTGAGATTTTAGAGGACATCTCTCCAGAGTCTTTGTCTCACCTAACCTTTGATATTGAGGTCCTTCCTCCAAACGACTTGTCTTTTCCAGAGCCAAAGTCTTCTCCAATTCTTTCAATATGCACAATGGATGAAGCCTACAACTACAAGGTTTTTTTCTTAAAGGACATTTCCTTTAAAGAAGAGGACTTTTATAAGTCTTTTAAAAAAGAAAAAACAGAGGTGTTCTTTTTCACAGACGAGTCTTTAATGATAGATGCTTTTTTTAAACATCTAGAAACAAAAGACCCTGATTTGCTTTTCACATATAACGGAGATCGTTTTGATTTTGAGTATATCTATAAAAGATATAAAACCATTAAGTCTCAAGAGATTAATTTTTCAAAAAAAATAACCTTTCATAAAAGAGGAAATACTTCTGTCTCCATTGATAACATAATCCATATTGACACATATATCTTAATGAGGCTCTTAAACTATCTTCAGGTCTTTAACTACTCAAAGCTTGACCTTAACTCTGTTTATGCAAAGATAACTGGTAATAAAAAAATTATTTTAAAGGTAAAGGACTTTATAGACCTTTACTCTTCTCAAGAGTACAGTAAGATAATAGAGTATAACATGGATGATGTTTATGCCACTTACTATCTTTCCATAAACTATCTTTCAATAGTTAATGAAATTTCAAAACTAATCTCTTCCCCTATCTATGATACCTTAAGGACATCAGCAGGGCAGATGATAGAAAAGCTTTTCATTTACAATTACTTTAAGAAAAACATTATTCTAGAGGAAAGACCAGGTCCTAATACCATTTCAAGAAGGTATGAGTATAGCTTTACTGGTGCTTTTGTAAAAGCCCCTTTAGTTGGCTTGCATGAAAACATTGCTGTTGTAGATTTTAGAAGCTACCATATATCTATTTTAATGGCATACAACATAAGCCCAGAAACAATAAACATTCCATGTAAAGATTTTGAAGAGATTTTAGGTTATAAAATATCTAAAGACAAAAAAGGCTTTGTTCCTGGGCTTTTAGAAAACTTCTTATCTTTAAGGGTTTCAATTAAAAATCAAATGAAAACTTTTCCAAAAGACTCTCAAGAGTATAAAAGTCTTTATGCAAAGCAGTTTGCTTTAAAGATACTTCTTGCTTCAACCTATGGTTACATGGGTTTTTCAGGTGCAAGATGGTACTGTAGACCTTGCCTTGAGATAATGTATCATTTGGTAAGAACAAAGATACAGGAGACAATTGATCTTTTCATTTCCCGAGGGTATACTGTTGTATACGGGGACACAGACTCTTGTTTTATAAAGTTTGAAGATAAAGAAAAACTTTCAAAGGACATAGAAAAAATAAATAAATCACTTCCTTCTTTAATGTCTCTTGAAACAGAGGGCTTTTTTAAAAGCGGTTTGTTTGTTCTCTCAAGAGATAAAACAAAGGGGGCTAAGAAAAAATACGCTCTTCTAGCAGAGGACGGTTCTTTAAAGATAAAGGGCTTTGAGTTTGTAAGAAGGGATTGGTGCTTTCTTGTAAAGGAAACACAAAAAGAACTTTTCAATATTCTTTTAGAAGAAAAAGATGTTAAAAAAGCAGTTGAGTATGTAAGAGGGGTAATAAAGGATCTTGAAAATAAGAAAGTTCCTTTGCAAAAATTAGTTCTTCAAGCATTCATTCATAAAAACATTAAAAGCTATAAAATCATAAACCCTGCAATGTCAGCTTTACTTTATGCTAAAAAGAACGGAGAAAAAATAAAAGAAAAAGATTTAATAGAGTACATCATAACAAACCATGCTTCTAAAAACATCTCAGACAAAGCAAGGCTTTACCAAGAGGGAGTTTCTCTTGATTATGATGTTTCCTACTATCTTGATAACCAGCTTCTCCCTTCTGTTATCTCCATTCTAGAGGTCTTTAACATCTCAAAGGATGAACTTTTAACTGGTAAAAAACAAAAGGGTTTAAATGATTTCTTTTAAAACTTCTTTTGAAACTGGTTAACCCAAAAGGAAAGTGTCTCAGGAGAGAATACCCCTTCTTCTGTTATAAACTTATTTATCAAGTCACTTGGAACAATATCAAAGGCTGGGTTTCTAATTTTAAGTTTTTCAGGTCTTGTTTCTTTTTCCCAAACTTCATCAATATCTCTTTCTTCCACACTTTGAACAAATGACAAAAGATCGTTTGTTTCAACACAGTGTGTTGAGGTTAAAACAACATGGCTTGTCTTAAATTCTTTTGAAGCAAGACTAATAGCATGTGTCCCTAGTTTATTCATAATTGATCCGTCTGAAAAAACAACATCTGCTCCTGTAAAAAAATAATCAATTGGCTTAAGATAATGAGTAACTGATGCGTCTGTTATAAGTGTTGTCTTTATACCGTAATCAGAAAGATTTTTAGCAGTTATTCTTCCTTGATACCTTGGTCTTGTCTCTGTACAAAAAACTTCAAAATCAATTCCTCTATCAAAGGCTTTCTTAAAAGCATTCTCAACTAAGGTAGAGTGGCAGTGTGTTAATACCTTTGATCCATTAACAATCAATTGAGAGGCCATCTCTGATATCCTTAAATTACCATCTTCTGTTTTTTCTTGGTATTTTTCAATCTCTAAAACAAGCTCTTCTGTGTTATTTGAATTCTTTTTAATCTTTTGATAAATATAGCTCATGGAGTTTCTAAGCTTAGGCTCGTTTGGTCTTTGGATAACCAAGTGATTAATATTCTCTTTTATCTCTAAAATAAGATTTTCTCCAAGCTTATCTGTATGTCTTAAATACTCTAAAATACCTTTGATGGCTGCAATTTCAATGTTACTTGCCCCTTGTATCTTAATATCTTTGATGTCTTTTGCTATTTTTTGTATGTTTTTATCTATCATTTGGCATCACCTTTTATAATAATGGTTAACCATATTATATTTAAAGGTTTCCTCACTATAATATATAATATACTTATTTTCGATTATGATTTATTATATTTATTGAGGTGAAAATATCTTGACTACAAATCAACAAACCAATGCAGAGCTAGAGGAATTTTTAAATGCATCATTACCTAAAATATGTGTTATAGGTGCAGGTGGAAGTGGAAACAACACTATTGAGAGATTAACAAATGTAGGTGTAGAGGGTGCCTTTACAGTTGCCTTAAACACAGATGCTCAAGCTTTAATAAGAGTTAATGCTGATAAAAAAATATTAATAGGTAAAAAAACAACCAAGGGCCTAGGTGCAGGATCAAACCCTGATGTTGGTGCTTCAGCTGCTGAAGAGTCAAAGGATGAACTAATGGATGTTATAAAAGGAAAAGATTTAGTTTTTGTAACATGTGGTCTTGGTGGAGGGACAGGTACAGGTGCTGCTCCAGTTGTTGCAAGACTTGCAAAAGAACAAGGCTCCTTAACAATAGGTGTTGCAACCTTACCATTCGCTGTTGAAGGTAAAAAAAGAATTGAGAATGCCTTAGCTGGTCTTGATAAGTTAAAAAAAGAAGTTGATACTTTAATAATAGTTCCAAACGATAAGATTTTAGAGATTGCTCCTGATCTTCCATTAAATGTTGCTTTCCAAGAGGTTGATAAAATCTTAACAGAGAGTGTAAAGGGTATTGTTGAACTTATAACAAGAGCAGGAATAATTAATCTTGATTTTGCTGATCTAAGAACCATTCTTTCAAAAGGCGGAATGGCAATGATAGGTGTTGGAGAATCAAATATTGAGAAAGGAAATGATGCAAGAGCAATGGAAGCTGTTGAAAATGCTTTAACCTCTCCTCTTTTAGATATTGATATTTCAAGTTCTACAAAGGCCTTAGTAAATGTTATTGGTGGTTCTGACTTAACCATTAAAGAAGCTGAACTAATAGTTGATACTGTTGCTTTAAAGATAAATGAGGATGCTCACATTATCTGGGGTGCAATGATAGATGATAACCTTGCAAACAAGAAAGTTAAAGTTATGGTTGTTATTGCAGGTGCACATATACCTTACCTTGAAGATGGTTATGATTCCATGGACTCAAGGAGCATGGATCTTGACATAGATAGTGTTTAATGATTTTTTTTAAATAAAAAAATTATAAGTGATATAAAAAAAGAAAAGTGAAAAAAAATATGTCTAAATTAATAAATAACTTAAAAGATTTTTTTGCATCCTCAAGAAGGATCTTAAACATCTCTCAAAAACCTACCTCAAAGGAATTCTGGTTTATGGCAAAGATTATTGCTCTTGGTATAGTTGTTATTGGTATAATAGGGTATCTTGTAAAGTTAATTGCAAGTTTTTTTTAAAAATATAAAGAAGAATGTGGAAAAATATGATTTTTACAATTAGAACAACAGTTGGTCAAGAAAAAGTAATTATGGACCTTTTATCAAACAAGGCAAAACAAGATGAACTTGAAGTTTATTCTGTTGTTGAAATGGCTGACCTTAAAGGTTATCTTTTAGTAGAGGCTGATTCTAAAAAAACAGTTGAAATTTTAGTTCATAATGTTCCACACATCAAAGGTGGAAAGATTGTTGAAGGTAACATAAATATTAAAGAGATTGCTGGTGTTTTAGAATCAAGACCTTTAATGTCTTCTATAAAACCTGGACAAACTGTTGAGATAATCCTAGGCCCTTTTAAAGGTTCTAGAGCAAAAGTTATTAGAATCAATCTTGCAAAGGAAGAAGTTATAATTGAGCTTTTCGATGCAAGTGTTAAGATCCCAATAACAATAAAAGCAGAAAATATAAAATTATTAAATTAAAATAAAAAGGAAAAAAAAGTGATTAATATATGCCTACAATAAAAGTTTTAGTTGAAGCTGGAAAAGCAAACGCTGGTCCTCCAATCGGTCCTGCTTTAGGTCCATTAGGAGTTAACACAATGAGTGTTGTTAATAAAATAAATGAGGATACAAAGCATCTTAATGGTATGGAAATTCCTGTTAAGATACACATTGACTCTAAGAAAAATTTCACAATTGAGCTAGGATCTCCACAAACAGGTGCTTTAATAAAAAAAGAACTTGGAATTAAAAAAGGCTCTTCAAAAGCAGGTATAGATGTTCCTGGAAATTTAACTTTTGAACAAGTTTTAAAAATAACAAATGCTAAATACTCTCAATTAGTCTCAAAATCTAAAAAATCTGCTGTTAAAGAGATTTTAGGTTCTTGTAGAGCAATGGGAATAACTGTTGACAATCTTCCTGTTTCAGAAGTTGTAACAATGGTAAACCACGGAGATTACGATTCTAAATTAAAATAAGGAATCTTTTCTTTTTTTCTTCTTTTTTTATTATTTTCTAAAAACAAAAAGCTTTTTATTACTTAACTACTATATATTTATTAGTTTTTTTATAAATATATTTAAGTATAAGGGTGATTTAATTTGAAAAATAAAATATTTTTTGCAATCTTCTCGTTTTTAGTTATTTTTTTAATGTCTTTTCAAGTAGCAGCATACACAGACTATGCCTTAACAGATATTGTTCTTCCAAACACAGTAAGAGCAGGACAAGATCTTAATGCTACGTTTATAATCACCTCAAACTCAGCTGGAAATGTTAATGTTGATGTTAATGTCTATTCTCCACAAGGAAACCTTATTGGCACTTTTCCTCGTAATATGAGTGTGGGCACAAATAATTTTTCTCTTTCAATAGCAAATGACTTAAACTTCTCAACACAACCATACATGATAAGAGGTTTAATCTCAACAGGAGATGATAACCCTACAAACAACATCTACAGTAAATATTTTACAGTTGCAAAGTCCACAGATAAGATCCCAGTAAGTGATCTTCCTTTATTTTCAGGAATCATAGTTGCTTTACTTTTCTTATTTGTACTTTCATATACCAAAACTTCTAAAAAGAAAAAATGATAATTAATGACAGAACAGTATGATTTAAAACTTTTAAAAAAAGCAGGTGAACTTAATCTCAAAACTCAAAAGTATGCCCAAAAAATAATAAAGGTTGGGTGTGATCTTTCAAGAGTTGGTGTTGAGATAGATAAGTACATCTTAGATAACGGTGCAGTCCCAGCATGGCCAGTTAACCTTTCAATCAACAATGAGGCTGCCCACAACTCCTATGATTTAGAAAACCCAGTCATCTTAAAAGAAGAGGATATCTTAAAGGTGGATGTTGGAGTTTCCATGGATGGCTTTATAGCAGACTCAGCTCAAACAATAATCTTTAATAAAAAACATGAGGCCTTAAAGGATGCAAGTTTAAAGGCTCTTTCTTCTGTTAAAAAATATTTAATTGATAATTACAAAACAGGAAAAATATCTGACATAGGAAAAATCATTGAACAGGAAATAACCTCTCGTGGCTTTAAACCAATCAGAAACCTAACTGGTCATGCTATTGAAAGGTTTGAACCACATGCCTCTCCAGCTATCCCTAACACAATAAACGATATGCACATTCCTTTAACAGAGATAAATCTTCCCTTTGCAGTTGAACCTTTTGCCTCAACTGGTGATGGTTTTGTAACTGAGGCTGAAAAGATATTAATCTTTCAACATATAGAGGATAGGCCAATAAGAAACAAGGATGCAAAATTACTTTTAGAGGAGATACACAAGTATCAAGGAACTCCTTTCTCAGAATACTGGATAGGTAAGACATTAAACACTTTCCAAAAAAGATATGCTTTAAGAGAGCTTTTAAAAAATGAAATCATCTCAAGCTTCCCTGTCTTAGTTGATAGAAAGAACAGTTTTGTTTCTCAAGCAGAAACAACCTTTGTTATTGACAAAAAAGAAGGTCTTATAGATTTGGTGAAAATTGATGAGTTATAGTGAGGCCTTTTCCAAGAAAGGTATTTTAAAAATTTCTTTAATTGCTTTTTCAATAGTTATGTGGATGTATTTCTATACTTCCTCAAACATCTCTTTAAAGGCATTAATAGTTTTCAATCTTCCTCTTTTAGTTAATTCCTTTTTAACCCTAGACTTTTTATTCTTACTTCTATTCTTCCCAGTCACTTCTGCCATATGTATAGCCCTTTCCATTGGTAAACAAAGAAACCTAGATTTACTAGAGGTTTTCTTAGGTATAGCAAGTGGTTTTTTAATTTCTTTTATATTTTTTGGTTTTTCATTAAATTTCTTAATATTCATACTCTTCTACACAGCAGCTCACCTAATCTTATCTCTCTTAACATACAATAAGTTTAAGGAAAGAGATAAGCTTAGTGTTCTTTCAAACTATGCAAACACAAAGATAAGTCTTCTTTTAACCTTAGCTTTATTTCTGGTTGTTTTTTTAATAATTTTACCAAACCAAGCAAGCTATGCTCAAGGAATGCAAGAGGGTATTGTTAATGTTTTTGTAGGTGAGGACATAGGTAACTGGCTTGGAACCTCTTACAGCATAAGTAAAGCAAGCACAGTTTCAGCTGTTAATTTTATTGTTGACTCTCCAGAGTTTAGAGATTTAAAAAGAGTGCAAGACCCTGTTGTTTACAAGTATGTTGATTATTTAGAGGATTTACAAGCAGAAGCTTCTAAAAAAACAACTAAAGAAGATATTGAAAAGATATATGCAAACCTAAACACAACTGAGATTAAAACACAAGTCTTAAGTGCAATTTCAAGCATGCCTCTAATGATAGTTGTAACAAAGTTCTTTGCTTTGTTTTATGCTTTAATAATAGCTTCAATGGCTCAGATTTATTTTTCAATTTCATTTTCTTTATTTGGTTTATTGTATGTTTTTATTTTCTCAAAGGTTTTTAATAACAAGAGGGATGAGTAAATTTTTATTTACAAAAAAAAGGATTATAATATGAAAAAAATAGTTTTAATTTTCTTAATGGTTATCTTAATATCAACAAACATCTTCTCCTTATCTTTGTTTGGAGCACAGGATATTTCAAGAAAATACCTTTCTGAAAATGACATGATAGATACCTTTACTCAACCTAAGATAGTTTGTGAAAAGAAAGATTACTTTGTAATACCAATCATTAATCCCTTAGGAGAGCCTGTTCTCTTCATCCCAATCTCAATTGAGAGCTCAGATCTTTTTTTAAGCAAAACAGATTCTTTTAATATAAAACTTATAAAAACAGGATACCTTGTAAAGCAATTAAGAAACTCAGACTCCAGTAACTATTTATCCCCTCAACTAATAGATAGAATAAATTCTTTAATAACTTCCTTAAACTCAAAGAAAGCACAATTAAATGGTCTTTTACAAAAGAACTATTCTTTCCCTGTAAGGGAGCAGCTTACAAAAACTATAAACCAGATAGATGTTTTAATAGTCTATTTAACAGACTTAAAAGAAAACTCTTCCAATCTTTTAAACTCACAAAATAGTTTCTTATCCTCTCCTAACTGCGACTCTACGGCTTCTTTACTTTCTTCCTTTGATACTTCTTTTGAAGGATATAAAGAGCTTTCACAAATTTCCTTACAGTACATACAATCAACTGAAGCTTTAGTTACAAGACTTGTTGCTGATGAAACAATACCTGCTCAAGAGATTTCAGGAATTGTGAGTGTAGCCTCTCCTCCACAAAACCTAAACTCACAGGTAAATTACATTTTTGAAAGCTTTTCTTCTACCAGTGCCTTTTACTCCAAGCAATCAAATGACTTGAAGGGTGTTAATGGTGATAGAAAAATAAAAATATATATTGATAATCTTTCTTTAAGAAAAGAAAGTGTTGATTTAAAAAATCTTTTAGAAAAATATGATCCTTCCTTTCCAAACTATTCAAACCTTGATTCTGTAGTTAAAACAATTTTAGATCAGCAGTATAGAACAAGCTGGGTTGAACAAACAGAAGTTGAAAATGTTTTTAAAACCTATAATGAGATTAACGAGCTTACAAAGAATGCTAGATACTCAGATGCAATTACAAAGGTTTCTTCTTTAAAAAAATCAGCTTTAAAGGTCCTAGAATCAGGTTTAATGGAAGAAGAGCCAAATGAGATAAGTAATACCTTTTACTATATTTTTGTAGGTGTAATTATTTTAATGCTTATAATCTTTTTAATAATCATAAAAAAGAAAAGTAAAGAGAGACCTTCAGTTTATAAAAAAGCAAAAACAAAGAAGGAGAGGGATGGTCTTTTTACTTACGACGATCCTTTAATTTTCTAATTTTTCTTTTCTTTTATAGTCTCTTAAATATTTATTAAACTCAAGATGGTCTTTTGGAGGGTTCTTTCTTAAACCTTCAATAAACTTTGTTCTGTTTGTAATTATTTCTGTCATCTTTGTTTTAGAAATATTATGTTCATTACAGATTTCTTTTAAAACATCACTATTGTATACAAGAGGTGCCTCTTTTTGGAAAAGATCACTTTGGGAGGTTGCACTTTTCTCTGCAAATTTATCTGTTGATTTATAGATAGGGTTATACTCAATTTTACCTTCTTTTTTATTATACCTTCTAATTTCGTCTATCTCCTTAACTTCTCTGTGCCCTTCTTCCCCAATACCTGTAAAACCAGTTACAATAACTATATCAAGGCTTGTTAATAACGAAGGATCAAGAGATATTGGAGGTGTAGTTATTCTTGTAACCAAGGCTTCAACACTCTTTGAGTGAACAGTTGATAGAGAACAGTGACCTGAGGCCATACCCTGGAACATAAGAGACATCTCTTCTCCCCTTACTTCACCTATGATTAAGTAATCTGGTCTTTGTCTGAATGATTCTTTTAAAAGATCATTCATAGTAACTTCACCATATTTCTTACCATTCTGGTCAGGTGGTCCAAAACCTGTTCTTGTTATCTGTGGAATCCAGTTATCAAGCAAAAGATTAATTTCTCTAGTGTCCTCAATTGATACCACTCTTTGTGCATCTGGTATAAAGGAGGATATAACATTTAAAAGTGTGGTTTTACCGCCAGCTGTTGGTCCTATAAGCACCATGTTTTTCTTAAACTCAATAAGTGTCCAAAGGTATGCAACAATCTCTGATGTAACTGTCTTGGAGTTAACAATATCAATTGTTGTTAATGGTTTTTGTGGGAATTTTCTAATAGTGAAAGTAGGTCCTCTTGTGGAGACGTTTGTTGTAAGTGTTGCATTAACACGAGAACCGTCTGGCAGAATAGCATCTAAAAGAGGAGATGCATATGAAACATAACTTTTACAAAGGTGTGCCATCTTAATAATAAACTGTTGAAGTTCATTTTCAGATTCTAAAACTAAGTTAGTAACAATGTGTCCATATTTTCTATGAACAATGAAGATAGGTATACTTATACCATCACACTCAATATCTTCAATTAATGGATCGTGCATAAGTGGTTCTATCTTATCAAGTCCACTTACTTGTCTTACAATATAATAAACAATCTTGTCTTTCTGTTCTTTTGAAAGCTTTACTTTGTTTCTTGTAAATATCTTTTCAACTAAGGTGTACATCTGTGATTCATCAGTTAAGTCTGCTAAGGATATCTTGTTTATTAAAGCATCTCTGGTGTCTTTTAATATCTTTTCTTCTTCAGCAGTAAGTTCAGGTTCTGCAACCACATATACTCTTTCATGTTCGTTCTCTCTAATAAAGGCATATGCAAAACCATGTATCAAGACTTGATAATTTTCAGGTAACAGTTCCTTAGGTGGATCAAAGATTGGTCTTATATCTCCTGGAACAGAGGCTTTTTCTAAAGTTATTTTTTCTTCTTCTTTCTTTTTATTAAAGATTCTTGTAAATATACTTTCTTTTGTTTTTATAAGGTTTCTATCACTTGCTTCTTTTTGTTTTATGACCTCAACCTCAATTTTTGCTTCTTCTTTTTTAATAGTTTTTTCTTTAGCTGAGAAAAGTTCTTTAAAAAATTTATTAAAGCTTGATCTATTGTGTGCCTTATAGATAGGAATGTTTCTTTGTTCAAGTGATTTTGAAAATTCAGAAAAAGAGTTGTTACAATCAACAAAGGCATTGACTGCCTTAATGTCGATCTTCTTAGTTTCGTGGAATATTTTTTTTTCTTTAAGTCTAATAACTACATCTTTTGCAGTTATTTTTCCTTGAAAGTATTCTTCAAATATTTTTTTTTCTTCAATGTTTCTAGAGTCTTCTATAGTTTTTAGTTTATTGACTTTGTCTGTAAGTTCTTTTGTGACTTTTAAAGAAGGAAAAACCATATTTCATCAATATTCCCTATAATGATTTAATCTATTTAACTTCAGGACCGTTAACTGTTTCTGTCTTTTTATTATAAAGGTCCTTTAAAGTATTTAACTTGTCGCTAATATCGTTTATTGTCTCAGCAATCTCGTTCCAGATTATCTTTCTTTGATTTGTATTGTCATCTAAGTTTTTCTGGTTAACTTCCTGCATTGTAGCATAAGTAAACTTTGTAATTTCTTCTTTTTCAAGCTTACTTTTTGTGTTTTTAATTTCATTAGCAATTGTTTCTTTATGTTCCTCAAGAGCTCTTAAAATCTCTAATTTTGCAACAATTCCATTACTTTTTGTAACAATGTTACCTATATTTTCTTTAATTTCGTTCATAATGACTAACACCTTTTTAAAATTGTTTAATATAATATATTATAAATTATTAGTTCGTTTACTTTATAAAGCTATCTTTTTATAGGTTTATTCTCTTACAATCCTTTTTTCCTTATCATTATATATCTTAAAATAATACTTAAGCTTATCTTTTGAAGAGATATTAAAAGAGCATTCTCCAAAAAGAATATTTTCTAAAACCTCTGCCTTTTCTAAAACAATTGTTTCTTGATCATTAATAATTGAATAGTTAAGATCTTGAAAATTACTTAAATAATAGTAATCTCCATCAAAATAGATGTTACATATCTTACTATTATAGTTATTAGATTTAATATATTCTTTAAAAGAAACATTCAATTGGTTTAAGTTACTTTCATCTATGTTATTCTCTGTAATATACTTTAGTTCATTTTGATAGTTTGAAAGGATAATTTGTGCTTTATTCTCCTTATAGTTAATATTTGTTGAAATTAAGAATAACATGGTTGTCATTATCATTATAATAACAGCAATTATAATGTATGTAAACCCTTTTTGTTTCTTCATAAGTATTTAACTCCAGATTAATATGTTTAATGTCTTATTACTATCATAAAAATAATAGTTTACAGCATATAAAGCTGACTTTGAGGGAACAGTATCTCCAAAATTATTACAGTTCTCCTGATTTTCTAAAAAATCACAAAGCACAATTGAAAAGTTAGTGTCCATGTAAGTGTAAAGAGAGTTATAGATTGCAGCTGCATTATCAGAAGATACCATTTCTCTAAAACTATTTTCTTGTGCTTTTAAGCTAACAACCTCTGATATCTTATCAGTAATTATGTTTTCCTTGTAGTCGTTCTTTGTATAACTACTAAAGAGAGTGATCATAAACATCAAGAGTATCATTATAGCCATAACAGCTTCAAGTGTTTTAATCATATTTATTTACCTTAGCATTCCATACATCATATTCTCAACAATAGACATGTATTTTTCCTTATCATCCTCTTCTATCAAATACTCAGGAGGCATAGCATAATAGGCAACTCTGTTTGAGTTACTTAAAACTATTAAAGGAAAGACACCTCGCTCTCCATAAGATACATTAGTATCTTTGAAAAGTCTTGACCCATAATCAAGTTTTAGAGGATTTGTCATTGGTTTTGTAACTTCAACTATTGCAAAGTCATCCTTTACCTCAAGATAACTTCTTAAACCATAAACATTAGGGTGATCTGAAGAGGGTATTAAAACACCGTTGTTTGAAAGTGGTCTTTTAAACTCCATTTGTAATCCTCCAGGAACAGTGTGTATCTTTGTTTCACAATCTTTAACCTGACAATAGTTTGTTAAATAGCTAACTCCTAGAAAATCATCAAACCTTATCATGTAACCGTCTTTATCAAGTCTTGCCCACCCACTTATAATGTTTCCATCAAAACTACCTTCAACATCTCCTTTTGTAAGAAGCATGTCCATTGAGGTTTCAGTTTCAGTTCCAGCATCTCCTATCCAGACTAGTCTTCCACCTTTTGCCACATAGTTTACAAACATCTCAAGTTTAGGTGTTGATATCTTTCTTGATCTTGTAACAATTACCATTGCTTCTTTTTTAAGTTTTTCTTCACTAAGGTAGTTTATATTTTCAAGCCTCACGTTCATTCCAATAATCTTATTATCCCTTATGGTTCTTTCAAGAAGGTAGGGGTTTCCAAGTCCTTCTTTATCTGCTGGGTTATAGACTATTAATATACTTGGTTGTTGTTTACCAGTAACAAGTGTCTGGGTTCCCCAATAAAGAGAGCACATGCCAGGTATATTTCTACATCTCATAGTTCCTGCCCACACAAATAGGTATAATAGTATTATCACCATTAAAATAACAATTACAGTTTTCCAAATTAATTTTTTATTCATCATAATACCTTCTTTTATCAAAAATATATCTTTTCTTACATAAATTATATAAGAGTAAGTTATTTAATAGTTTTCTATATATATTATTACTGTAGAGGTGTTATTATTATGAAACTTAAGCAAATGAAAAATACAAGTCAAGGCCCAAGCAGTGTTATTGGAATTATGAAGTTTAATGAAAGTTTATCTGGTTATAAGCTTTCTCCTGAATTGGTTATTGCTTTATCTGTTATTTTTGTAGTTGTTATTTTAGTTTTAAAACTTATAATTTAGTTAGGTTTTATTAAGACTTTAACAATTTCTTCTCTTCCTTCACTGGTCAGGTATTTTGAGGCTCTTTCAAGAAGCTTAAAATTTCCTGCAAAGTTATATTCTCCAATTATTATTTCTTCTTTGTTATTGTATATCTTAATATAATACTCGTAACTGTTTTCTTCTTGGTATTTTTCAAGAGTTTTAATTATTTTTTCATAAGTTATTAATGTTTCTTTGTTTTTGTAGTTTCTAATAGTAGGATAAGTAACATCCTCTAGATTAAGTCTTAGTTTAATGAATGTTTTTTCTTCACAAATTAATCTAAAGCCATCTGTTATTTCTTCATAGCTACATTCTGCACTTTTGTTATCACTATTAAAAAAATCAAGTCCAACATATTTATTTAAAATTTCATTTTCTAAAACAACTTTGTTTGCACTTGTAAAAGAAATATTAAAATCAAGATTTAAATAAAAGTCTATATTTTCGTCAGCATCTGCAACTATTATCATTTCCGCAAGATTTGGAAAAATAACTGCTCTGTGTTTTTGAGTGCTGTCCTTTATTATCCCTGGTTTATTATCAGTAACAGAGGAGTTGTTTAAAGAGAGAGGATAAGTAATATCTATTCTCCCAATATTCTCTCTTTCAAGATGTGTTTCTATCTCAAGATTTTGACCATTAACAGTTACATCAAAATAATTAGTTTCAACTAAATTTCCTGTTTTTTTAAGATAATTATCAGCATACACTTCAAAGCTACTTAAAAAATAAGCCTCTACATTTGTAATTATAATTTTTCCTTTATTAATTGATGTTTGGTTTAATGTATCTACCACATATCCATTTAATGTACAGTTAACAACTCCCTTGTAGTTACTTGAAATTGAAAGGTTAACCCAAAGGTTTTCGTCCACATTAACATCAACTGTGTCTTTTAAAAAAAGTCCTGATGAATTTCTATCATAAAGGTTAAGGTTGTTTCCTGAAAGTTCACATAATGAAAAATTATTTGTATTTACATAATTAAAAAAAATATTAACATCAAGTGGTTCAAAAATAAATTGAGAATAGAAATTTGAATATTCTTCTTTTGTCTCAATAGTTGTTTCTTGATAAGCATATGCTTCTCCCTTAAAACTAATAATTTCTCCTTCTTTTAAACTAAAGTTTCTAAGATTATTTTCATCTATAAAGTCTTCTTTGAAAAGTAAGGTTTTTGTATTTATCTGGTTTGAATCAAAGTTATAAAATTTTGCCTTTTGCTTTACTGTTCCATACGCCATATTATTGTCTAAGATATAGTTTGTGTTTGCTCTTCCGTAATTATTATCAATTTCTAAAAAATAACTATATACCTTATTTTCATCTGTAGAAAAAATAGTATACACATCTATCTTTTCTATAAGATCAGAGTAAACCATTTTAGAGGTGTATATCTCTTCTTGGCTTGTAATATCAGGTAGAAATCTTGGTATGGCTGTAATAACTATTAATACAACAAAAACAAATATCACAAAGGAAACTATCCAGTCAACATGCTCCATACTTTTTACCTTTTTTCTTTTCTAATAACATATAAATAATAAACATAAACTATTTTATATATTATTATTTAATATATTATGACACATATATTATTATACCACACTATTTTATATGTTGCTGTTCAATATAATATATATAACATTTACTAAAACAAGGTAAAATACATGGAAACTTTTGAAAAGAAAAACATTGTTAAAAACATTGGATGGCTTACTCTTTCAAAGATACTTGTTTATCTTCTATCAATCATAACCATAACTGTTGTTCCAAGGTATCTTGGTGTTGAAGCTTATGGTCAACTTAACTTTGTTCTTTCTTTTTTAGGTCTCTTCTATATTTTAACAGACCTTGGTATTAATACCTTAATCTTTAGGGATGTTTCAAAGGATAAAAATAAGTTAAGTAGTTATTTTAATAATTTCTTATTATTTAAGATTACTTTATTTATTTTAGTTTCTATAATCATCTTACTTTTAACTTTGGTTTTAAATAAACCTTTAATCGTAAATCAACTTTTCTATCTTTTAATAGCTTATTTGTTTTTAGCAGTTATTGCAGATTTCTTAATTGTCTTCTATAACTCAATGCAGGAAAATAAGTTTTATGCTATTTATGAGTTTTCTATGAAGTTTTTTTATGTTTTATTTTTATTTATTGCTATTTATTTTAATCTTAGGTTAATAGGGGTTTTCTTAGCTCAGTTATTTTCTTTACTCGTATCTGTTTTAATAATAATTTATTTTTTTAAAAGGTATATTAAAAAAATAGATTTAAAATATAATCTTAGGTTAATAAAAATAAAGCTATACATCTCTTGGCCATTTGCTTTAAACTATTTGTTTTACAATATATATTTTAATTTTGATAAAATATTTATTTCTTTAATAACAAATGATACAAATGTTGGGCTTTACTCTATCAGTTATTCTTTTTTAGGTTTTATAATGGCTGCTGTTGGTTTAATTTCTTTAGTTTTTTTCCCTGTTCTTTCCAAGCATTCTTTTTCTTCATCTTTACCTAACATTTATAACAAATACTTAAGGTTAGTTTTATTAATCTCAGTTCCAATGTCTTTAGGGGCTATCCTTTTATCTAAAGAGATTATCACTCTTGTTTTTGGGGTAAGTTACTTGGGGGGAGACCTTCCTTTTAAGATAATAATGTTCTTTTGTTTAATATATTCTCTTAACATGACCTTTAATAATTTATTTTCAACCTATGGTTATGAAAAATATTTTTTAAAGCTTCTCTTTATAGCTACAATTTCAAATGTTGTTTTAAACATTATGATTATTCCTTTTTTAGGTATTGTTGGTGCTGCACTTACCACATTTCTTTCAGAAATAATAATATTAATTGGTTCTCTTATCTTTATTAAAAAAAAGATTCCTGGTCTTAAGATAATAGATAATTTTATCTATCCTCTTTTCTCAGGCCTTCTAATGGTTTTAGGTATCTTTGTGCTTAAGTTATTTACACCATCTGGTTTTCTTCAAAACAACTATGATGTTTTAATATATGTCTTCTTTGGTGCCATTATATATCTTCTGGCAATATTTTTGTTTAAGGTTATTAGAAAAGAAGATATTAAAGAAATTTTTTCTCTTATTAAAAAATAATTTCTTTTACTCAATATTAATAATTAGGTTCGAACCTACATTTAGTGTTTCATTACTTCTAAAAGGATGTTTGTAACTAACATTTATAGCGCATGCTCTTGTGTTGTTTACAAGGCTCCCAACCAAGGAAGGGTCAATTGCATTTATTGACATAAGTACTTCTGGATTTGTGTTTCTAATAACCCTATTATTTGCAAGAGCATTCTCTGAAATATAGATAAGGTTATTACAATCTTTTCTAGTGACATCAAGATCCACTACTTTAATCTCAATAATCTCAATATCAATTGTGCTTTCATTATCAAGTTTTAAAGTAACATACTCTATGTTTGTAACATTATTATTAACATCGTAAATAAGCTTAATTGTGCTTTTATTTGTGCTCGCTGTAAAGTTTATGCTTGGTTCTTTAATAGTAAACTTAATAGGAATTTCTTTTGCATCTTTAAAAATAGAACTTCTAAAAATAAGTTTTCCTTCTATTAAATCATCAGTTGCTGTTTGAGGCACAACAATAGATACTGGTTTTGTAACATTTTTTTTAGCATCAAGTAATATATTTCCTTGAGGATAAGTAAACCATTGATTAACATCTTGATTGCTATTACCACTAACCTCTACTTCCATTGTAAGGTCTGTTATTGGTAAGCTGTTCTTTGAGTTTCCAATAGTTATTGTAAAGTTTTTACTCTCTCCACTTTTAAGTTCTCCAGAAAGTGTGCCTGTAATAGGGATGTCTGGTTCTTGTATAATCTCAAATGACTTTGAAGTTTCTTTTTTCTTATACTTAACTCTAACACTTATTTTATTACTTTTTTTACTAGTCTCTTCAACAGTATATCTAACATGTATAGTCGATTCTGTTCTAGGAGATAGAACTACTTGTTCTTTACTTATAGGATCTGAATAACTATCAGTGTATGCAAAGTTCCATTTTTTAACATCCCCTTCAATTACAAGATCATCTATTGTGTATGCTGTATTTTCAGAGGTATTTCTATAATGAATAATCAATGTTGCTGTTTGTCCTGCAAATACTTTTTCTGGAAAATTAATTGAATTTATGGTTAAAGGTATGTTCTTTTCAAGAGATACATCTTTTTTAGTTGTTTCTTTAATATTTATTTCTTTTCCATTTTCAGATGCATATCCAGATGATTGAACAGAATAATAATAATTCCCTTTCTTAATCTTTTCAGTTGTTCCATTTTGTAGATTTAAAACAACTTTTGTAACCATAGGATCTTTTGCAATCTTTATTACTGAAGGTATTGTTTCTCCTTCTGTGTTTTTAACATTAAAAGTTACATCCACTTTACTTAAAAATAAATAGTTTGCACCATAGTAAATAGCCAAACCAATCAATATGATTACAAGTACAACTGTTACTAAGTTATTACTCTTTGGTTTACTTTCATTTCCTTTATTATAATAATTGGAAGAAGAGCCTCCACCAAAAGGATCAAAATTATTTCCCATTTACTTTATCTCTCCTTTCTTTGATAAAGCGTATCTTGTGCTTAAAAGTTCATCTTTTAGCTCTTTAATAAGTTCAAGGGCAATTTTTTCTTTCTCAAGATTACTTTTTTCAACTTCAATAACGTCTGAGGTTAGTTTCTTAATTACTCTATGCATCTCAGTTATTTCAGTTTCAACTTTTATTAAGTGTACATTTAACATAACTGAGTTCTTTTCATTTATCTTAATTCTTTTTATAAGTTCATTTTCAAGGTTTGTTATAAGTGATTCTTTGGCCTTTTCCTTAGCTTCTAGCCATTTAAAGTCCTGTACTTTTTTTCTAAGTTCCTTTAAGTTTTCTTCCTTATCCTGTATTATCCTTAACAGCTCTTCAATTGATTTCTTTTGGTTTGTCATATCCACATACTTATATTTAATCTTTGTCTTTGACTCTTCAATAAAACCAATAAATAAAGTTAATTCATTTTTAAGAAGTTCTTCAAGATCATAAAAAATCTGTGGCCTTGTGATTGCTTCCTTAAGGTTTACAAGATCATGGTTTATTTCTTTTTTATTAGTCTCTAAAAATATCTGTGAGTTTATCTTGTTTGACATCATTAAGAAGTTTTGATAAAACAAATCCATTTTAGAAACATTCAGTTCAGAGGAATACTGGATAGCTGTATATTTATTAAGCTCTAAGATCTTTCTTGCCAGTGAATCTGTTTGTGTTTTGATCTCAGATAAATTATCTATAAGTTTTTTTTTTTCAAGCTTATAAAGAGGGGTTGACATAAGCCTATATATCTCTCTTGAAGCAACTAAGATTTCATCCAAGTATTCTATTATGTTTTTCATATTTCTTCATCTATATATAAGTATAAATAATTAATAAATATATCTTTTTTTTAAAACCTTTGGTATATACTTTAGATATAGCTTAATTTATTTAAAAATAGTGTTATTTATAAGTGATTTAGTAAAACAGATTAATTCTTTAAAGAAAACTGAGGTTAAACAAATAATTGATGAAAAGATATTTATTCTTTCAAAAATAAAAGAAAAGCAAAATAAGGCCCTCTTTAATGAACTTTCCTTTTGTGTCTTAACTGCAAACTATAATGCAAAGAAAGCCATTGAGATTCAAAAGAAAATAAAAAATAGTTTTTTAACACTTTCTCTAAAAGAACTTTCCTCTAAGCTAAAGGATCTTGGTTATAGGTACCCTAACCTTAGGGCAGAGTATATTGTTTATAATAGGAAGTATGTAAACGATTTAAAAAAAGTTTTAACAACTTTTAAAGAAAGATTACCTTTAAGAGAGTGGTTTGTTGAAAATATAAAAGGTATCTCTTATAAAGAAGCTTCTCATTTTTTAAGAAACATAGGTTATAACGATTATGCTATAATTGATTTTCACATAGTTGATGTTTTAATAAAAAATGGTTATTTAAAAGAAAAACCAAAATCTTTAAACAAACAGAAATATTTAGAGATTGAAAACATCTTAGAAGTAATATCCAAAAAAGTTAAGCTTTCTCAAGGTGAGCTTGACTTCTATTTATGGTATCTTGAAACAGGAACTATTTTAAAATAATTTTTTAAAAAGATCCAATTTCTTTTTTAACTTCAAATCTTTTTTGGTATTTTTCTAAAACCTTTTCTAAAGCTTTTTCAAGATCTATGTTAAGATCATTTGCAAGAGTTATTAATACAAAAAAAACATCTCCAATTTCTGATTCTGTATTTTCTGTTATTTTAAAATCTTTCTTCCCGTAATTAGTTCCTTTAATAACTTCTTTTGAAAGTTCTCCAACTTCTGAAACTAAATTAAGCATCCTTATTTCAAGTGTGCTTTCAAGATTTTTTTCTTTACAAAATTTTTTAACTTTTTCTTGTATATCTTCCATCCTCTCACTCCCTATATATCCACACAACATCAAGTTGAGTGCATCTACATTCTTTTCCTATAATCTCAGAGATTGAAGGCTTTGTCTTTTCTCCTTCCCCTGAAATAAACTCCTTAACATAAAGTCCAGATTCTGCCTTTAGTTTTAGGTTAAATGTTTTGTCATCAATCTTTTCAATCTCTAAAACCTCAGCAATCCTCTCTCTTGTAAGCAATGCCCTTCTTTTCTCAACTCTTTTTGGTGTAACCTGTTTTATCTTAATTTCTTTTTCTAAAGTAATTTTTTTTAAGTCCTCAGAAGTAATCTCTTCTTCTGTAGAAACAACAGCCTTATAGGCTTTAAAGTTTTTCTTATTTTTAATCTCTGCAACTTTTTCTTTTATGCAAACTTTTAAAGATGATATTTGTAGTTTTTTTTTTTCATCAACATTTATTTTGTCTTCAATTTCTTTTAAGTCTTTTTCAGAAATGTTTCTTGTCTTTGGAATTTCCATTTCAAGAACAAACTCACGCCCATTACCGAGCATTAAAACATCAATGTCCTCTCTTCCAGCTCCATGAAACTTAAAGGTTGAAAAAGAGTATTTTTCTTTAAAGTATTTTTCAATAATATCTTGAATAGAGTAATCTCTTAAAACCCCTTTATGGCTGCAAAAAGAACAACCTCTTCCCCTACAATTATAACAAAAGTCTATTGTTTGTGGAAGTTCTCTTGAGTGCTTTGTATACACTCCATAAACATAAACTCCACTCACCTTATATTCAATTCTCTTGTAATTAAAATCAATGATGATGTCTATGTCTCCAAAAGAAGCTTCTGTTCTTTTCTTTTGCATTGTTCTTTCAATCTCTTTAACTAAATGATATTGAAATTCTTTTTTCAAAAGTAGTTTTTCTTCTTCTGAAACATCGTATGGATAACTAATACCAAGGTTAAAGGTACTAAACTCATATTCCTTTAAGTCCTTCTTTATAGTCTCTATAAAAAAATCAACTTTAAATCTTTTTTCTGGTATTTCAAAATTAGTTATCATATTTTATCAATGTATTTTTTCTTTAAAAAGAAAATAGTGCAAGGGACAGGATTCGAACCTGCGAAGCACTAAGCACATGGTCCTAAGCCATGCCCCTTTGACCGCTTGGGTACCCCTGCCTATATGTATCTATTAAACCAATATATATTTATATTATTTCATTACTAAATATTAATAGTGATAAGCAATGGATAAATTAAGAATAGATAGATTTAATGAAATGATTCAAACAAGGTCCTTTTACTTTCCATCAGCAGAAATATATTCAAATAATTTTGCTGGTTTTTATGAGTATGGGCCAATAGGTAATAAGATAAGACTTAACATCATTAATTTCTGGAGATCAGAGTTTGTTAAAAAAAATAACTTTGATGAAATTTCAGGTTCAATTATCCTTCCAGAACCAGTCTTTCAAGCCTCAGGACATTTAAAAAACTTTGATGACCCTATAGCCTCTTGTTCAAAAACAAAAAGATCCTATAAGCTTGATAAGTATCTTTCAGAAAAGCTTGGAAAAGAGATACCTGAAGGTCTATCTATCGACGAGTATCAAAAACTAATAACTGATAACAACATTAAGTCTGAAGATAATGGAGACTTAATAAACATCAAAAGATTCAACCTCATGGCCTACATCAATGTTGGTGTGCAGGATGGTAATAAAGGTTATTTGAGAGGAGAGTCTTGTCAATCCATCTTCTTAGACTTTCAAAGAATTTATAAGACAGGTAGAAGTTCTCTTCCTTTAACAATTTCTCAACATGGAAAGGTTTACAGAAACGAGATTTCACCAAGACAAGGTCTTATAAGATGTAGAGAGTTTGAACAACTTGAAACAGAGATGTTCTTTGATCCTGATAAAATAAACGATTATGATTTATCAAAAATTGAAGATTATAAAATAAGATTTTTACTCTTAAGAGATAATACTGAAAAAGATTACACTGTAAAAGAAATTACTGAACAAAAAATATCTTTAGGAAACCTTTTAACCTTTTATCTTTATTTAAAACAAAAGTTTTTAGATGATATTGGTATTTCTCATGAGAACATTAGGTTTAGAGAGGTTCCTGATGATGATAGGGCCTTTTACTCAAAACAAACCTTTGACTTAGAGGTTAACTCTTCCTTAGGTTGGATAGAGCTTTTTTCCTTTAACTACAGAACAGACCATGATTTAAAAGCACATGGAGAGGGTTCTAAAAAAGATTTATCTGTCAAAGAAGAAGGTAAGGTTATAAACCCTCATGTCTTAGAGGTTTCTTCAATTGGTCTTGATAGGCTTTTCTATGTTCTTTTAGAAAACTCTTTTGAGGTTAGAAAAGAGGGTGAGGAGTTAAGAAACATTTTACATCTTAAACCAAAGCTTTCTCCTTACTTTTGTGGTATCTTACCTTTGGTTAAAAAAGACGGTATCTTAGAGGTTGGAGAAGATGTTTTGAGAGATATCTTGGACAAGACATATGGTGTTTTTGATGTTTTCTTTGATGAGAAAGGATCTATAGGAAAAAGATATGCTCGTTTAGACGAGATTGGTTGTAACTTCTGTATAACCATTGATCATCAAACAAAAGAGGATCAAACAGTAACTATAAGGGATAGAGATTCCTTTGATCAAAAGAGGGTTTCACTTAACAATCTTTCCCAAACTTTACTTTCTCTTTATACTGGTAAACTTTCCTTTAAGGATATTTAAGTATGTCTTTTAAAAAATATTTTAAAGGAGGGGTCTTTACCTTCATAGGTTATCTTCTCTCTCCTTTATCTTTCTGGAATGATATTTTTTTAATATCCCAATAGCCTATTTTTTTTCCTGGCTTTTAGCTTTTATAATCTCAGGAATATTTTTAGAGAGCATGATCTTCTTTTACTGGTTAACAAACATAGTTGGTTTGTTGATGATGCATTTTGGTATAAAGGGAATGGTAAAAGAGTCTTCTAAGCTTACAAAAAAGATCTTCTATTTAATGTTTTAATTTCAATAGGGTATACTTTACTAATAGTTATCTTAGTAATCTTTAATGTTTTAAAATTACCTGTTTTTTAAAATAAAAAGAAAGATTTAAATCTTTCCAACTAAATCAAGACCTGGCTTTAATGTTTTTTCTCCAGGATGCCAGTTCATAGGACAAACTTCTTCATTATTCTCTCTTGTAAACTTAGCTGCTTCTATTTTTCTTAAAAGCTCATGAACTGATCTTCCAATATCGTTGTTATGAAACTCAAAGGCCTTAACAATACCGTCAGGGTCTATTAAGAATGTTGCTCTAAGAGAGAGTCCTTCTTCCTCAATCAATGTCTCATAAGCTTTACAAACTCTCATAGCAGGGTCAGCTAGCATAGGAAACTTAATTGGCTTTATTGCCTCTGATGTATCTTTCCACGCCTTGTGTGAAAAAACAGTGTCTGTACTAACAGATATTACTTCTGTTCCTAATTTTTTAAATTCTTTATAATGTCTTGCAAGCTCTTGAAGCTCTGTTGGGCATATAAAGGTAAAGTCTGCAGGATAGAAGAAAAGAACAACCCATTTTCCTTTATACTCTTCTAAACTTATTTTTTTAATCTCGTTATCAACATAAGCATCTTCCTTAAAGTTTGGTGCTGCTTGATTTATTTTTATCATTCTTTCAACTCCTTTTTATTTTAAATATTTATTTCTTACATCTGTTTATGTAAGCTGTTATTAAAGAAATAGTATATATATTTATGAACAAAAATCTTTATATAATATATGTTTTTACAATCATTTGTAAACTTATCTTTAATGTAATATCTCTTTAAAAATCTTTTTAGATAATAAATATCTATGAACCAAACAAAAATAATTATTTTTTCACTATCAGCTATTTTAGTAATCTTAATAGTTGTTATTCTAGTTTCAATGCAAGGTAGTACAAATGAAACTAAAAAAGAGAGGTATCCTACAATGATAGTTATAGAAACATCCTTAGGTAATATAGAGGTTGAGCTTTTTGATAAGAATGCTCCAATCTCAGTTGCAAACTTTAAAAAATATGTTGAGTCTAATTTCTATGATGAAACAGTTTTCCACAGAGTCATTAAAAACTTCATGGTACAAGGTGGTGGCTTTACAGAAGACGGAACTGATAAGAAAACAAATGCCCCAATTGTCTTAGAGCAAACAAACATAACTGGTTTAAGTAATGTTAAGGGAACTTTAGCTATGGCAAGAACAATGGACCCTGATTCAGCGACATCTCAATTTTTTATAAACACTCAAGATAATCTTTTCTTAGATTATTCTAATGAAAGAAACCCTGGCTATGCTGTTTTTGGAAAAGTAGTTTCAGGTATGGATATTGTCCTTAAGATTGAAGGTGTAGAAACAACCACAAAGCACGGTTACTATCAAGACTGGCCTGTAGAAGACATTATTATAAAAAGAATATACATTAAAGAGTAGTTTTTTATATGGAGTGCAAGAAAAATATAAATCTAGTTAATTGCTCTTGCACATATCCATGTAAAAGAAAAGGAATCTGCTGTGAGTGTATAAAACACCATAGAGAAAAAGGAGAGCTTCCTGCTTGTTATTTTCCAAAAGATGCAGAAAAAAAATATGATAGATCTATAGAGCATTTCTTAAGTCTTAAAAAATAAATTTATTTCTTTTGCCCTAATATCAAAACATGCTTCTTTTCAAAAGGATCAAGTCTTTTCTGGTTTATAAGGTTAAACTTTCTTCTAAACAATGTCAATTGATCCTCAGTTGTCTTCTTATGATCTTTTTGAGAAATAGCAGATAACTTAAGGCTCAAAAGAACAAATCCTTTTTCCTTTAAAAAAAAATCTGCATTCTTAATCAATATCTCAACTTGGTTTTTCTGTGCAATATCCTGTATTATCCAATCAAATTTTTCTTTTAGTAAATCTTGATATTCTTCAACTTTATTACAATTCCCTAAGACAGGTATAAGGTTTTCTCTTTTAAAAGAAGCAAGTAATAGTTTCTGCATACTGTATGCTGAAATATCAACTCCATAAACCTTTCCCTTAGGTAAAATATCTGATATAAAGGAGATTGTGTAACCTTCAGCAGCTCCAAGATAAAGCACTTTATCAGTTTCCTTAATATCAGGAACTATTCCTTTCTTAATACCAGCAGCAACTTTTGATCTAGTAGGGTCCCATTCCCTAAGCTTACCAGTTGTACAATCTTTTGTTTTAATATCTTTACCAGTATATATTATTCCCTTATTCATTTCAGTTCACTAATTTTAAGTTTAATTTTTTCCATAATCTCTTTAGAGATGTCTTTGCCTTCAAGATCAGCCTTAACACCAAGTGAGATTTTTGAGGCTATGGTTCTTGCCATTCTTGCCTTGTTTTTATAAGATAAATTAATTATTAATGGATGGTTATAAAGTATACCATACTTAGGTGTCTTTTTATTAAACTTAATGGCCTTGAAAAAAGATTTCTCTGAACCAAGAAGTTGAATGGTTGATGCAGGGTATCTTGCAAGTCTTTCAAAGGAACCTGAAAGTTCAATCATCTTACATGCTATTGAGGGTGAGGCTATGGTATAAAGGTTTACATAGTGTTTCTTTATTAAAAGATTAATTTCATTATCAATCTTTTCCTTAGTTTCAATAAGTCCTAAAATATTCTTTGCAAGGGTTGTAGTTATTTCCTTAACATCTTCTTTAAGGATAATTCCAATATCATAATCTAAAATTTCACAAACTTCTTTTATCTTTTCTTCACTTATGTTTAATTTCTTTAAGCTTTCTTTATCTTTGTTTACAAGAAGATAAAACAAACAATATTCCTTTATGTTTAAGGTTTGATCAACTGAAGGGTATTCTTGATCTGTTATTATCTTTAAAAGTTCAGTTAATTCATTTATCTTAAACTGAAGTTTTTCAACAATTAAAGATAGATTGATTATCTTTTGATCTGCTCTTTCAAGTTTTTCTTTAACTTTTTGTTTGGTTATCTTAATTATTTCTTGCTTCATATCTTTTCAAAAATAAATATATTTATATTGGTATAATACTATATAATATAACAACAAATGTATTTTAAAAGTGAATGTCTATGAATAAACTAATTAAATCTTTATATCTCTCAATAATCTTTTCTGGAATAATCTATATTATTCTACATTACTTTTCTCTACTATTTATAGATGCTCTCTTATTGTTTGTTCTTTTAGTAGTTTTCTTATTTTTAGTGTTCTTTTCATACTTTAAGATAACCTCTCCTAAATACTCAAAAAAAGAAGTTATTGAAAAATACAATCTTCCTGTAGAAAAGGAAGCTATTTTAAATACAGCTCCAAAGTATACAAGAGAAGAGATTATTGCAAAGTATACTCTCCCTGTTTCTAATCAAGAGAGTGTACCTTCTCAAACAAAGGAAGTTATTATAAAAAACGAAGTGGTTGTTGAAAATATAGAAGAACCAGTTATTGTTCCTTCAAAAGAAATTTTAATAATTGAAAAGTCAGTTTCTAAAAAACCAAAGGACATACCTAAACAAAACTTAAGTTATAGAAATTATGCACAGGTCTTTAGATCTATTAACCAAAGCATACATGAAGATAAAAAAGTATCCTCCTCTGATTCTGAAATTTTAACACCTTCTAAAAAAGAGGTTTTAGAAGAAGATAATTTAAAATAATTAATGACTTAATATGCAAGTTACAGAACAGCAAAACATAAAAACAAAAAATATCTATGTTCTTCCAATTGTTCCTGCTATTGATCTTCTTTACTCTGTAGAGAAAGATGTTTTTTCTTCTTTTACAAACACAAAAAAAAACAAATCTCTATCTTCACTAATCTCTTAATCTCTTTTCTTAAAAAAGATTCTTCTAAGATAATCCTACATGGTTCTGGAACAAGCGGTAGGTTTGCGATCTTGATTGCAAATGAGTATAATAAGTTATTTTCCACAAATAAGATATATGGCTTAATCTCAGGTGGTTCTTCCGCTTCATTAAATCAAAGGAAGGTTCAGAGGATAATGTTTTAGAAAATATAAGCTCTCTTGAAAAAGAAATAAAAGATACAAAAGAGATTCTTTATTTAGGCATCTCCTGTTCAGGAACCTCAAGTGGGGTTTTAGGGTCCTTACATTTCCTTAAATCTTTTAAAAATAAAAATATTAAATCTGGTTTATTCTTTTTAAACAAGATTTCTTCAATTCCTAAATCAAAGATTTTAAGCTATTATAGCGTCCCTGCTTATAAAATAATTAAAGAAACTGATTTTATAATAAACCCAATTGTAGGCCATGAAGCAATTTCAGGGTCAACAAGGCTTAAAGGCGGAAGCATTACACAGATGGTAGATATTTCGTTCTATATCGCAGCAGTAAAGTTAGGGTATATTAAAGATGAAAATAAATACTCTGTAGATAGGATGATTTCCTCTCTTTTAAAAAATTATTCTAAAAATTATTTTTCTTTAAGAAAAGATATTTCAAAGCTTGAACCAATAATTGTTTATGCAAAAAACTCTTTTAAAAGTAATTCCAACATCTATTACATCTCTGATAGAAAAACAGCTCCTCTATCTTTAATAGATGCCTCAGAGTGCCTTCCTACCTTTGGTGTGGATTTTAAAACTGTAAGGGGCTTGACAGTGGAGGGTGGGTATAACAGTATATTTACAAAAAATCAAATTAAACTTATAGGTAATAATTTTATTAAAAAACATCCTCTTTCAGTTGATGTTAAAAACATTTAAAAAAAAGACACCCTTATTTTTATTTTTTATAAAGAGCCTTCAAAAAAAATGTTATCTTTAATAAATAGTTTTTCATCTAAAAATATTTTTGTAATATCCATTAACTCTAATATAAAAATTAAAAATAACATTCCAATATTCATTAATGAACAAAATAATTTTGGTTTTGTAAAAACAGCCTTAAAATATATCCTAAACATAATAACAACTCAAACCTTCATCTACTCTGGAAAGACCTGGGGAAACTTAATGATTGACTTAAAGCTTTCAAACAACAAGTTAATAGAGAGAGCTATTTATAGAATCATATTACCAATAGTAAGTAGCTATAGAGAGGTTTCAAGAGAGGAGATCATTCTTCATTTAAACAATAACACCTCTTTTTTTTTTAAAAAGTCTTTTCCAAAAGACAAGCTTCTTGACTAAAAGGTTTATTTTAAAGTAGATTATCTTGTCTCAATAACAATCTTAACTCTTCTTAAAAATAGTTATGCAGATGCCTATAAAAAAATAAAACTTAAAAGACCTTTAAAGTCTTTTATAGAGTAGATGTTTTTTTAAAAAAGAAAAACTATTTAACATCAACTTTTTGTGAGATTGCTGTTCCAGGAAGTCCTTTTTCAAAGATAACTCTTACAGCACCCTTGTTTCCATGAGATGAAACAATAGTTCCAGTAATTGTTTTTCCAGATCCTGTCTTATAAATAGCTTTTTTACCTAAAAGAGGAGAAACTGTTTTTTTATCCATATATTTATCATCATCAACTTTTAAGATATATTGGTTATTGTACTGTGTTCTAACTCCTCTTCTGTTACTTAATATTGTTGCTTGCATAATTAATTCACCTTTTTTTAAATATATTATATATAATATCTATATATATTAAAAAACAAAACTCTTTTTAAATAGTTATTTTTATTACTTACCTTCCCCCTTTTTAAATAAAACCATATATTATATATATTAGTGATTAAAAATGTCAGAAAAGTATAGAAGTGGGGTTGATGAAGCCGGTAGAGGGTGTGTTTTAGGCCCACTAGTAATAGCCATCTGTACTTTAAATAAAGAGCAAGAGGATTATTTTAAACAACTAGGTGTAAAAGACTCAAAGCTTTTATCAAAACCAAAGAGAGAGGAGTTTTTTGAAATTATTAAAGAAAAATCCACAGAGTATAAGATAATGATAATTCCAGCAGAGGAGTTAAATGTCTTAATGAATAGATACTCCTTAAATGAGATTGAAGCTCAAAAAACAGCAGAGCTTGCAAAAAACTTAAAAGTCATTCCTGAAAAGTTAGTCCTTGATTGCCCAGATACACAGACAGATAAATATAAAAAAAGAATGATGTCTAATTTCTATACACTTGACTTTAAATATGCCTTTGAGATTGTTTCAGAGCATAAAGCAGACTTAAACCATGTTTCTGTTTCTTGTGCCTCTGTTTTAGCAAAGGTTGTAAGGGATCAAATGATCTCCCAGCTAACAGGAACTGATATATCAGGTTATTCTTCAGATCCTAGTACAATAGATTTTTTAAAAAAATATATTTTAGAACATAAAAAAATACCTCCCTATGCAAGAGACAAATGGGAGACAATAACAAAGGTAATGAATGAACTTTATCAAAATAAAATAGGGTGGTTTAATGACAAACAATCTAGATGAAATTGACAGAGCAATAAAGCAGATGATCTTAGATTTCGCTCGTAAGAATAAACCAGATAAGTCAGAGCCCATTAATCTTAATATCCAGTTTAATAGAAACAAAGAGGACTTTGAGATGTGTGATGACATTGATAGCTTTGTTTTTGATAAAGAGAACATCTACTTAACAATGTACACTCCTCACAACTTAAACAAAATAAGGTTTGATGTTGATAATGATAGAAACATCTTAATGATAAGAAGTCATGATTTTTCTTTCTATAAAGAAGTATGGCTTGGTTTTAAGGTTGTAAAGGAAAGTGTAGTTTCAAGTTATAAAAACAACATCTTAGAGATTAAACTCTCTATTGAACAGATATAAGTTTTTTAAAGAATAAATCTGTTTTCTTAATAACGAACTTCTTATATTTTTTTGTATCAGGAGAGTATGCTTTTCTCATATCTTTTCTAATTTTTTTAAGTTTTTCAAAAGGTCCATACTGTGTCACTTGATTTTCCTTTATTAAAAGATAGCTTAAGTAGTTTAAGGAAAGAACTGTTGAGTATTTGTTAACAGTTCCATACTCTAAGGTAAAGTGAATGTTTTCTTTTCCCTTTGAGTTATTAAAAAAACAATTTTCCATTCCACCTATATGGTCTGTTCCTTTTTTTTTTGTACTCTCTGTATTCTTTATTTTTAATCTTTTAACAAATGGTTTTATTTCTTTTGAGTTTAATTTATTTGCAGTAAAAACATCTAAGTTATACTTCTTTGCAGCCCCTGTATGGATGTCTATAAAAACAACTCTCTTGTAACCTGTAGTTATTTTTTTTAATTCTTTTTCTAAAGCCAAGATAGATTTTTCTTTTTTAAAACCTGCAAAGCAAACTCCTTTAGGATATTTATTTTGTCCTCTTCCTAAAACAGTAATTGTTTTGGAAATCCCATGCTTTTCAATAAGCTTTACAACTCTTGTATAGTAGTTTAGTTTTGAAAGTTTTTCATTAACAAGAGGTTTTTTCATATCAAAAAGATTTTCTTCTTTAAAAAGGCGATTTCTTTCAAAGAAGTTATTAACTTCACTAAAGTCAAGATTGTTGTTTCTATTAAGATCAACATTATTTTCATTATATCTTCTATTATTCTTAAAGCCATAAGGGTTAAGAGCATGCACTAGAAGAGCACTATACTTTTCTTTTATTTTTTCAAAGTATTTTTCTAAAAAGAAAAGTTGTACAGCACTTCCAGTATACCCCTCCACCCCATGTGTTGCAGAGACAAGCACCAGTAATGTTTCTTTCTTCTTTGTTTCATGCAAGGCAAAGTCTATGGTTAAGTCATCAATTATATTTACTTTACTTTTTTTTAATTTTTTTGTATCTTCTAAAAATTTCTTTCTTGCAGAAAAGTAGTCTTTAGAAAAATATTTTTCATAAATCATAATTATTCATAACTCTTTTCTATCTTGAAATTATCTCTAAACTTATGGTCAGGATGTATATTTATTGGTTTTGGGTTTCCTGAACCAACCACTCTTTTCTGATTAAACAAATCATAGCTTCCTTTCTCTAAGATAGAAACAATAGGAGGATCCATTCTTCCAAACTCCTCTCTCATTTGTTTATAGTCATTAATTATTTCTTTAAGGTTTAAGTCTAGTTTGTTTTTAAAATCAATAATTTTTTTATCATCTTCTTTTTCTAAAACATCTAATAATATTTCATATCTTGGTTTTTTAGAAAGATCTACAAGGTATGGAAGTAATGTGTAGTGTTTAAGCTTAATATCAGTTTCTTTAATAGTTTTATTAATTGCCTTAACAATCTCATCTTCATATGCAAGTTCTCCTGCAATGTTAAGATAATTCTCTCTATTGTAAAACTTAATCTCTGGTATCTTTTTAAAAAATCCAGTTACTTTAATGACATCTCCCATGTCATACCTATAAAGTCCTTCCTGAGTTGTTATTATAACCTTATATTTCTTATTAAGTTTTAATTTTTCAACAGTTATTGTTTCTTTTTTTTCTTTATCAATATCAATAAACTCAAAGAAGGTGGTGTTAAGTGGAAAAACTCCTGAGATTCCATCTTTAGAAAGCCCAATAGATATTCTTCCTTCAGATGCATTTATCCCAGAATCTCTAATCTCTATTTTCTTTCCAATCTTTTCCATTAAAGTATCAATATACATCTCATTTGTCTTTGACCTAAAGCAGCTAACTAAACCTATGTTAGGCCAAATATCAATTGCTTTAAAATCTTTTATAGCTGAAAGATATTCTGCTCTCTTTGGGTTTGTTTTTTTAATAGTTTTAATAAGCTTATCTCTATTTTTTTTAATATAGTCTAAAAAAAGTATTGCTTCAATTGGTGCTGTAAAAGCTATCTGTGTAATATTTTCTTGTAAGGCATAGATTGCCATTTTTTTAATTTTTTTATCAAAGTTCATTTCATTATAGACTGTTATTGGGTTTGATATTTTTCTTTTAACATACCATGGAGATTTGTGTGGAAGATATCCAGATATACTTCCATAAGGTATCTTTCCTTTTGTCTTTCCTTCAAAGTAAGGTCCTGCAAAGTAAAGGGTTTTTCCATTTGCAATCTTAACATAATCTTTTAAGACATAAACAGCCCAGAGTGCAAATTCTTTGTTATAATTTTTAATTCTCTGTTTTGTAATAGGTACAAGTTTTATTTTACTTGTAGTTCCAGAGGTAGATGCAAAGTAAACTACTTTGTCTTTTGTAAAAATATTCTGTTCTCCATTCTTAAGTCTTTCAACATCTTCTAAGATATCAGCAAATTTAATAATAGGCACCTTTCTTTGATACTCTTCAATACTCTTAATTTGAGAGAATGAATATTTTTTTCCATACTCTGTATTTTTGTTTCTTTTAATAATCTTAAGTAGAACTTTCTTTTGTGATTTTAAGGGATCAATTAAAGCATCTTGAAAATCAATAATCTGTTTTATCTGGTTTAAAATATATCTATAGTTTATCAAGTCATCTTTTATTTTTTCACTTGTTTCTTTTATTTTTTTACTTGTTTTTGTAGATATTTTTTTAAGGTCCAAGCTTGTTTCTTTAAAAGTACTGCTTGTCTTTTCAGATATTCTTTTTAAATTTTCACTAGTACTCTTAAGCACACTAGTTGTTTTTTCTTTTATTTTTTCTATTGTCTTCATACTCTTTCAAAAATATTTTTTTAATAAAAAAATAAGTGGTCCTGCCCAGGCTCGAACTGGGGATCTCCGCAATGTCAATGCGACGTCATAACCACTAGACCACAGGACCTTTATATCTATAATATATGTAAAATAGCTTTTTATATCTTTTTAATTTTTAAAATCAGTTCACAGGCTTTACAAACTTCTTGACTTGTTTCTTCCTTACATATTTTGCATTTTTTTAGTTTCTGTTTGTCTTTTAATAAAGGAGATATGTTTGTAATTTCTTTAAGCTTTAAAAAACTCTTAACTAAAGAAAACTTAGCTCCTGGGTGCAAAACCTCTGTCTCGTTTAAAAAACTTCTAAAATGATTTCTCTTAGCTGTTCTAAAGAAAGGACAGTTGCAATCATGGAAAGGTATATTATTGTATAAAGCGTAAGCAGCAATTTCTTTTTCTGGTGTCAAGTAAAATGGCTTAACTCTTGGTTTTGTTTCTTCCATGTCAATAATACCAGTTGAAGGTCCAGTTCTTAAAAATCTAACCACATCATTATCTAGAAGATTCATCAAAATAGTTTGACATTCATCATCTAGGTTATGTCCTGTTAAAAGTTTACTTACATCTTCTCTGTTTGCAAGTCTGTTTAATGTTTTTCTTCTCAAAACTCCACAGTAAGTACAAACAGTTCCTTCGCGTCTATCATACTTCTCTCCAATCTCTTGAGTTGAGATATCAAATTCTTTTTTATGAGAGGAGGATACAAGTTTTATGTTTTCTTTAAAACAAAAATCTTTTACCACTTGATATGTTTTATTTGAGTAGTTGTCTGTTCCTTCGTCTACAAAGATAGCACAAAACTTAATTCTTCTTTCTTTAAATATTTTATTTATTAAGTATAATAAAACCATTGAGTCTTTTCCGCCAGAGGTTGCAACTCCAAGATAATCTTTTTGTGAAAAAAGTTTAAACTGTCTTATGGTTTTTTTAAATCTATTTTCAAAAAAATCATTAAAGTGATCTTTACATAAATTATGCTTACCATAAGCTAAGTATATCAAAGCATCCTTTGAACATTTTTCACATTTAATATTCATTTTTTAAATCACTTTATAACTTGCAAAACTTCAATCTCAGTTTCTTTCTTAATAACAGTTGATATTGGCCTAAAAGTACCATCTATCTTAACTAAAACAATCTCTGGACTTATCTTTAAATCTATTAATATCTCTCTTAAGGTTTTATTAAAATCTTCCTTGGTTATTGTAATTTTTTTCTTAATCATATTAAATCAACAGGTTTTTAGTTATTTTTAATAAAAATAAGCTCAATTTAAGCTTATTTTTCCATCTAATATATAAATCTTTTGTTTCATAATTATATATTATTATTTACTTTAAAATAATATAAGTTTAAAACAAATTAAAAAGAGTGTGATTTTTTATGACAACAGCAAGCCAATATATAAAAAAAACTATAGAGAACGAGTATAAGAAAACAAGAGATGCTAATTACGACTATAGAAAAGTATATTCAAAAAAATTAATAGATTTTAGAAAATTAGAAGGTTCTATTGTAAAGGTTGATAAACCATCTAATATTGTTAGAGCAAGAGAACTTGGTTACAAAGCAAAGCAAGGTATTATTGTTGTCTTTGTAAAGGTAAGAAAAGGTTCTGGTTTAATCTTAAGACCAAAGAATGCTAGAAGACCAAAGAGAATGGGAATTAATAAAATAACAAGGAGAATCTCAATTCAAAGAATGGCTGAGCAAAAAGCAGACAAGGCTTATGAAAATTTAGAAGTTTTAAACTCTTACTATGTTGGAGAAGACGGTCAAAAGAAATATTTTGAAGTTATAATGATTGATCCAAACCACCCATCAATAGTAAACGATATGGATCTTAATTGGATAGTTTCTGAAAAGCATAAAAAAAGAGCTCAAAGAGGTCTTACAAGTGCTGGAAGAAAGAATAGAGGTCTTGTAAAGAAAGGAAACGGTACTGAAAAGAACGGTCCTTCAAACAGAGCTAAATTAAGAAAAGCTAAATAGTTATAAACCTTTTCTTTCTTTATCTTTTATATTATGGTATATATGGATAATATCTTATATTTGAGTGCATTTACACACATCATCTGGATTGTACTCTTAATAGTAATTTCAGTTGTTATATACTCATGGACAAAAAGCAAAATATCAAACAACACAATGTCTGTTGTAATAACAATTATTATTGTATATTTATTATTTGTACAATACCCTCATTTCGTGTGGTTTGCAGTTGTTGGTGCTTTAATAATATCAATAAGTAAACCTGACTTTAGTAAATTAATGAAGGATTTTAGAATTTAAGAAAGTGATTATAGTTTGGAAGCAATATTGACTAGGATTTTTTTACTTGTTATTATTATTCTATGTATCAATTATAATTTTTTAATTTTTATTCCTTTTATTTTAGGTATATACTTTTTATTTGAGAAAAGTTGGTGGAATCTTTTGGTGTTAGGAGGTTATGTTGTAATTTTCTTTCTAATGGCAAGTGATGTTCCTTTCCTTCTTTATTCAACAATTATTCTTTTATTAATAGTTATTATTACAAATTACTTTTCTGGAAGTAAAGAGAAAGAAGATACTGGAGATATTGATTTCAGTAAACTTTTTGGAAACATGTAAGTCTTTTAAAAAAAGAGGGTTTTTAAAAAATGCACAAGATAGTTAAGTCATCTGTAAGGGCTGTTAAAAAAGAAGTTAAATCTTTTTTATTAAAACCAAAACCCTCTCTTCATTCAACAAACAGAGGAAAAGATAATCCTTCTTTGTTTAATAGAGGAAAAGAATTTGTTGTTGATATCTTAAAGTTTAAAACTAAAAGACCATCAAAAGAAAGCTCTATGGAGTTTATAAAAAAAAATAAAAGTTTCTTTTCTAAAAGTAATTTAAAGGCTCTTCTAGCTTACATCTTCTCTGATTTTTCTATGGACCAGATAGAGGACATGATACGATATATCTTTGGGAATCTATCAGAAGAGCAAAGAGATAATGTTTTACTTGACATTATCGAACATATAAACGAGAAAGAGTATGGGTTTTTATTAAAGGATTAATAAAAACTTATTTTAGTTTATTTAAAATATTTCTATTTTCTTCTAAAATATCTTTCATAATTTTTGTAAGTCCATTCATCTGTGCTTTAAGTTCTCTTACTTGCTCTTCAATTTCAGAAAGTTGTTTTGAATCAATTGTAGGTGCTATTGGTTTTTCTTTTTTTAAATTTTTAATAATATCTTCCTGATTAATTTTATTAACATCACTTGTAGTTTTCTTAAGCTCTGTTTCTAAAAAATCTTCATATTTACTTTTGTTTTTTTCTATAAAATCTGTTTTAGTTGTTTTTTTAGAAATTACTTCTTTTTCAGGTTCTTCTTCATCAAGTTCTTCTTGAGAAATCTCTTCCTCTTCTTGAGAAGCATCTTCTTTTACAGAAGATAAATTTTCTTCCTTTTCTTTTTTAACAGAAGTTAAAGGTTCTTCTTTCTTTTCTGTTTTTCTTGATGCTAAAACAGCATTATAATTATTTTCAATATCTTCTTCATCAACACCTATGTCTTTAAGTGTCGAATAAATAGTTTCTTTATCTATATTAGCATCCATTAGTTCAATAATGGTGTCTTGAATTAATTTTTTTTCAACCATACTTAATCTATATTCTAAACTATAATAGTTAATATCTTAAATGTAAGTTATTAAAAATGTTTTGTTTTAAATAATAAATATAATATATAATTTTACGAGATTTTTAAATATGATATCCTTAAACACATGGAACACTTTATATGAAGGCAAGTATGCTGATCAAGAGCTTAGTGTTCTCTATAAAGACGATATCTTTGTTTCTTTCTTAAGGTTAAGAGATAAAACAAATGTCTTAATACAGGTATATAAGGTTTTTGTTGTTAAAGGAGAGATTGAAACTTTTGCATCCACTCTTCCATACCCTGCTATTGTTTATCATAAGCATGTGGATATTGGTTCTTCAAATAACTTTAAGTATCTTTTATTACATACAGACACAGAGTATATAGATGTAAATACTCTTTCATATCATGTAGATAAAAAAATAACTGAACTAAATAAAATGATTGGTTCTGTAATCTCTGTTGTTAAGTCATATAACATTAAGTTAATTTCTTTAAAACTTGCAGAAAAAAGAGATAATGATTATTTTTTTTCAGATCCTGAAATCTTAAAATCACTTTCAAACATGCCTCTTTCCTTAGACTTTAAATCTTCAACACCTTTAGATAAGTTAATCCTAGGTAAAAAGAAAGACGTAACAGTTACAACCTCTCTTTCAAACCTAAAGAATGTAACCGTCTATGGTCCTCTTCTTGATGAAAGGTTGTTTGTTTCAAAGTTAATATGTGAAAATTATTTACTTTCTTCAAAAACAGTTATTGTCTTTGATACTTTAAACAACTATGTTAGTTTAGGGTATCCTCAACAAAACTCCAAGGTCTTAGAGGACTTTGAACTTAATATGGATGCTTTTGGTTTTCCAGTTAAAAAAATAAATTACTTAGATATTAATATTCCTCTAAGCAAAATACCTTTTGATGCTTTTGTAAATCTTTTTTCTTTTAAGGATGTTTCTTTAAAGATAATAAACCAGGTTTACAGTAAAGATATAATCACTGTTAAAGATCTTATTTCAAGTGTTAAAAAAATAAAAGTTGATCAAGAGATTAATGATTTTGAAAAACAAAGAGTAATTTCAAAATTAATGGTCTTAGATAAAAAATATGGTTCTTTCTTTGGAAAATCAGATATTTCTTTACTTTTTAAACAAAGATATCAAAATATTGGTTCTGTAAAGATAATTACCTTAAACCCTAAAGACCCTATTTACCCTTTCTTTATAAAAAACCTTGTTGAAGAGATTTCTTTGTCTGTTAAAGATGAGGTTTTATTGGTTTTTCCTGAGTTAAGTGCTGTTTTCAATAATCTTTATTTAGGAAGCAGTATAATGCAGACAATAAAAGATAATTCCACCTTAAACTCCTTAATAACAAGCAAGTCTGAAAATGACTTTAGGGAGGGTGTTTTTCCAGGTGTAAAGATACATGCCATAAAGGATAATGATGCTGTTATCTATTACCCTAACAGAGACCCTATAAGGCTTCTTTTAAGACCTACTTTTACATCTAGTGTTATTAATTATAAGCTTAAGGACAAGTTTTAGTTTTTATGACGTAAGCTACATAACTGTTTAAAAACCACCCTTACCAAAACCTTTATATACCTGAAAAACTATGTTATTTATATAGGTATGCTTATTTCTATAAAATTTATATTAAGTTTAAAGGTATAAGTAAAAAAATATATGTTAAAAAAACAACTATTTTTATAAACATTAAAAATATAGAGGTGTAAACAATGGTTAAATGTCCAGAATGTGGAAACACAAAGGTCTACAGAGATTCAAAAAGTGGAGAATATATCTGTAGTAAATGTCATACTGTTTTATCAGATTACCAAATAGATACAGGTAAGGATTGGAGAACTTTTGATAATTCTGAAAAACAAGATAATGTTAGTACCGGTTCACCAATGAAGTATACAAAAATAAACAAAGGTCTTGAAACAATGATTGAAAGATCAGGAAGAGACTTGAGAGGAAACAAACTTTCCACAAAATCAAGAGCTCAGATGTACAGACTTATTAAATGGCATAAAAGATCTTCAATATCAAACTCAGTTCAAAGAAATTTATCCATAGCTTTAACAGAACTTAAAAGAATTTCATCTTACCTTAACATACCAAATCCTTTAGTTGAAACAGCAGCTTTACTTTACAGAAAGACTGTTGAAAAAGGACTTATAAGAGGAAGATTAATTGAGGCTGTTGTTGCTGCTGTTCTTTACTCTGTTTGTAGGACATACAATGTTCCAAGAACATTAAATGAAATGGCTGAAGCTTCAGGTCTTACAAAGAAAGAAATTGGAAGAACATATAGGTTTATTGTAAAAGAACTTGATATTGCTGTTCCTTTAACAGATCCTAGTTACTATATCTCAAGATTTGTTTCTGTTTTAACATTATCAGCTGAAGTTGAAAATAAAGCAAAAGTTATTGTTAAAAAAGCAATAGCATCAGGTTTAATCTCTGGAAGAGGTCCAACTGGTGTTGCTGCAGCTGCTGTTTACATAGCTGCTTTAATGACTGGTGAGAGAAGAACTCAAAAAGAGGTTGCAAATGTTGCTGGTGTAACTGAAGTAACCATAAGAAACAGATACAGAGAGCTTAAAGCAAAACTTAAGCTTAACATAGATGGAGAGTAAAATCTCTTTCTTTTCTTTTTCTTTTTAATTTAAATAATAAATACTATTTATAATTTATTTGTTTTATAAATATCATATGGAACCAATTAAGATATCTTATAAGTAAGTAGAAGATTGGTGCAGAAAGATCTATCTTCAAGCAAAGAAACAAAACTATTCTCCTGATATTCTTTTAGGAATATCTGTTGGTGGTCTTTTCCCTACAGTTCATCTTGCAAGACTTTTTAACACTAAAAATGTTGTTAGTATAGCTGTTAAGTCCTATGATAAAAACAAAAGAGGAAAGATAGAAGTTATTAACCTTCCCTCAAAACAACTTTTAAAAAATAAAAAAATATTAATTATTGATGAGATCCTTGATTCTGGAAAAACAATTGAATTTATTTCTTCACTTTTAATAAACAAATTTCAGGTAAAAGAAATTAAGACAGCAACCATATATGTTAATAAAAAAAACTGTTCCTTCTATCCTGATTTCTATGTTAAAACAAACCCCCAGTGGCTTGATTTTCCATGGGATAGATTTGAAAAGGTTTAGTTTATATATTTTTTGCCTCTTAAATATATATACTTGTAGAAATATGCAAGTGAATCTTTTTTAACTATTTAAAATTATAAAAAAAATAAAAATGTGATTACAAATGAGTGAAAATACAAATATTTACGATTTAGCAATTGTTGGAGGAGGAGCAGCAGCAATGTCATGTGCCCTTTACTCAGGAAGATATAAAATGTCTACTGTAATGTTTACAGATTCATTTGGAGGAACAACAGCCTCAGCCCACATGATTTGGAACTACCCTGGTTTTTTAGAAATCTCAGGTATGGACCTAATGTCAAAAATGACAGAACAGATAAACCACCTTAAGATACCAATAAAGTATGAAAAGGTAATAGATATTAAAAAAGAAAATAATTACTTTATTGTAAACTCAGATCAAGAGTCTTTAAAAGCAAAAAAAATATTAATAGCCATAGGTATGAAGAAAAGAACCCTTAACATACAAGACGAAGATAAGTTTTTAGGAAAAGGCGTGCATTACTGTGCTACTTGTGATGGTGCTTTCTACAGAGATAAAGTGGTTGGAGTTATTGGAGGGTCTGACGCTGCAGTAACAGCAGCTCTTTTACTTTCAGAGCTTGGAAAAAAAGTTTACTTAATCTATAGAGGAACTTCCTTAAGAGCAGAACCTATGTGGCTTGATTCTCTTTACAAACAAAAAAATGTTGAGATTCTTTATAACTCTGAACTTAAAAAGTTAGTTGGTAATGAAAAATTAGAAAAAATTATTCTTAAGGACGATAAAGAAATTGTTCTTGATGGTATCTTTATAGAGATTGGTCATGTTCCAAACACAGAGCTTTTAGAAAAATTAAACCTTACCTTAGATTCACATGGAGAGATAATTGTTGATAGAGAGCAAAGAACAAATATACCTGGTGTCTTTGCTGCTGGAGATTGTACAAACCAATCTGAGCTTAAACAAATAGTAACTTCAACCTCCCAAGGAGCAGTGGCTGCCTACCATATGTTCAAGGATTTAAAGGCTGAACAATGACAGCTATACATAAAAAGATACCTTTATTAAACATACCATTAATCATATTATTAAGGGGTTTTTTAAAAACATTTTTTAAATAAAATAACATCTAATAAAAACAATAATGAGGGGTTTTATGACCGATATAAATAGTAAAGTAAAAAAGTCTTTTGAGTCAATTAATAAGAATCTTTATAGGACAAACAAGGTTTTAGAGCTTTATAACCCATTACATGATATAATAAACAGCTTAATAAACGATTATAAAGAAATTTATGAAATAGGAAAGAAAAACGAACATTTAGAAAAAGAAATTGAAGAAGAAATTAAAAAAAGAGAGCTCATCTCTTTGTTTAAGAAAATGCATTTAACTGTTGCTGAAATTAAAGAGGAAATGGATATTTTCTATAAAGAGATGCAAGATGCAGATAAGTTTTTTGAAAAATACAGAACATACAGAACATATGTTTTTACAGATACTTTAAAGGCAAAAGACTATATCCAAAAACTAATCTCTTCCTTTGACATTAAAGACTTTATTTTAAAGTTTAATGTTGTTGGAACCATTGATCTTTCAGACATTTCAACAAAAGTAAAAGGTAAAAAACAAGGTATTGATATAGTTGTTCCATCTGAAAACCTTGGTTTAATCTTTGATGAAATCTTAAAGTCTAAGACAGTTAAGTTTAGATTAGTATCTGATGCTATAACCATCTATTTCGAGAAAGACATTATTCTTTATATAGAAGGACAAAGTAAGAAAATCAAGTTATGTGATATTGAAGCACAAAACTTTAATGCTAAGGTTATTGAAGATTAAAAAAAACCTTAGTCTTTTTATTCTTTTTTAAACATGATTATTTCATTATGGATAGATTAATAACAATCATTGACCAACCAAACTGGAAACTACTATTATTTGATTTAGTTAAATCAAATGATTTTGATATTTGGAACATTGATATAGTATCCTTAACAGAGCTTTATTTAAAAAAAATAATTCAGCTTAAAGAGGGTAATTTAATGGTTCCTGCAAATGCTCTTTTAGCTGCCAGTATTCTACTTAAAATAAAAACATATACCTTAAAGCTTACAAGCATAGAACCTGAAGAAGAATTAATAATACCAAAAGAAGAGGATCTTTTGCTTAATGCTTTAAATCTTGATAACCAAATAAGGAATAAAGAAGGACAAGTTTCTTTAGATGACTTAATAGAAGCCATTGATTCTATAATGAATAGACCAACTAAAAAGAACTTAGAAAAAATGATTAAGGAAAAAGCTGAAATTGAATTTATTCTTCCAAGGACTATTGAAGACATTAACTACAGGATAGATGTTCTTTATACCTCTATTAAAAAACAAGCTGATGATGAAGGTTGTTTAACTTTTAAAAAACTTTTTTCAAATAACATTAATAACTTTGATGTTGTAAACAATCTTTTTATACCTCTTTTATTTCTTCATCAAGAAGAAAAAATAAATGTTTGGCAAGATGACTTTTTTTCTGAAATTTTTATAAAAGTTATTTAATTTTTTCTTTTTAAGTAATTTTTTCTTTTTTCTTTGTTTAATCTTTTTTTTAAAAACTTTAACACATATTTATAAATATTATGTATGTATATTTTATCTATTTTGTAGTTATTATTTAAGAAGGACCTTGTCTTATGAAAAAAATAAAAAAACTTATTTCTAAAAATAAAGATGTGAAAAAAGATATGAATCATAATAAAAAAGCTCAAGTCTCAATTGAGATGATTGTTATTTTAGGAATATTGATTTTAGGTGCTGTTATTTTAGCAACCTTTCTAGGTCTTTTTGGTGAAAAAACAACCCAGTTAACAGATCTTAATGAAGTTGCTGAAGGTACTTTTGATGGTTTTTTAAATAATTTAGGAAATTCTTCAGATGGAAGTTTCCCACAGCAGCCAGGAGGTACAGGAATAAACTATACTTTAACATTAATTCCAAACAATGCATCTTTTGGAACAGCAAACACCTCTGGTAGTTATCAGTCAGGTTCTTTAGTAACTGTTACAGCAACTCCTAGTGCAGGTTATTCTTTTGTAAACTGGACAATCACTTCAACAGGTGTTGTTGCAAGTACAAATGCAAGTTATTCTTTTACAATGCCAACAAACAATTTAGGTTTAACAGCTAATTTTTCTTCAAAAGCTCCTACCTTATATACCTTATCATTAGTTGAAAATCCAAATGAACCTAATGCAACATTGATTGGTGCTGGAAGTTATGCCGCAGGAACAGTAGTTTCAGTTTCCATAACCACTACAGGTTCAATATTTTTTAATAATTGGACAAACCAAGGCGGAACTGTAGTAAGCTCTGTTGCAAATTTTAATTATACAATGCCTGCAAGTAATACAACATTAACAGCAAACTTTTCTACTGCTGCAACTATGGTTTCTTATTTCACTTCTACATGGGATACAACAAAAACAAGCCCAGGTTCTTCTAATAGTAATCAAATAAAATTACCATTAGTTCCAACAGGGACATATAACTTCGTTGTTTATTGGGGAGATAGAACTACAAACACTATAACCACTTGGAATTCTTCAAATGCAACCCATACATACTCTTCACCTGGAGAGTACACAATATATATCTCAGGTGTAATAAATGGATTTTCATTTAATAATTCTGGAGATAAATTAAAATTATTACGAATAGGTTCTTGGGGTCAATTAAACTTAGGAAATACAGGTGGTTATTTCTATGGTGCACAAAATCTAGAAATAGATGCAGCAGATTCTCTTGATTTAAGAGGAACAACAAATTTATCTTCTATGTTTAGAGATTGTTCTTCAATTACAACTATTCCTTCATTAAATAAATGGGATGTTACATATGTAACTGATATGAGTTCAATGTTTTCATATGCAACTTCATTTAATGCTCCTTTAAATACTTGGGATGTTAGAAATGTAACAAATATGTCTGGGATGTTTAATGGAGCTACTTCTTTTAATCAATATATAAATGACTGGGACACTTCAAATGTTAGTGATATGCAATACATGTTTTTAGGTGCAGAAAAATTTAACCAGCCCTTAAACCAATGGAATGTTTCAAATGTTAGAAATATGGCTGGAATGTTTGCAAGTGCACAGAATTTTGATCAACCTTTAAACAGTTGGGATGTTTCGAAGGTAACGCTTATGGAGGGTATGTTTGGTAATGCGTATTCTTTTGATCAGCCTTTAGATAGATGGGATATTTCAAACGTTATTTTTATGGATTATTTTTTTGGAGATATAACTTTATCCACTAAAAATTATGATGCAATATTAAATTCTTGGGCTAATCAAAAATTAAAACAAAATGTTGTTTTTGATGCAGGGTATAGTAAGTATAGTTCTTCTGGTGAAGCTGCAAGAGATGTATTAATTAAAAACTATAATTGGACTATTAAAGATGGCGGTCTTCAGTAATCCTTTTTTTTAAAAATAATTAGTAATTATCTTATTTAGTAATTATCTTATTTAACACATGTTTATAAATATTATGTATTAATATTTTATCTATATACATCCTTATGTTATAAAATTATAAGCGTCTTTAATTATGAAGAAAATAAAAAATAAATTAGTTATTAAAAAAAAAGAGAAGAAAGATATGAATAAAAATAAAAAAGCCCAGGTCTCAATAGAGATGATAATTATTTTATCTGTTTTAATTTTAGGGGCAGTAGTATTTGCATCTTTACTTCTAGGCTTTTTTAATAAAAGTGTTGATAGAAACACAGATGTTGATGATGTAGCAAGTAATACTGTTAATAGCTTCATTAAAGATCTTGTAAATTATAATGATAGTAATAATCAAACCACTCCAAGTCCAACACCAATATTTTATAATCTAGTATTAACTCCAAACAATCCTTCTTTTGGAACAGCAAACACCTCTGGTAGTTATCAGTCAGGGTCTTTAGTAACTGTTACAGCAACTCCTAGTGCAGGTTATTCTTTTGTAAACTGGACAATCACTTCAACAGGTGTGGTTGCAAGTACAAATGCAAGTTATTCTTTTAATATGCCTTCAAGTAATTTAAGCTTATCAGCAAACTTTGTTTTAGCCCCTCCTACAAACTGTACTTTAACCTTAAACAGAAATCCTGTTTCAGGTGGAACAGTTTCAGGCGCAGGGACTTTTCCTTGTAATTCTTCTGTGACAGCAACAGCAACTCCTGCAATTAACTATGCTTTCACTAATTGGACAACAACAAGTGGGACTGTTACAACAAACCATTATACTTTTAATTTAAATTCTTCTCAAACATTAACAGCAAACTTTACACCTTCTGCTTATAATCTTAATTTAACAAAATCAGGAAGTGGAACTGGAACTGTTACAAGTTCTCCTGTTGGTATATCTTGTGGTTCAAGTTGTACTACAGCATCTTATGCTTTTCCTGTTAATCAACTTGTTACTTTAACAGCAACTGTTGTTAGTGGACATACTTTTGCAGGTTGGTCAGGGGATTGTTCAGGCACAAATCAAACCTGTACTGTTACAATGTCTCAAGCAAGAAATGTAACTGCAACTTTTAATCTTCCAAACATATATTTATTATCTGTATCTAAAGAAAATCCGCTTGGTGGCTGGGTTGTAAGTTCTGGACCTACCCTAGGTATTAGTTGTGGTTCTGATTGTTCTGAAATTTATTCTTTAGGAGTTAATGTTTCTTTAACAACAACAAATCTTCTTCCAGGTTATACTTTTGTTGAATGGAGAGATGCTTGTACAGGATCTGCAGCTATCTGTTCATTTACTATGGATGGTCCAAAATATGTAACTGCTGTTTTTGCTCCTATTAATCATACTTTAAATGTAAATAAAGTAAATCCTTCTTACGGTCTTGTACAGACTGTTTCTCCATCTACAGGAATTATCTGTGGTCTTGATTGCTCTGAAAGTTATTTTTATGGAACTAATGTTACTTTAAATGCTTCTGGTTTAAGTGGGGGAACTTTTGCAAGATGGTCTGGTGCTGGTTGTTCAGGCACAGATAACTGTATAGTTACAATGGATGCTGCAAAAACTGTAACTGCAACTTTTAATGCTCCTGTTTCAAATTATTTATTAACTGTTAATAAGAATGGTACTGGTTCAGGAAGAGTTGTAAGTTCTACAATAGGTATTGATTGTGGAAGTACATGTTCTGCAAATTATGCTCAAGGAACAGTTATTAGTTTAACAGCTAATCCTGATGCAGGAAATACTTTTACTGGATGGTTAGGAGATTGTTCTGGAACTGGTCAATGTTTTGTGACTATGGATTCTGCAAAAAATGTTACTGCTGTATTTAATGCTACTAATTCATTCATTTCTAAATGGGTTACAAATAATTCTGAAGAAAGTAATTCTAATCAAATAAAATTACCGCTTGTTTCTTCTGGAACTTATAAATTTACAGTATATTGGGGAGATGGAACTACAAATACTATAACCACTTGGAATTCTTCAAATGCAACCCATACATACTCTTCACCTGGAGAGTACACAATATATATCTCAGGTGTAATAAATGGATTTTCATTTAATAATTCTGGAGATAAACTTAAATTAACTCAAATTTCAAAGTGGGGACCATTAAGACTTGGAAATACAGGTTCTTATTTCTATGGTGCACAAAACCTAACAATAACTGCAACAGATGTTTTAGATTTAACTGGTACTACAAATTTATCTTTAATGTTTAGTAACTGTTCTTCAATAACAACAATTCCTTCTATTAATAGTTGGAATGTTTCAAATGTTACAAATATGGGATTTATGTTTTATTATGCAAGTCAGTTTAATAGTCCTTTAAATAATTGGAATGTTTCAAATGTAACGAATATGCAGAGTATGTTTTATGGTGCAACTAATTTCAACCAACCAATCGGAGATTGGAATGTTTCAAATGTAACGAATATGAGTAATATGTTTTCTTATGCAACTGCTTTCAACCAACCAATCGGTTCTTGGAATGTTTCAAAAGTAACTACAATGCAAAGAATGTTTTTTCGTGCTTCTAATTTTAATAGACCTGTAGGAGATTGGAATGTTTCAAGTGTGAATAATATGGAAGGTATGTTTTTGAATGCATCTAGCTTTAATCAACCTCTTGGTAATTGGAATCCAATAAATGTAAATAATTTTTCAATGTTTATTTCTAATACCAGGTGTTGTATTTTATCTACTGCAAATTATGATAATTTATTAATTGGATGGTCTTCTAAAAATTTGCAAAGAAATGTTAGATTAGATGTAGGTACAAGATATAGCTCAGCAGGTGAAACTGCAAGACAATCAATTATAACTAACTATAATTGGTATATTCATGATAATGGTAAGCAGTGGTTAAAAATATTTATAAATTAAACTATCTTAATATATATAGATATTTTTTTTAAAAAAAAGATGATTATATATGATAAACAAAAAAGGACAAGTCTCTATTGAGTTAATTATTTTAGTTGGTATGCTTATTATAGGTGCTGTTGTTTTATCTGTTACTTTGATTAGTTCATATAAAAAAAATATAGAAACAACAGATGATACTGCAAAAAAACAAAGTAACCTTATAGATAATTTTGTAGAAGATCTTGATGATGTTCAATCCGGAAACTCTGGAGGACAGATAAATCAATTTAGTGTTACTCTTACTAATCCACGTCCAATTAGTTATCCTCCTGGAAATGTATCTTTTAATATTTCATATGATTATAATGTAGGTCCAGTTACTTGTAATTGGGATTTAAGTTCTATGACATATGGAGAGCAAAATTTCCAAGGTTGTTCTACTTTACGTAATTTAGGTTTAGGAGAATATACTGCAGATTACACAGTTACAGATGGTTCTAGCACTAGAACAGGGACTGTGTCCTTTAGAGTTAATAATTAAATTAAAGATTTTTTATGGACCAAACAAGTAGTGATTACCTTAAGCAAGCAATAGAGGCAATCCTCTTTTTATCCCCAAAATCTATTTCTTTATCAAAGATATATGCCTCTTTTCCAAACATCCCAAAGAACATAATAGATATCCAGATAGATGACTTGATAAACAGTTATCAAAAAAGACAAACATCTTTAGAAATTGTAAAAGATAACAATAAACTTGAAATTGTTGTAAAACCAGAGTTTCATTCCTTTAACATCTTTGCAACAGGAACAACTCTCTCAAAATCAGAGCTTAAGACCTTAGCCTTCATCTCTTTAAATGCCCCAGTAGAGCAAGCAAAGATAAGTAAGAAAAGACCTTTTGAAGATCTAAAGATATTAAAAGACCTAGATCTAATATCTATTGAAAAGAAGGGACGAAAGAATATCTTACAAACAACCAAAAAATTTTCTCTTCTCTTTAAAAATAAGAAAAAGTAACCTTTAAATAAATATAACTCTTATATTTATTATATCTTATGAATAAAACTATTTATGTGGTGAAAAATATTATGAAAAATAAATATATATTATTAATTTTACTTTTAGTTCTTTTAGTACCAAACATCTTTGCATTGGTACCAAATGCAAATATGAAGATATTTGCTGTTGCTGGAGATAAAGGAGCACAAGATGCAACCCTTAACATAAAGATTGTTCCTGGTGCCGGAAAGATATTCTCTTCAATAGATGAATCAATAGTAGGTTCATCCACCCAAGAGTCTTTTAAAAATGCAATTTCTGTTGCAAATAAAAATATTGGAAACAACATACGTTCAAAGTATGATTTTACAGTTGATATTGAATCAAGTGCATACAGTATAGATGGGCCATCAGCAGGAGGAGCAATGGCTCTTTTAATAATTTCAATGTTTAAAGATACTCCAGTAAGTAATAAAGTAAGTATGACAGGAACAATTACAGCTGATGGTTATATAGGGGATGTTGGTGGAGTTTATCAAAAAACAAAAAAAGCAGCTGAAGTAGGTATAAAGCTTTTCTTTGTTCCACAAGGTAACAGAACACAAGTTATTAATGAAGGTGGAAATATTCAGCAAATTGACCTTATTGAGTATGCTTACAAGGAATGGGGACTTAAGATAATAGAAGTTTCAACCATGGATGAAATCTTAGCTTACGCTTTTAGAGACATTGATTCAATAGATATAAATACTACTCAAAAAGAAAAAGTTGATGATTTTATTTATACCTCTATAAGTTATTCAAAAGCAGTTGAACCTTTTAAAGATGTTACTTATAATTACATAAAACAAACTGATGAAAAGTTAGTTAATGTTAAAAAACACTTAGCTTCTTCAAGTATAAAAGATACTGAGGTTTTACAAAATCTATTATCTACCATAAACTATTCTGAAGAACTTTTAAATGTTGCAAACAAATATTATCAATACAATTATTTTTATTCTGCAGCAAACAATTCATTTTTAGCATATGTAAATGTTATTACTGTAGATGAGATTATAACAAACCCATCCATCTTAGCAGACTCTTCAATAATCTTTAACTTAAGGATTAAAGAGCTTGAAGAAAAGATAACCTTAACTGAAAATAGATCCTACAACTGTTCTCTTGAAAACCTAGAGTGGTGTGTTGGTGCAAGACAAAGAGTTACATGGGCAAGAGATAAACTTGAAAAAATAAGTGTGACTTCCACTTCTAATAATTTTACAAAAATACAAGATTATGCTTATGCTGTTGCATGGACAGATATTGCAAATAGTTTTTTAGACCTCTCAATTACAAAAACAAATATTTATTTTGTAGAGTCAGGATATTTTAAAAAACAAGCACAAGATAATATAATCTCTGTTGAAAATCAATTGATATTAGTTGCACCAGAAATAGCAACTAGTGAAGACTTAAGAAGAAGACTTGATGCTGCTAAAAGAAACTATGATAGAGAATGGTATGTGACCTCTCTTTATGATTCAGCAACTGCTTTAGCTGTTATAAAAACACAAGAGGAAAATAAAAATACAATTTCAACAACAGCATTTACTGCAAAGTATGATCTTTTAGCCTCAAAGTTAAGATCTCAAGCAGCAATGAATAATGAAAATAATGTTTGGTCAAAGACTTTCTTAGACCATGCCATCTATTATTATAATGCATATAATGAAAATAAAATGAAAGATGAAGAAAAAGCAAAATCAAATATGAATGTTTCAAACTCAATCTTAAATTTTTCAAACTACTTATATGATGTTGAGACTTTAGTTTTAGATTATTACCTTAATACAGATATTGATGCTTTAATAGTTGATATTACAAGTTCAACAGAAGGTTCAGTTATAATTGTTAATAAAAATAATGAACCTATAAAACAAGTTTCTTCACAGAATGTATATGTTTACAGTAAAGAAAGAAAAGACTTTAATCTTTATTTAATTGTTGCAGCTTTGTTCTTAATGATTGTAGCTATTATTGTTGAGGTTGAAAGGTTTAAAAGATACCATTCAAAGGAAGGAATAATAAAGCAAATAGGTTACTTAGATGAAAAGCTTCTTGATGGAAAGATTAGTTCTTTTACCTATAAGGAAATGAGAGAGAAGTATCTTTTAGAGCTTGAAAAAATAAAATCTAAAGAAGCATCTAAAAAGAAAGAGTTAAAGAAAACAGAAGATGTTTTAACCTCTGCAGATGAACTTGAAAAAAGAGTAATTGATAAACAAATAGAGGAACTTGAAAGAAGAAGAAAAGAAATTTCTCTTAGAGGAAAAAGTGAATCTATTAAGAGTGTTAAAGAGATTGTTTCAAACATCAAGCCTACAGTTAAGGAAGATGTTAAAAAACAAGAAACTTTTAAAAAACCTTCTTTAAAAAAAGAAACTTCTTCTAAAAAAGAAGAAATTAAAAAAAAAGAAACTAAAAAGAAAAAGGATCTTTCAATTAAGAAAGGTCTTTAATTTTTTTTAATTTTTAAATCCATTACAATCTGTACAGTTGTTGCAGAGAAGCTTCTAATTACCTTTTTATAGATAATCTCTATTTTACATTTATTTTTATTTTCTTTTTCTCTTATAATCTTTGTAATATCTTCAAATGGATTGTTTTTAGGTACAAAGTTATAGATATGTATTATTCCATTATTCTTTATTGAAAAGATTGCATCATCTAAAAAGTCTTCAGCTGATTTTGGAAGTGGCATTGGTATCCTATCAAAGTAATCTGGATACTGTTTAGAGACTTCTTTAACATCCCCTTCTATTCCATTAATGGTTTTTTCCATTTTATTAAATATTATGTTTTCTTTAAGGTATTTTGCTCCTAATGGGTTAAGCTCAATTGCAATTACCTCCTTTGGTTTTGCAAGCTTTGTTATCTGTATAGCAAAAGGTCCTACTCCTGCAAAGAAAACTCCAACCACTTCATTTTTTTTAACAAGGGAAGCTATTCTTTTTCTCTCTGTTGAAAGTCTTGAAGAATAGAACACTTTTTCTACATCTGTTTTAAGGAAACAACCGTTTTCCTGCACCATTGTTTCTTTACTGTTTTCTCCATAAACATAAGTTAAATCTTGGGTTCTAAAGGTTCCGTGATGTTCTTTTTCCTTATTAAGTATGGTTTTTATGCGTGGGTGTAAGGATATAAGTGCTTTTCCAATCTCTTTACTATATTTCTTTATTACTTCCTTATCGTCAATATTAATTATTAAGATATCTCCAACAATATCATAAGAGGTTGGAAGTTTCTCTTTTATCTCTTTAGGTATTTTTTCTGAAAGTAGGTCTTTATACCCTAAGCCAATTTCTTTTTGTTTTTCTGGTTTTTTAATATCTATTTTTTCAAAGTTTTTTAAACTTTCAGTTATTTTTTTTACAGGTATGATTAAATGTTCTTTTTCTTTAATCACCTTATACTTTGAATTAAAGTTATTCTCTTCTTTTATCTTTGTGATTATTTCTTGTGCTTTTTTGTTTACAACTTTAATTCCTATTATTTTTTCCATAACTGTATTTTCTCTTTTATATATATTTTACTTTTCTTCTCTCTAAAAGATCTTCAGGAGAGATACTGTAGTTAAGGTCATCTATTTTATTTGTAATGTCTTTTATAATTTCTTTTTTTATTTCAAGGATATCTTTCTTTGTACATACTTTATTAAAAGTAATTTCAATTATTTTAAAGTTAATGGTTTTGGTTAAGGTGTAAAAAACATAACAAGTAGTTTTTTTAATTTTTTTAATATCTTCGTCTTGAATTTCAAGAATAATTTTCATTTTTTCTGTGTTTTTAAGGGTTATGTAATACTTTTCTTTAGTTTTAAGTAGAAATTTCTTATATTCCTTTTCAGAAATTTCAAACCTTGTAAACCCACCAAGCTTATATTCTTTACTCATTTTATTCCTCTCTTTTAGTATGTATATATAAAAGAAGAATAGATTTTTATTCTATTCTGTTCTATAATAATATATATGAGTAAAACTAGATTAATTATAAGCGTTGTATCTGCATCTTTTTTACTATCTGTAATTCCTGCAAAAAAGATGATTGATAGTAACATAAAAAAAGCTTTTCAAAAGAAGCAACAGTGAATCATTTTTTAAATGACTTTCCTTTTAAGCTTACTCCTGAAAACGAAAAAAAAGCAAATGAAGTTATTTTAAGACTTTATAAGGATAAAGAAGTTTTTACAAAAGTATTTGTTTATTCAATGTTCCATGATCAATCTAGAGAGAAGATACTTGAGATGATGAAAGGAAATTTATCGACCTCTTCACTTGATAGTGCAACAAAACTACTTAACTTACAAAAAGAAAGATTTTCTTTACTTGTAAAGGATTTAGTTAAAAACCCTCAGACTGCAAGAAACTTAGATACTTTATTTAATGTTTTTTCTACAAATCGTTCTTTTAGAGATAAATTTACTTTAGATTTATTTCAGACTCAACTTAAAAAAATCCACTTTATCTTGTTGATAAAGGCTTTTTACTTAAGAAAAAACCAAAGATTAATCTTTCAAATATAGTTTATGAGCATAGAAACAGGGTACAGGGTTTTAATCAATTACACCAAAGAGATCTTAACTCTAAATTAATACCTAGACTTCCAATTAAAAAACTAGATTCAATTCCACAAAAAAAGCCTGAGATTAGAAGAAGACAAGGAAGATAGAGGAAATTATAGATGTCTTTTATAATTTTACAAAAGACAATAGAGCTATTTTCAAGGTTTAATCTTCTTGAAAATGGTTATAATTTTTTAAACACAATAACTTACTCTATTATAGGGGTTATGGTTTATTTTTTGGTTCTTTATCCTTATGTTCTTTTAAGGAAAATAAAGGTTAGTTTAAGGTTTGTTTATTCTGTTTTTATTTTTGTTATCTTAGGTGCTATCCTAAGAATGTTTACAATGCAGGAAACTGTCTTTGCAGGTTTAATAACAGCTTCTAAAAATCCCTTTTCCTTAGGCTTCTATCTTTATTACCCTCATCTCTTTTTATTTCTTGCTCTTCTTTTTTTAATAGTTTTTGAACTTTCTTTGTTTCTTTCAAAGCTAATAAATAAAGATAAGGAAATGGTTTTACTTATTTTTTCTTTAATAGTCTTATTTCCTTTCCTCTTATTACTTTTAATTAACCTCCTTAATTGGTTTTTATTTTTCCTGATTCTTTTCTTTGTAAGTGTAATTTTCTTTTTAATCTATTATTTATTTTATTTTTTAAAAATTAATCTTTTAAAAAACAAAGTTTCTTCTTTAGCTTTCTTTTCTCAAGTTCTGGATTCTTTTACAACCTTTTTTTCTGTAGTTTTCTTAAAGGATGTTTTCTCAGAAGCACATGTCTTTTCTCGTCTAGTAGTTTCCATAAGCCCTTTTCTTTTTATTTTCATAAAAATAGTTCTTTGTTTATTGTTACTTTACTTGATTGATAGGTATGTAAAAGAGGTATCTTTAAACAACTATTTTAAGCTGTTTATAATAATTATTGGTTTTTCAACAGGGCTTAGAAATCTTTTCCTGATTTCTTTAGCTTTTATATAAAAAAATAGGTTTAAATATATTTATGTTCCTAATTATTTAGTACTAATTTTATGTTATCAAAAAAATATTAGTAATTTGCCTCGGTAGCTTAGTGGTTGGAGCGATCGGCTGTTAACCGATAGGTCGTAGGTTCAAATCCTACCCGAGGCGCTTTTTATTTCTAATTATTAAAAGCAATTTTTTTATGCATATAGTATTTAACAAAGAAAATTACCATAACTGTTATTATCTTTGAAAAGATATACCATACCCCTAGATACTCTGTTAATATCTTTACAAAAATAACATGCATACAAAGATCAATTACCGAGATTATTAAAAAATCAATAAACTTATGAGTAGATGTCTTTATCTTATTCTCTTTAAAAGTGTATTTTTTATTTCCAAAGAAGGCAATAAGCATCCCTACAAGATATGATAGTTTAACTGACAATAAATAGAATATACCAATAAACTCTGTTAATACATATAAAGAAACTATATCTGCTATGGTTGCTATTACTGAAAAGAAAGAATATTTTCCAATAGTCCTTACTCTTTTAAAGATAGGGCTTATCTTTTCAAGAAAATCAAATAGTTTATCAAGATAATTACTTTTCATTTATAAATCAGTCTGCTTTATATTTATTTTGAAAGTTAAATATATATATAACAACTTAAATGTTTATAAATATTGATTTTTAATGTATAATAATAAAAAAGTAATAATTGTGTTTCCTGCATACAATGCACAAACAACTTTAGAAAAAACAGTTAAGGACATCCCTAAAGAGTATGTGGATGAAATGATACTGGTTGATGACTTTTCAACAGATAACACTGTTTCTCTTTCTAAACAATTAGGTCTTACCACTATAAAGCACACTAAAAACAAAGGGTATGGTGCAAATCAAAAGACTTGTTATAAAGAAGCTTTAAAAAGAGGGGCTGATGTTATTATAATGATACACCCAGACTACCAGTATGATCCTAGGATACTAAATAAAATGATTATCCCTATTGCTGAAGGAAAGGTTGATGCTGTCTTTGCTTCAAGGTTTTTAAACAAAAAAGATCCTTTGAAAGGTGGTATGCCTTACTATAAGTATCTAGGAAACAGATTTTTAACATTTTTTGAAAACTTTATACTTCAAACTTCCTTAAGTGAGTTTCATACAGGATATCGTTCATTTTCAAAAGAGGTTTTAAAAGATCTACCTTTAAATAAAAACTCAGATAATTTTGTTTTTGATACTCAGATAATCATACAGATGGTTTTAAGAAAATATAAAATAAAAGAAGTTGCTGTTGAGACAAGGTATTTTCCAGAGGCCTCTTCAATTAATTTAAAGGCATCAATTGTTTATGGGCTTTCAATCTTAAGAGAGCTTGTAAAGTATCTTTTAACAAAATGGAGAATTAAAAGATATTCTCTTTATTCTTAATTTAGTTTATAGATATACTGTTTTGTGTTATTAAAAGAATCTGTGTAAACAAGAGTGTATTTTTCAGAAAGTAGATCTTTAAACAAACCTAGTTTTTCAAAGCACTCTATATCTTCTTCTCTCCAACACTCTAAGTTTCTTTCTTCATAGAAAATATATTTTAAAGGTTGGTTTTGTGTAGTTACACTATAGGCATAGAAAGGTCCTGAAAGATAGATTATTTTACTTTTTTCATTGTACACGCCATACAATGGATTATCAACAGCTATAAGCCCTGAAAAGTCATTATCTGTTCTTTGAATATATGTGTAATACTCTTCTATCTCTTGAAACTTGGTGTGTTTATTGTTGTTTACTTGTTCATTGATTGCCATTGAAAAATTAAATACTAAAACCATAACTAATATTATTTCTATTATGGTTATTAGTCTCTTATAGTTTACTTTTTCAATAACCTCCATAATACCAAAACCACCTAAGATAACAAAGAAAGGTAAGGCACTAAAGAAATATCTTGCCTCATAATGTACAAGGCTTGAGATGTATATGTAATAAAGTAAAGCTATTGTTAATGGAACTAATAATTTATTTTCTAAAAATAACCTTCTTGTCTTTTTAAAAAGAATACCCATTAAAAAAGCTAAGATAACAAACACTAATAAAAAGTTTTGAGAGAATAGATATTTTAAATAATAAATAAAACCATTTGTTACAAGATCATACGAGTTTGCAGCAACCATCTGAGAGGCATGTGTAAATGGTATTATTATCTTTTGAAAGAAAGGTAAGGTTATTTTTTTAAGTAAAAAATAATTAATTAAAATAAAAGGAATAACAAGTAAAGAAAAACCTACCCCATAGTTAAAGATATTTTTAATATTTTTAAATCTTCTTTCCTTTATCAGTTCAATAAGTAAAAATACTCCAAGTATACCAAAGACAAGTCCTGAAGGGTACCTGAAAAGAAAAGCAAGAGATAGAATAACCCCTGATAGAAAATATCTTTTTTTAGTAAAGAAATAATAACCCATAATGGATAGAGCTGCCCCTGGAATCTCAGTTAAAAGTCTGTTTGTAAACACCACTATTGAAGATAAGGAGGCAAACAAGAGGGTGGTTATAACCCCACTTCCTTTCTTTATATCCTCTGATATTTTATATAGATAAAATAAACCTAAAATAAAGATTAAACCTAAGAGAATCTTTGTAAAAATAACCTCATTTACACCAATAAACCAAAATAAACCAATTAAGAGACTAAGTATGGGTGGTCTTTGGTATTCATAGGTTGAAACCTCTCCTGCTGAAAATAAAAACTTTCCATTATTTGTATAAACAGCTTCATCCCAGTATGGCATGTAGTTTATCACTGCATAGGTTATGGTTAATATAAATATTAGGATAAGTACTAAATTTATCTTTTTAAAGAGCTTTTCTTTTAACATGTTTTTTCTTTTTTTTTAAAATGTATTTTTTCTTTAAAATATATCTATATCTATATATTTTTATATATTTCTTATCATCAAATATATATAATTATCAGAAATATATGATGTTTATTAAGAAGATGAAATGTTTATGAAAGATAATAAATTAATTGGGACTATTGGTATCTTTATTTTTTTATTTTTATTATTTGTAAGTATCTTTTCTTCATTATTTTTTTTAATATATACAATACCAGTCCTAATAATTAGTTTATATATTTTATTTAATAATAAGGAAGACAAAATAGAACAAATTAAAAAAAGGTGAAATGGTTTATGGTAAAAAAAATAATTGTAACAACTGGTCTTGAAATACCAAAAAGAGAAATTGTAGAAATCTTAGGCTTAGTTAAAGGAAATACAGTAAGAGCAAGAAACATAGGTAGAGATATTGGAGCTGGTCTTAGAAACTTAGTTGGTGGAGAGGTTAAGACCTACACTGAAATGACAATTCAAGCAAGGGAAGAAGCTTACAATAGAATGGTAAATGAAGCAATTGATTTAAAGGCAGATGCAATTATTGGTGTTAGTTTTTCAACATCCATGGTTATGCAAGGAGCATCAGAAATGCTTGCTTATGGAACTGCTGTTAAATTAAAGTAGTTTTTAATATCTTGCTTGTTTACAAAAAACATTTTTAAAAAAATAAAACGTGAAATTAATATGAATATAGAAGAAAGATTTAACCTAATAAAAAGAAACACTCAAGAAATAATAAGTGAAGAAGAACTTTTAAAGCTTTTAAAAGAAAAAGAAAAACCTGTTGTTTACTTAGGAACCTCAGTTACTGGAAGACCACATATAGGGTACTTTACATGGGCTCAGAAGTTAAATGATTTTTTAAACGCAGGTTTTAAAGTAAAGGTTCTCTTAGCTGACCTGCATGGTGCTTTAGACAACACTCCTTGGGCTTTACTTGATAAAAGATATGAATACTACTCAATAGTTATTAAAGGAATGATTGAGTCCCTTGGTGGAGATTTAAATAACATTGAAATTGTAAAAGGTTCTGATTTTCAATTATCTAAAGAATATGTTTTAGACCTATACAAAATGTCTTCAGAAGTAACTGTTAGAAATGCAGAAAAGGCATCCAGTGATGTTGTAAAGCAAGGAGAAAACCCTAAGATATCTGGTCTTTTATATCCATTAATGCAGGCACTTGATGAAGTTCATTTAGAGGTTGATGTTCAATTAGGGGGAGTTGATCAAAGAAAAATATTTGTTCTTGCAAGAGAGTTTTTGCCAAAGCTTGGAGAGAAACCTAGAGTTGAAGTTATGATTCCTTTTATAAGAGGCTTAACCCCTGATGGGAAAATGTCTTCTTCAAACCAAGCTTCTAAAATAGATTTAATAGATGATTATGAAACTATTAAAAACAAGCTTAAGAAAGCATACTGTGAAGAAGGAAATATTGAAAATGGTGTTTTAGACTTTGCAAAGTTATTAATAATGACACAAAAGCAAGATAAAAATCAAGAGTTTGTAATTGATAGGCCAGAAAAGTTTGGTGGACCTTTAAGGTTTAAGACACAAGAGGATTTACAAGAGGCCTTTGCATCAAAAGCCTTACATCCAATGGACCTTAAGTCAGGAGTTGCTGAAGAAGTTAATAAACTTTTAGAGCCTATTAGAAGAAAGTTTGAAGGAAAAGAACAATTAATAAAAGAGGCGTACCCTGAATAAAGATTATGTTTAAAAACTTAACTGTACTTAATATGTGTACAAGTGTACACAAATAGTGGTCGTATGTTAGACAGATTATTTTCATCAAAAACAAGAATAAACATTTTATCTTTATTAATGTTTAATCAAGATTCTTCCTTTCATCTTAGAGAGATTGCAAAATTAACTAAAAGCTTTCCTTCTCAAACTTCTAAGGAATTATCTAATCTTGAATTATTAAATTTAATTATTAAAACAAAAAAAAGTAATCTTTCTATATATAAAATAAATAAAGATAATCTATTTTTAGCAGACTTAAAAAATATTTTTCTAAAAACTGAGTTTATAGGTTCAAAAATTAAAGAAAAATTAATTAATCAAGTAGACTTTTGTCTAATTTTTGGATCTTTTGCAAAAGGTATAGAAAATTCAAAAAGTGATCTTGATATATTAATAATATCTGATGTTTTAAAAGAAAATAATTTATTAAAGATTATTCAAGAGTTAGAAAATGATTTAAAAAGAGATATAAATTATATTTTATGGAGTAATAAAGACTTTATAAAAAAATCAAAAGATAACCATTTATTAAAAACAATTAATAAGGATAAGATTATAATGTTAATTGGAGATGAGAATAATTTCAGAAGAAAAATCAATTGATTGGGAAAGAATAGAAACAACTCAAGAGTTTGTTGAAAATTCATTAAAGCATGCTTTTAGGGATTTAGAAACTGCAAGAAAAATGTATACTACTCAAGATTATGATTGGGCGTTGTCTATATCTTATAATGCAATGCTTCAGGCTGCAAAATCTTTAATGTTTTTTAAAGGATATCGCCCAACAGGTTATTCTAAACATTTATCAATAATTAATTTTGTTAAAGAAAATTTTAATTCAAATATTCCTGAAGAAATATTTTTTTTAATTAATAAAACTAGAAAAAAAGACATCAGGTAGTTTATGAAGAAATAAACTTAGTAAGTAGAGAGGAAGCTGCTTTTATTATAGAAAAAGCAGAATACTTTTTAAATATTGTAGATGAGATAATATATAAGAAATAACTTACTTTTAAAAATATAATTTAAAAAAGTACGATTTAATATGCAAGAAACTTTTAAAAATATAATTTTAGAAAATGCTGTAAAGTATAAGGGAAAAGCAGAAATTAAGTTTATTTTAGGAACATTTTTAAAAGACTTTCCTGAATATAGACAAAAAACAAAAGAATTAACAGAAGAGCTTTTACCATTAATAGAAGAGATTAATAACTTGTCTTTAGAAAAACAACAAGATCTTTTAAAAGAAATTAATCCTTCTTTCTTTGAAAAAAAAGAAAAAGAAGAGAGAAACATCTTTGCCTTCCTTAATATCAAAGAAGGAGAAAAAGTAATTTCTTGTTTTCCTCCTGGTCCTGAAAAATATCCACATATAGGTCACTCTAAAGCAGTTTTACTTAATTATCTTTTAACAAAACAATATAATGGAGAATTTTATTTAAGGTTTGAAGATACAAACCCTAAGCTTGTTAAGCCTGAGTTTTATACAATTATGCAAGAGGATTTTAAATGGCTTGGTGTTGAATGGTCAAGAGTTGAGTATGCTTCTGATTATATAGATCTGATGAAGGAGATGGCAGAAAAGTTAATTTTAAAATCACAAGCATATGTTTGTTTCTGTTCTCCTGAAGATATGAGTAAGAATAGAGAAACATCAACTGCATGTGAGTGTAGGAAAGTATCTCCTCAAGAAAACTTAATCAAATGGAAGGAAATGGAAGGTTATCCTGAAGGAAAAGCTTCTTTACGTTTAAAAATAGATTTAAAACATAAAAATTCAAGAATGAGAGATCCTTCAATCTTTAGAGTAATAGATTGTGAGCATCCAAGAATAGGTTACAAGCATAGAAATTATCCTACTTATGATTTTCAAAATGCTGTTTTAGATGGTTATTTTAAAACAACTCATAGACTAAGAACTGTTGAGTTTGAGATGGCTTCAGAGCTTCATCATTATATTAGAAAAATTTTAGGTCTTTATGATACATATACTTATGAGTTTGCAAGAATGAATCTTGAGGGAATGTTATCTTCTGGAAGAGCTATTAGAGAAAAGATTGAATTCGGAGAGCTTATAGGTTGGGATGATCCTTCTCTTCCTACTCTGCGTGCACTTAAAAGAAGAGGTTTTACAGCAGAGGCTATCAAGCAAATGGTTATTGAGTCTGGAATTACAAAGTCTTCTGGTTCTCTGCTTACATGGGATACAATTATTAAGTATAATAAAAGAGTTTTAAATGATTCTTCAAAAAGATTTTTCTGTATAAAGGAACCTATTGAAATAACAATTGAAAATGATCCTTGTAAGAAATATTATCTTCCTCTTCATCCTGCTCTAAATCTTGGACAAAGAAACTTTTCTTCAAATGGTGTTTATTTAATAGAGAAAGAAGATTTTGATTATTTTAAGGAAGGAAATCTTGTAAGGCTTATGGATAATGTTAATTTTAGGGTAAATGATGGAAAGTTTGTTTTTGATTCTGAGGATTATTTATATTTTAAAAATGAACTTGCAGAAAATAAAAAAATAATACATTTCCTTCCAAAAGACCCTTCTCAATTAATAGATATTACAATCTTTACTCCTGAACATCAAACAATACAAGCAAAGGCTGAAAAAACTATTGAACAGTTGTCTGTTGGAGATATTGTTCAGTTTGAGAGATTTTGTTTTGCAAGACTTGATTCTTTAGAGGAAAAGGAAGGAAAGAAGGTTTATAACTTTTGGTTTACACACTAGAGTCCCTTTAGAAAAGCGGCTTCACCCGGAAAGGAGTCACTTTAGAAAAGCGGCTTCACCCGGAAAGGAGTCTCTTTAGAAAAGCGGCTTCACCCGGAAAGGAGTCACTTTAGAAAAGTGGCTTCACCCGGAAAAGAGCCCCTTTGGAAAAGTGGCTTCACCCGTAAAGGAGTTCCTTTAGAAGAACTGTTTTCGGTCAGTTCACACCCAATGGTTTTTCATTTCCTCTGGAAAGAAAAACTAATGTTAATTTGTTTAAGAAAAAACTATATTTGTTGGACATTAAAATGGTAAGTGCATGATTTCAGAAATTTATAAAGATATTTTTAAAATTACTGGAGAATCAAATCTTTATTTTCTAAAAAAAGAAAATATTGTTATTGATACAGGTTACCCTACAGACGAGCTTATGATAAAACAAGACTTATCAAAAGTTATTCCTTTAGAAGAAGTTAAAATAGTTATTTTTACACACATGCATTATGATCATGTAGGAAACTTTCATCTTTTTAAAAATGCTTCTTTCTATGCTTCCAAAGCTTCTGTTGCTTCTTTAAAGGAAGATAAATATAAGGCAATCTTACTTAAACCCTTAGCTGATAACTTTAATATAGAGGTTAAAGAAATTTCTTCTCTTCCTCTCCCAGATTATCTAGAGGTAATAGATACTCCTGGCCACTCTAAAGGCTCAATCTGTATATTTGATAAAAAAAGAAAAATTCTTTTTTCAGGAGATACTCTTTTCTTTAGAGATAACATAGGGAGAATGGATCTTCCTTTTTCTTCTCCAAAGGAGATGTCTTCTTCCTTAAAGAAGCTTTCTTCTTTAAAGTATGATATTCTTTGTCCAGGGCATGATTATTAGTTTTTTCTTTCTCGGCCAATAACCCTCTCTCTCTTTGAAAAGAGTTATAAACCTTATTTAACTAAATATTATATTATTTATGATAAACCTTATATCTGATAGAAATCTTTTAGATAAATTTGTAATAGAGTTTACTTACATTTTAGAAAAATATACAAAATATGTAATCGTCTCTGGTTTTATTGCAATATCAAACGGAAGGGTAAGAGGTACTGAAGATATAGATATTATAATTGATCAAATACCTTTCTCTTTATTTTCTAAGCTTTTAAAAGAAATATATGCTTTTAATTTTGACTGTATACACTCTGATGAAGCTATAGAGATATATAATCAATATTTAATAAAAAAAGATTCTATAAGGTTTGTTTACAAGGGAACAATAGTTCCTAATATCGAACTTAAGTTTGTAAAAACAGAAGTTGATAAATACACTTTATTAAAAAGAACTAAACTTCCTTTAACTGGCTTAGAGGTTTATTTTGCAAGTATAGAATCAACCATTGCTTACAAAGAACATTTTCTTTCAAGTGATAAGGATTATGAAGACTCTTATCATTTAAGAAGATTATATAAAGACTCTTTAAATTTAAATAAAATTGAAAAAATTAAACTTATGATAGATAAACATCTTTACAATAAACTTAAAGATATTTCTTCTATTGTTTATTCAACAAAGAGAGATAAGACACATTTAGAGTTTATTGAAAAATGGGTTTTGTTTATGCAAGAAAATTCTTTTAAGGTTTGGAAAGAAGAACATTCTAATTTTTTAGATTCTCAAATAATTAATTCTATTAATTTCTATCAAAGGCTTTTAAAAGAAAAGGATGGTGCAAGAAAAGTAAGAGAGGTTACTGGTTGGAATAAGAAAGGTTTTTACTGGTTTGAAAAATAGTTTTTTTAAAAGAGTAATTTTTTCAAAATTTTATAAAAAATCATTATATTTATATATCTTTTGTGCTTCTTTTTTATTTCCTTTATAGCTATTTCCTTTATAGCTATTTCCTTTATAGCTATTTCCTTTATAGCTATTTCCTTT
>JBBISB010000002.1:0-98019 GCA_037441475.1 Candidatus Iainarchaeum sp.
TTTGTAAATAGCTATAAAGGAAATAGCTATAAAGGAAATAGCTATAAAGGAAATAAAAAAGAAGCACAAAAGATATATAAATATAATGATTTTTTATAAAAATAAGAAAAAACAACAGCCCCAAAGAAATATTACAAAAATAACAACCTTAAAAACTTTTTAACAGAAAATACACTATTTTTATACATTTCTTTACACTAATATATTAGTACTTTTCACAAATTACAAAAAAAAAGGAGTTTGAAAACAAATGAAAACAAAAATAAAATTTCCAGATGGATCAATAAAAGAAATAGACTCTGGAAAAACAGCTGAAGAAGTAATAAGAGAAGAAATTGGTGAAGGATTATTAAACGCATCAATAGCTGTAAAAATAAATAATGATATTAAAGACTTAACAACTCCTATAACGACAAATTGTGATTTTAAAGTACTTACAACAAAAGATATTGAAGCAAAGGAAGTGTTATGGCATAGTTCAGCACACATCTTAGCTTATGCCATACAAAAACTATATCCTAACATTAAACTTACAATAGGTCCTGCCATAGAAAATGGTTTCTACTATGATATAGACATGGATGTTTCAATAACAGAAGAAGATTTTGAAAAAATAGAAAAAGAAGCAGAAAAAATAATTTCTGAAAAAATACCTTTCATAAGACATGAAGTATCATACGATGATGCAAAAGAGATGTTTAAAGATAACCCTTACAAAATAGAAATGATTGAAGAAATACAAAACATAAACGAACCTTTAACATACTATTCCTTAGCAGACTTTAAAGATCTTTGTAGAGGTCCTCATCTTAAACACACAGGAAAAGTTAAAGCATTCAAAGTTTTAAAAACATCAGGTGCTTACTGGAGAGCAGACTCTAAAAATAAACAACTAAAAAGAGTATACGGTATCTCCTTCTTTTCAAAAGAAGAAATGAAAGAATTTTTAATAAGACAAGAAGAAATTGCAAAAAGAGACCATAGAAAAATAGGAAGAGAACTTGATCTTTATTCCTTCCAAGAAGAAGCACCAGGTATGCCTTTCTTTCATGATAAAGGTAGCTTTATATGGAATAAATTAGTTGAGTTTGTTTCAGAGATTATGGAAGAAAGAGATTATGAGATTAATAAAACACCATTAATCCTTAACAGAAGTCTATGGCTTCAATCAGGACACTGGGATCACTATAAAGATAATATGTATTTTACAAAGATAGATAACCAAGATTATGCAGTAAAACCAATGAACTGTCCTGGTAACATCTTAATCTACAAAGCACACCAATATTCTTATAGAGACCTACCTATAAGAGCAGGAGAGTTTGGGCTAGTACATAGACATGAACTTTCAGGTGCTCTTTCTGGTCTTTTCAGAGTAAGAGCTTTCACTCAAGATGATGCACATGTCTTTTGTACTCCTGAGCAATTAAAGGAAGAGATTAAAGACTTAATTGATTTTATGGATGTTGTTTATAAAACATTTAACTTCTCTTACAGTATGGAACTTTCAACAAAACCAGAAAAGGTAATGGGTGATCCTAAGGTATGGGAGATGGCAGAAAAAACTTTAGAGGAAGTTTTAAAAGAAATGAAAAAAGAATATAAACTAAACCATGGCGATGGTGCTTTCTATGGTCCTAAAATAGACTTCCATATAACAGATGTTATTGGTAGAAAGTGGCAATGTGGAACCATACAACTTGACTTTCAAATGCCTGAAAAGTTTGATTTAACTTATGAAGCTGCAGATAATACTAAAAAAAGACCAATCATGCTTCATAGAGCAGTTCTTGGAAGTGTTGAAAGGTTTATGGGTAATTTAGTTGAACATTTTGCAGGTAAATTCCCTCTTTGGATATCCCCTATGCAAGTAATTATCCTTCCAATAGCTGATAGACACAACGAGTATGCAGAAAACTTAAGGAAGATGCTTAAAAAGAATGGGTTTAGAGCAAAGGTTAACCAAAAGGCAGAGACTATGAATAAAAAGATAAGGTCTGCACAGCTTGAAAAAATCAACTACATTTTAGTTATTGGAGATCAAGAGCAAGAGCACCAAACAATTAATGTAAGAACAAGGGATGAAAAGATCTTAGGTGAAATGAAGTTATCTGACCTTATGGAAGAAATGAAGCAAGAAGTTTTATCAAAAGAGATTAAATAATTTTAATACTCTTTCTTTTTTTATTTTTTTAAAAGAAAATTACTATTTCTAATCAAAAACCAAATCTTTATAAATATAACCAATAACATTAATTTATTAACAATAATAAATATAGGTGATATTAACATGGGATTATTTAAGAAAAAAACACCGGCTGCACAAAAAGATCCATCAAAAGAAAAGTATGGACCAATCAATAGACTTGTAAGAGGAAAAATAGAACAAATAAAAGCAAACAAAGCTTCAAAAAAATTAAGTGAAGTTGCAAAGATACCATTTAATAAAATAAGAAATGCACTAAAGTTAAGACCTGCAAAAGTAAAACTAAGTTATGATGTCTTAATAAAAGAATATTCTTCCGCAGAAATTACTTCAATGAAACAAAAGCTTGCAATGCTTGAGAAAAGAGCAGAAGAAAGTCATAAAAGAATATTAGAACTTAAAGGTGGATTTATAAAAGATACCAATAACCTTGAAGTTATTAATAGAAAGAAAATTGCACAGCAACTTCTAAAAGGAGAAGAAGTTAAGGAAATACCAAAAAGACTTGCAATAAATCCTGAAGCCCTACAACCAAACCAAGGAACAAAAGTAACTAACAAGACCTTAAAGCAACTTGAAGCTGGAGATAGAGAATTAAAAACAAGAGAACTTGATAAATATTTCACAGCAGAAAAGAAAAGAGGAATGCTTTCAAAAGAAGTTAGAAAAGAAGTTGAAAAAGCAATAATCATTAATAGAGAGATTGCAAGTATACAGTCTATTATGTTTAATGAAGTTATAAAAAATCAATTAGCATCTTTTGGATCTGCTGCAGAAACTAAACAAGCAAGAGAAGCTATTATTAAATCTCTTTTTAACAAATATGAAAAAGGGGTAATTGATCTTCCAGGACTAAGAGATTTAATAAAGTATTTATCAGTTGAAGTTGAGATTGGTAAGAAAATGAAAGTTATTAACTCTGCAGAGAATGCAAACACCTATCTTTTAGGAAATGCAGAAATAATAAGTCAAATTTCAGATGTTAAAGAAATTAAAAAGAGATTTAAATTCTTTTAAATCTTTAAAACATATATAGGCAATTCATTTTCTTTTATTTCTATAGTAACAAGCCTTTCTTTACTATTCAAACCAGCAACATAATATTTTTGTCCTTTAATAAAATTATTAACACCATAAAGATCAAGTGTTTTTATATCTTTATCTTTAAGTTTTTTAAAAAAAACATCAGCACCTTCAGGATTAATAATCTTAACATTTAAGCTTTTTTGTAAATTAGAATGATTATAGAAAACATGTGTTCTGAAGTATATTTGTTTTACTTTTTTTTCTTTTGCAAAATCAATTAATTTTAATAAATAGTTTCTAAAACCAAGAACACTTTTTTCAGAGCTGATTTTATTTAAACTAGAAACATACATTTTTTTATTACTATGTAATCTGTACTTTAAAGTATAATTATTATCTGAAAAAAGTTTAGGTTTAAATATACCAGTTTTAAATATATTCCCTCTCTTAAATAAATTTAATCTCATATATGTCACTAATATTTATAATGCAGGGTACAGGATTCGAACCTGTGAAGCACTAAGCAATGGATTTTGAGTCCATCCCCTTTGACCGCTCGGGAAACCCTGCTTAATATATTATATTTAGTAGCAAACGTTTTTAAAAAGAGTTTGTAGGCTTAATTTTAGAAACTTACATGATAGTTGACTTAAAGATATTTAAAAAAAAGTAAATTAAACAAGAATAATTTAAAATCAAGTGATCAATTATTCTTATTTTTACTTCATCATCATTTTTAACTCTACAACTACCACCAATAGGGAAAGTAAAGACTGGGTTGGTGTGACCAAAATCAATATTTGCAATGACAGGAATATTTTTTAACTCTTCTTTTGTTTTAATAATTTCTTTAAGTCTTTCTATAGTTATCTTAGAATCATTTTCAAATCTTCCAATTACAATACCTTTTATTTTATCAAAACCTTTTTGCTGAGTTAAAGATACTAAGTGTCTATCAAAATTATAAGAAAGATCAGTTCCTTCTTGATCATCTTCTAAGAAAAGTATTTTATTATTAAATTTAGGCATATACTCTGTTCCATTTAATAAATAGAAAGTACCTACATTACCACCTATAATAGTTCAGTTCATGTTACCTGGATTAATAACAACAGGCCCAGTATTTTTATATAATTCTTTTTTAGAATCTTTTTTATACCAACTTTCTTCATAATAATAATTAGATGGTTTTATATCTATAGGTTTATTTTCAAATAAACATTTTTTAAAATAATCAACAGTATATTCATCTTTTTTTTCTAAACCAAAAACTGCAAAGTTCGGACCATAATAAGTAACCATTCCAGTTTTTGCATAAATTGCATTTAAGAGGACAGATATATCTGAAAAACCACACAATATCTTTTTGTTTTTTTTAATTAAACTAAAATCAATATATTTTAAAAGTTGGTTTGTATTAAATCATCCACATGACGTTAAAATACCTTTTACAGACTTATCTAAAAAAGCATCATTAATATCAGATATTCTAGAAGAAATACTTGATGATTGAAAACCATCTATTTCAAGTGCATTTTTTGAATAACTTACATTTAATCCAAGATTGGTTAGAATATTTTGAGCATTAACTCTGAAGTTATAAGGCATAACTGATAAACTTTTAGATGGAGAAATAATTCTTAAGTTATCTCCTGTTTTAAGCTTTTGTGGAATTAACATTACTATCACCTCTATAAATATTATAAATGGTGGTTTTTAAAAGAATTAGTGGGAAAAATTTATAAAGATAATTAAATTTTTAAATATAGTTATTATAGATATTTAACTTAATATTTAAGATATAAAGAAATATTTAGAAAGAAGTAAAAAAAGATAAATCTCTTTATAGATATTATCTTCCTAAATTTTTATTTGTACAAATATTATTTTCACAGATACAATCTTCTGGAGAATAAGCTGAATTTAATCTATATTCTAAGGTACATGCAAGCTCAGTATTAACCTTATAAGTAGATTCAAACTTTTTATTTATACAAGAGGTAGGATGACATTGAGAAGATAAAGGAATACAATCTTCATTTACTTGACATACAAACTGTTTTGAAGGAACAGTTACCCATGGCCCATTGAATTGTTTTCCTGTATTTGTTTCACATATCTTTGGATTTGAGTTTATTACTTTAAAACCAGCTTCAACACATTCTTCAAAACTATTTATATTTTGAGTAGAAGCAATTATTTTTTTAGGGGTAGAAAAAGGCATGAATATAGCTACTAAGACAATTAATAATATTAAACTACTTACTATTAGAATTAACTTAATATTCAAAACAAATACCCCCTTCTTTAAAATTAATATAAATATTTATGTATGTAACAGTTTATATTATTAATCATAAATAGATGCTAAATAACCAAAAGCATTGTGCGTTTAACCTTAGCGAAACTATTGGATGCTTACTTTACCGAAACCAGTTCTTTTGGGGGTAAAGCCACTTTCATAAAGGGGCTCACGCAGAGGACGGGATTCGAACCCGTGTAGACGTAAGTCTCTAGCTTAGCAGGCTAGCGCGTTTGACCACTCTGCCACCTCTGCTCTATTTGCTTCTCTATTGACATGTAAACAATTAGTAAATATTTATACTTCTAAAAGTATTTAAAGGTATTTTTTTACTTTTTAGAAAAGACTTTTCCTGAAAACACCTTTTTGTTAATACCATACCTTTTAATCTCAATATACCCTTTACTTTCAAGTTTTTTAAGGTTTCTTGAAACAGTTCCTTTTGGAAGGAAACATTCTTTTGAAAGACTTTTTTGTAAAATACCATCATTTTCTAAAATAATCTTAATTATCTTTTGTTCATTCTCATTTAATCCTAAAAGAAGGTCTTCTTTGCTCTCTTTAATAACCTTAACAGATTTTTTCTTTCTTAAGATAATATATATTCCTGAAAACAATAAAGTTAAACCAAGGAGAATAGATATAATATATGTTAAATAATTAAAATTATTACTTTCAGGTAAAACCACATGATTTAAAGAATAATTAATATCTAAACTTGAAACAGGGTTATTTAAAGTTAAAACAAATTGATTATTAACAATACTTATGTTTTGTAAATCAACAGAAAGATCAATTATTTCTGTATTTTTAGGAAAAGTAAACTTTAAGGTATCTGTATATTCTTTAAATAATGGATAATAAATTACAGACCATACATTACCTTGCTTATAAGAATAAACATCTGTTAAGTATATTATTTCTAAATTAAGAGAGTTGTTTAAGATACAGCAATCAGAGGCATTAACTGTTAAAGTGTCCAAGGAATAACTATATGTTAGATCCTTATAATCACTTTTTATCTTAAGGTCATAGACAGGAAATATTAGAAAGGTAATAATATCTGATTTATTAACTTCTGTTAAAATAAGTTTATCAGAGACTTGTACTATACCGTTATCTCTTAAAGTAACACTTGTATCAATTCTTTCGATATTATAGGAATAGATGTTCACTGAAAGAAAAATAATAAATATTATTGTCAAAATATTATAATATTTCATAATGTATATAATATACCAAAAGTATTTAAAAGATATTATTTAGTAAAAAAACTGACTTAATTAATTATTTTTAAAAAAAAAGATAACTTATTCAGTTATCTCTATTTCTTGAGAAAGATCTATCTCTTCAGATGCATTTAAAGAAACATATTTTTCTCTATGTCCAAAAGGTATAAAACCTAAAATCTTTCTTTTCTCTCTAATTTTTAAAACATACTCTGGATTGTTATCAACTAAAACTAACTCTACATTTCCAACAACATTTTCTGCTTTTATTTTATTAGATACTAAAACTTGATTTATAGGTTTAATTTTTCTTACCTTTTCTTGGTTTGATATATACATTTCAGTCATGTCTTCATCTGTATAAACCTCATAACCATCTAAAGACTTAACGTCAGCAATTCTACCCTTTACTTTATTAACAGCTTGAGAAACTTCTGAACTTATTTGTCCTTGAGAAACTCTTACTTCTTCTTGTACTATGGTAATTTGTTTTGCAAGCCCATTAGGTAAGTTTTTTGATGAACCGTATTTAACATAGAAATTTTTTGAATCAACTATTTCTTTATTATTTATTTCTTCTGCAGATAAAACTTTTGTTAATACAACATCAATTTTATATGCTTTATTTTTATAATCATTTCCAAATACTGCTTCTATTTCAGCTTGATTTTCTACAAAATTTACTAAGTAATTATAAACATATACTTTTCTTAATTTTGAAGAATTTTGATTAGCTTCTACAAATGCCTTATCATCTGAAGTCTTTACATTATTAGATGCAACAACTTGATTTGATATTGACACTGATGCATTATTATTTGTAACTTGGGTATATACTTCAGCTCTATTATTAGAAACGTCCATTATTGAATATAACTCTACATCAGAATTATTTTCTTCAGATGCATTATTTAAATTTCTAATATTTAAATATACTTCTTTTACTTCTGTTGAAGAAGGATCAGCTTCAGTCATTCTTGCAGTAAGATTATATTCGCTTACATTTATTACTTTTGTAGAAACAATTCTTAAATGTATTTTTGAAAAATTATATATATAACCTTCATTATTGTTCTCTAACATAGGAGTAAATCTTGCTTGTAATCCAACACGATCTTCCATTAATGGAGGTCGTTCTATAGGAACATTTGGATTTTGTGCACGTTTATTATAATTTAATCTACAATCATTTTCTGTTTCAAAATAATTTATACCATCTGCTTTTAAACATCCACTTGCACATTCTATAAATCTACAAGTCTTGTTTTCTACAACCCATACAGGAACACAAACAGCAGGACAAATTATTTCATCATCTGAAATAGAAATAATTGGTTGATTTGTTCCATTAGAATTTAAAACATTCTGATTATTAATCATTAAACCATTTTCACCAGGAAAATTATCTTCAGCATTTACTTTTGGAATAACAGTAAACATACCAATTGCAAAAACAATTGCTAAAAGAATAACTCCTAAAAGTTCAATCTTTTTATTCATATTTTTTTCACCTTTTTATTTTTTTAAAAAAAACTTGAAAAGAATTATTTTTCTTAACCAAAAAAAAATAAAACCTCTTCAAGTCATAAGCTTTACTATTCAACTTATGTTTTCAGGTATTTAAATAGATTCTGTGAAACTTAGCGAAACTTTGTGAAAAATAGAGAGAAAATAAGTGAAAAAATAATAAATTAAGATAAAATAAGAAAATTAATAAAAAGCGCCCCAGACGGGAGTCGGACCCGTCCCGCGACCTTGACAGGGTCGCATCCTAACCGATAGACCACTGGGGCTTTTTATAATAAGTTAAAAATAGATTAACTATAAATAAATTAATGAACAAAAACATTTATATTTGTATCTTATGCCTCTTTTATAAAAAATTATGTTTAATAACTCTCTAAAAATTATCTTACTTTCTTAAGGAAATATAAAAAAGCCAAAACAATCACTAAAGCACAAAATAAAAGAATAATAAAGATATTTATAAAACTTACAACAGCTTTTGACATCTCCTCTCCAAGCTTATAACCAACAATTGATAAAAAAGAAACCCATATGAAAGATCCTAAGAAAGTATAGATTATAAAATCCTTTAAAGGCATTTTTGAAAAACCAGCAGGAATAGATATGTACTGTCTTACAACAGGTATAAGCCTTGCAAAGAAAGTTGCAGACTTACCATATTTTTTAAAAAACACTTCAGTTCTCTCTAAATGAGAAATGTTTATAAAAAATATTTTTTTGTGTTTTAAAATATATTTTCTTCCTAAAGAATAACCAATAAAATAGTTAACAAGAGCTCCAAAAACAGAACCTAAAGTACCTAAAAGAATAACCAAATAAATATTTAAATTACCAAGATAAGAAAAAGCACCAGCAGGTATCATTATGATCTCAGAAGGGAATGGTATAAATGAACTTTCAACAGCCATTAATAAAAACACCAATATATGTCCAACAAATCCAGAAAAGTAAACCCCTAAATACAACATAACCTCTTCAAACATAATTAATCTTCTATAAACAATATATACACTAAACTATATAACTAGATATAAAAAAGATTAAAAGGCTTACTGGAAGTAGAAAACTTATGTATACCCATACTTTCTTAGAGTTATCCTCAAGCTCTGATAAATAGATAGAGGAAATTACAATATATTCTATAATATAGATGATTGAACAATAATAACTAACCATGTAAAGAGAAGAACTAGATGTTAAGCCCACAACAGAAATATCAACTATTCCAGTTAAACTTTTAACTAAAGAAATAACAATACCTAAGATACCAGGAACAATCAAACCACCTGCAAAAAGAATAGTGTACTTCTGCATTAAGAGAACAGACTTTCTTTCATCAACAAGCTCTCTTGATCTTAAAAAATCCTTAACAATATTTTTATAATCCTGAGAAGTTACTGTTCCTGTAAAAACAGAATATTCAAGCAAATCTAAAAACTTAGATAAAAGAGGAGATTGGTATTTTTCTTTTAAAACCTTAAAGACTTCTTTTGGTTTATGCCCTTTATTTATCTTACTTAAAACCCAACTAAATTCAGTAGATATAAGCTTGTTTGAAGAGGAAGATAACTTAACTAATATAACCTTTAAGTCATTTGATCTTGAAAGCCCAGAGACCCTTAAAATCTCATCTACCAAAGCATCCTCCATTTTTTTCTTTTAAGAGAGAAAAAATATTCTGCAAATAAAAAATCTTTAAATCTTTCAATCATATTTTATATCACATTCAAGGAAGATTTGCCTTCATGGTTAAAAAAATAAACATATCAATTATTGGAAATAAAATAACAATTATAAAAATTACTGTTAAGGGAGAAAAAGAAATTTCAAGAAAATTACTACTAACTAAAAGAAACATTAAAAAAAGGGCAGGAACAATTGCAGAGACAACAATGTATATTAAGGATAATAAGCTTAACTTTGTTGAATAATTTTTAATTTGATAATTGTGCTTTTCAATAATGCTTGAAGAAAGTTTTCTTAATGCCTCTGCTTTGTTTGAAGAACCAGTTGAAAGAATATCCTCTATCTGATAGAATACTCTTTTTAAATCATTATTTTCAATACCAACAGTTATAAGTGATTCTGACAAAGAGTAACCTAAATCGTTTACCTTGTGCATAACTTGTTTTATCTTCTTACCTAAAAGAGAGGAATCTACTCTGTTTTCCAAGGCTATTTTTAAGGAGATATTTTTATCTAGGTCATTTGCAAGATTGTTAAGAAAGAAAGGAATCTCTTTGTTTATTTGTCGATTGTAATTTTGGGTTTTTATTTTGTAAAGAAAGAAGATTATAAAAACCATTATAAAAATATTTATTAAATAAAAGTAAGAGAGAGAAGTAACTACTGCATCAATTAAAAAAAACAAAATAACAGAGCATAAATAAACAATTAAGAATAGAAATAAATATTTTCTTGTGAAAATATTATTCTTTAAAAAAACATTCCTTCCATAAACTTTCTTATCACTTTTTTTTTATTAATTTCCTTTAAATATTTAAAAAAAAATAATTTTTAAAAAAGAAAATCTTTAAAAAAACTACTTACCCTCTCTTAAAAGATTATCAATAACCTTCTCTTGCCTTAAATAAAGATTTTTTAAATCACTTTTATTTCTAAAATCAAAAGCCATCTTAAACTTTTCAAATATCTTTACAGAATCATTTACCTTAACTAACTTTTTCTTAGAAATATCATACTCAAATAATTTATTTAATACAATTTTATAACCATCAAAAATAACTTCACAAATCTCAGTAATGTTTCTAAGATCAATTGTTTTTCCTTTAGAATATTTATTATACCTTCTTTGAATAATGATAAGATCAATTGCACCTAAGTCAGTTTCTAAAACCCCATATGACTTAAACCTTAACAAAGCCTCATTTGCTGTCTAAGAATGGAAAGTTGTATAAGTTCCTTTAGCCTGTCCACATAACATAGACTCAATTAAGTACTTAGATTCCTCTCTTGTCCTAACCTCTCCAATAACAGCCCTATCAGGCCTCATTCTTAGGGTATTAATAACAAGATTTTCTAAGGTTATTCCAAGATCTTGATTAACTAAAGTAAAAACCTTATGCTTGTAAGGAATATTAATCTCTCTTACCTCCTCAACAACTACAATCCTTTCATCCAAGGGAACAAAGGAGATTAAAGTATTAAGAGTAGTTGTTTTACCAGAACCAGTATTTCCAGCAACAATAATGTTTGAGTCTGTTAAGAAGCAAAGGCTTAAAAAAACTAAAGCCTCTTTTGTAATTGTCTTAAAATTAATTAAATCTTTTATGGTAAATGGCTTTTCTGAAAATTTTCTAATAGTTAAAGAAGCTGTTTCTGTTACTGGGCTTATTATAGCATTCATTCTTGAGTTGTCTTTAAGGTAGGTATCAAGGATAGGATTTTTAAGAGTGATATATTTATTAGAATGCCAAGAGAGCTTATTTATTAAATCTCTAATAATTAAAGAAGAAGTGTATAAAAGATTTGTTTCAAGCCAACCATAATACCTGTGATAAACATACAGTGGTTTATTTTCAGAAAGAATAACAATCTCCTCAAGGTTATAGTCCTCTAAAATATCTGTAAGTGGACCATAGTGATAGAGATTTTTAAAAGAGATATCTAAAATGTAATTGAATTGATCCTCCTCAAGTTCAATGTTATTAATATAACAATAATCAATTAATTCTTTTTCAATATCCTCTTTAATCTGTAGTTCAGAAAGTTTACCTACATCTTCAACTTTATTTTTATATGAATCTAAAATAAAGTTAATAACCTCTATTTCCTGTAAAGCTAGGTCTTGATGAAAAACAATGTATTTTTTTTATTTTCCTTTGTTTCAATTATTTTAGGAGTTATTTCTCTTAAAAGATTCTCTTTAAAGTCTAAAACCCTATACCAAAGATACCTGTTTAAAATAATGTTTTTATCCTCTTCTAAAACATCATCAACAATTTCCAGTAAATCTTTATTATTCTTATAACAGAACATTGAAAATGAAGAAGAGGAACATAGATTAAATTTATAGGCCTTACCTTTCCTTAAAAGAATAGCACTATTAGGGCAGGCCTTTAAACAATCCCCACACCCATTACATTTACTTTGATCAATTGAAACAACGCCTTCAGACACATAAAAAATAGCATTCTGTTTACAAGAAGTTATACAAGGAGCATCTTTACAGTTGGTGCAGTTGAATACACAAGAAGAGTCTTTCTTTGAAAAACTGTAAGGACAATTTAGGAAAACATCTGTATCTTTGGTAAAATCTTTTTTCTTTTTAAGATACATTTATAAATAATATTAAAGAAGGAAAAGATTAATAAATAGATAAGAAAACCTTGATTTTTAAAAAGATATTTATATCTATCTATCTTAAAATAATAGTATGGAAGAAGAATATATGATAATTTCTACAAATAAAGAAAAAGCTCAAGCAACCTCTATTGCAAACAAGCTTAACATAACCATTGGGGATATAGATATTAAACAAGTTCAAGGTTCAGAAACAAGCATTGATGTTAAAAGCTATGTTAACTATAAGAAGGTTTTTTTACTTTACAATATATCTCAACCAATAAATGAATCAATTATGCAACTTCTATTTATTTCAGATGCTATTAAAAAAGAGGGTGCTGAAAAAATATATTTAATAACCACTTATCTTCCTTACACTAAGATTAAATATAGAACAGAGTATAAGCTTAATTTTAGTTTATTTTCAAGACTTCTTGAAGAGACAAATATTGATAAAATATTTACTTTTGGTCTTTACTCACCTAAAATAAGTTTTTATCTTAAGATTCCTCTCTATAACGTACCTTTAACAAATATCTTCTCAAAGGTGATAGAGGAAAACTTCCACAGTAATAAGAACTTAATAGTTACAACCATTGACTATGAACTACAGGAAAGTTCAAAAGATATAGCAAAGGTAATTAAGGCAGAAACTATATTTCCTGCAAAAGACACCACTAATAACAAAGTATCCTTTAACATAAATGTCTCGGTTAATGGAAAAGATGTCTTAATAATCTCAGACTCAATATTCACAGGAGAAAATATCATTGAATACTCAAACTACCTTACTTTTAAGGGAGCTAAGAATATATATGTTATAGCAACACACGGTATCTTAGATAAAAAGGCAGTTCCTTTAATAGAAAAGTCTGTTATAAAGCAGATATTTGTAATATCCCATAACCATCAAAAATCAGAAAAAATTAAGATTGTTTCAACAACTAAGATAGTAGAAGAGATTATTAAAAGGACTATTGAAAAGAAAAACCTTAAAAATGTATTAAAATGATTTAAATATCTTTCTATACTATATATATAATATACTGATATTTGTATATGAATAAAGGTTGTGATTGAAGATGATTAAAAGTGGCATGAAAGACGAAAAAGAAAAAAACGACAATTATTTGACTATTATCCTTGATGATGGTGATGAAGTTGTTGCATGTATTGAAAATGCGTTTAAAGAAAATAATATTAAGAAAGCAATACTTATTTCTGCTGATGGAAAATTAAGAGATGCAAGAATGGCTGTTTCAAGAGCAGGAAACTTAAGACAAAGAGTATATGCTGAACCTTTAAAGATTAAACAAGTATCTGGTGAGTTTAATAAACTAAATGAAGATTATTTTGGAGATGTTAATATTTCACTTGAAAAAGACCCTATTCATATTGTTAGTGGTGCTTTACTTAGAGGAATTGCTGATGGAGAAGTTACAATAAGATTTAAGATAATTAAAGATATTGGCTACCAAGTAAACTCAAAAACAATGATGAAAGAAAAAATTATACACGAAACTGTTAAAAAAGAACCAAAGCCTATGATAATAGCTTAAAGGTTCTCTTAACCTTAAAAAGAAATAAGTTTTTTTTAAAAGGATATTTTTTCCTTTTTAAAAATATTTTTTTAGGTAAAAATAAATGTCTAACAAAAAAAGTGTGTTTAAAATATGTTAAAAGCAGTTATTTTTGATTTTGATGGAGTTTTATTTAACTCTGCTAGATATCATCTTAAGACAAGAGATATTTATTTTAAAAGACATGGCATTAGGTTTACAAAGAAAGAACATAAAGAAAATTTAGCAACAACCACTAAAAACTTCTTAAAGTATGTAAACAATAAATACTCTATTTCTATTAGCTTTAAAAAATATTCAACAGCTAAAAAAGAAATCTTTTTTTCTTTTCTAAAAGAAATAAAACCAAACCCAGGAATAGTTTCTCTTTTAAAAGAACTTAAAAAAAACAAAATAAAGATTATTATTTCCTCTTCAAATGAAAGAGAAAACATTCTTTTTTTCTTAGAAAGGTTTGATATGAAAAAATACTTTGATTTAATCTTAACCTCTGAAGATATTAAAAAACATAAGCCTGATAAAGAAGCTTTCTTTAAACCTTTAAAAATACTTAATCTATCTTCAAAAGAAGTAGTTGGTATTGAAGATGCTCTTCAAGGAGTTATCTCCATTCAATCAGCAGGTCTAAAGTCAATTGCAGTTCTTTCTGAGTTTACAACTGAAAAAGACTTTTCTTCTCTTAAAGCCTCTTTAATAGTAAAAAACACAAAAGAGATAACTTTTAAAAAAATTAAACAACTTATCTAAAAATTGAAAATATATGAAGGAAGTTAAAGAGTACTATGACACCTACAACTATCCCTTAGTTACTCTTTACACTCATAGGCAAGAGAAAAAACATAATAAACTAATTCTAAATATTCTTTCTTATGCTTTTCTAGAGGCTAAGGACTTAAAAGATAAAAGAATACTTGATGCTGGTTGTGGAACTGGAGAAAAATCCATCTTTTTTGCAAAGAATGAAGCAAAGGTAACCTCCATTGATCTTTCTTCTGGTCAACTTTTAAAAGCAAAAGAGAGTGCTTTAAAAAATAACTTAAAAATAGACTTTCAAGAAAAAGATATTGTTAATGATAATCTTTCTTCTTTAGGTAAGTTTGATATAATAATATCTACTGGTGTCTTACATCATACAGAGGATGCTTATAAAGGATTTTTACAGCTTTCCTCTCTTTTAAAGAAAGATGGAATCATAATTATTGCTCTTTATCATAAATTTTCAAGAGTAAGGTATAGGTTAATAAGGTTTTTTCTGCACACCTTCTTTTCCAATGATCCAAAAAGATTAGATAAACACTTTAAAGATTCCTTTCTCTTAAGACCTTTAAAAAAAGCACCTAAAAACTCTATCTATGATAGATATTTAGTGCCCTTTGAATCATACCATACAGTAAAAGAAGTTAAAAAATGGTTTTTAGAAGAAAAAATAGAAGTTCTCTCTTTTTCAAAAGAGTTTAAGGGTATTGAAGCTTTTAAAGTTTTTGAAAAGAAAACATTGTTCTTTATAGCTGGTATTAAAAAATAAAAAAAAATATCCTTAAACGTCCTTAAACGCAACTAAACCAATGATGACAAGGTATGCAATAGTTGCAAGAATATCTATAAAAGGAATTATTAAAAGAACATAAACTAAGCTTAAATAACCAGCATAATTTCTTCTTTCAAAGATAATCCATGCCCACCAAACAGTAAAGAATATGTTAATTATCCCAAGAACAAAAAATAACCATGCATAATTATTGAAACTAAGTAAAAGTAAGAAGATTAAAGGTATAACCAAGATAAAACCTAAGTACCATTTTTTCTTAGCTAAGATAGGTAATAAAAATAATTGAGCTATTGGAATCCATGCAATCCAGTGTTTTTTATACTTAAGTTTTCTTGCAATTAAGCTCCATGTGTATGCATAATAAACATATGCAAAGATTAAAAGAATGCTTGCAAATATAAAGAATCCAGTAGTTTCATAAAAAGACATATAATTTCACCTTGTTTATATAATAAGTATAGAGCAAAAAATATATAAAGAAATTTATTTTTTAGTTTTTAAAAAGAATATTTGTTTAAAGAAATTATTTAAAAAAATAAAAGAAAGATATTTCTATCTATCTTTCCATGCAACCATACCAAAGACAACAAGGTATGCAAGAGCAGCAAGCCATCCTAAAACAGGTATAACTCCTAAAACAGGTAATAAAGCAAGCCATCCTGGATACTTTCTTTTTTCAAAGATTCTCCATAATGATATTATTACTAAAACAGCAATTGCAAGCCATCCTGCAAATGGGATTAAAATTAAAAAGATTAATGCCCAATGGAATTTACCAAGTTCTAATATCATTGCATAGTTTGCTATTGGTATCCATGCAAGCCATGAGTTTTTGTATTTTAATTTCTTACCAATAGTTTGTAAAGCAAGTGCCATGTAAATGTATAATGCTATAACAACAATAATTGCTATAACTAACATACCAGCAAATAAGGCTGCCATACCAGCTAATGCTTCTGGACTGTTAAAAAGACTAGTTAAGTCAGTTGCAGCAAACAACATATTTGAAAACATATTGTATTTCCCCCTTTTTTTTATATAAATTTTAAATTAATTTTAAATAATTAAATATAATAGAAATAAAAGGTTTTTAAAGAAGTAAGTATTTACTTTATCTCTTAAAAAAACCTTTACAAGAAAGAACCTTACATTTCATCTACAGAATAAAGGAAATCAAGATCAATCTTTTCATATGAAAATAACTCTTCATCTCTGAAAAATCTTGCAATCTCAATATCTGATGAAACTTGTGAGTCTGAAGCATGTACAACATTACATTGCCCACTTAAAGAGTAATCTCCTCTTATAGTGCCTGCTGAAGCTTCATAACCTTTTGTAACACCAACAAGGTTTCTTACAACATTTATAGCATTAACACCCTCAATAACAACTAAGATAGAAGGAGCACTTTGCATAAATCTCTTTAAATGCTGAAAAAAAGGCTTATCCTTTAAATGAAAGTAATGCTCTCCAATCAAGTCATCGTTTAAGTGTACCATTTTCATGCCTACAAGCTTAAGTCCCTTTCTCTCAAATCTATGTAGGATTTCTCCTACAAGACCTCTGTTTAATGAATCTGGTTTAAAAATTACTAATGTTCTTTCCATGTTTATAACACCTCTTTGTTATCTTCGTTCTAAAACGTACACATACCTGTTGATTTTTGAATCGTTTGCAGCTGTGTAGTAAATAGGGTTTTCAATAGAAATCCCTGGATTGATCTTTTTAAGATCATAAAAATCAAAACCGTTTTTTAAGAAAACATCTTGAGAAACTCCAACTATCTGTTCATCATATGTTCTTAGTTCAGGGAGTATACATACAACCCTTGTCTTTGGTTTAAGATTATTATAAAGATTTTTGAATAAATCATAATAAAGCTTGTTTAAAGAATCAACAATGCTTCTTGCTCTTACATAGTTTGGAAGTTTACTTATAAAAGGTCCCATGTATGGTTCAAAAACAACACCATCTGCTGAGAAATTAAGTTTTGAAGAGTCTCCATTTAGAACAGTGAAGTCATTTTTATATTTAAAATAATTAACAGCCCATGCAAGGTTTTTCTTTGACTTTAAAACCATTTCTCTATCCTTATCAATACCTAAAACATTATACCCTTTTGATAAACCCTCTATTAAGAAGTTTCCAAAACCAGAGAAAGGATCTAAGATTCTTTTATCTTTTTTTAAACCTAGAATATTTACCATTATTTTTGTAAGCCTAAAGGAAGTGGAATAAAGTTTTTCTTGTTCTGGTCTTAAGGTATCTTTTATGATTAAGTCTTTTGGGTTATAGCAAGCCACAGCATACCCCAAATAATATTTATTATCTTCCTTTGTTGCAAAAATTTCAAAACCTTTGTCAAGGGCATATGAAAAATAGTTATTAGGGTTAATAATTGTGTTTTCTTTTTTATCTTTAAACTTTTTTGGTTTTTTATAAACAGCTTTTATTTTTTCAATCTTAAATTGTTGTTTAAAAATCTCTTTTAAAAGATCTAAATCATCATCAGAGAAATTAACAGATGAAACTGCATAGTTAAATTTTTTAGGGTAATTTACATCAAACTTGTTTAAAAGTTCAGAAGTTATTTTTGGGGATGTAAAAAATATTTTATAGATTCTTGTAGTGCCACCTAAATCACTGATAATCTTATTAAGGTTAACTTGAGATTTAAAATCAAAAATAGCATAATGAGAGGTTGAAGAAACTAAAGAAAAGGGAATACCATTTAATTTGAAATAAGAAAAAACCTCTAAAGTAGATAGTTTATAGTCCCTTCCAAATAAAAATAAGTACATAGTTTTTCAAATAATATTCCTTTATAAAATAAATTAAAAAGAAGAAGAAAATTACTTCTTCTTTTTATCATCTTTCTTTGCAGGTGCAGCCTTTGCATCTTTACCAGCAGGTGCTTTTGCATCCTTTCCAGGAGCGACTTTACCTTTTGCAGCCTTAAGTTCTTGAGCTTTTGCTTCTTCAGCTTTCTTCTCTTCTTCTGCCATTGCTGCAAGTTTTTTTCTTTTCTTTGTAGTTCCAACAGACTTAATTGTTTCTTTATTTTCTTCAATTACAACTTTCATTTTACATGGAAGTTTTGAATTAAGTCTTTCGAAAACTTTTTTAACAAATTCAACATTTGCTTCATCTACTAAAACACTAAATAATTTTTGATTAGCTCTTACTCTTGCAGCTATTCCAACTACCTTACCAAAAGGGCATTGACTCATACCTTGCTGTATTCTGTCGGCTTTTGCACCTTGAGCTTGTTTGTTTTCTCTTAAAAAGAATTGTGGATAAACTCTTAACTTCATATAGAAGTTTTGAGCTGTTAATTTCTTGTTTAAGTTTCTAACAACTGTTGTTCTTACTGATTCAAGAGCAGTATCTCTTACTTGTATTTTTTCTGAAGTAACATAATGTACAACATGTGTGTATGCTCTTTCTCCAAAACCCATGTGGTATTGTCTTACCTTTGAGTTTGGAACACCACCAATGTAGTTTTTCCTATGTACTTTTTTTGCAATCCTTGTATAAGCTCTTTTATTGAACTTTGGATTGTAACAATGTCCTGGTCTTACACCCATAAATATTCACCTATAATTTGAAATTTTTTATAAATTAACTCCTTTATTTTAAAATAATTTTTAGTAACAAAGAAATTGTCTAATATAATATATATATAGAAAAGTATATAAATGAATATTTTTGAAAAAAATAAGAATTAATTTAAGACTATAAAGATACAAATAAATTAAATAAATTGAAAGCAAGAACAGGGATCTGTTATATAGGATAACAGTATGCTCTCACCTTCTTCTTTCTGCCTTTTTTTCTATTTGTGAAATTAGGTAATAGATTACCGTATATATTTACAATCAAACTATTTTTATATGTTGTGAGGTTGTAAAAATAAAGTGAAAAGGGAAAAAAGTTTAAAAAACTAAACTTTTTTATGTTGAAGTAAGATTAATCAGTCAAGGTGGAGGTTTATAGGCATTTCAATTCTTACTATTACAACCCAGGTTCCACCGTAAGCAGAACCTGGCATATCAGGAAAACCGTTTGCTCCATTACCTATATTTGCAGCAGCATTACCATAAGTACTATTTCCATTACCTCCTTTAGCATAAGCTACAGAAGTCCCTGTAATGCTGTTTGAAATACCAGGAGCACCAGCACCACCTGCTGCTGAAGAACTACCAGCAGTACCTATTCCATTTGCACCACCATAACTAAAACCAAAACCTTCTTCATTTGTTGCCCCACCTGTAGAAGTTGTAGCTCCAAAAGAACTACTTGTTCCAGAAATTCTTTTACGAGGCCAAGAACTATCAGTATATCCACCAGAACCAATAGTTACAGTAGTGTTACCTAAACTAATAGCTTGACTTGAAAAATATCTATATTGCCCACCATTTCCTCCAGCTCCATTGTAAGGAGCACCACCACCGCCGCCCACAACTAATAATTGTCCTGTTAAAGCAATATTTGAGTTAAAGGTTCCACCTGAAATGAACCTATGAACTCTCCATACAACTCCACCTGAAACACCCTCAGTAATTAAACCACCTGATGAAATAACTTTTCTTACATAAATAGTGTAGGTTTTAGATGGAGCACCAGAAACTGTTGCAACCACAGTAATTGTTTTTTCTAAACCGTCAGAAATATTTATTGGACCTGATTCTGAACCAGAAGTTACTGGAGAAACATTAACAGTTATTGTTCCTGATCCAGTTGGAATAACAGTTTTACTATTTATTGTACTTGAAAGATATCTTACCCCACTATAGGTATATGTACTTGGACTAAAAGTATAGTAACTCGAATAATTCAAAAAAATATCAGTAAGATCTGGAGTTACAGGATCACTTATAACTACATTATAAGAAGAAACAGAAGTTGCACTTCTTGAAGCACCATCAACAACAGTTACTCTAATATATTTTGTACCAATAGTTGAAAATGAAAATGTTTCTGAAGAGTTATTACCTCCAAAAATAATCCATGTGCTTTGATTTGTACTGTATTCCCAAGTATATGTAGATACTCCATTAACAGCATTACTTACTGAAGATACAAAAGTTATATTTGCATTTGTAAAATGACCTGATCCAGATGTTGGAGAAGTAACACTTGCTGATAATGGATTTGCAACTAAAACACCAGTTATTGTGTTTGAATAACCAGTATTAATTGGAAAAGGTCTTCCCGAGTCTGTTAACAAAACTCTAAATTGATAAGTTCCACCAGTTGCAAAAACAGCTGTAATTGATGCTGAGTTTGTTCCAAAGTTTGTCCACCCAGTATTATCTCTATTATGTTGCCATTGATATGTAATAGTTCCAATATTATTTACAGAACCTACAGTAAAAGTAATTGATTGACTTAAGTTATATACAGAACTGTTTAAAGGAGAAGATGTAGTTCCTGTCAAAAGAAGAACAACTGTGAAAGAAACACTTGAAGTTGAAACATCTCCTGTTCCTGTATCTGTAACCTTATAAAAAACAGTATAGCTTCCTGTTGTTTCAAAAGTATGTGTTAAAGAAGAACAGTTAGTTCCTCTTGAGGTATTAACGTCACTTAATCTTGATATCCATTCACAAGTCACAGCAGAAGTGTTATTATCATAACTTCCATTAAAAGCAATTGCTTCATTGTTGTTCCATGTACTTCTTGATAAAGCAGTTATGCTTGAAGAAAGATTATCTAAAATATTTACAGAAATTGTGTTTGTTGAAGTAGAAGAGTCTCCAGTATCATTAGTGTCAAGCTTTATTGAATAACTGTTTACACTTGGAAGGGAGAGAGTAGTGTTACAACTACTACTAAAAGAAGTAAAGGTGCCTAAATCTGCTCTTTTATGACTCAAGTCACATAAAACAATTGACATATTATTATCAACAGTTGAAGTTAAATTGAAAGTTTTATTAACATTTATATATTTTCCATCAACAGGAGCATTTATGCTTGATGAAAAAGCATCCCATAAATATAAAAATATTGTTTTACTTGATGTTGTTTCATCATCAGTTGCTACAAGTAAGATTTCATAAGTTCCAGCTGTTGTAAAAGTATAAGAAATATCACAACTTGTGTTTGAAGGATTCATTCTTACTTGAGAACCGCCATTAATTGTTTGATAAAACTCACAAGCAGCTGTTCCTTTTGCATTACTTGCAGTTGTATTAAAATCTATTAAAGTATTTGTTCTTTTTTTATCAAAGGTTACAAGATCTGTAAAAAATATTTCAGGCAGGCATTTCAACTAAACATCTTTTAAGATCTATTGTTTTTTTAGGACAAGTTGCTGTTGATAAAGTAAAGGACTTAATATTTCCTCCATCAATAATATCCCCAGAATCAATATTAATATCGTTTGTTATAAATGTAAAACCAGAATCTGTACTTAAACTTTTAATTTCTCCTTCTTTTATAGAAGTATCAAACCTACCATGTACTTTTAAAATATCATCAGAAGCTTGAGATTTACCTTGTAAAGTTAAACTTAAGCCTTCAAAATCAATTGGGGTTGGGTTTCTTAAAAGAAGAGTGACTTTACTTGTTTCATTATCAACATTACATGAAGTTACAACAAGAGAATATTTCATACATTCCATATTGGATGCAGATTGAAGCTCTCCTTGAGAAACATCTAACTTATCTCTTGCAGTTGTCTTAGACCATGATAAAAAACCAGCAACCATTACAGAGGTAACTAATATTAATAAAACCACAGAGATTATAGCAGAAATTGATTTTCTTTTAAGCATTTTTGATTCCTTCATAGATATTTATGTTTTATTTAGATATATTTATCTAAATTATATATAATATACAATTAATAAGTATTAACAAAACTATTATAAATATATGTTAAATATTTAAAATATTAAAAAAAGTATAGAATGGTAAAAATATTAAATTTATTCAACAAAACATCTTTTTAAATCTATAGTATTTTTAGGACAAGTTGCTGTAGAAAGTGTAAAGGATTTAATATTTTCCCCATCAATAATATTTCCAGAATCAAAATTTATGTCATTTGTTATGAATGTAAAACCAGATTCTGTATTTAAATTTTTAATTTCACCTGATTTTATAGAATTACTAAAACTACCATGCACTTTTAAAATATCATTTGAAACTTGAGACTTACCTTGCAAAGTTAAACTTAAACCTTCAAAATCAATTGGAGTTGAATTTATTAAAAGAAGATGAATTTTATTTGTATTATTATCAAAAATACAAGATTCCACCATTAAATAATATTTTGAACACTCAACACTAGATGCGGACTTAAATTCTTGTTGAGAAACTTCTAGTTTTTCTTTTGAACTTGTTTTTGACCAAGATAAAAAACCAGCAACCATAACAGAAGTTACTAAGATTAATAAAACCACAGAAATTATAGCTGAGATTGATTTTTTATTAATTAATTTTGGCTTCTTCATAAATATTCAATGGTTAAAATTTATTTATATTAAAATGATACAATTAATTAGTATTAACAAAACTATTATAAATATATGTAAAAGAATAATAATTTAAAAAAATAATTTAAATGTTACCAAGAGACCTTATCATCTAACTTTACAAAAGAAACATCTGTTTCTACAGGTAATTCAATGATATATCTTGCCTTCTTTTTAGGAGCGTAGAAAGTAAAAGGTTTTAAACTTTTTTTAATATCCACAACCTTTTTTTCAGAATCTAAGAAAATAACATTTATTGGGTAAAAGACAAATAACATATGTATGGATGATCCTAAAATTGATTCATACTCTCTTTGAAAAATAAGACCAAACTTAAACTTTTTGCGAGGATAAAACATTAAGCCTAAACCTTGCTTTAAAGGAGAAAGTATTTTTTTTTTATTAATTAAGGTTTTATTATTTACTTTTATCATAAAGATTATCTTCCTTTTTTTATTATGTTTCTATTACCTTTTTATAAATATTATTTTAAAAAAAATTTTAATTATACTCATAGAAAATTATAAAATCTATTCCATTCTTTGAAATTTCAAAATCTAAAAAGATTGCATCTGAAACAAAAATGGCATACTCTGCACAAGAAAAGCCACATTCTTTATTTTCAAAAGATAAAAAATATAAAGTATCACTATATGTTTTATCTAAAATATATCTAGAACTAATGGATTTTAAGGCAATTATGTTGCTTATTTTAATTGTATTTAAATTGTTTGCATTCATGTAAGTTATTGTGTCAATTAAAACCTTCTCTGCATCTGGCTTTGGAACAGTTATTTGAAAAATTAAAACAATTATTACAAAGAAAACTAAAATATATTTTATAAAATTAAAACTACTCTCTTCCTTTATAGAAAACATTATAAAAGAAGTAAAGATGGATAACAAAATAGCTGTATACAACAAGAAATTATCAAAGAAGATTCTTGTAATTAACTCTCCATCTCCATACCACAAAAAATTATAACCAAAGATAATGTTTACAAAAAGAATAACTATTAAAAATATAAAAAATAAAACTATAGAAAGATAATAAAGGTTTAAAAAATATTTTTTCTTTTGAGACTCTTCTTTAAAAACAGTTAAGTCTTTTGAAATATTAAAAAGAACTCTGTCAAGAGGAACAGAACTATCTTTAAAAGTTTTTAAAAGTATTAAGGTATGGTTTATAATTGGACTTTTAATAGTTTCATTAACATTTAATAAGGCATTTTCAAAATCATCTCCCCATGAGACTCTATTAGCTATCCTCTTTATTTCAGTATCAATTGAACCATAGGTGTTTGATTTTGTGATATTTGTAAGAGACAAAGATATATTTTTTGTTATCTTATACTCTCTTGATAAATCTTGAAGAAAATAATTAAAAGAAGTTTCAATTGCCTTTTTTTTAAAATATTTAATAATAAACTCTAAAAAGAAACCAACAAAACTAACCAAAACACCAAAGAAAAACAAAAAATAATAAAGTTTTGTATGTATAATATATTTATTTGCTATATAAACAATTAAAAGACCTGAAAGTATACTTGCAAGTATTAATATCTGATACTCATAATTGTATATAAACATCTTAAACTTGATGTTAAACTTTTCAAATAAATTTTTATTATTTAAAACCATATTCACACATTCTTAAACATTATTTATATAAGATAATAACTAATATAAACTCAATGATTCCAAAAATTATTGCGAAAACCAATAAAGCATCCTTAAGATAAAGATAATCTGAAAAGGTAAAAAATAATATTACTAAAATTATTATAAATAAGAAAAATAAAAAAATATACATCAAAAATAAAAGATTGATCCTGCTTTTTTTCTGTTCACTAATCTCCCTTCTTGATTGTTCTAAACTTGAGAGGAAATCAGAAACAACTTGATTTAAGTTTTCTTTCTTATCAATAACATCTATAAGCTTTCTAAAGAAATTTTTTTCAATCTCAGAATAAGTTTCAGAGATTATTGATTTAAAGGTATCTCTTAAATTATGGTTGTAATTTGTTAAAGCCATTATCTTTTTAGCTTCTTTACTTAAAAGATCATTATTTTCTAAATTTTCAAAAACCTTTAAGACATCTTCAATAGTTAAGTTTTCATCTTTTAAAACAGAAAGGTGTCTTATAGTTCTATTAAACTCATCTCCAATCTCTTTTTTAATTGCATCAAGTAAATAGTAAGGATATTTATAAAGTAATAAAAAGATCATGAAAGAAAAGGTAAAAGCAATAAAGACAGTTATAAAGAAACTAAAAATATTAAACAAGATATTTAACTTAATCATTAAAAAAATTAAAGCAAATTCAATGACTATTAAAAAGAATAGAGCAATAAATAAAATATTGGAGATATAGCTAACAGAGTCTTCATTAATACCAGTATAGTCAAGTACTTTTTCAAAACTTTTTAAGTTATCTTTAAACATTAAGACCAGGTCTTTGAAAAAGAAACTAGATATTTGTGTTAAAAATTTACTGAACATACATATATCACTTTATATCAAGCTTTTTAAAAAGATTGTCTTTTTCAAAATAGTATTGAGATACAATACTATTGAAGTCCTTATAACTATAAATCTTAGAATCTCTCATCCATCTCATTATTTTTTTTCTCTTTAAAAAATCAACGACATTTATTGACGAGGATAAAAGATTAATTGCATAAACATCCTCTGAAAGGTCAATATCAACAACCAAACTTTCTTTTTTATTAACAATTTCTCTAATATTCATTATTTGTAAGACTTCTTTTATACCTTGGTTTATTCTTTTAAGTTCAATAACTATTGACTTTTGATTTACTACTTTTAATTGATCTAAAAATTGATCTGCAACATCAGGGTTTATTGAAAATAAATTTATATTATACCATGAAACATCAAAAACATCTTTTGAAAACTCATCAACAACTATGTAGTCTGGTTTTTGAGAGATTGTTTGTTCAATCATTAACTTCTTATTTAAATCTTGGTTACTTGTAAAAACTCTATTAACCCATTCTTTCTGTGGAAGTTTAAAACGATCGTAAGCCTGAACTGTAATAATCTTTTTTTCAGGTAAAAATAATAAAATAGAGTTAAAGATAATAAATGAATCATCAGTATCTATTATCACAACTTTGTAGTTTTCTGCAATTGCAGACCAGATATATGAAAACACATCAACAGACCCAACACTGGTGTTGATTAAAGAAACTGGGGTTAATGGTTCTTCTAAATATTTTTTAATTACAAAAGAAGACCCTTTACTACTAGTATCTCCAACAGAATAAAGACCTTCCACCTTATAACCGTTAGGAAGATAACCGTCAATAACAGGATGTGCTTGAGTGATGTAAAGACCCATATTTTTTGTAAGTATTAAAACAAATTTATTGAGTTCATTGATATCTGGAAAACTAATGTTTGTTTTTAAAAGTCCATACTCTACATGCATGATTGAAAGAGTAGATTTTTCTCCTGAACAACTAACTTCTAGAATCTTTTTATCTTGTAAAAGGTTTGTTAAGATACCAAGACCAAAGAACTCTCTTTGTATAAACTTAAGATAAAGTTTTTGTTGAAGATTACCAAGCCTGTAAGAAAGTTTATCTAAGGAAATATCATATATCTTTTCTATATATTTATTTAAACTATGCTTATCTCCATTAAAAGAATAATAGTTTTTGTCAATGGTGTTGAAAAAAATTCTTTTTAACTGTTGATATTCTTTTTCTTGTTCAGCACTTAAATCAGGTTGAACAAGGTTATAAAATAAACCTAACTCTTGATCATAGTAAATGGTAACATATGTAAAATCATCTATAGAGTATTTATCATAGATTGTTGTAATATCTTTTTTAAAAGTTAAAATAGGGTCATTGTATACTAGTGAGGAAAATAAACTATTATCACTTGAAAGTTCTTCTTGATATATTTCTTTATTTATTTTAATAGGATTTTTACCTGCATCTTTTGGTAGTATATAATCAATTCCTTTATCTCTTAGATCTTTAAACTTTTCTGCAATTAAATCCTTTTTAACTCTAGGGTTTTCTTTTATTCTTTTTACAGTCGTTGTTTCAACTATTTGAGGAGTTTCAATTATTTGTTTTATACCTAACTGTAATTTTTGATCATCCTCTGGAGTAAACTTAATTTCTGAAAAGGTTTTTTGTGTGCTTGCTTGTTCTTCATTTATTTTTTGACTAAAAGAATCAATATTAAATTTTTCTTCTTTTTTTAAAGGAACCCTAGTAATATTTTTCTTAATTTCTTCATTTAATTTTACTTGGTTGTTATCCATTACAAAGTTAGGTATCTTTTCAGAAGCTTCATTTGTTTTAACAATAGATACCATTTTTGAATCATTATTAAGATCAGTTATTTTTTCCTGCTCAGAGTTTACTTGAGAAATGAAATTTCTATCAATAACATCCTCCATATTTGAAGAATCGTCTTCAATTGCATACATATCAGGAACATCAATTTCTTCTAAAAGATCATACTTAAGAGATTCTTTTTTAATGTTATAATCTATTTTATCAACAGCAGAAGTTTGTTTTTCTTTAAAAGATGTTTCTTTTACAGAAGTTACTGTTTCTTTCTTATGTTCTGTAAGTGCGTCTATTTTTGAATAAAGATTTTTAACATTATATGAGTTAAACTCAACTTTTTTCATCTTTGGCTTATCATCTAAGAAAGAAAAGACTTCTAAAAAAACATCTTCATTTAATTTATCAGTTTTTTTATTTAATTCTTCTAAAAGAGAATCAACATTTTCACTCTTATTTTTAAAAGACTCATAAAAATCATCTTTAGAATTATTTTTTAAAGGACTTTCTTTAAAAGGTTGAGAAACTTCTTTTAAAATTTCTTTTAAAATATTCATTGATTTATCATTATTAATTGAATAATCTAAGGATAGGTCTTTTTTAATAACCTTGTCAATAACAGAAATGTTTTTTTCAGGAGATACAAAAGAAGAAATATTCTTTTGAGATTTATTATTTAAGGAAACTTTATTTTGAACAGATGTAGTTGATTTTACTCTTGAGCGCTTATTTAAAGAAATATCTAATAACTCTTTATGTTCAGGTATCATTAATTGATTATTTGAAAAAAACTTACTATGTTCTTCTATCATTAGGCGTGGTTTTGTTTCTTCTTTAAGAATAAGATCTTCTTTAGGAGTTAGAGAAGTTGCTTCCTTTACAATAATTTTTTCTTTAACCTTTTCTTTTTCAAAAGGATTAAATGGTTTTTTATGTTCAGAAATGTCAGAAACGTCTATTTTCAAGTCTACTTTTTTTACACCTTGATATTCCAAAGGAACTGTTTTAGTTTCTTTTTTATAAGGTAAAGAAACATCCATTTTTTCTAATCTATTTACTTTAGATTCGGTTTGATATTTTTGAGTGATACTTTTAGATAGAGGAATTCTTTTAATTACCTTAAAATCTAAAGATCCATCTATTTCTGACATATATCTACTACCTTGATTAAAATATATTTTAATATATATAGATATAAGTCATTATATTTATAAATCTTTATATAAACTGATTTAAGATAACTGACATTAAATCAAAAATATATAAGAAGATTACAAGGATGTAACTAATAAAAATAAGGATAACAAAGGGAACTAAAGGAGAAACCCATACCTTTGAAACATTATTCTTTTTTGCAAAGTTCTTTAATAAAAGTATCTCTTTTTCAGGCTCTATGTTTGGAGCATAAATGATATTTGAAACTACCTTGTTGTTTTCTAAAGTTAATTTTTCTAAAGGAGTATAGAATTTAGTAATTTTATTTAAAGATAAAGGGTATCCTAAAAACATTAGATAAAGGGATTTAAAAAAAGAAAATTTAGGATAATTTCTTTTAAAAACATTAAATAAGAATATAGATGTTGGAACCAATAAAGTTAAAAGTAAAGCAAAAAAGAAAACAAACATTGGAAAATAAATATTAAAGATATTAGTAAAAGACAATGCCATTATTGTATATAAATCTCCCTCTCCGATATAAGTAAAATAACTTAATTTTCCAAGACCATAAAAGATTAATAAGAAAACAAAAGTAACAAATATTTGTAAAAAGTAAGCCCACCATAGAGAGGTGTTACTTTTAAAAATAAAAAAACCTAAATAAATTAGACTAACAATTGCAAGAACAAGTAAAGACATGATATTTATTTCACGATATTTAATGTCTTGATACGTAATATAAAGTAGAATAACTAAAGTAAATATAACTAATGGTAAATATAAAACATTCATATTGATCTCTTTGTAAGATACATTAAATCTTTGTAAGCTTTTGTTTTTGTTTTCCTTGCAGTTGATCTTTCAAAAAGATTATCTGTATAGATGCCAGGAGGACCTACAGACATTATTCTTTTAAATTTAATTCTATCTAAGATAGTTTTATTTTTAACTTTATCATCTGAAGAATCTATCAAGGACTTTGGTAGATCTAAAGTTATAATACCAGATCCAATTTCACCTACATTATAACTACCAGAGCCTGCTGTTATAAACTTTGCAGATTTTCCAAGCTTAATGGCAGCTTCAAACCTATAAACAACATCATAACTTTTTTGATCTATCTTGTGGGTTATATACTCACTGAAGTTTGAAAGCCCAATTGTTCTAAAAAATCTATGAAGTTCTAAATAATCTAAGACATCTCTAACTTTCCTTAAAAAGAAAGAATCATACATATAATAAGAAAGATAACCTATTGTCCCTGTATATGCCTCAACACCAATCTTCTTTTCTTTAATTAATTTTTCAAGTCTATCTAAACCTAATATATATGTTGCTGAGTTTGAGATAAGACCAAAAGGATGAGCTATTGTTATCATATAATTTTTTTTAGAACAAAAATCAATTAATCTTCTTAAAGCAACTTTATTTTCATAAAGTATAGAATAGTTATACATCTCTTCATCAGAAGAGTAGACTAAGACCTCTCCTGAGTCTGTCATTATCTTTATTCCAGGTATTAATATTTTATCTTTAGGTTTATATTTTAAAAGATCTAAGTATGCTTTCTTTGGATCTAAATAATTATATTCAGTTATGGCTGTACCTAAAAGATTATTTTCACAAACTATTTTCCAATATTTCTTTACAGACTCTTTGTTTTTATGTAAGTGAGTGTGCAAATCTATGTTATAAAGCATATTATATATTTATAAACCTATTACTATATATTTATTTTGCTTATATAATATATATTATAGACACATAACTTAAGAATTATATTAATATTTACGATATAGTAAATAATTATTTAACAACAAAAAAAGGACGTGAACAAAAATGAAAATAAAATGTTTAGGTGCTGGTCATGAAGTAGGAAGAAGTGGCTTTCTTGTTTCAGGCACCGATAAGATACTGTTTGATTATGGTTTAAAGTTAAACCCAAGATATCTTAATGAAAAATCAGAAAAAATTGATTTTGAAGGAAATATAGAAGAACCTATTAAAATAACAGAACAAATAGATGGAGTTATCTTAAGCCACGCACATTTAGATCATTCAGGAGACATACCTTCACTTTACAAGAAAAATTCTCCTAATCTTTTTTTAACTCAAGCAACTTTAGATCTTTCATCTTTACTTTGGAAAGACACCTTAAAGATTGCAAAGTTTGAACAGAAAAAACCACCTTATGAAATTGATCAGATGTATGCTGCTTTAGATAGTGCTTTTTATTTAAAGTTAAGAAGCCCTACAGAAATTACAAAACATACAAAATTAACATTATACGATGCAGGGCACATTACAGGAAGTGTTATATCTGTTCTTGAAATGGATGGTAAAAAAATAATGTATACTGGAGATTTTAGAGCATCAGAAAGTTCCTTATTTCCAGGTTATGATAAAGATTTACCAGAAGTGGATTATTTAATAATTGAAAGTACTTATGGTTCTTCAAATCACTTGCCTAGAAAAAAAATAGAGCAAGAACTAATATCTGAGATACAAACAACTTTAAAGAAAAAAGGAACTGTTATGCTTGCATCTTTTGCTATTGAAAGAACACAAGAAATAATTAATCTTTTACATGACTATAAAATAAAAGTGCCTATCTATGTAGATGGTATGGGTGTTAAGGCAACAGATATTTTCTTAAGATATCCAGAATATTTTAAAAACTTTAAAGAGTTTAAGAAAGCAACATCAGAAGTAGTTTTTATTAAAAATAGTAAGATTAGAAAGAATGTTTTTAATGAAACAAAACCATGCATAATTGTTTCAACAGCAGGTATGCTTGAAGGTGGACCAATGCTTTTATACCTTAAGGAGTTTGGAGATAGTAATATCAATAAATTAATAATGACAGGATACCAAGTAGAAGGAACAAATGGGCATAGGTTAAAAACTACAGGTAAACTATTCATTGATGGGGCCCTTTATCAACCAAGATGTGAAGTTAAGCATGTTAGTTTTTCAGGACATCCTGATAAATATGAACTTATGGAGTTTGTAAATCTTGTAAACCCTAAAAAAGTTATTTGTATACATGGAGATACTCATGCTGTAAATGACTTTGTTGCTGACTTAAAGAAAGAAGGGTATGAGGCAGTAGCACCTATCACTGGTGAGACAGTAGAATTATAAAAGATTTGATTTTGTATGAAGAGATTTTGTCCTAAATGTGGAAAAACAATAACTGAAGAAGGAATGATAAATAACTTTTGTATAGATTGTTATATGTCAGAAAATGAACTAATTAAAGTTCCAGAGATAGACATCTCTCTTTGTGTTAAATGTTTTAAGATAAAGATGGGTAAGAAATGGTATAATAGCTTTGAAGGTTTAGAAGAAGACATTTCAAAGAGTATTAAATCAAAGGAACTATATCAACCAAAAGCAACTACTAAAGTAAACATTGATCTTGAAAATAATATCCATAATGCTGATATTACAGTTAACACCATTATAGGTAATAAATTTAAGGAACTTAATTATAATGTTAATATCAATATTAAGAAAGATACTTGTGTTAGTTGTTCAAGGATTGCAGGAAACTACTATACAACCATCTTACAGTTAAGGTTTAATGATAAAAAATTACAAAAATTAATTTATGATAAAATAATTGATGAAATATATACAATTATTAATTCCATTAATGAAAAGACAAGTAGACCTTCAGCAAACATAAATATTGTTAAAGAAGTTCCTCAAAAGAATGGAATTGATTTTTATACAGATAACTTGAAGTATACAAAAAATCTTGCTGTTCACCTAATGAAACATAAGAGTGCACTTGAAAGAAAGTATTCTAAAAGCCTTGTAGGTATTGATAAGGATGGTAAAGACCTTATAAGAACCACTATTTGTATACACTTTGGGTATAAGAAGTTAGATGTAATAAAAAGTGAAGAATAGTTTTTTATTTTTTATAAAAAAACTATTTCATTTTTCTAAGCTGACTTACCTTTCCTTTCATAGAGATTACTAAAAGTTTATCTTTCTTTTCAAGAAGCATACTATCTTCTGTGAACATAAACTTTCCAGCTCTGTAAAGACCAATGGTTCTAGTTTCTCCTGGTATCTTTTCATTAAAGAACTTAACATCTTTTCCTATGTACTTTGAATCATCGTCTAGAGAGATTTCTACAATTTCGGCATCTCCTTTGGAATAGAAAGTTAAGTCAAGAACATCAGGTTGAGTTATTAGTTGAGTTATGTAACTTGCAGCAGCAGCTTCTGGATGAATAACAACATCAATACCTAATTTTTTAATAATAGGACCATGATAATGAACCTTGCTTAAAGAAACTGCAACTGTTTTTACCCCAAGCTCCTTTGCCATTAAGCCTATTATAAGGTTTGTTTCATCTATTTCTGTTAAAGATATTAAAATGTCTGCATGATCAATTCCTGCTTTCTCTAAAACTGAAGGTTCAGTTCCGTTTCCTGTAATTGAAACAATATCTAAGTCATTAGAAACTTTTTGACTTCTTAATGAATCTTTTTCAACAACAACTACATCATGGTTTTCAGAAATTAAAAGCTCTGTCACATAATAACCTAAATTTCCACATCCAACAACTATAATATACATATATCATCATCCCTTAAATTTATACTAAATATTTTCTTGAAAAAAGAATACCTAAAACAGAAAGTAGTGGTATTATCTCAAGTCTCCCAACCCACATATTAACTATAAGCATTACCTTTAAACTACCATGTATTGAACTATCTGTTAAACCTGTTGATATTCCAACATTACTTTGTGCTGAAATTACCTCAAAGACACTTTCTTGTAAACCATAACCATGGAAGGTGAAAAATAAAACACCTAAAACAATAAAGAAAAGATACATGAATATTAAAAAATAAACAAACCTTATCTTTGCATTATCGACTATTTCTCCATTGTATCTTTTAGAAAAATAAGCAATGTCTGGTAGATTTAATTGTCTTATTCTCCAAAAAATAGATTTTATGGAAAGAATTAATCTTTCAACCTTTATACCACCTGTAGTTGAACCAGTTGATCCACCTACAAACATTAAAATTAAAAAAATTAAGAAAATAAATGGAGAAACAGATAAAAGATTACTACTTGCAAAAGTTGTAAAACCACCACAAGAGGTCATACCAACAACTGTTAATAAGACAATTATAAAATCTGCAGACCCTCTTAATTTTAAGAAAATTAAAATTGCTGCAAAGAACATTATTACAAGCATATAAAGAAACTGCTTGTCTTTAAGATAAACCTTAAAGGATCTTTTAAAATAAAAACTAAAATGTAAAAGAAAGGAGGTTGCACCTAAAATCATTAAGAATATTAAAGTAACATATATTGGAAGATTACCTATAATCTCTAAACTTTGAGAATTAGATTGAGAACCGGTTGTTGAAACAGCTGACATAGAATAATTGAAGGAATCAAATAAAGTCATTCCAAAAATATTTAAAAGAATAACACCTATCAAGGTTATTACAAGGTATATTATCCACATATCAATAATTGTTCTCTTAATGTTAGGTCTTATCCTTTCATGTCCTTCAGCTGAAATTAATTTTGAAGAACCAGAAAAACCTTTCATGAAACCAAAAAAGGCTAAGACAATAATACCAATCCCACCTATCCATGAGATAAAGGATCTCCAAAGAGAAAGACTTTTTAAAGGAGGAACAAGGTTATCATACATTGTAAGCCCAGTGGTTGTTAAAGAAGACATGGATTCAAAATAAGAATCAAGTAAACTCATTTCTGGAGATAAGAAATAAAAGGGAAGAGAGGTAAAGAAAGCATATAAAAGCCATACAAAGACAACAACTATTAAGGCCTGTGTTAAGGTTATTGAAAAAAGGTTATCGCTACCTAAAACTTTTTTTTTAGTTATTGATTTTTCTAAAAGGTATCCTAAAAGAAAAGTAAATAAAAATATTAAAAAATAAACTAAAGAAACATTTATTCCTTCTTTAAAGATAAAAGAAAAGATTACTGGAAAAAGAAGAGTAAAGCTACTGTAAAAAAGAATCTGGCCTGTTGACTTAAAGACATTTTTATAGTTCCAGTAATAGCTCATATATCTTTCTTCTAACCTTTATTTATTATAAATTTATAATATATAGGTTATAGTAAGTATTTTTAAAGATATATTTTTAAAAGAAATAAAAAATATTAAGGTTTGTAAAAAAAAGAATTTATTTTTAGTAATAAAAATAAATTAAATGAGGACCATTAAGCATTTTATAAAAAGTAGAAAAAGAAATGGAAATAGTGTTTTTTTTAAAAAACACTATTATATAAAAAGTTTTTAAAAATTAAGGTATAATATCTTTAGACCTTATTTTTTCTTTTTAGCAACAGGTTTAGCAGCAGGTTTAGCAGCTTTTTTTTGAGCCATTTTATTTCTCCCCCTTTTATAAAAACTTATAAATATTATTGTGCTTAATAGTCATCATCATCGTCGTCTTCGTCAATTACTGGCTTTGATGGTTTCTTTTTAAAGTCTTCTTTAAGATCTTCGTCATCTTCAAAGTCATCTTCAAAGTCATCTTCATCAAAATCTTCGTAAACTTCTTCGTCGTCGTAGTCTTTCTTCGCCATTGCAATAAATGATTTGCTCATATGACCATTTCCCCCAATTATTTACCAATAATTAATTATTGATAGATATATATTTTAAAGAGGCAGCTAAGCTTTTAAATCTTACTCTGCACTAAAAATCATAGATAAGATTTAAATACTTATTTGTAGTATATTTAATGAGATATTATTAATACCCTTGAAAGCTTATTTTATAATAACTCTTAAAAAATATTCAAGAAATGAAGAAAAAGATAACTCTAAATAGCTAATATACAACTATTTAGAGGTTTTAGTAAAAGACACATTTTATGGATTTAATCTATCTGTATCTCTTGGAAGGAAGGTTACTTCTCTAACGTTTTTCATGTCAAGCATTAACATTAAAAACCTTGTAGGGCTTATAGCAAAGCCACCGTGAGGAGGGCAACCATATCTAAAGAAATTTAAATAATCCTGTATTAAATCAAGATTGATTTTCTTTTCAACAGCCTGTTCTCTTAAGATATCTGTTCTGTGTTCTCTTTGAGCACCAGTTGTAACTTCAACACCTTTCCATATAAGGTCAAAACTTTTTGTAAGTCCATCTTCTTTTTTCATATGATAAAATGGTCTTGCTGAGTAAGGGTAATCTTTGATAAAAACAAACTCATGATTAAAAGTTTCTTTAACATATTCAAAAATTAATTTTTCTCCATCTGCATCAAGATCATCTTCAGGTCCCTTATATCCTTTTTTTCTTACAATCTCTTGAGCTTCTTTCATTGTAAGTCTTGGGAATGGAAGAGGAGGAACAATAACTTCTTGATTGAAGATATTTTTAATTTCTTCACCATATTCTTCTTTTATTCTTCCTATAAAATAATTAATCCAAGATTCTTCTAAATGCATTACATCTTCATGAGAATCAATATATGAAATTTCCATATCAATCATTGTAAATTCTGTATCATGTCTTGATGTGTGAGAAGGATTAGCTCTGAAAACAGGATTGATTTCAAATATTTTTTCAAAACCAGCAGACATTGCCATTTGTTTATAGAATTGTGGAGACTGTGCAAGGTAAGCTCTTTTTCCAAAATAATCTACAGAAAAAAGTTCAGCACCAGATTCGCTTGGAGCACCCATAAACTTAGGAGAATGTATTTGTATAAATTCATTTTTTGCCCAAAACTCTCTCATTGCTTTTTCCATAAAAGTGCCTATCTTAAAGATTAAAAGATTTTTAGGTTTTCTTAAATCAATCCACCTATAATCAAGTCTTTTTGAAAGATCAGCAGAGTCTTTTCCTAAAACAACTTGTATTGGAAGATTAACATCTGCTGTTGAAAGAATTTCAATGTTTTTCACTAAAAGTTCAATTTCATTTTCAGTAACCTCTTGACCCTTAACTGTTGCTTTTTGAACAACACCTTTAACTGAAATTACTGACTCTCTTGTAATATTTTTTATATCTTCAAAAGAAGCTGAATCACTTGTAACTACAAGCTGTACTATTCCAGAATTATCTCTTAAAAGTAAAAAAGCTATTTTACTTTGTGCTCTTATTTCATGTACAAAACCCTTAAGTAGGACTTCTTGAGAAACTTTATTATTTAATTGATTAACTTTTGTTCTTTCCATATTTAAAAACCTCATAAAACTATCGTCTATATCGAATATATATAATATAATTAAAATAATTTATATATGTTACTAATGGAAAAAAAGTGAAAATTTAAAAATAATAATAATATTTAAAAAGCAGACCGGATGGGATTTGAACCCACGATCCCAAGCTTAGGAGGCTTGTGCGATATCCAGGCTTCGCTACCGGTCTTTTATTTGCCAAAAGTTATTTTTTTACAAGTTACAACCAAAACACCTTTACAAGGAAAACCTTTATTCTCTTTTAAACCTTTTACAAAATCATAATATTTTCCAGAGGTTTTATAATCTACTTTTCCAGAGATATATAGAAAACCTTCTTTTAAAGAACCAACACATAAAGACACAACATTATTTTCTAAAAGATTATCTTTAGTAACTTTCATATAATTGTCTGTTATTAAAAGCTTATTTTCAAAAACCTTACAATCTTGACAAACAATAACATGTGGTTTTGATGATTTTGAAGAGGTTGAAATAAAAATTAAATTACTTTCAATTAACTTTTTATTATCATTTAATAAATCCATAAAAACCAACCTTTTTAAATCATTGCAATATTACAAATATATAAGTATACTTAAATTTATATTATATTTGTTTTATATATTATTATAGAAAAATAACTTGTAAATAAGAATAACTATGACAAAAGACATTTTAATCTTTCTAGGACCTCAAGGAAGCGGAAAAAGCACACAAGCTGAAATTATTTCTAAACAGAAAAAATACACATATATTGTTGAATCTGATTTATTAAAAGAGTTTACTTTACAAAACACTAAAGAAGCTAAGATGGTAAAAGAAATGATGACGAGAGGAGAAATGATTCCTTTTGAGATATCCTGTGAAGTTTTATTTAACAAGATAAAAAAAGTTAAAAATAAAAAAATAATTGTAGATGGCTTTCCAAGACTTATAGACCAAACATATGTCTTAGATTATTTTGTTTACAAACACAAGCATAATCTTCAAGGTATAGTGTATATTGACCTGCCAAAAAAAGAATGTGTAAAAAGATTACTTTTAAGAAAAAGAGAAGATGATACAATAGATGTCATTAATAGAAGATTACAGATATACTTTGAAAAAACAAAAGTTGTTTTAGAGCATTACCAAAAGAAAGGTAAATTAATAGAAATTAATGGAAACCAAACAATAGAAAATGTTACAAAAGAAATAATTAACAAAACTAAAAGATTATAGTGTGAAGTTATGTCTGATGAAAGAATAATTGAAAATATTAGAAAATTAAAATCATTAGGAATGCCTAATAACGAGATTATTGATAACCTTGTAAACATAGGTCTTTCAAAAGAAGAAAGTGAAAAACTAGTCTTAACTTCAAATGAAGAAAAGAAAGAAGAAAAAAGTGAACTTCAAGAAAAAATTAAAGAAATAAAAGAAAATTCTAAAAAGAAAGATTCAACACAGAAAAAAACAACCACTAAGAAACCAGAAAAAGAAGAAATACCAGATGATTTCTTTGCAGAAGAATCTGAAGAGATAATTGACGAGTCTATGTCTGATGACTTAGATGATGATTTTGATATAACAACCTCAAAAAAGCTTAATAGCCTTAAGAACATATCTTCAAAGAAAAAAGATGATGAAGAGATGGATTTTACTATAGATTTAAAGAGCAATGTTAAAGAAGATAGTGAGCTTTATAAAAAGTATGAAGCAGAAGCACAAGATGAAATTTATAAAAAATACACACAAATAACTACTGAACCGTCCTCTACAAATGTAAATACAGAGGAAGTATGGCAAAAAGGTTTAGTTACAACCATTAACTCAAAATTAACTGAACTTGAAAATAAACAAAAGGCAATTGAAGACTTATTAAAATTAAAAATAGATAATGAAGTAGATAATATTAAAAAATTCCAAGAAACTACAAAAAAAGAAATTACAACAAACACAAGTAAAGTTATTTCTGGAGAGTTTGATAAACTAAATACAAAGATTATTACTGAAATGGCAAAACTAAAGATTGTAGAAGCAAAGACAAATAATAAACTACAAGCAATTGATCAAGATAAAAATAAAATTTTAGAACTTTCAAAAGAGTTTGAAGCACTTAAAAAAGATCTAAAGGATAATATTTTAGAAACAAAGAAAAGAACAGCCGCTATAATATCAGGAACTGAAGAAAACATTACAAAGATAATTACAACAATGACTGTTAAGTTAAATGAAAAGATGAAAGAGATAAACAGTACTCTTGCACTTCAATCAAAGATAACTGAAGGACTTGTTAAAAACACACAAACAACCATTGTTAATGAAATTAAAAAATTAAATCAATTTCAAAATGATATTAAATCACAGATAGACCCTAAAAGAATCTATGATAAGATAAATGAACTTGAAGAGTATAAGATAAAGCTTGCTCATAGATATGAAGAAAGATTTGAAAAAGTAAAAACTGAATTTTTACAAAAAGCAAAGGTAGCTATAAAAGTTGAAATTGAAAATGAACTTAAGGAACTTAAAACTATTAAAGCAGAAATTGTTTCAAAAACAGATCCTGCAAAAATAGAAAAGAAGCTTGAAGAGTTAAGAAAGCTTGAAGAAGATGTTATAAATTCAGTTGATACAAAAATAGAACAATCCCTTAAAATATACCAGGCATCCATAACTAAGGAATTTAAGGATAAGATGGTAGAGATTGAAAACTATAAAAACTCTTTAGAAAAAAGTAAAGACCTTCAAAGAGATCTTGAAGATAAAGTCAAAGAGATTGATAGATTCAAAAAACAATTTATTGCTGTTATTGATGAAAATATTGAAAAAATGAACCAAAATATGAATATCTTACTACAACAAAAAAAATAAAAAAAAGGATGTTAGAAAAAAATTAATTTCTAACATAATTTTTATGCTTTGTTCTAATTACTCCTGTTGCAAGTAAAACTATTAAAAGTAAAGCTAAAAAGATTATTCCAAGCATAATAGATTTACCTAAAGTGAAAAAACCTGTAATTGGGATTTTTCCTTCATCCTCATACTCTACTTGAGCATCTGTTACTTTTAAAAGAACAGGTTTTGATAAAATTGCACCAGAGTTACTGTAAAAGATTATATTTGCATTATACTCTTGAACAGGTATATTACCAACAATTATCTTTCCTGAAATTGTTCTTGATGTCTTTGAAGGGATGTATGTATATTGAGTAAGCTCATAACTTACATCTTGACCTAAACCAGTTATATCTATTCTTGAAATAACTATGTCTCTATCATCAAAGTTATAAACCTCAAAGGAAAAATTCTTTGTTCCGTTTACATCTACTGAAAGCTCAGTTGGGAAAGATAAAAAGTCTATCTTAAAGATATCTCTTTGTCTAAAAGTTATAACATCTAGATTAAATCTTTTTGAATAATCGTTTGAAGAGTTTCTTGCAATTAAAGAAATTTGACTATTCTTTTCTAAGGTATTAACACCAGCAGAGATATTGAAGGAAACAGTTGTCTTTGTATGTGGGGAAACTGTTACTCTCTCTGTCATATTGTTTACCTTTATGTCGTTTGATAAATCAAAGTCAAAGTAAATTGTTTCTAAAACATCACCATTATTCTCAATAACAGCTGTTATGTTATATGTCTTACCAATCTCTAAAAGAACAGAAGACTGTAAAAGTCTTAATTCAAGATTACTTTCAGGAGAAAGTAAAAACTTTAAGTTTCTTGTAACTGTTGTTCTTTCATCAAAGAAGGAAAGATTTACAGGGTAATCACCAGACTTAATATCCTTTGAAGCATAGAAGGTTAAAGTAACTTCCTTTACTTCACCAGGAGAAAGTCTTAACTCTCTGTTTGAAAAAGTAATATCTAAGATGTTCTGTGACTCTTGAGATATAAAGATATGTTTATTTTTATTTGAGATGTTTTTAACAGTATACTTTAAAGTGTAAAGTACTTCTTTTTTAAGAACATGTGTGGTTGCTTGTCCACCTGTAACTGTAAAGTCGGGTTTTAAAACCTCTTGACATTCTGAAACATAGACATTAAATACTTTTTTTGAAACTAAAATATCGTTTGATATATTTAAGGTTATTTTATGACTACCAGTTGATGAGTTAAAAGTTTCGATCTGTAAAGGAATCTCAACATCATCCTTTAAATATTTTTGATTTGACCCCTTGATGTTTGCAACAATAGTATCGCTTGATAAAGAAAGGTTATAGAAACCATTTGAAGAGACGTCATCAAAAATTAAAGCTACTTCTTGAGAAGAGTTGTTACAGTAAGAGTATCTTGATAAATCAACTTCAAACTTACCATCATCTGTTTGATCATCAACATCTATCCTTAGTAAATAATTTTTAATATCATTTGTTTTCATGTCCTTTACATAAAACTTAATGTTTGAAGAACCATCATCAATTGCTTGAACAGTAAATGAACTTTGAATAGATGAATATGCATTTAACTTAAAAGTTCTTGAAAAATCACATATAAGTTCATCCTCATCACACTCAGTGTAGACAAGGATGTCCTGTATTGAACTGTTGTTATTCTCTAAGGTATAGTTTATCTTTAAAGAACCATTATCCATCATAGAGTAACTTGTTTTTTCAAAATTAACGTTAATAAGATCTATTGGTGCTGCAAATAGAGTAGCACTGAAAAATGCTAAAACTATTAGAACAATCCCAAATACTATATATTTTTTATTCATAAATAATCATTTTCCTTTTTTATCTATTTTTAGAAATTTAATATAAACACTATTAATTTATTTTCCTATGAACATGTCTTAAGTATCTTGTAGCAAAAGACAAAACTAAGATTATTAAAAGAACAACTAAAAGAATCTTGAAGTAAACTGACTCTATAAAGTTATCTGCCCAGTTAAGGGAGATGTAACCAGACATTTTAACTGGTTTTTTAACTTCAATCTCTTTGTTTAAAATAACATTATTACAGCTGTATTTTATGTTAAGAAGATTATCATTTACAGAAACAACTGTTTCGTAAGAAAAATCACTTTTACCTAAAACAACAACTTCTTTTTCTTCAGAAAAAGAAGAGCCTTTAATCTCTTTAATGGTTACTGCTTCTTGAGAATTATTAGGGTTTTTAAATAACATTTTAAGAGAATAGTTGTTTCCCTCTAGATACTCATAAGAAACATCTAAAGAAACATCACATTTTTTATTAAAAGCTTGCTCTATTGTAAAGTATTCAACATATCTATGGTTTGCAAAAGAAGTTTCAAGGCTTGCTGTGTATAAAACACCTGTTGAGTCTTCTATTGGAAAAATCTTGTATTTAACTGTTTTATATTCGTTTGCTGGTATAAACACCTTTTCAGTAGAAAGTTCTGACTTGAAAGGAGAAGTATTAAGTTTAAGTGTGAAGTATACACCTTCGTTTAAAAAATTATAAAGAACAACCTCTTTTTCAACAGCTTTATCTGTTAAGTAGACGTTTTTTGAAAGAGAAACAACAGAATTTGCTCCTTGAAGGGATGATGAGAAAACTAAAGTTATGATTAATGAGGCTAATATAAAAACCATTAGATTTCTTATATATAATTTCATATTCATAAACTCTCCTTATTTTTTTTAATTAATAAAAATTATTTTTGTAAAAGAACATTTTTTTGTAAACTTAAAAGAAAAAAACCTTTTAAAAAAACTTGGCATAAAAGAAAGGTAGGTGAGATGATCTTTTGTAAATAAAAGATTAACTTATTAACTGTAAGATATTTGTTTATTATATATCTTAAGAAGAAAAAGATTTATAAAGGAATCTAATTATTATGTATAGTTAAATAATTACTTATATTTAAATATTTTATTATATTCCTTATGATCAGTAACAGATATTAAAAAAATTATTAACTCAGTACTTTCAGGACCATTTCTTAAAGTATAAAGAAGCCTCCAAAAAAGAGGTAACTTAACCCTATAAAGATTATTAATTCCATATTTATTAATATAAATAATAGGAATTTTATTTTTTGAAATTAGATCTCAAAATTGAGGATTCTCTTTTAATAAGTTTATTTTATATTCAATAGATTTAGATAATATTAAATCATTCTTAACAGAACTAGATTTTAGCAAATTATAAACCTTTAAAGCATCCTGTGAAAAAATAACTTTAACATCTCTCATATTTCCTTACCTTTCTTAATCTGCTGATCAAGTTTTTTATTTTTATTGTAAATCCAGGTTATTCCTTTAATACCAACATATATCTTATTACTATTTTCTAGATATTCAAGAATATTTCTTAAAGTATAATGATTCACTTTTTTAGGTAAAGCTCTTTTAATGTCTGAAACTTTAAAAACACTCTCTGGAATTTCTTGTAAAGTCTTTTCAACCATTAAAATTGTATTTAAGGTTGGAGAGTAAATTAATTCAGTTGATTTAAGCTTAGATGTTTTTGGTTTATTTTTAGAAGTAATTGTATATTTCATATCTAATCAATAATTAAAAGTTATTTTTTAATAACTATTATATACTTAGAAATATTTAAAAATAGATGTTTTATTTGGTTTTAAAAAAAACCTTAAAGTTCATTTAAGATTTAAACCAATAATAGAAGTATGCTCTTTTAAAGTAACACCAATAATCTGGTCTGCACCAGAAACAAAGGCACCATTGTGAGAGACAGAAACAATTGTGGTTTCCTTTGCAAGCTCTTTTATAAAATTAAGAAGAGTTAAGGCATTTATATCATCTAAAGCAGCATCAACCTCATCTAAGATATAGAAAGGAGCTCTTTTATAAGCATAGAGAGAAAAGATAAAGGCCAAGGCTGTTATTGTCTTTTCTCCACCAGACATAATATCAATATCCTTTGTTTTACCGTTCTTTGTAATATTAATTAAAAGCTTACTCTCTAATGGATTTGCACCTTCTAAGACAAGCTCACCAGATAAAAGCTTTGACATTTTTTTAATAATATCCTTAAACTCTTTGTTTATCTTATTAAAGCAATCTATAAAGACAGTTTGTTTTTTCATGTTAATCTCGTTTAACATGTTTTCAACTTCATCTTTTTCTTTTAAAAGAACAGTGCATTTTTCTAAAATCTCATCATACTCTTTTGCAAGCTTATCATAGGAATCAATAGCATTGAAGTTTATGTTACCTAAGGAGTTTTTATCTCTTTTAACTTTCCTTAACTCAGAGTTGATTTCCTCAAAGGAGATATCCTCGATTAATACCATGTCCTCTTTTTTAATATCCATAAGCTTTAGGTTCTGCTCAACTTGGTTTGCTTTACTTTGGTTTGTTGAGATCATTATTCTTATGTTGTTTAAAGAAAGATTAAGGTCAGAGCTGTCAGTATCATAGAGATAGATGTTTTGAGAAATTTCAGTTATTCTTTTTGTAATCTCTTGCTTTTCTGTGTAAAGTTTATTTTTCTTTAGGTCTTGCTCTTCAAAGTCCTTTGAGATTTTTAAAAGTCTATTATCAACATCTTGTTTCTTATCTTCAAGCTTTGTAATCTCTTCTTTAATCTCTTTTAATTTTTCTAAGTTTCTATTAATGTATTCTTTTTTATTAAGTATCTTTTCCTCTAAGATTCTTTCATCTGAGGACTTAGAAATTAAACTTTGCTCTAAAAGATTAATCTCAGCTAAAAGATCATCATACTCGTTTCTTAAGGTGTCGTTTATACTTACGTTAAACTTCTTAAGCTTATGCTCAAGCTCTTCTTTCTTTAAAGAAACCTCTTTAATTTCAGTTTCAAGAGAAGATATTTCCTTTTCTGTTTTGGAAATATCACCAGTTACTCTTAGGATAGTGGTTTGATTGGTTTTAGTTAAACTCTCTTCATTTAACTTCTCTGTCAAGTCTTTTTTAATTGCAAGTTTTGTATTGATGTCTATCTTTAAGAGGTTAAGTTTATCTTTTGATTTTTTAATATCTTGAGATAAAAGATTGTTTTCAGAAATTGTTTTTTCTAAAGACTCTTTACTCTCTCTTAAAAGATTCTCATGCTTTACAATTTCCTGCTCTAACTTTGTGGTGTCTTTGAAAAGTATTTTTTTAAAAGAAAAACCATCAAAGTAATAGTCCTTAAGGTGAAGGGAAGATGTTTTTGAATTTAAATTATTTTTAAAGAAGGAAGCAAGTTCTTTTTGTCCAAGATTTAAAGCACTTAAAATAACATAAGATAAATTATAATCACTGGAAGAGATAATATGTTTAATGTCAGAATCATTTTCTAAAACAACATAAGATACATAGTAGGACTTCTGCACATCATCTAAGGTAATAACCTCATCTAAAAAACCTTTAAAGGAAGAATATTTTAATAACTTCTCTTTAATCTCTTTTCTCTTATCACTTATGTTTGCAGAAGAGGATAAGTCTTTTTTAAAAGAGGAAAGATCCATCTTTAAGTTATTAACTTTAGTTTCAAGTTCTTCTTTTTTAGAAAGATTATCTTCATATAATTTTTCTTTATCCAGACTTAATTTTTCAAGAGAAAAGATTTCTTTTTCAAGAGAGGATATTTCACTTGTAAGCTCTGTTGATTTTTTGGTGAAAGACTCAACTCTTTGGACGATCTCTTTATTTTGGTTTTCTAAACTTTCTTTTTGCAGAGAAAAGGCATTAAGTCTACTTTTCTTTTCAAAGAAAAGATCTTGTTTTTCATTTAATGTTTTGTTTTCAAAGGAAAGTTTTTCATAAAGCTCTTCTTGCATAGCTTTAATCTCCTCAAACTCTCTTTTTGTTTTATCAAGATTAACTTTTAATGACTCTCTTTTGATTTGTTTTTCTGAAATTTTATCCTTAATATTTGAAAGTATTATTTTTATATCATCAACAGATTTTTTAAAATAAGATAACTCATCTGTCGCCTTATTGTTTTCAGAGGTTAAATAATTGTGATTGCTTTTTGCAGAATTAAGATTATTTGTAACAATCTCTTTTGTGGCATTAATCTCTGATAACTGCTTACCAATTGTGGTTTGTACCTTCTCAGAATGAGCTATTAGTTCTTGGTTTATAATCTCAAGCTTTTCTTCAAAAGACTTTACCTTTAACTTACCTTCTTGCTTTTCAATGGTTAAAAGTTTTAATTTTTCTTCCTTTTCTTCTAAGTCCACTTGATAGTCGTTAATCTCTTGAGTAAAGGCATCAATTTGTTTTTTATAAAGATTATAGTTAAGCTTATTTTCTTCCTTCTCTAACTGCTTATACTTGATGGCATTCTCTTTTTCTTCCCTTAACTGTTCAACATAAGGCTTTCTTTCGTTTAAAGCTATGTTTACCTTGTCAAGTCTTTCTTTTACTTTTTTTAAATTAACTTCAGCTTCTTTTTTTCTAGCATCAAAAAGAGAGATTCCTGAAACATCATCAATAATTGTTCTTCTCTCCTCTGAGTTGAGGTTAATTATTTTTGTAACATCTCCTTGCTGAACTGTGTTAAAACCATCTGTGTCTAAACCAAGTTCATTAAGGTATGACATTATCTCGTGAAGAGCTTGTCTTTTACCGTTTAAAGAAAAAATAGATTTCCCTTCTTTATCAATCTCTCTTGAAACTTCAATCTCTTGATCTTCATTTTTTAAAACAGCTCTAACAATTGAAGTGTTTGATTTTGTGTGGTGGTTTATAAGGTTTGTTAGTTTATCAACCCTTAATCTTTTTAAGGAAGTTGCACCAAAAACAAAAAGAATAGCATCAACAATATTACTTTTTCCAGAACCGTTTGGACCAACTATAATATGTAGACCTTTATCAAAGGGAATTTTGGTATACTCAAAGGATTTGAAGTTTTTAATTGAAATTTCTTTTAATTGCATTAATAATCAGTATTTATAAGCATATTATAAGTTTTATACTAAAATATATTATACCAAAATATATTTAAATGCTACAATTAAAAAAAAAGAAAAAAATTAGAAGAATGGTTTATTCTTCTTAATTTCTGTCATGCCATGCATATAAGGAACTAAAACATCAGGAATCTTTATGTTACCTTCTTTTGTTTGGAAATTTTCAATAATTGACACTAAAGTTCTCTGAGTTGGGATAGCTGTGTTGTTTAAGGTATGAACATAATACTTTTCTCCTTGCTTTGTTTTACCCTTTATGTTAAGACCAATGGCTTGTGCTTCTGTAAGGTTTGAACAAGAACCAAGCTCTATAAACCCATTTCTTCTTGGAGAGTGTGCTTCTAGATCTATTTGTCTGTATTTCATGTCTCCTAAATCTCCAGAACATATCTCTAAGATCCTTATAGGTAAGCCTAAGCCCTTAAAGATTTCTATAGAGTTGTTTCTAAGTTCCTCAAATATCTTAACAGAATCCTCTGGCTTACAGATAACAACTTGCTCTATCTTATCAAACTGATGAAGACGGAAAAGCCCTCTCTCATCAAGACCATGAGAGCCTATCTCTTTTCTAAAGCATGAGGTGTAAGAGTATAGCTTTAATGGTAAGTTTTCTTCATGGATTGTTTTATCCATAAACATTGAGATTAATGGATGCTCTGATGTTCCTATCATGTAAAGATCTTCATTTTCTATCTTATAGACCATATTTTTAAAGAAAGTAAAATCAATAACACCATCACATGCTTTTTTATTTATCATCAATGGTGGAAGAACATATGTGTATCCTTTCTTTGCTAAGATATCTTGAGCATACCTTATTAAAGCATTGTTAAGTAAAGCAAGATCTCCTAAAAGATAGTAAAAACCTTTACCTGAGTTTTCTCTTGAAGAATCAAAATCTACAATGTTTAGTTTCTCTGCAATTTCAGCATGTCCCTTAACTTCAAAATCAAATTTTCTAATCTCTCCATACTCTTCAGTTACAAGATTTTCTTTATCGCTTTTACCTATTGGAGTTTCTTTACTTATTAGGTTTGGTATTTGGTTTAAGAGAGTATCAATTTCTTGTTTCTGTGTTTTTAAGACTTGATCTATTTCTTTTATTTTTTCAGGTAATGCCTTAACTTCTTCTAAAACATCAGTTGCATCTTCTTTGTTATGTTTTCTTTTTGCAACCTCTTCAGTTAAGATATTTCTCTGGTTTTTTAATTGATTTGCTTTTTTTAAAGTCTCCCTATATTCAATATCAAGAGAGATTAATCTTTCTAAGGAAGAAACCTTATGCTCCTGAAATTTTTTCTTTAGATTTTCTATAACATTTTCTTTGTTTTCACGTATATATTTTATGTCAAGCATAGTAATTTCCTCCTTTTACACTTTTTTGTTAAAATATATATATATTTAATATAGCAAAAGAAATATAAATAATGTTAAAAGTAGAAAAGGGAGGTTTAAAGTAATTTAAAAAAATTTAGAACCTTAAATTTTTAAAAAAATTAAGACTCTTCATGCCAGAACTTCTTATGCTTGTTAATGTATTTTAAAACATCAAAGATTAAGATAAATAACAAACCAATACCTAAAGCTATAAACCACTCAACAGCAGTTAATGGAACAGTATCAAAGGCCTTGTTTAAAGGAGAATAAACAATTATTATGGTTGCAACTATTGATACTAGGGATGCAAAGAAAAGAGGTTTATTTACAAAAATCGATCTTCTTAAAACCCCTTTTCTAAAAGACCTAAAGACAAAGGCACCAAATATCTGTAAAAAGATTAAAGTTACAAGAGCGGTTGTTGCTGCATGTGCATAATCAAGAGATAAAACATTATAGGTTATATAGTAGACAAGAAGAGTGAAAAATGTCATTAAGATACCAGAAAAGAAAAGTAACTTTAAGATATTCTTTGTAAAGATAGATGTTTTTCTTTTTGGTTTTTCATTCATTATATCGTTTGAAGAATGGTTAAAGCCTAAGGCTATAGCTGGGATATTATCAGTAACAATATTCATAAACAAGATTTGTAAAGGTAGAAGTAAAGGTATTGCCCATCCAAAGTTAGAGGCTATTAAAACACCTATAAATATAATCATTATCTGTGAAAAATTACAAGAGATTTGATATGTCATAAACTTTCTTATGTTTGCAAAAATTGTTCTTCCTTCTTTTATAGCATGAACAATGGTTGCAAAATTATCGTCCTTTAAGGTTAAATCTGCAACAGATCTTGAAACATCTGTTCCTGTAATACCCATGGCAACACCTATGTGTGCTTCTTTTAAGGCAGGAGCATCGTTAACACCATCCCCTGTCATAGTAACAATTTCACCATTATTCTTTAAAGCTTTAACAATTCTAAGCTTATGTTCAGGCCTTACTCTTGCAAAGATAGAAACATCATTAATTATTTTTGAAAGTTCATCATCTGTAAGTTCATCAATCTGGAAGCCTTCTAAAACCTTACCTTCATCAAGAGCAATTTCTTTTGCAATTGCAACTGCAGTTTCTTTGTTATCTCCAGTTATCATTTTAACTTTAATACCAGCTCTTCTACAAAGAGAGATTGTTTCTTTAACCTCTTCTCTTGGTGGATCTTCCATTCCAACAAAACCAATGAAGGTTAAATCTGAATCTATGATGTTTAAATCTTTATCTTTATAGGCAAAAGCTAATGTTCTTAAGGCTCTTTTCGTCATCTCTTGGTTTTCAGCTAATATTTTTTTAATATCATTTTCTGTAATCTTTAAAACTTTTCCTTTCTTTAAGATATGTGTACAGTTTTTTAGAACATACTCTAAGGCACCCTTAACATACACTTCTTTTTTATCATAATGAGAAATTAAAACACTCATCATTTTTCTTTCTGAAGAAAAAGGAATTTCTTCTTCTCTTGAGATATTAAAATCTTCTTTATAGATATTTGCTTTAGAAGCTAAGACTAAAAGAGCTGCTTCTGTTGGAGTTCCGGTTATTTTAAAGTTATTTTCATTTTTAATTTCAGAGATGAATGAATCATTACAAAGAACAGCTGATTTAAGAAGAACAGTTAAATCTCTATTATCTTTTGGGTTTATTACTTTTTTATTTAAAGAAATTTCTCCATGTTTTTCAAAACCAACACCAGAGATGTCAAATATTTTATTATCAAGATATATTTTTTTAACAGTCATTTCTCCTTTTGTAATTGTTCCTGTTTTATCTGAACAAATAACTGTTGTTTCCCCTAAGGTTTCAATGATTGACATTCTGCTTACAACTGCATTCTTTTTTGCCATCCTGTGTGCACCTGCAGAAAGAGTGGTTACTAGAACAACAGGAAGCCCTTCTGGAAAGGAAGCAACAGAAGTTGCAATAACTAAAATGATTACATCAATGATTAGCTCTCTTGTTATAAAAGGAGCTTTTAATAAAACTAAGATACCAGTTATTATTGCTAAAGATAAACCAATGAATGCTAAAAATTTGGTTATTTTATTTATTTTTTTTTGTAAAGGAAGTTCTTTTTCAGAACCAGAGATTAATTTTGCAACCTTTCCAAACCTAGTGTTCATGCCTGTGTGTGTAACTTTTAAAATAGCTTTTCCTGAAACTACAAAAGATCCCATAAACACCTTACTATCTTCTAAGATATTATTATCATCTATGGAAATAACTTTTCTAACTTCTTTTGATTCTCCGGTTAATATGGATTCATTTAAAGAGATTTGTTTTTCTTCTAAAAGATAACCATCAGCAGGAACTCTTTCTCCATTCCTTAAGATTATTATGTCTCCAGGAACTATTTCTGTTGAAGGAATTTCTATTTCCTTAGAATCTCTTATAACTAAGGAAATGGGGGTTATCATTTTCTTAAGAGCAGCAACTGCTTTTTCAGCCTTGTACTCTTGAAAGAAACCAACACCTACAACTAAGAGGATAACTACTATTATTGTATAACCAGTTGCTATTTTTCCTACTAAAAAGGATAGAAAGGAGGCTGCTATTAAAAGATAAACAATAAAGTTTGATTTAACTTGTCTTAAGAGAACATCGTACCACTGGACCTTATTTATTTCTATGATTTCATTTAAACCGTATTTTTGCAAATTTTCTTTTGCTTCCTTTATAGTTAACCCTGTATATTTCATAAACATCTTTATTAAAAATAAGTAAATATAATATATATTGTATATTATATTTATAAAGATATCTTTTAAAAATATAAAAAAATTAATTATATATAATTAAAATTTAAAAAATATTGAACTTTTTTAAAAATATTAAACATCTTCAAAATCAAGTTCTTCTCTGTTTTCAAAAGAGGAAATATGTTTAAACTTCTCTTCCATATACTTTTTAGTATTAAAACCATACTTTTCAACTAACACAGATATATGCTCTCCACCTAAAAGATCTGGCATAATAACATGTGTTGCCCCTTCTTTATACAAGTCAAAGGTATTTGGGACATTATCTGAAGTAACAATAATTATCATATTTTTGTTTATTTCTTTTATTTTATTAATAAACATAATATTTGATTCATAGCTTGAAATTATAGATATAACCATCTTTGTATTGTTTAAATCAAGGTCCTCTAAAAGTTCCATGTTTGTAACATCTCCATAAAGGCATGGCACTTTTCTTTTAGATAACTTTTGAATGGTTAAAGGGTTATAATCAACTATTATAAACTTAATGTTATGTGTTTTAAAATATTTTAAAAGATCATGACCAACTCTATCGTAACCAAAAATGACTACATCATGAGGAGTATCTTGATTGTAAGAAACATCATCTACTTTTTGTCCTTTTCTTTCAAAGATTAAAAGATACTTAGATATCCTAGGATAGATTTTATCAGCGTAGATAATCATGTAACTTGAACCAGCCATTGTTATTAAACCAACTGCAGTAACTAAAGAAAGAATAGAGGAATCTACGTGGCCAACAGAAACAGCTAAAGCAACTAAGATTAAAGAAAACTCACTTATTTGTGCAACTGTTAAACCTGCTAAAAAACCATTCCTTCTTGAGTAACCTAGTTTACCCATTAAGATAATAACAACTAAAGGATTACCTATTAAAACAAACAAAGATAAAATAATGATTGGCCAAATATATAGGCTTACACTTGAAAAATTCATTTGGTAGCCTAAGAAAATAAAAAAGATTACAATAAAGAAATCTCTTATAGGTCTCATTCTTGAACTAATCTCATGCCTGTAAGGAGACATTGAAAGAGTCATTCCTGCTAAAAAGGCACCAACTTCAATTGAGAAGTCAAAGAAATAAAATAATGAAGAGAGAATTAATGCCCAACTTATGGAAAAAAGAATTAAAAGTTCTGGAGACTTTGCTAAGAATTTTGTAAACTTTGGTAAAACATAAAAACCTATTAAAAAGACAATGATAACAAGTAATAAACCAAATAAGATTGTTAAAAGAATATCTATGATTATGTTTGAACCTTCAGCACCTGCACTAGAAGAAACAATCATTAATATTAGGATTGCTAGAATATCTTGGACTATTAAAAAACCAATAGATATTTTTCCATAAAGTCTATTTGTATCTCCTCTATCTGAAAGTAGTTTCATTATTATTATTGTACTACTAAAAGTTAAGGCAATTGCAATGTAGATTGAAACTATGGTTGAAAAACCTAAAAGTTTAGATATTAGAAAACCAATAACAGAGGTGAAAATAACTTGCCCTAAACCTGTTATTAATGAAACCTTTCCAACTTCTTTTATTATCTTTGGGTTTAAATGAAGACCAACAACAAATAAAAGAAGAGCAATACCAATTTCTGCAAATAACTTAATGATGTTAACATCTGTTAAAATATTTAAAGCTGCGATAACAATTCCTGTGAAGATATACCCTATTAACAGAGGTTGTTTTAACTTTTGCATTATAAGACCAACTAAGGTTGCAATTCCAATAATTAGGGCAATTTCAAAGAATATTTGTATCATTTGTTATCTCTTTTATTTATAATAAATTTATGATATTTAAAATATATTTATTATAATAGAAATTATAGAGTAAAACATTTAAAAACAGAACTACTTTATTTGAAGTTATTACTTATTATCAGAAGAAACTACAATTAAGATTATATTTTTTTCTTTTTTTCATTCTTAAAAAAATAAAGGTTAGAATAGTAAAGATATATACCAAAGAATAATATTGAAAAACCTAAAAAATAACCAGCTAAGACATCTGTAAACCAATGGATATTAATAATTATTCTTGAAAGACCTATTAAAGATAAGAACAATAAAGAAAGATAACTTATAAATTTATTTTTATTCCAGAAAAACCAGAAAATAAAACCGAAAAGAACCACTCCCATTGTAGCATGCCCACTTGGAAAGCTTAAAGTGGTTAGATAAAGATTATCTGGTCTTAGTCTTCCTATAACATGTTTTAAAGAATATACTATTATTAAATCTAAAGAGACTAGAAAATAAAGAAGTTTAATCTCTTTAAAATAATTATTTAGATAAAGATAGAAAGATAAAACTAAAACTATGATTAAAACACCATAAACAGAACCAATAGCTGAAATTACTTTTGAAAAATTATAAGTAAAGGTGTTTATTAGATCATAGGAGTTATTACTTATTAAAAAATCTAAAGAGTATGTTAAGTTTGTTTTAAATAAAAGTAAAACAATTATAAATAAAGCTAGGAAAAAGAGAGATATATAAAAATATTTCTTATTTATAGATTTAGTCATGAGAATCAAATTTAGTCTATGATTAAAGAATATATAATCAAAATATTTTTAAAACTTATTAAATTAATTTTTAATTTCTACATTAAAGAAAAACTAAAAAATATGATTTAAATTAAAATTTTTTAAAAAAATAAAAATAGCTAATAAAATACTCAAAGAGTTAGTGCCTCGAGCCAGATTTGAACTGGCGATCTCCAGATTATGAGTCTGGAATTCTAACCGCTAAACTACCGAGGCAAAAAATCTTTTTTAAAAAATAATGATTTTTTTAAAAAAATATATTATATTTACTATATATATTTATGAAACATTTTATTTATATATATATTCTTTTTCTAAAAAAAATAAGATAATTAACTACTCTCTTTTTCTTACAGAAACAGTTTCCTTCTCAGGGTCATAAATAATGATTGTATCTAAAAGACCTAAAAAAACACCAGTTTCTAAAACACCAGGAATGTTTCTTACAGAGTACTCAAAGTCATCTAAAGTTATGTTTTTATCAAGCTTTATTCTTACAAGAAAATGACCTATCTCAGTTTTAATAAACTCAGAGTTTTCATCATAAAGAACCTGTGCCATACCAAAGCTTTGAAGATGAATAACTGTTCTTTGCCATGCAAAAGTTGAAATCTCAACACAAACATCAGAGGTTATCTCAGGAACATACTTTTTAGTATTAGTTAAAACAACAAGCTTTAAAGCAGACTGAGAAATCATTTTGTCTCTTATGAAAGAATTTGTTTTAATCTTAATGAAGTTATTAAAATAATCAACTTGATCTGCAAGCTCTAAGGCAACATCAATCTCCTTATCATTTAAGGAAACCATTTTTTGAGAAAGAGATGTATAGTGCTTAGCTTGCTTAGCATTTACTGCTATATAATAAAGATTAATGTTTTCTTTTTTTGAAAGGTCTACAAGTAAAGAAATAAACTCTAAGTCTTTTGAAAAAGGAGCAATAGCTATGACATTGTTGTTTTTAACTTCTTTAAAAAACTCAGTTAATATCAAAGGTAAGTTCATATTTATTCCTAATGCTTGAAAAGTATTAAAAGACTATGGGTTTTAAAAGACTAACATACAAATATATATTAGGCAATGATGATATTGAACACCTGCTGACTTAACTATGATGATAGATGGGCGGGCTGAGCCATTTAACTAATTTTGTTTTGTTTTAAGAACAATTTTTTCTTCTTTATATAAAACCTTCTTTTCTTCTTCTAAAAGAAAGATTCTTTTATTTAAAACATCTATCTTTGAGTTTAGAACATCAAACTTAGCATCGTATGATGAAAAGTTAAAAGCTCTTTGTTTTCTTACTACTATGTAAGATAATAAGATATTACCTATAAAGAAAATAATTATAAAAACTACTAAAATAATTGTAAAGACATCCATATTTTATTTCACACTCTTTTTTTTTGTTTTAAGATATTTTTTTAAAAATACTTTAAATTTATAACAACTGATAAGTTTCTTTTCTCTTCTCTATAATTAAACCCTCTTCCTTTAAAATTTCAATAACAACCTTTAAAGCCTGTTTTTGAAAAGTTGTTTTTTCTATTAAAAAATCAATAGAGAAGGAATCCTTAAGGTTAAGAGAAAAAATAAGATCCCTTATCTTTGTAAATAAAAGTTTATTAATAACATAATAATTTCCATCAAAAGACTTGATGCCTAAGATATCACCAGCCTTAATCTGTGCTTCATAGCTTGAAGAAAACTGTTTTGCATCCTCTGGTTTGTTTAAGATAATGTATTTTTCTGTATCAAAGAATGAAAAATCTGCCGTCTGTTCTTTAGAAGGAAGACTTGAGGGTTTATTAAAAGAAGCCATTTGATAAACACCTTTCTTATATTTATCAGAGAGCTTAAAAACCTCAACTTCTTTGTTTAACAGCATCTCCTTAAAGACAGAAAGATCCTCTTTGTTTAAAAGAGTTTCAAAAGAACCTTCAACCTTGTCTTGGAAGGTAAGGTTTTTATCATTTAAGAGAGTGGCTATCTTGTTTTTAACTAAATCTTTTGCATCTTTGAAAGATGTTTTAATAATTGAAGAGGGTTTAATCAAAGGCTTTTCTTTTTCAATAACTTTTTCTTTTTCATAAACCTTAGGCTTTTCAATAGTTTTTTCTTCTGTTTTCTCTCTTAAAGAAAATAAAACTTCATTAACAGATATTCTATTAACATCTAAAACCTTGTTTAGGTATTGTTCAAGATTTCTTTCTTCCTCTAAATTATCAACATTTAGAAAATAAGTTTTATTTTTTTTTACAATCTTCATAAGTTACTTCATTTTAAATTTATTATACAAAAAACTATAGATTATCAATATACTCATTAATCTCTTCAAAAGAAACTGAACAACCTTTAAATTTAAGAGCATATAAAGCACCCTTTAGGTTTTGTTTATCTTTAAAGATAGGAGATAATAATCCTTTTTTATAGGCATACACAAGAAGATCAACAGACCTTATAAGGTTTACATTTCCTATAATCTCTCTAAACCTTATATACTTCTGTTCATCAATATGCACTTTACCAGTATTATATTTTCTTTTAAAAATATCTAAAAGAGCATGAGGTTGTTCTATAAGCATTCTTGTAGTTCTTTCATCAACAGCTAAAAAAGATGCATCTGTTAGGCCTAAAAGAGCCAAAGACTCAGCTTCCCCTATCTGTATTATCTTTATAGGGTTTCCTCTTACATAAAACATGTTGTTTGTAAGATACATTATCTTGTTTGTAGTTTCATCTAAGGCTTTATCACCATTGTAAACATCAAAAATATGTGTGGATATATCCTCTTCTATCCTTGCTGAGCTTAATTTAAATCTCATTACATCTTTAACCTTATCAATACATTCAAACTTAACGTTCTTTGTTATTACAAAGTCACCCATGTTCTCTTTTAGATCTTTAAATAAAGGTAAAAAACAAGTTTCAGAAAAACTAATAATAACCCCTGAATCAAAAACAATTTTCATTTGTTATTACCTCCCTTGTCTTTCTCAACCATTATATCTAAAAGATGTACTCTTTCGCTTATACTCTTAAAATGCTTGTCCTCGTCTGGCATTTTTGTAATACCAACATATGACATTAACTGTTTTTTTGATATTGAAAGAAGGTCAGAGGCTTGAGAGGCTGAAAGACCATAGGCATAAGCAGTGGAGGCAAGCTTTATTCTTCCATCATCAATAACTATGCTTACATATCTTCCAAGCTCATGATCTGCTTGTTTAATTATTTCAATTGTGTTTTTTATATAGTTGTTAAACTTACTTGTATCTTCTTCCTTATAGACCTTTAAGGCAGATTCTAGGTTTTGGATAATTGCTCTCTTATAGGTTATCCAGGAGTCTGCTTGAGAGATATGTTTTTTAGAGATTAATTTTCTTAGACCATAGATTAAAACACAAACTTCAGAGATGTCTTTATTAAAAGTGATAACTGCTTGCTCTAAGGTATTGTTCTCTATTAAATGTAAAGACTCATAATTGTTTTTATCTAAGAAGACAATTGTTGATTTTACAATATCTGGTAATTTAAAAGTTTCAATATCTTGTTCCATATCTAAATCTTTCCTTTAAAGAGGATTGGTTTGTAAAGTATATGTATAAAATACATATAAATATATAAAACAAAAGATATTTATAATATATTATCTATAGATAATAATAGGTGGAGATATGGGACTTTATAAAGAAAACAAATTTCAAAGAATTTTTGAAAATAAAAACATCTGGATAATTGTGGGTATCATTATAGGAATAGCCATCTTAGGGTATCTTTCAACACTTATTAATTGGGGTGGGATGTTTGAAAAAGAAAATATTAGGGTAAGATTTACTGAAAGTCCATTAGACCTTTCAAAGAAAGATAATACCTTAATGGAGATTACAGTTTTCAATAACACAGAGAATGATTTAGATAACCTTGAAGTAAAGGTAAAAGATGTAGAAAACACATTTATTGTTTTTTGTCCTGACGCGCATGGAGAAGATAAAACAATGGTTAGTATACCAAAAGTTGCTGCTGGTAACCAAAGAATAGTTACTTGTAACATAAGGTATGATAAGACAAAAGATTTTTTCCAAGGAACATATAGTTTTGATATTGAATATTATATAGAAGATACAATATTTACAAAAAGGGTTAACTTAGAAGTTAGAAGGTGAAACGTAAGATGATTAATAGTATATTTAAGGGATTTAATTTTTTTACAAAAAAAGGTTTTTTTAAAATATTTGTAGCATACCTTTTATTTGGGGTATATAGTTACTTTATTTTAGATTATCTTAATAGAGTGGTAGAGAGTGTTGATTTAACAGGGGTATCCTTTGTAAACTACACTCAATTTATAATTAATACTCTAGGACTTAACCTAGTATGGATTATTCTATCTGTATTTGGAATGGTATTATTAACTGTATTTTTAACATTTACAGTAGCTAACACTGAAAATAAGAAGGAGATTGAGTTTTTTGAAGGTTTTAAAAGAAGTTTAAGATTTTCATTCTTGTTTTTACTTGTAGGGGTTGTAATGCTTTTATTGTTTAGTGTTATTGGAACATATATTAATGTTGTAACTTTTATCTTGCTTATTTTATTAACAATTGTTTTTGTAATTATAATGTTTATGTTCTATATTGGAAACATCTATTTAGGGTTATTTGATTTAACTGTTAAGGAAGCTCTAGAAAAATCAAGAGGGTTTATTAGAAAGAAATTTTGGACAACTTTAGGTTTTTTAATACTTTTAGCTGTTGTTAATTTCTTAATCTATTATGTTTTAGATTTCCTTTACTTTAATATTTTTTTTTATAACACAATTGCTGCTATTATTACAATTGAAATTGCATATTTCTTAAGTAGCTTGTATATAATAAATGCATTTACACTTTTGATTAAAGATCAAAAGTTTAAATAAATACTTTTGGTTTCTCTTTTTTTATTTTTAAAAAAATAATATAGACGTAAATAATATTAAAAAGAGCGATGCCTATAAACCTCTTTAACTTTTTGTTTTAAAAAAAATGTACTAATGTCTACTTTTAAAAATAATATTACTTATATTAAAAAAATAGTAATAAAGTAGGAAATAATGCCTTTTTATATAGCAAAGAGCAAGTATTTTTATTTAAGTTAATAAAAATCTTAAACTTTACTCGAACCATTAGTATTAGAAAGCTTAAAAACTCGCCTGAAGGCTCGCGTCGTATACTTCTAACCTATCAAACCGGTCTTCTTCCGGAGTTCTCGTCTCGCATTTCTGCGAAAATGGCTGTCTCGTTTTAGGGATCGCTTCGTGCTTAGATGCTTTCAGCACTTATCGAATACAGCGTAGCTACTGGGCTTTGCCTTGTCAGACAACCCACACACCAGAGACTGCGACCCATCGTTCCTCTCGTACTAAACGGATCTTACCTTCAAACAACCTACACAACCAATAGATAGGAACCAAACTGTCTCGCAACGTTCTTAACCCAGCTAATGTACGGCTTTAATGAGTGAACACCTCCACCCTTGGCTGCTTGTGCACAGCCAGGATGCCGTAAGCCGACAGCGAGGTAGCAAACCGCGGGGTCGATGTGAACTCTCACCCGCGACAACCCAGTTACCCCCAGGGTAAGTTCACTGTCAGACTAGGCCCCCATAAATAGGGACACTAGCGTTCGCTAGACCCAAGTTTCCTTCCAACGTTCCGTGCTTTTAGGAACATTGTTAAGCCTGCTTTTGGTCTTGTCCTCTACGGCTGATTTCTGACCAGCCTGAGCAGACCTTTGGACGCCCCTGATATCTTTTCAGGGGCGTACCGCCCCAGTCTAACCACCCGATCAAGTGATGTCCGTCATATAGACGTAAGTTGTATTTTTTCTACTAGATGGTGTTACATTGGCGTCTGACTACTTCCTAGCGAAAGCAGCTAAAGCGACTCCCATCTACGCTCTATAGCAAAAACAATACAACAACACCAGACTGTGGTAAACCTCCGTGGGGTCTTATCCTCCCATTGGTTGTCCGTGGCTTATTCACCACGCTAAGCAAGTTCACTAAGTTAAAATTAGGGACAGTGACGATCTCGTTACTTCCTTGGTGCAAGCCGACATTTAATCGGCAAGGTATTACGCTACCATGAGAGCCTCAGAGTTAGGCCCGCTCTTTACCAGCGCTTAGACCAGTTGGACCTGGCGTTCACGTACTAGCAGTGAGCAGAAGTCAGTGACTATACACACCTTTTCAGGCTAGCAGTCACCTGTGTTTTTGATAAACAGTCGGACCATCTTTGTAATTAAAACTTACAGTTTACTCAACCGTAAGCACCCCTTCTACCTAAGATACAGGGCTAATTTGCCGAATTCCCTTAACTTTATTCTCTTAATACGCTTTGGCCTATTCAGCCAGGGACACCTTTATCAGTTCTGGGTACGAACAACAACACACTTTATAGTTTCTTTTTCATGGACTCTTGGCCTTGATAAAAGATTTCTCCCATTCATTCCTTTAATCTCTATCTCATCATTATAATTCTCCAGAGATTTATAGAATTTAGATATGCAGACAAGCATATATCACCTTGCCAAAAATGTTAGAAACTATACTTGCGTTACCACACGTGTATTATCGGTACAGGAATATGAACCTGTTTCCCTTTCGTCATTCCTCGAGTTACGAGGAGACTTAGGATCGACTTACCCTTAGCTAAAGATTAGTGCTAAGGAACCCTTGCCCTTTCAGCGGAAATGATTCTCACATTTCTTTGTTGTTACTATCGCGAGGATCCATATCTTTGACAGATCCAGTGGACGTTACCCCCCACCTTCTGCTCTATCAAAGCACCTACCTACCAGATCACATATTGCATGTGCTCTATGATATCGGCGACAAACTTAGCCCCGTTAATTTTCAAGGCAATCGTCCTAGATTGGTGAGCTATTACGCACTCTTTAAAGGGTGGCTGCTTCTAAGCCAACCTCCCAATTGTGTTAGGAAAATTACTCTTTTCGAATTTACACTTAGTCTGTACTTAAGGGCCTTAATCATAGTCTGGGTTTTTTCCCTTTTGGAACAGAGGCTTACCCCCCGCCCCCTACTCTGGACGTCTTAGAAAATAACAGATTCGGAGTTTAACAAGAAAGGTGGAAATTTCTTTCCAGTACTTTCTAATCAGTAGCTCTACCCCGCTATTCTTCTCGATCCATGCTAACCTCAGAGTTATTTCGGTAGGAGCCCGCTATCACCAGGTTCGATAACCTTATCAGTCCTACTCCCAAGTCATACGAACAGTTAGACTAGTACCGCTTATGACCTCCACCAATCAGGCGATTGGTTTCATCAAGCTCAGGAATTTATCACCTGGTTTCGGGTCTAGTTTATGTGACTGGAGGCACAGTTAATACCTCAGCCCTCAGAATCTTGCGGCAAATCGGTTTCCCTACGACACAGCGACTTAATCGCTTAGTCTTGCCACACAAACTAACTCCCTCGCCCGTGCTTCGTGACGGACAGTGTGACCCTGTTCAAGTAATTCGCGCTTTAAAAGTTACCTTTTATCACTTATAAATTACTCTCATTCCTTTTGAGCCACACCCGTGCTGTCACCAATTAGTTTCAAGTGCTTTTAACTCCCCGTTAAGGGATCTTTTCAACATTCCTTCGCAGTACTCGTTCACTATCGGTCTTGTGTTATATTTAGAATTAGCTGTAAATGCCAGCCGTGTTCTTACGCGATATCCAACGCGCAATACTCAAGGACACCAGAAATCTTCTCAGATATTGTTTATCTACGGGACTATCACCCTCTATGGTAAATCTTTTCAGATTGCCTCGATTTAAATATATAAGAAGTAACTGAGCCATACCCCACATGTCTCTTACATTACTATAAGAGATTCGGTTTGTTCTCTTCTGCTTTCGATCAACTTTATTTACAGAATCACTATTGTTTTCTTTTCCTCCAGGTACTAAGATGCTTCAATTCCCTGGGTTATCCTTCCACCTTATTTTCATAAAGTGAATAATTCGGAGATCTTGGGATCAAAGGTTGCATGCACCTACCCCAAGCTTATCGCAGCTTGCCACGTCCTTCATCAGTACACAAGCCAAGTTATCCACTAATTGGTTAAGCAAAAAATTTAAGAATCATTTTTATTAACCAAATAAACTTGCTTTTTGTTATTATTAGGCATTATTTCCTACTTCTTTCATTCCGTTAAATTTAGAAAGTATTAAACGGTCAAACTCACTTGGAAAAAACTCCTAGTGGGTAATATAATCTTTAGAAGAGGTAAGTTTTTAAAGGAATCGTTTTCTTCCTTAGAGATTCTTAGAAATTGAAAAAAATAAGGTTTTTTAAGACCTTAAAAGTAATTTAGAGTATTAAAAACCACTTAATTTTGCTAAAAAGCAATAAAGGAGCTTTTTATATAGTAATCAACATACAAAAAGACTTAGAAAAAATCCCTTAAAAATTAAGAAATGAAAAATGTTTTAATACATAAACTATTTAGCAGAGATAAGCTCGCATTTAGGAGTTACCTTAACAATATGCTTAACATTTTTTTTATAATAACTCTCACATTGGTTTATTAGATTGTTATCTATTATATCTCTTTTTGGTTTATTTATAATATCACAAGCCCAACCTTTAACTATCTCTTGGGAAAGGCAAGGACCATCTGTTAATATCTTACCTAAGGCAAGTTCTTTTTCACACTCTTTAAGGCAAGAAGATATAGCGCTATCTTCATTACCAGCATAAGAAGAGGGTTTGTTTAAAATAAGGTTTAAGATACCAGCTATAAGTATAAGTAAAAAAACAATAATGTATACTGAAAATGGAATCTTTGCTTTAAAGAAATTTACTTTCAAAAATCTATTCACCTTTATTAATATATATATATTTAAAAAAATGTATATTACTTATAAATATATCTATTAATATATAAATATAATGTAAATATATATCTTTCTATTTTAAAAAAAATAAATGATTAACTATGGAAAAAAGAAAACATCACATTTTAGCAATAATTGGAATTTTGATATTATTTGCAAGCATATATATGTCGGCTGTTTTAAAAATACCTAGATTCTATGTTTTCTTCTGTATAGGGTACTTAATAATTATTGATTTCATAAACTATAAATTAAGAAATGAATCAGTCATTGATCTTTTATTTAAAAAATCAAAAATAAAAGCAACATATTTTTTTATAATAGGGTCATTAATATCAGCAATAGTTGTAGACTACTTTTATGGTGTGCTTTTATTTGAAATATGGGCCTGGAATAACTATACTTTATTTAATTGGATTATTCTTTATACTGTAATTAACTTTTGTTTTATACTTTTAGTGTATGGAGTATATAAAATATTTGAAAAATACATGGATAATACTAAATATAAAAACTATAAACCTAATCATAAATTAAGAAATACTTTACAAATAACAGGATTTATTTTTTTATTAATACCTTTAATAAACTATATTATATTTGGACAAATAGGTACAAACTATACAATGATATTCCCTTTCCTTTCAATATGGTTATTTTCAGATTCTCTTTTATTAGAGTACAAGAAACCAATCATTACAAGATTTATTAAATCAAAACATATCGTATACACAATACTTTTAACCTCTTTATTTTTAGTAATAACACATGAGGTTGCTAATGTTTTTTCCTTTGAATGGATGTATACAAATATACCTTTCATGCACTATATGTTATATAATATACCTGTTTTAGTTTTCATAGGCTGGATACCTTTAATTCTTTTCTGTATATCTCTTGTTGAAACATACATTGAAAAAACTAAGAAGGTATAAAAATACTTGTTACATATAATATATAAGAAGTGAATTAATTATGCTTATAGGTATTGTAGGAAAACCCAACGTTGGAAAAACAACTTTTTTTAGAGCACTAACATTAATGGATGCTGAATCAGCTAACTATCCGTTTACAACCATTGAACCTAACAAAGGAGTTGGGTTTGTAAGAAACAACTGTATTGATGTTTTTTTTAATACTCAATGCAACCCAAGAACAGGGTACTGTAAGAAACATATTAGATATCTTCCAGTAGATGTTATTGATGTTGCAGGTTTAGTTCCAGGAGCTTCTGAAGGAAGAGGACTTGGAAATAAGTTTTTAACAGATTTAAATCAAGCAGATGCTTTGGTGCAGGTAATAGATGCTTCTGGATCAACTGATGAAGAAGGAAAGACAGTTAAGGCAGGAACATATAACCCCTCCCTTGAGATTAAGTTTTTAGTTGAGGAAGTTGAAAAATGGTTGTTTGATATTTTTAAAAGAAACTTTATAAAGATTGGAACTGTGCAAAGAGTACAGAAGCTTAAGACATTAAGAGTTTTAGAGGAATACCTACATGCAACATTAGGTTCAAAGGAAGAAGAAATCTTTCAAGCACTTAAGAAATGTAGTTTAGTTGAAAAGAACATTGCTGATTGGACTGATGAGGAACTTCTTTTCTTTACAAAAGAGATTAGAAGACTTTCAAAACCAATAATTATTGCTGCAAATAAAATTGATCTTCCATTTGCAAAAGAAAATATTGAAAGAATGAAAGAAGAGTTTCCTGAACTTACAATCATACCATGCTCTGCTGAATCAGAGTTTGCTTTAAAGGCAGCTGATAAAGCAAAGGTTATTAAGTATCTTCCTGGAGACTCAACCTTTAAGATATTGAAAGAAGACTTATCTGATAAACAAAAGCAAGCACTTGATTTTATTAAAAATAATATTTTAGATAAATATCAATCAACTGGGGTTCAGAAGATTTTAGATGTTGCTGTTTTTGATGTTTTAAAGTATATTGCTATTTACCCTGGAGGAACTAAGGGGTTAGGAGATAAAGAAGGAAACATCTTGCCTGATTGTTTCTTAATGCCGCCTGGTTCAAAAGCCATTGATTTTGCTTTTAAATTACATACAGACTTTGGAAAAAACTTTATTAAAGCAATTGATGTTAAGACAAAGATGCTTCTTGGTAAAGATCATGCCCTTAAGAATGGAGACTGTATAGAGATTGTTTCTGGGAAATGAAAGGATTATGAAAATAAAACTTTTAACAAAAATTACTTTAAAAGAAGATAAAGAACTTGAAATGCTTTATAAAAAGTATTTTAAAAAAGAAAAAGAAGAAACTAATCTAGATTTTAAAAAGATTAACTTGATTCTTAAAAAGTTTCCTAAGTCAGAAGCAATAGTTATTGATAAAAAAACTATTATTGGTGAAGTTACAACCATACCTACAAATAAAAAAATAATGAAAGAATTTTTAGAAAGTAAGATAACAGAACAAGAAATGATTGATAAATCTCTTGACAAAATATCACTTAAAAATTTTAATTCTCTTTACCTTTGCTACTTTATACTTGAAAAGAAATATAGGGGAAAAGAAATAACTTCAAAAGCAATTGAGAAAATTATAGATTATTATATAAAAATAAATCCAAAAATTACTTTATTTGTTTGGCCTTTTTCAAAAGCAGGAGAAAAAGTGGCAATTAAAATATCAGAAAAATTTTATCTACCACTTATTATTAAAAAATAAAACTATTTTTTAGATTTTTTCTTAGCAGCGTTCTTTATATCCAACTGCTTATCAGCTTCAGAAACATTTAATTCTTTTTTAACAACAATTCTTCCAGTCTTTATAAAGTCCTTTATACTAGCAATACCGTATCTTGTTATTATAAAAGAACCAGTGAAGAAAACACCGGCAAGCAAAGGATTAAAGCCTAGAAGTAAAGAGGCTACCCCACTTGAAGTTGCAACCTGGATATCTGGTTTTGAAAATAATTCACCTAATTTTTCAAAGAAACGTATGTTCTTTCCTGTCTCAGGATTAATCTCAGCCATTAAATTTCCATTTTGGAAAATTCTTATCTGTCCATCCTCTTCAGAAGAGATGATTGCCATAACATCTTTTTCTTGAGATATACCTCTTGCTGCAGAATGTCTTGTTCCATGACCAAAAAGTATCTTTGTTCTTTTTATTTTAGCACCATAACAAACAACCTTACCATCATCATTAACTATTATAGCACCATCCATTTCTGAGAGGTATAAAAGTAAAGTTTGTGTTTCTTTATCTTTGATATTAAAGTCCTTGCCTTTAAAAAGATCAGGGTAAAGAATATCGTATTTTTTAGAAATATCATTTTTAGTTATTACAAAAAAAGAACCTTTCTTTTTTTTTGCCATTTCATTTACTAGTATCATTACTTGAGAAATTGTGTTTTTATTCATATATATTCACCTTATCTGTCTTATAGATATCTATATAGATGAAACAATATTTAAAGCTAATTTTTTAAAATAGACTTAAGTAATAAGGAGAACTTTTTTTTATTTTTTTTAACAAATAAAACCTCTCCATCTTCTTTCTTAAGAGTTACTTTCTTTGATCTTACAATCTTTATCTTATCTCCGTTCTTTAAGATATGCCCTTTATTAGCTATTATCTTATCATTGACCTCAGCATAGTCATAAAATTTAGCAAAATCAGTGTGAAGAATAAAAGCAAAGTCAAGAAGAGTGGATTTTTTTGGAATAACCATCTCTTGGTTTGTTTGGGTGTAGACAACTATGTAGTCTATATAGGAGACATCTTTTGGTTTTGTAAGCATATTATTTTCTTTTAAGAAATTTATTAAACGAGAGTCCTTTTCTGAAAATTCAATGTTTTTATAGTGGAAATGAGCAGAAACACCAAACTCAGCATTGTTATGCATATCAATGGTTCTTATCTGTATCTCAAAAGGATAACCATTAAGCATTATATTAAGATGTATTGACTGATAACCATTTTCCTTAGGATACTTTATAAAATCTCTTATCTTTACATCCTTGTTTTCAATAACCTCAAAGTTATCTTTAATAGCTTGAAGAGCTTTATAACATTCCTTTCTTGAATTGTAGATAAGTCTTAAAGCATAGATATCAAGAACCTCTAAAAGATGATTCTTTTCTTTCCTTATAAAGATCTTTTGATAAAGACTGCCTGGGCTTTTGTATCTGTAATTGTAGGTTACTGGTTTATGTCCTTTATTTTTTAAAAAATTAATAACAGTTTCTTTTAAAGTATTTAATTTTTCTACAGGATATTTTTTAGTTACTTCTTTATAGGTTTTATTAAAACTTTCTTTATACTTTAAAGCCATTAATTTTTCTAAAAACTCCTCTTTGAAGTTTTGCATACCTAACTGGTAGGCTAAAGGAAAGATAGCTTGTTCAATAACATCTAAAAATCTTGTTTTAAATTTTTCATCTTTAATTTTAGGAAAATAATCTAAGATAACTAAAGCTTCACCAAAAAGAAGAATAACAGCCTCTATCTTAAAGAAAGATTGAACAATCATTTTTTTTATTTTCTTAGGAGGGATATCATAGTTGTGTATTAAATCATAAAAGTTTATAAAATAATAATCTTTAGATATCTTTCTTATAATCTTAGGAAAACCTGCACTCTTAATGTTTATTTCATATTTATAAGGGTTGTAAAGAACAGCAGTGATTATTATGTTTTCATCATAAACATTTAGTTTTTTTGCAATAGCTAAAGAATACTCTATTAAAGGGATGTTTTTGAAAACATACTCAGAAGAATAATTGTTTTTAGAGATAGAGTAGGCTTTCTTAATATTTGAAGTGTACTCTTTTATAAGAGATGAATATTCTTTTAAAAAACTTTTTTTAATAACCATTTAATATCACTGTGTTTTTTTACCTTTCTGTAACGTTTTTTGTACTTTCGTATTATTTTTTGTCCTTTGGTATTATTTAATCTTCTTGTTTTTTTTATTTTTAAAAAAAAACTATTCCACTAAGAAACCTATCTTACCAGGAGTTGCACTCTTTGCTTTTTCATTTAAAGACTCTTCTGCCTTAACTATTAAAACCTCAGTTTCAAAGGTATTAGAGATGAAATCCTTTATTGAGGTTAAAAAAACCATATCCTCCTCTTGAGATTTTATGTTTTCCTTTAAAAGAGGTTGCTTTATAAGCTTTGTAATGGTTTTAGAAACTTCTTCTTTTTCCTCAGAATACTTAGACATATATTTAGAAATCAGTTGTCCAACATTTCTTGAAACATCTAAATCAACTAAAACTTCTTGATAAAATAAATATTTCCAAGATGCAGAAACAATTAAGGTTATTTTATTTATTTTCTCAAGACCTGAAAGCTTAATAACATTTCTTAAATCTGAAACCATCTTTTCAACATTCTTTTCCTTATCATCAAGAGAAAGATTTATCTTTTCAATATCAACTATAGGGAAGCTTTGTTTTGCTACAAGAGTATTTTCTAAAACTAAGCTGTTAAGCTCTTCTGCTACATGAGGAGTAAACAAACCCATTGTTAAGATCCATTTTTTAAGTAAAGAAAAAATTAATTTTTTATTGTTTCCACCTCTTCTTAAATACCATGAAAAGTCATTATGGAAATTAAAATAAACTTCATCAGTTGCAGCCTTAAACTCTATTTTTTCCATAGCCTCTATAACTGTTCTAAGTCTTAAGTTAAACTTAGATTCAAACCAGCGGTCAAGCTCAGTTTCATTTGCATCTTCCTTAAAATCATTTGAAGAAATAATATTTTCTATAAAGGAAAAGATTCTTTCAAGTCTTTGCTTATATGTTTTTAAATCATCTTCCTCAAAGGAGATATCCACAAATGGACTTGCTACATTTGCATAGAAAAGTCTAATTGCATCTATTGAGTATTTTTCGGCCTCAGAGCCAATTGAACCTACACCACCCTTTGATTTTGAAATTTTTCCAGAACTTGAAACAACCCACCAGTTAACAAAGATACCTTGTGGGTAATATTTTTTATCTAAGATACCTACATGGTTCATTAAAAAGGTAGGAAAATGAACTGTTTGGTGTTCCTTACCGCCTAAGTTAATATCTAAAGGATACCAGTAAGAGACATCTTTTTTAATTTCCTCAACTAAAAGTTTATCTAAAGAAGTTTCTTTTATAACATTCTCTAAAGAACCTTTGTTTAAGAAAATATAATCAAAGAACGCTTCTGTTAATTGTTCAGTTTTTATTTTACCTTGGTTTACATAAAGAGAAACAAGGTAATAGATAGGGTAAAGAGTACTATCTGAAATTGGTTCAACTGTGTAAGAGGAATCAAATGGAAGCTTTGTTCCAAGCCAGGTTCCTTGTCTTGCACATGCTCTATCATCAAACCAGTTTAGAATATTTGAAAGATTCTTTTTAAAAGAATCAGGCAAAATAAGCATGTTCTTTGTATACTCAATTGTTTTTTCTGTTAAATCCTTGTCTGAATATTTAATAAACCATTGTCCATCTATTCTTTTAATTACAACTGGAGAAGAGCATCTACAAAGAACCTCTTCTGATAAATCATAGAAGATGAATGCATTTTTTTCTTCAAGCATCCTTTCTTTTATTTTTTCTTTTGCAATTTCAACTTTCATGCCCTTATATTCATTACAGGTTTCTGTCATAACCCCTGTATGGTAACCTTTCTTGTAAACTTCTTTTTTAGCTTCCTCTAATTTTTCTGTATCCTTTTGAGAAGCAATCTTCATTCTCTCACAAATCTCAACTGCAGGAAAATCTCCAAAATCTTTTGATTTAATTATTGGTATTAACTTAATATTTTTAATAGTCTCATAATCAAGAGAGTATTTATCACACTCTTCCTTTGATCTTTGCAAGTCATAAAGACCCATCCAGTCAGCAGGCGCATCAGAAGGAACAGAGGTGACTATGCCTGTACCTATCTTAGGGTCACAAAAGGAAGATGGAAGAATAATTATTTTTCTATCTATAATTGGTGGTTTTACATATTTACCTAAAAGATCCTTACCTTTTATTTTTTCATCAAGAAGAGAAGTATTATCTATTTGGTATTTTATTTTTTCATAAAAATCTTTTGATGCAATCCAGGTTTCATTTTCATACTTTATCTTAACATACTCTTCCTCTGCTGAAAGCCAGATGTTTGTTTGACCGTAAACAGTCTCTGGTCTTAGGGTTGCAACTAAGATATATTGATTTTCTTTTTCAAAATTAAGTTTAATGATTGTAAACTCTTGTTTTTCTGCATTTCCACCTTTTGATAAATCCATCTCTGAAGGATCAACTGCAACTGGACCACACTTTACACAAGCTGTTGCAAAGTAAGGCTTTTGTACAAGTAAGTCTTTTTCTTTTAGTTTCTTAAACTGCCATTCTATAAACTTTTGATAATCAGGGTAGGTTGTAACTGTAAATCTTCTAAAGTCACCTAGAAAGCCATAGGAGTTATAATCTCTAACATACATTTCAGAAAAGAAATTAACAAAGCCATCTGGAGTGGATATTTTATTTAAGTTATCATTTGTTAAGCCTTTACTTTTGTAATAATCAACAGTCTCTTTATCATTCTCTTTTACTTTTTGTGCTTTAGAAACAGCTCCGTTTCCTGAAGCATGCCCTCCAGCAGCAAGTAAAACATTAAAACCATTCATTCTTTTAAACCTACAGATAGCATCAGCATAAGAGTATCCTCTCATATGCCCTACATGATGAAAGCCTGAGACAGTTAAGTAAGCCCATATTAAAAAGAACTTTGGTTTAGTTTCATCTCTTGTAGCAGAGCCTATGTTTTCCTCTTGCCATTTATCTTGCCATTTTTTTTCAAAGTCTGTATAGTTGTACATATTTTATCTTTTTCTATTATATTTTAGTATATAATATAAGTATAGAAACGTTTATAAAAACTCAAGAAAAACAAAACTACTTAACTCTTTCAACAAAAAGATAAACATCAGGAAGATCAGGGGTTCTTTTCTTATACTCTAAAGGAAGATATGAAAAATCTGCTCTAAAACCTCTTTTTTCAAGACCACTAATAACTTGTGATCTATGCTCTTTACCCATACTTGTCTTTAATAGAAAAGTATTGAAACTAAAGATAGCAAGACCACCTTTGTTTAAGGAATAAAGATACTTAAGTAAAACCTCTCTTTGTAAAGAGGTCTGTGTGTAATGAAAACCACCATAAACAGAAAGAATTAAATCATATTTTCTTTCTGGCATGAAATTTAAGACATTACCTATTTTCTTAAAATCAATATTTTTTGCAACCACACTTCTAGTTAAAGAAACTGCTGTTGTTTTTAGATCAGCAGAAACTAATTTTCTTTCTTTTAAAGAATTCCATTTTTCTTTAAGTTCTGATAAAAAAGTGCCTTTTCCAGCACCATCATCTAAAACATTTATTTCTTTTTTTTTATATTTTCTTTCAAAAGCACTTAAAGTAGATATAATATCTCTTTTAAAAACAGAGCTATTTTCTAATATACTACTGGTTATTATTTTTTTAAAAATAAAATTATAATCATCATATTTTCTATTTAAGATGTATCTTCCAGACTTATCACTTTCTTTTAATTTCTTTTCAGAAACTTTTAATCTTGCTAGAATATCTTTATCTTTTAGTTTTTTAAAAATTAGATCTTTTTGTAAAGACACCATACCATTTGCTTTTTCTTTAAGAGAAACCGGTTTCTTTGAAAATTTAGTTAATTTAGAAGGAGTTTTTTTAACCATCTAAGAATAACTTTACCCTCTCAATAACCAAATAATTACTAGGCAGTTTTTCAAAAATATTTTTTTTTATACTCATTAAATCTGCTTTAAAACCTCTTTTTTCAAAAGCATTCTGAATAGATGTTATCTTTGGAGGAAGAGTATATTCAATACCAAAGATTCCCACACCACCTTTGTTTAAAGCATAACAATATTTAAGTAAAACTTCTTTTTGTAATTCTGGAATAGTATACTCAAAACCACCAAAAACAGAAATAATCAGATCATATTTTTTTGTAGGCAAAAAATTAGCGACATTTCCTCTTTTTATTTCATCAATATTTTTTGAAATAATTGTTTTTGAACTTAATGTAACTGCAGTAGTTTTTAAAGAAGCCTTAACTTTTCCTTCTTTTTTTAGTGCATTCCATTTTTCTTTAAGTTCAGCTAAAAAATAACCTTTTCCTGCACCATCATCTAATAAACTTATTTTCTTCTTTTTGTGCCTATATGCCATTACTCTTAAAGTATGTACTACATCTCTTTTTAAAATTTTATGAGAAGAAAATAATCTATTAAAAATAGTATTATAACTTGCATAATTTCTATCAAGAACATACCCTGAAGTCCTGTTCTTTGAACGATTATAAGCTTCTTGCTCAAAATAAGAATATCTTATTTTATCTTGTTTTAATTTTTTTTTAATAAGTTCTTTTTGTAAAGCAACCATGCCGTTTGGTTTTTCTTTAGATGAATTTACGTTAAAAAAATTACTTACTTTAGAAAATAATTTTTTCATATTTTAAAATCCCCTATACAAAATAATTATTCTCCACCAAATATATTTGCCATAGCATCATAGCTTGCTCTAAACCTTGAATAAAGTTCATTAAAGTTATTTAGCATAGTTGCATTCAATCTTCCTTCAATACCAGAAACAGAATCGTTTAAAGAAATATTAAAATCTTGAACTTCTTGATTTAAGTTATATATTTCAGTCATAACATTGTTATCAATGTATGTTTGGATACCATAAACCCTCATGTCAACAGAATTAATCTGTGCCCTTACATTTGCATCCAAGGCATTTATCTTAGCAACTAAATCATCATACTGTGCTCTCTGTGATTGAGACATTTCAACAATTAAGTTAAGACCAGGAGAAACATGGAAGGAATAAGAGATGTTTAAGGTTCTTGGAGTATTGTTTCTTACAACAGTACATCTTATATGCTCTTCATATATACCAGGAGTTTGAGGGGTTATAAAGGCATGATAGTAGTTACCAGGAATTGTGGTTGGAATCATTGGAACATCTATTAAAAAGAAAGACTTATCAGGGAAAAGAAGAGAAAGAATACAGTTTGCATCTGTAATAGGCACACTTCTTGAATCTTCTAAACGAACAATTACTTGTCCTTGCTCACCAGAGATATACTCTGTTCCAGATACCATTCTAATACCAGGTTCTGCAGTTTTTTCTCTTATAAAGAATATTAAAAAAATAATTAAGCCAATAACTAATAAAGCTATGACTATGTAAAGGATAGTTCTTTTATTTAAACTAGAAAATGAACTAAAATTATGATGTCTGAAACCTTTTTCCATTGTTTTACTCTTTTTTATTTTTTTATAAAAAAATAAAAGAAAGCTTCTTTCTTTTAAAGAAAGAAACTTGTTATAACATTTTTAAAAAATCTAAGAAATTATTCTTATATGTATTTCAGATTCTTGATTTTCTAAAATCTTGTGAACAGTTGCATTGATGTCTGTTGTTTGTGCTTTAATGATACCAATATCTGTTAAAAGAGAATCAATCTTTGTTGTTATATCTCCACTTAAAAGATTCCATGTGTTAAGTGTAGTTTGATTAATTTCTTCTATCTTTTGTGCATGTGTTGTATCCATAATAGCTACTGCTGTCTTAATGTTGTATACTTCTTGACATAATGGGCTATTATTTGTATCTTGATTTCCACAAAAGTTTTCAACTAATGCAAGGTTGTTATCAACAGATGTAAATCTATTTCTGATCTCTTGCATGTCTTCTTGGTTAATTGCATTTGAAACAAGCCATGTGGTGTCTGCTTTAACAGCATCTAACTGTGAAGTTAAGTTAGCTAAAAGTTCATCCATTTGAACATCTATGTTTCCAATAACTAAACTTGTAATTAAGTTAGATAATGACTCATTAACATCTGTTATCTGTGTTTGGATAGTTTGACCTGTTGAAACTATTGTTCCGTTTACAGAAACCTCTAAGTTATTAAGTCTTGAAGCTAAAAACTCATTTGAATCCATGAAGCTTTGTGCAATCAATGCATTTGTGTTATTAAATTGATTTGTAATCTCACTTGCTAAATTAACATTAACAGTGTTTAAAAGATTTGTTAAAGAGGTTGTAGAGGTATTGATTTTTGTATTAATTGATTCTCCAGTCTCTGTAACTGTTGCTGTTAATGATAAACTAACATTTGTAAGTTGAGATGAAAGTTCAGCAAATTTCAAATCTATTTTGGTTGAAAGATCATTGTTAACTGTGTTTAAAAGATTTGTTAAAGAGGTGGTGGAAGCAGTGATGTTTGTATTAATCTCTTCTCCTGTCTCTTCTAATTTAGCATTTAAATTAAGTTCTAAGTTTGTTAAAACACCAAATAACTCTTCAAACTTAAGATCTATTTTACTTGAAAGATCATTGTTAACTGTGTTTAAAAGATTTGTTAAAGAGGTAGTAGAAGAAGTGATGTTTGTATTAATCTCTTCTCCTGTTTCTTCAAGTTTAGCATTTAAACTTATATTAACATTTGATAAGTTTGTTTGAGAGGTGTTAAAGTCAGATGCAAGTTGACTTAATAAATCAGCATTAACTGTATTTAAAAGGTTTGTTAAGTTTGTTGTAGAGGTTGTAATATTTGTATTTATTGTCTCTCCAGTAGAAATAACAGTACCTGTTAAGTTAAGGCTTACATCATTTAAGTTTGCTGAAACTGCATTGAAATCTGTTTGAAGTTGATCTAAGATACTAGCATTTACAGAACCTAAAAGATTTGTTAAGTTTGTGTTTGTGTTTGTTATATTTGTATTAATTGTTTCTCCTGTTGTTAAAACAGTAGCTGTTAAGTTTAAACTTACATCATTTAAATTTGCATTTAAAGAATTAAAGTCAGTTGATAATTGATTTAAAAGACCGTTATTAATGTTTGTTAAAAGACCAGATAAGTTTGTATTAACATTTGTTAAACTTGTCTGTATTGCTTCTCCAGTTGCTGCAACTGTTCCTGTAACAGAAACATTAACATTTGTTAAGTCTGTCTGAAGTGTTGAAACACCTTCTTGTAATTGAGAAGAAAGTCTTCCATTAACATCGTTTAATAAATCGTTTAAAGAAGTATTCATGTTTGTTATATTTGTTGTAATTGTCTCACCAGTAGATGCAAGTTGACCTGTAACTGTAACATTAACATCTGCAAGTTTTAAGTCTAAGTTATCAGACTTGTTTGTTAAAACACTTATTTGTTCAAGTGCTGGATTTAAGTGGAAGGATTGTGAACTTTTAACCTCATTTGCCCCTCTTTTACAAGTTACTTCTTGTTCATAAGTTCCAAGAGGGGCTGATCCTAAATAATCTGTTCTATACCAGTTACCTGCTATGTTAGAAGGTGCCATTGGCTGGTTGTTTACAAAAACAGTTTTGTCTGGGTAAAGAATTGTTACTTTACATTCATCTATAGGGTATGGATTTCCCTTATAATCAGATAATCTTACAATAGTTGAACCATAATCATCTCTCCAGTATTCAGTGTGGGATACCCAAGAGAAGATTATTTCATTATCAACAACTGTTTTTCCATTAACATACGCTGTTGCTAAAAAAGCAATACCTATGAGAAGAATTCCTAGGACTGCTAATAATATTTTTGATTTTTTATTTTTTAACATAATTAATCTAACCTCACGTTTTTCTAAAAAATTTAATAAACAAGTAAGCAGTTATGTAGCTGTAAGATTATAACTTGTTTATAAAATTAAATATACTATTATATGTTGTATGTTATATTTATAAACATTTCCTTTTAAAAAAACTTTAAATTAAGGCTTTAGGACTAAGAAAAACTTTCTTTTCTTTAAAGAATCAGAATTATAGATAAACATCTGAGAAGAAGAAAGCTCTCTTTTAAAGGAAGAAAAGATGGTTTGATAGACCTCTTCTGAGTCAGGGTAGAACTGTATTATTGAGAGGCCGTTTGGTTTTAGAAGCCTTTTAATCTCTTTTGCTATTTTTTTAATGATATTTTTAATCTCCATCTCAGATTTATTTGAAACAACCCATTGAAGAGCAGAGATTGAAAGAATAAGATCATATTTTTCATATATTTTTGATAAATCTTGAAAACCACCAAGCTTAACATCAAGTTTCTTGGATTTTGCTATCTTTATCATCTCTTTTGAAGGGTCAATACCTTTTAAAGAAAGAAAACCGTTTTCTTTTAAAAAATCTAAAGAAAACCCAGTTCCACAACCAACATCTAGAATGTCAATGGTTAAGTGGTTTGAGAGGGGAGAAGAGAGATCTAAAGCTATTTTTGTCATTTCCTCTTGTGTTTTTCTCATACCTGTGCTTTGGTTGTACCTGTTTGCTTCTTCTTCTGTATAAAAATCATTAGGGTTTGTGTAAACTTTCTCTGGAACCTCTGTGTTTAAAGACATATTAACAACTTCTTTATTTTACATGCACAGTTCTTGTAGGGAAGGCAAACTCAATCTTTGATTTTTCAAATTCTTTTTTAATTGAAAGATTTATTTTATCTTTAACTATTAGATATTCCTTATAATCAAGAGCTCTTATCCAGTAGATGATTCTTATGTTTAAAGAAAAATCTCCAAAAGACTCAAAGACAACATGATAGCTATCTTTTTCTACATTTTCATTTGTATTTAAAATATTAATTATTATTTTCTTACCTTATTCTAATTTCTTAAGAGAAGTACTATAGATAACACCAATTGTGAAATTTTCTCTTTTTGCTCTTCTTGCAGAAATATTTTCAACAGCATTAAGAGAAAGGTTTCTGTTTGGAACAACAACTAAGGTGTTATCAAAGAATCTTATCTTTGTAGATCTTATACCAATTTCTTCTACAGTTCCAAGACCATCTGAGGTTTTTAAAGTATCACCCATCTTAAATGGTTTTTCAACAAATATAACAATTCCTGATATAAAATTTTCTAAAATATCCTTAGAAGCTAAGGCAACTGCAAGACCACCAATACCAATACCTGCAAGCAAAGCACTTATATTAAATCCAAAGTTTGAGAGAACAACAAGAATAGCTAGGATAAAAAATACAACTTTAACTAAGGATTTAAGTAAAGGTATTAATTGGTCATCATACTTTGATTCTGTTTTTTGTGTATGAGGTATTAGGTACTCATCTATGATGTCTAAAAAAAACTTAATAATAAATAATGTGATTGCTAAGACATAAACAAAGAAAGAAGTGTTCTTAACAGCTGTTACCCACCATTCAGAAACAACTAAATATTTAAAACCAATGTTAAAGAAAATAGTCACAATTAATATCTTTAAAGGTAGAGGTTTTGATAGAATCTTAGAGATTATATCATCTATCTTGTTTCTTGTATGCTTTGTTATTTTATTTAAAACATTTTTACTTATAAAAACAACAACTGCACTTACAACAAACCCTAAAAGAATAAAAAATATAAACCACATGAAGTTTTTTAAGGGATTTTGTAGAAACACAAGATCAAGAATATTGAATAACATTTTAATAACACCTTCTAAAATTTTTATTTATAATACAAAAAAAATAAATATATAAATATATTATAAACCAAAATCTTTATATTTATATAGACATATAATATGTATGTAAAATTAACTTTAAGTTATTTACTTCTTTTTATAAATAAATTACAATTAAATAAAAACGATTAAACATGATAGACAAACCAATAGTTGAACTTAAAAACGTCTCTAAGATATACAAGATGGGACTTGTTGAAGTAAAGGCAATAAACGATGTTTCCTTAAAAATATTTCCAAAAGAATTTGTTGCAATCATGGGAGCGTCTGGTTCTGGAAAATCAACAATGATGCATTTAATTGGTGCACTTGATCTTCCTACAAAAGGAGAGCTTTCTATTCATAAGCATAAACTTTTAAGCTTTACAGAAGATGAACTTGCATCCTTAAGAGGAAAAACCATTAGTTTTGTTTTTCAAGACTTTCATTTAATACCTACCCTTACAGCTTTTGAAAATGTTAGACTTCCTATACTCTTCCAAACAAACGAAGATGATGAAGAAACATACAACAGAAGATGTGAAGAACTTTTAGATGTTGTTGGTTTAAAAGATAGAATGGACCATAGGCCAGCTGAACTTTCAGGTGGTCAACAACAAAGAGTTGCAATTGCAAGAGCACTTGCAAATGATCCTGAAATTATTTTAGGAGATGAACCTACAGGAGCCCTTGACTCTAAGTCCTCTGCTGAGATTATTCAACTTTTAAAAAAACTAAATAAATCTGGAAAAACAATAATCATTATTACACATGATATTAATGTTGCAAAAAATGCAAAAAGAATAATTACTTTAAAAGATGGAAAAATAATTGAAGATAAAATAAACAAACAAGAAAACCCTTAAGAAAAAGAAAACATGAAAAAACTAATTCCCTTTGTTATCTCAAACCTTAAAAGAAGGAAACTTAGAAGTTACTTAACAATCATAGGTATAATCGTAGGAGTTGTTGCTATCGTCTCTTTAATATCTTTGTCTGAAGGTCTTAAGAGTGGAGTTAGTCAAGAGTTTTCAAAAACAGGGGCACAGAAAATAACAGTTTCTTCAAAGTATGCACAAACCATACAAGGCTCCTCCTTTCCATTAACTGAAGATGAGGTTAAAGAGATTGAAAAACTGCCCTCCATTAACTTTGCAACCGGTTACCTTAATACCAGGGCCTCTATTGAGTTTAATAGAAGTAAAAAATTTGCAAGTGTTAGTGCATATGAAACAGATGTCTATAAAGAGATACTACTTCAAGAAGGAAAAGAAATATTTAGAGGAAAAATAATCACAGATGACAAGGCAAAAGAAATTGTTATTGGTTATGATTTGTTTAACAGTGATGAATTTTTTGGAAAAACAGTTAAGCTCGGAGATACAGTTGAAATATCAAACCAGAAATTTAAGGTGGTTGGAGTATTAAACGACTCTGGAAATAAGAATGCTGATAGAGCAATCTATATGTCAATGGATAACCTTAGAGAGATATCAAATATCAAAGATAAGGAAGTTGATGTTATTTATGCTGTTATTAAAGAAAATGCAGATATTGAAAAAACAGGGCTTGATATTGAAGCAAGACTTGAAAAATTTAGAAAAGTTGAAGACTTTGTTGTAACTACACCTGTTAAGGAAGCAGAGAGTAGAGAAGAAACATTAAAAGCAGTTTCAATTGTTGTGGTTGGAATTGCATCAATCTCTCTTTTGGTTGGAGGTATTGGGATACTTAACTCCATGTACACCTCTGTTCTTGAAAGAAGAAGAGAGATTGGGATTATGAAGGCTATTGGTGCTAGAAGAGAGGATATCTTAAAAATATTCTTAATTGAAGCAGGAATAATTGGTTTGATTGGTGGTATTATTGGCACCATAGGTGGTTTTTTAATAGCTTTTATAGTAAATACCATAGGAAAGTTTACAGGAACAGAAATATCAGCTTCCTTTGATCCAACCATTGTTTTAATTGCTCTTAGCTTTTCATTCTTGTTAGGCCTTTTAGCTGGTTTTCTTCCAGCATACCAAGCATCTAAACAACAAGCAATTGATTCTTTAAGAGAGGAATAAAAAAAAATTATAATTTTAAAAGAAAAGGTGAAAATATGAACTTAAACAAAATAATAATAGTTATTGCATTGTTAATGGTTATGATAATACCAGTTAATGCTGCAACAACAAACTATGACATCATAAACTTAAATGCAGATAGATACATATAACTACAACCCAACACCTGTAATCTCAGGAGAGGAGTTTGAGATATGGATACAACTTACAAACAAAAGTAATGTTGCTGCTGATAATATAGAATATTTTTTAGAAACAGCATACCCTTTCATTTTAATATCTGAAAATGAAGGGAAGATTTCAAAGCTTGAGGGCTTTCAATCAAAGATAATAAAATACAAATTAAAAACAAACAACGATGTTTTAACAGGAACATACGATCTTGAGTTTAGGTATAAAAGAGAGGGTATTAGTATTTACAATATTAAAAAATACACTATAGACATTAAAGGTAAATCAGCTATACTTGAGATTGTTTCATCTAATGTCTTAGAAGCAAGTATTGGAGATGATTCAACTGTTCTTTTAAACCTTAAAAACTTAGGACAAAAAGACTCTAAGGATATCTTCATAACACTCGGAGACTCTGCAGACCAAACAATTAAGGTTATTGGTCTTAAGACACAATATCTTGAGAGAATAAATATTGGACAAGAAACAAACGTTTCATTCATGATTAGTGTTTCAAAAAACGTTACTGAAACAAGCTACACTCTTCCAATAACTATTGAATATTCAGATATTGATAGAGATTATAAGGTTACAAGAAACATAGGAATAAAGCTTAATGATCAGCCAAAAATGATTTTAAGTGTTATTGGTGTTGGAGATGACTTTAAAATAAAACCAAACAGTAAAGAAACAATCACAATTGAGATTTACAATGTTGGTAATGTTGATACTGAGATATCATATGTAACTATTGAAGGAAGCGGTATTAACTCAACAAAGGACTTTATAGGTTCTATTGAAAGAGATAATTACGATAAGATAGATGTTGTTTTAAACACTAAAGACATTAAAGAAAAAGAAACAGAAATTACTGTTACTCTTTTCTATAAGGACAACAACCTTAAGGAACAAAAGATAACACAAACAGTTAGTGTACAAACAGATTTTTCTGCAAATGGAAAGAATGCAAATAAAGCTGTAATGTCTGTTCTTGGTATACTTGGTTTTATCTTAGGCCTTGCAGTATTTATTCTTCTTGCAAGATGGCTTATTAAGATATTAATAAAACCTGCATACCATGCTGTTGTTGGAATATTTAAGAGAAAATAAATTTTTTATTTTCTTTTTTTTTATTTTATAAAAAATATAAAAATAATAATTTACACATGAACACAGAAAAATACAAGCACCTTATAGATTTAACATTTAAAAATATTCTAAGAAGACTTAGATCAATTTTAACAATCATAGCTGTAGTGATTGGAATTGCAACCATTGTTGCCTTGTTTTTAATAAGTGATGGACTACTTAACTATGTTGAAGATGTTTTTATGACAATGGGGATAAACACTATTTTCATTTTTCCAGTAAGCTTTCAAGGTGGGGCAAACCAAACTATTAGTAGGGTTTCTGAGGATATTAAGATAACGCAAAGTGATCTCCGGCTTATTGAAAAAATACCTGAAATAGATTATGCAATTGGTTTTTCTTTCAGAACAGCAAAGTATGAGTATAAGGGGGAAGAGAGTTATCAGTTTGTGATAATGGTTGACCCTAAGCTTGCAGATAAAACCTTTGAAATAATGGATATAGGGGTAAGGGAAGGAAAGAGCCTTCAAGGAAGAGAAGGGGCAGAAATTGTTGTTGGTTCATACTTTGCAGATAAACTTTTTAAAGAACCTATTAAGGTTGGACAAAAAATAAAAATTCAAGATAAAGAGTTTAAGGTAATTGGTATTTTAGAACCTGTTGAAAATATGCAAGATGACTCTCAAGCGTATATAACCATGAACAGTGGAAGAGAACTTTTTGATACTGGAGAAACCTTAGATCAGATTTATGCAAGTGTAAAGCCTGAGTATGATCCTTTAGTTGTTCAAAAAGAGATTGAAAAAAGACTTGAAAAGAAACATGGTAAAAATAAATTTTTTATAATAACAGCAAAACAAGTTTTAACAATGATAAAAACTGTATTAGGTCTTTTACAAACCATTTTAGTCTCAATCGGGCTTATATCCATTGTTGTTGGAAGTATTGGTATCATGAACTCAATATATACATCAGTTATTGAGAGGACAAGGGAGATTGGTATCTTAAAATCATTAGGGGCTAAAAAAGAAGATATTTATTTTATATTTACCTTTGAGTCTTTAGTGTTATCTTTAATTGGTGGAATCATTGGTTTGGGGCTTGGTATTGGAATTGCTAAGTTTGTGGAGTATTATGCAGCAAGCCAAGCCTTTATTACCCTTAATATAATAGTAACATGGCAAGTTGTGGCTCTTGCTTTAGGAGTATCCATTATTGTTGGAATTGCAGCTGGACTTTTACCTTCAAAATCAGCAGCAAAGATGAATGTCGTGGATGCTTTAAGAAAAACTATTTAAGATAGATTTATAAGTATTATTATCTTAGATATTAATATACAATAAAACATAAAAAGAAAAAATATGATTAACGAAAGATTAATTGAGCATATAAACGAACTTAAAAACAAAAGGATATCAGATGTTGAAATTACAGATATACTTCTTTTAAATAACTACACAGCAGAAGAAATTAAGGAAAATCTTAATCATTATAATAACATACATGGCTTTTCTTCAAATAACTATATTGAACAGTATGAAAAGATACAGGGAAAGAAGTTTTCAGAAGCAGAAGTTGAAACTTTTAAAAAAAAAATTGTAAGTGATAAAAAGAACTATGATCAAAAGATAAAGGACATTAAAAGAGAAGAGCCTGCTGTTAAAGTTGAGAAAAAAGAACCTCTTGTAACTTCTGAGAAAAAGAAGATGAGTAAAGGGGATTTAATTTCAATAGTTGCAATCATTGTTCTTCTAGCCTTTATAATCTATGTTATAATCTCTTACGATGTTATAAATAAGATAATTTTGAAAATGTAATTTTAGTTTTTATAAAAAATAGCAAAGCATTATGTTTTTAAAGTTTTAGTATATATAATATTTATATAAAAGCTATTTTTATATATTTTAAAACAAAAATAAAGCCTCTATAGCTCAGTGGTAGAGCGGCAGTCTTGTAAACTGTAGGTCGAGGGTTCAAATCCCCCTAGAGGCTTCTTTCTAAAGGGTTATATGTATTTCTATTTTTTTGTACGCTTTTGTTATGTATTTATAAATTTAATGTAATTATATACTTATATAAAATATTAATTTTAAGGAGTGATTTATTTGACAATAAGAAATCCATTTAAAAAAACATTTAAACAAAAAAGAGAATCTATTGGTGTTGATAGAGAGTTTAATGATACAAGAACAAGGTTAGTTGGAAGTATGAAAGTTACAAATCATCCAAGTCATCGACAAGCAAATCCGAAGATAAGACAAATAGAAACTTTATCTGAAATTCAAATAAATGGAATAAAAAATAAACTAAAAGAATTATCTTCTAAAAAAACAAAAAATGAACTTGAGGCTAGAAGACAGAAAGAAGCTATCTCAAAATTAAAATCAAAAATTAATAAATTAGAATTTTCCACAAAAAATAAAACTTCTCTAATATCAGCTAAAAGAAATGAAGAGAGAAAATTAAGACAAGGTAAATTAATTGAAAAAAAACTAAAATCAATTATTAAAGATTCTGCTGCTTTTAAAAGAAATGCTTCTGACTATGTTAAATATAAATTTGATACTAAAATAGATCCTTTAAAATTAAGGCAAGAATATGAGTATTTTTTAAAAACAAAAAGAAAGTCATTTGCAGATATTACTCTTAACGAAGCAGTGGCCCTTTTAGATAGCGCTATTGTTAAAAAATAGTTTTTTTAAAAAATTATATAAAAAAATAAGTAAAAAAGAAGAAAAAAGAGTTTTACTCTTCCACAACTCTATTCTCTTTTATTCTTTTAATAATCCTTGGAGCAAACTTTCAATTATCCTACAGATTGTAGAACCACAATGTTTATAAATAGTAGGCTTTTTACTTTTAGTAAAAATCCCACTAGAGGCTTTTTTCTTTTTTTAATAAATTTAAATAAACCTAATTGTTATTAAATATAGGAATTATTTTTAAACAGGTATTAACACACAAAAAATTATTTACTAAAAATTAATAGTGTCTATAATAACATGTAATGTTGTATCTTTAGATTTAATCTTTTCAACAACTGCAAAAGAATTGCACACAAAACTAAAATCAGATTTAATTTTATTTAAATTAATATTGTTATCAAAAAGATTATAAAAAATAGTCATGTGTGGATTATATCTTTCAAGAACATATATATCTCTGTATTTATTATAATAAATTTGAGATAATTTATCCTCATATTTTTTAAAAGGTTTTTCAAAAAACATATGTTTTTCACAAAGCTTAACAATATCCTTTTCAATATTTAATAAATATTTTTCTTTTTTAAAAAGTAGAACTAATGTTTTTTTATTAAATATTTCATATTTATCACTAACTAAAACAAAAGGACTACATTTTTTAGAAAATCTTATTAGATGTTTTAAAAAAACATCATAATCCTTAACAACAAAACTAGACCTTAAGGTAATGTGTAAGGGATGATTAGTTATTTTAAGATCATATTTTTTATTATACCTAGTTTTAATACTTTTTAGATATTTGTGTGTATTTTTATCTGGTAAAATAACAAGATATATTTCTTTCATAAATAACTAATAGAATAGTAAAGAATAAAAAGCATGTAACCATTTTTAAAAGGACATACAACAGAGGCTTTCTTGTTATATAATAGTTTTTAATCCCTTAAGATTTTAAAGTTATTTTTTACTTTTCTTTACAGGAAGAGAATCTATTAAATTTTTAAAACCTAAATCAGACATCTCTAAAGGAACATTTAAACCTATACCTGCCTTCTTTAATTCCTCTAAAAACTCTCTTACAGAAAGTTTTGAAATTTCTGTGGCTGTAGAAAAATCAACCTCTTCTTTTTCATAAAGAGATAAGGCTTTGTTTAAATAATATTTATTTATATTTTTTGACATAAATAACTTCAAAGAAAATTATTTTTATTTGATGTTAGAAGTTTATAACAAAATAAACTAAATATATTTATGTAGTTATATTTAAAAAATAAATGTTTTTGATAAAAAAACCAGTAATAAAAAGGTTTTGGTACCTATAATATATAACTATTTTTAAGAAAAAGAAACAGTATAAAAGGAAAAATTAAACATGCTTGAAATATATTTATATACATTAATCAGTATCATACTTGTAAGCCTAATATCATTAATTGGTATCCTAACATTATTTACAAACAAAAAACATTTATCAAAAATGCTTTTGTTCTTAATAAGCTTTTCAGCAGGTGCACTTTTAGGAGATGCTTTTATTCATCTAATACCAGAAAGCTTTGAAAGCTTTAATCATCTAACAATCTCATTTTCAATAATTGCTGGAATCTTAATATTCTTTATTTTAGAAAAAATTATACACTGGAGACACTGTCATCTTCCAACCTCTAAGGAACATGTACATCCTTTAGGAAAAATGAACCTTATTGGAGATTTATTACATAACTTCTTAGATGGAATAATCATAGCCACAAGTTATATTGTTTCTATTCCTTTAGGAATAGCAACAACAATTGCTGTTATCTTACATGAGATACCACAAGAGATTGGTGACTTTGGAGTTTTGATATATGCAGGATACTCAAGAAGAAAAGCATTAATCCTTAATTTTTTAATATCCTTAACTGCTGTTTTAGGAGGAATTATAGGTTTACTTCTAAGCAGATATATTGATACCTTTGCAAGCATAATGATAGCATTCACTGCTGGTGGTTTTATATATATAGCAACATCAGACCTTATGCCTGAACTTAAGAAAGAAACAAGTGTTAAGAAAACTATTATACAGATACTAGGTATTGTCTTAGGAATAACTTTAATGGCATTATTAATATTTTTGGAGTAAAGCATGATTGAAAATAAAAAAACCTCAGATAAACTATTGTATGAGATTGTTATCTTTATACTTATCTTTGCATTAATGATAAGTATTGTTTTTACCTTTGATAAGTTGTTTATAGAAAAACCAATTAATGAATGTTATGATATTTATCAAAAAGATTATAGAAACGATAAATGTGAGTATGATAACATAGCTATGAACGAATGTTATGTAAAAGAAGGACAAGTAATTTTTAATAACGACTGCACTCTTACCTGTGATTATTGTTATAAAAAATATAATGGAGAGATTGAAAAGTATAATAACAAAACAAATCTTTTAAGAATCATCCTTTCATTTATGATTGCACTTTCCCTTGCCTTTATTAACCTTAAAGACAAGATCATAAGATACTCTTTATTATCTGGAAGTTTAGTATCTTTGTTTGTTTCAACAATAATTGCTATGCAGATGATTGGAATCTTGCTTCCAATAGTTATTATTATTGAGTTTTTGTTAGTTTTATTTATTTATAAAAAAACTAAATAATTAATTTGGCTCTATTCTCTCTGAGCCATTTACTTTTTTCTTTATGGTTTGGAAAAAACTTTTCAACAACTTTCCAAAAACTCCTTGAGTGGTTATGATGCACTGTGTGAGAAAGCTCATGCACAATTACATAATCAATAATGTCCTTTGGAGCAAGCAAAAGAGAAGTTGAAAAAACAAGCTTATGATCATGAGAACAAGATCCAAACCTTGAGGTATTGTTCTTTAAAGATACAGATTTTATTTCCTTTTTAAAATAAAGACTATTAAAATAATCTACTCTTTCTTTAAGTAAAGGTAAAAGATCCTTTGAAAGAATCTTGTTTAATAGCTTTGAAACTATTTCTTTTTCCTTAGAAGAGTTTAAAGGTATTTTAAAAATAATTTCTTTATCTTTAAGTCTTGCAAGAGAGTTTTTTCTTTCCTCTTTTATAATTGTTAGAAGATACTCTCTACCATAGATAGAAAAAACCTCACCAGAAGAATATGCTTTTAAAGAAATAGGAGAAAACTTCTCCTCGTTCTTTTTCAAGTAACTTATAAACTTCTCTTTGATTTTTTTAATCTGCTCTTCTCTTTTACTCTCAAAGAAAAACCTAGGCACCCTTATGTTTACTTTCTTACCTATGGACATATAGGTAGAGTTTCTTCTCTCCACATATATCCTTATAATATACTCTTTGTTATTAAAAATAAGTTTATCTTCTCTTAACATAATAAATCTTTCTACTTTAAAAAGAATATGCTACAAATATTTTATATAGATATCATAAAATTGAGAAGATATGGATAACATAATAGATAGAGTAAAGAAGCTAAATAACTTTACAGAAATTAAAGAAAAACAAGAGATTGTTTACTGGATGACAAGAGAACAGAGGGTTAAAGACAACTACTCGCTTTTATTTGCAGAAGAAATCTCTATAAAACATAACTGTACTCTAAAAGTTATTTTTACCTTAACAGATAAGTTTTTAGAAGCACAAGAAAAACAATTTCTTTTCATGCTTGAGGGGTTAAAAGAGGTTTGTGAAAGTTTAAATGAGCATGGAATAGAGTTTATTCTTTTAAAAGGAAAAGAAGCTTCTAAAGAGATTATAGATTACATTAATAAAAATAAAGTATCTTCACTTGTAACCGACTTTGATCCATTAAAGATAAAAACAAAATGGAGAGAAGAGGTTTTAAGAGAGATAAAAGTGCCTTTCTTTATGGTTGATGCACATAACATTGTTCCTGTCTGGATAGCATCCCCTAAACAGGAGTTTGGGGCATACACTATCAGGCCTAAGATAAACCACTTACTTTTTAGTTATTTAAAAGAGATACCTAATATTAAAAAAAGAAAAGAGATAGAAACAACCATTGATTGGGAAAAAATAATTACAAAAAAACATGATTATTCTTTTTTATCTGGAGAAAAGTTTGGAAAAAAAGTTTTAAAAGAGTTTATTGAAGAAAAACTAAACGATTATGCTGTGCTTAGAAACGATCCTTCAAAAGACTGTCAATCAGGACTCTCACCTTACCTTCATTTTGGACAGATATCCTCACAGAGAATAGCTTTAGAGGTTTTAAAACAAGAGAAAAATGAAGAGAGTAAAAAGGCTTTTCTAGAAGAACTTATTGTTAGAAAAGAACTCTCTGATAATTATTGTTATTATAACAAAGAGTATGATAACTTTAATGGATTTCCTGAATGGGCTAAAAAAACCATAGAAGAGCATAAGGAGGATAAGAGAGAATATCTTTACTCACTTAAAGAACTTGAAAATCATAAAACACATGATGTTTTATGGAATACATCTCAAGAAGAAATGGTAAAAATAGGGAAGATGCATGGTTATTTAAGGATGTACTGGGCAAAAAAGATATTAGAGTGGACAAAAGATGTTAAAGAAGCTCAAGAGGTTGCTATTTTCTTAAATGACAAATATAGTTTAGATGGAAGAGACCCTAATGGATATACTGGGATTGCATGGTCTCTTGGTGGAGTGCATGATAGAGCATGGAACGAAAGAGATATTTTTGGAAAAATAAGGTATATGAGCTTTAACTCTACATCTAAGAAGTTTAACTTAAAAGGATATTTAAAAAAAATAGAAGAATTGTAGTTTTTATCTTAAAAAAAACTACTTGTATTGAAGCATGAAGTAAGCACCTTCACAGGAGTTGTTAATCATGTCTCCTGATGAAGAACAAACTATACTGTTATCTTCTAAATAGAAACAATCAACTGAACCATTAAAGGTTCCTTTTTCTTTTAAATCAAGATAATCTAAAAGAGATTGAGGGGTGTTAAAATAACAAGTACCTTCTGTTTTAATATCTTCTTTTGAAACCATGCTTTCATTAAAGTTATCTTCACCAGTAATTTCAACATTAATATCATAAAGAGAAAGGTTTACTTTACAGTAGATATACTCAATACCCTGTATAGTGTATTCAGTGGTTCTTGTAAAAAATTTATTTTCTGTTTCTATTATGTCTGTGAAAAGGAAACTATAACCTTCCTTACAAGCTGCAGCATATTCTTTAAAACAATTTATGTTTGTTCCACAGTTTTCAGGGTTTTATGCATAAATTATTTCAACTGGTATTTCTTCTGTAAAAGCAGAGTTGTTATCAATAACTAAAGAATTGTTATCTACAAAACCATCTGGTGTTTGAGAAATATTTTAATAATTTAAAGAAGCATCGTTTGTTCTTACAAAAACAAAGAGAACAATTAAAACAAGGATGATTATTATAATAATTACATATAACCATAGAAACTTTGATTTTTTAGAAACATTTACAATGGTTGTATTTTCATCCATATCTTTTTCATCTCTTTTAAATGTATATATAAAAGCACATAACATTTAAAAAGTTATATTTTAGAAGAAAATATCTTTTATTCCTTGAAATTATATCTTTTTATTATAAAGCTTGTTTAGGTAAGCAATAATTTTTTTAGATTTATTTGCATCTATTCCTGGAACCTTTGAAAGATCTGCAAAGTTAAGGTTCTTTACATTATTAATTGACTTATGGGTCTTTATTAAGCTTTCAATAGACTTTTCATCAATATCGTTTATTTTAGAAAGGATCCTATAACCTCTTGGAAAATCATTTGTTTTTCCGTTTACAAAGTTTGATATTTCTAAAATCTCAATTAACTTGTCAGTATCAGCTATTCTTCTTATACCTAGTTGCTTTAATAAAGAGATTTTTTCAAAAGAAGCCTCTCTTGTTATTATATTGTTTGAATAATCTCTTAAGATGAAAGATAGTTCCTCATCAATACCGTATGTTACTTCATATAAAGTGTTTGAAATATCTTGACCTTGAGACCCAAGCTCAACTACCAAGTCATTCACTTGTTTTTCATGTTTTATAAAGTAAAGGATGTTTTGAATAACATCTAAAATTTCTATCTTAAGGTTAGGGGTGTTGTTTATCTCATAGGAAAGAATATTTCTAAGTTTCTTATCAAGCTTTGTTCTAAAGTCCTTTAGGTTGTTTATAGCATAACTTGCTTTAACCATTAGGATGCTAAAGTCCTGTAAAACATATTTTTGGTCCTTATAGTAAAGAGAAATAACACTTCTTCTATGGGAGATGGCTATTACTGGAACATTTGATTGTTTTGCTGTTTGTTCAGCTGACCTATGCCTCATTCCTGTTTCCTTTGAAGAGATTTCTTTGTCTGGCATTAAATGTTTGTTTGCACCTATTATTTTTGTTAAGTCTTTGGAAAGGACAATGGCACCATCCATTTTTGAGAGTTCAAAGAGCTTTTGAGAGGAGAAAGGGATATCAAGGTCTATTCCTCCTTTAAGGATAGGTTTTAGTTCCTCTGAGTTGCCTAGGACTATTAGGGCACCTAGGTTACCATGTAAAATCTCATCTAGGCCTTGTCTTAGTTCTGTTCCTGGTGTAACAAGCGGCAGGATCCTTGTAATATCTATGACTTCATTTTTATATATTTCATTTAAGAGTTTTGAAGAGAAGTCATCTTCTACAAATATTCTTTTTTTTGGTTTTGTAGGCATGTTTAATCGTTCTTTTTGTTTTTTTTAAAAAGTAAAAACAAGGTTATTTTTAGGTAAATATCATATATTTTATTTATATGATATTATAGTTGTGCAAATTATTTAAAAAGAGATGTTGTTTATTTTATAAGTTATCTTTCTTGAAAGAAGTTGTTTTTTTTTTAAAAAAGTAATTTAAGGTGATCTTTTGTAGAAAACTCATGCTTATAAAAAAACTAAAAATTAATATAAACTAACTTATTTTTTTAAAAAAAACATAAAAGTTTAAAAAAGAAAGAAAAGAAATGTTAGTGTTAAAATATTTCTTAGACTCATTTAAATTATCTGTAAATAAAAAACCCTCTTTAGGATTATACTTTTCAATAAAGCTTAAATAGGATCTTGAAATGTTTGTTTGTTTAAGAGAATTTTTAACCTCTAAAGGATATATAGAAAATCCTTTTTCAATAATGAAATCAACTTCAGCACCATTATTAGTTCTCCAGTATTTTGGTTCAATAGATTTTTTAATTAATTCAGAGAAAATAAAATTTTCTTTTATAAAACCAATATCACTACCTTCTAGAGAAAAAGTATCTAATATAGCATTTCTTAGGCCTATATCATAGAAATATATTTTTTTACTTTTAATTAATTCAGTTCTTTTATTTTTATAAAAAGGATGTATTTCTTTGCAAATATATGTTTTATTTAATAGATTCATTATCTTCTTTAAAACAGGATAATCTAAGTTACTTAATGTAGAAAGCTCTTTATAATTTATGATATTTCCTGTTTGTAAAGATAGAGCTTTAATTAAATAATTTAATTTGAAATCATCTGCTAAGTTTGAAATATTTTGAACATCTCTTAGAGCATATGTATAATATATATCTTTTAATAACTTTATTTTAACATCTTTTTTTTCCTCTAAAACAACTCTTGGATATCCTCCAAAAAGTAAAAACTCTTCAAAATAAGGTTTTAATAATTTGAAATAAACATCAGCATTATCTGTTGTTTTATAAAGAATTGAAAGGTTTTTATCCTTTGCTAAAAGAAATTCATAAAAGGAAAAGGAATATAATTCAAAAATATTTACTCTTCCTACAAGGTATTTTAAACTTTGAATAGATAGATCTATACTTGAAGAACTAGTTATTATTATTTTAACTTTATTTTTGTGTAAATCATATATGTACTTTAATATCTTTCCTGAATCCTTAGCATAATGAATTTCATCAATAAAAAGTATATCTGTTCCTTGGATGTATAGTTTAATAAATTCATCTGTGTTGTTTACAAAAAGATCTTTAATATTTAGGTTATTAAAACTTATTTGAATTATTTTTTTATTTGAAATACCACTTAGTATATGCTCTATCATTGTGGTTTTACCAACTTGTCTTGCACCCATTACTGCTATAATCTCAGGAGTTGATAAAAAGTTTAATAATGTAAATTCTAGATCTCTAGGGATATATTGGTCCATATAGATAATTTATACCGAAAAGTATATAAATACCAACGGAAAATTTAAAAAAATTAAATAATCCGGCGGTTAAAATTGTAAAAAATTAAATTATTTGGGGGTTGTTTTTTTAAGAAAAAGATAATTTTTTAAAAAAACATATAAAAAAAGGTTTTATTTTTTAAAAATAAAAGAAAAGAAGATATTTTTTAAATTATCTTCCTAATTTGTTATTAGAGTTTTTATGCTTGATTACAAAGTAAGCAATTATTCCTAAAATAACAAGAGCAATTAATATCCATACAGCTAGAGAAATACCTTTTTTACTATCAGTTGTTAAGTCATGAGTATAAGGCATAACCTCATCTGTTGGAGGAGTAACTGCATCTGTAGGTGCTTGAACCTCTTGTACTTCTGCAAAAGAAAGAGTGTTTTGCATACTTAAAAACTCTTCTTCAGTAACTCTTTCATTAATTACAAGGTATATTTATTGTTTGACCTATATCTAAGGATGGAAGAGTAAATTCTATTATTGGGTCATCTAATAATACTCTAAAAGCATATATTGATGAGATTTGAGAGGCACTCTGTGCTATTTCCTTATGGATAACTTCAACTATCTTAACTTCCTTTAAAGGTTTATTTGAGTTGTTTCTTACATTTATTGTAAAAGTTGAAGTAAAGCTTTCTTGTCCGGTTTGAGAAACTGTTCTTCTAACTTCAAGATTTCTTTCTATTGTTAAAAGACCATCTTGAGCAGTTTGCATGTACTCTTGTATTTCATCTTCAGTTAAGTTACTTCCTTGAAGCATTTCTCTTACTTTAGAAGGAGTTACTGTTTCAATTGTTGAAGAATAATTTTGAACTGTTGTTTGGTCTTGTGTTGTTGTTCCTGTTGTTGAAGAACCTCCGCTAGAAGAACCTGAAGAACCACCTTCAGAGCCTCCACTTGAGCCTCCACCTGTTGTTACAGCAGCACAAACTCCTCCTGAACAATTACCGCTTGTACATTTAGCATTATTTGAACAGCTTTGGCCGTTTGCAACTTTTGAAACTGTGAAGTTTTGAACAACCCAAGGATCTCCGGATGTTTTACAAAAACCTTCAAAAGTAAATGTTTTGAAAGTAGCACCGTATACTTTTAATGATATGAGGTTACCAGTATTTGCTCCAACAGAGTTTAGACTGTATGAGCCATCTTCTCCAATAGTTGCACTTTTAAGTAAAGTTGAACCGGAGTATGCTCCAACTGTTAAGCCATTAACAGTGAAGTTATCTCCTGTTACTGTTCCCATTACCCAACATGGTTCTGTTGATGGGTCTGCAAAAAGTAAACCTGAAATTAAAAACAAAGAAAAAACTAAAAATAATATTCCTTTTTTAAAATACATATATATATATCAACTCCTTATAAAAAAATTATTTAATTTACTAATCCTAATGAATGTCTTATTGCTTTTTCTGGAACATCAGCACCTACTATGTCAAAATACATATAATTTTCATTTCTTAAATTATTAAATAAATTATATGTTGTGAACATATTTGAATCAACAGTAGTCCATCCATCTGTTGAATTATAGAAATACACTGTGTTAAAATAACTAATTTCTGATCTTTCACTTAAAGGACCTTCATTAGATGTTAATAAATCACTTAACATGTAATTTTCATCCCAAGAAGGTATTTTTTCAAATTGTGATTTAAAAAATTTTCCTCTTTCAAGATTTGTTTTAAAAACATCTCCTGTTGGAAAACTGAAAGAATAGACATATGCTACATTTAATGTGTAATTATGAGCATAAGTCATCTCATTACCAGCTTCATCTCTTACTTTTATTGAAATATTGTAATCTCCTGGAATAAAAGTTTGAGTATATTTAATACTTAAAAAGTTTTGATCACTTAAAGAAAAATTAATATCTTCAATTTTATTAACATCATTTATTGTAAATAATAAAACATTATTTATAAATGGTTGATTAAACATCAAATTATCAATAGCTTCAATTGTAATTATATCTTCATTTACATTTAAAGTATTTGTCCATGTTGAAAGTAAAGGTTTAGTTTTATCTATTTTTATTAAACCAGATTCTTGTATTTCTTGAACATTTCCTGCATTGTCAATAGTTCTAAACCTTATATAATTATTTCCTTCTACAGATAATAATGTTGGAGAAGAATAATTTGTATCAGGAGTACAATTATTTGTGTCTGATAAACAATATTCTGTAAAATAAACATTACTTATTGAATCAACTGGAGTAATTGTATAATTTACATCTGTTGTATACCAACCATTTGTACCTAGTGTTCCTGAAGTTATAGAACCTGAAGTTGTTGGTTTTGTTTTATCTAATTTTAAAATATTTGATGCAGTCTTAACTGTTTCTAAGTTTTCTAACTTATCTTCTCCACTGTACTTGATTGTATATTCGCCGTCAGATGAAATAGTAAATTCCCAATCACCTTCTTCATTTACAAAGGATGAAGCGGTAGTAGGAGCATTACCATCTATAGTGTAATAAACAACATCACAACCTACGCCAATACCATCATCACAAGTAAATGTAACTGTAACATCACTTGTATTCCAATTAGAAGGAACATTATCTGTTGTTGTTGGAGCATTTCCATCAACATATGTATTTACATTTGTTGGATGGACAACAGTAAAAATATCTGTCGTCTGAACTAACCAGGTGTATAAACCACCATTAGAACCAGAATTAATATCTAATGTAAAATCTAATTGATTTCCTGAAGTTATATAAGCAGTAGAAGTAGTATAAATACATTCTAGTGAACTTGAATTTAAATCCCAATTTGATGGAGCTGAACCACAATTCAATAAAGAATATCCCCATTATTTGTAGGACGAGTAATTGAAACTTTATTTATCGAATCGTTTCCATTGTTTAAGACATTAATAGTATACTCATACTCTGTACTTGGTAAAACATATTGAGGAGTTATAGTTGCTGTATGTGTATGAGCAGCATTTACTAGCCCTATTGTAAAAACCATAAATACTATTATAAAAAACATAAAAAATAAACTTTTAAACTTGTTCAATCCCATTCTTTTCACCTTTCGTTTTTTTAAATCTAATTATTGCTAAATAAGTTAATGTAAAATATTATATTTAAAGTAACAAAAGCTTTTTAAATAGTAAATCTAATTATTTACTTAACTTTATTATTATAAAAAGTTAATAAAACAAACAGATAAGAAAAATAAAAAATATTTAAAAACCTTTATATAATATATAAAGAATAATATAGAAGCAGGTTACTTTTAAAAAACAGTTTACTTTCTAGAAGCAACTTACTTTAAAAAAAATTAAAAAGAGAAAAAAATGAAACAATTAATATTTTCAGAAAAAGAGTTTTTTAAAAAACTAGGACCAATAAGACATAACCTTACAAAACATACAGGAATCTTCCAAACAACAGAGATTGGAAAAATAAACATCGGACTTAGTAAAGAAAAGATAATCTTAGATAAAGATATACAACTTTTAAAAGAAGTAGATGCACTTTTAATCTGTAACTTTAAAAAAGGAAAAGAAGAAAACCATATAGGCATAAACTCCTTAATAATTCTCTCAATTGCCTACTCTTTAGGAAAAAAGATATATTTATTATATGATCTACCTAATAAATATGTAGATATTTTAAAAAGTCTAGAAGTCTTAACCCTTAATTCAGACTTAAAAAAAATAATGTGAAGATAATATATGATAAAATTAATAGCATTTGACTTTTGGGGAACACTTGCAATTAAAGGCAATCCTTTTTTTCATTTTTCAGAAAAAATAAAAGATGAATTTAAAATTAATCTTGAAAGAAAGGAAATAAATAAAATATATGAAGAAACTGTTCAGATTAAATATTGGGAAACTCAAGCAGATGCTTTTACTGAATTTGCAAGAAGACTTAAAATATCACCAACAAAAGAAAACATTGTAAAATTAATTGGTATTAGAAACAAATCAGAAGAAGGAATGTTAGTCTTTGACTTTGTAATACCACTACTTAAAAAACTAAAAGAAAAAAGATATCAGATAGCTATAGTTTCAAACTCATCAATGTTTACTTATGAGTATATTAAAAAAGAAACAAATATCTTAAAGTATGTTGATTATGAACATTTTTCATTCCAAGTAGGGTATACAAAGCCAAATCCACAGATGTATTTAGAGCTTCAAAGAAAAGCTAAAGTCTTTAATAACGAGATGCTTATGATTGGAGATGACTTTGAAAATGATTTTAAAGCACCTAAAAAGCTTGGAATAAATGCTATAATGTTTAAAAACTATGATGAACTTTTAGTTGAACTTAAAAAATACAATATTGAGCTATAAAGAAGTATTTATTTTAAATAAGTTCTCTTGTATTAAATACAGCTTTCTTTACAAGAATAGCTTTTTCTTTTATATATGTTGTTCATCACACCACAATAATAATATTGTTATATCTGTGTGACAGTAAATATTTCTAAATAGATTGGTTTTAAAATTTGAAAAAGTTTTAAATATAGAATTTAGGGATAAATTTAATTTTAATAAAAAATAATATATTACATTTGATTTTTAAGTAAAAAATAGTTTAACGCCGAAAAAAGACAAAAACCTCTTTTTTTAAAGATTTCGACGTTAAAGAAAATCACTCTTTTTAAAAAAAACTATATTATTAAAAAAACTCTTTCTACATATGTAACTTAAACATTTAATCTACTTAAAAAAATTTAATCTACTTAAAAAAAAGGTGACTTCTACATATATTTTAAAAAAACGAAGATATGTTTAAATAACATTATTATAGTATATATTAATTACAAATAAATAATCTAAAATAAAGGATAAAAAATCTACTTCTAAATTTAAAATACACTATTTTTTTAAAAAAATACACACTATTTCTTTTTTTAAAAAAAAATTAATAACATATAAATAAGGTAGCTACATATGAGCCAGGATAATAATAGAACTATATACGATTTTATAACAAAAGAAGAGTATGAAAAAATAAAAATATTTTCAAAAAATAAAGAAACTCCTTTTTTAATAATTAATCTTGAAAAAATAGAAGAAAAATATCAAGAACTAAAAGAAAACATGCCTTACGCAAAGATATATTATGCAGTAAAAGCAAACCCAAACATTGAAATATTAAGATTACTTGCAAAAAAAGGATCATCTTTTGATGTCGCTAGTATTTATGAACTTGATTTAATACTTTCTTTAGGAGTTTCTCCAGAAAGAATAAGTTATGGAAATACCATTAAAAAAGAAAAAGATATTAAGTATGCTTATGAAAAAGGAGTTAGATTATTTGTAACAGACTCAAGACAAGATCTTAAAAAAATATCAATAAATGCCCCAAATTCAAAAGTATTTTTCAGAATAATAACAGAAGGAGGAGACTCTGATTGGCCATTATCAAGAAAATTTGGAGCCACACCAGATGTTATTTATCACCTTGTAATTGAATCAAAAACATTAGGTTTAATCCCTTACGGAATATCTTTCCATGTAGGTTCACAACAAAGAGATATTTCTCAATGGGACCAAGCAATTTCTCAAGTAAAATATTTATTTGATTCCTTAAGAGAAGAAGGAATTAAATTAAAACTTATAAACCTGGGAGGTGGTTTTCCTGCAAATTATCTAAGACCAACTCAAGAAATAACAACATACACAAAAGAAATTACCAGAAGATTAAAAGAAGACTTTAAAGATAACTTTCCAGACATAATTATAGAACCAGGAAGATCATTAGTTGCAAATTCAGGAGTAATAGTTACAGAAATTGTACTTTCTTCTAAAAAATCAATGTTAAATCAATACGAATGGATGTACCTTGATTGTGGAGTATATAGTGGTCTTACAGAGACAATTAATGAATCTATAAGATATCCTATATTTCCAGAAAAACAAGAAGTTAGTGAAAATAAAAAACAGGTTATACTTGCTGGACCAACTTGTGATAGTTTTGATTTAATGTATATTGAACATAAATACACTTTTTCTGTAGATATTAAAGATGGGGATAAATTATATATTCTTACAACAGGAGCATATACAGATAATACAAGTTCAGTTGGGTTTAATGGATTTCCTCCATTAAAAACTTATATTTTAAAATAAGCTTTTTTTTTAATTTTTTAAAAAAACGCTCTTTTTTAAAAAAAGAGAGAGTATTTTTATTTAAACATCTTAACACATGGTACAATAGCTAAAAGTAAAAAGACTATTAAGTAAACATACCATTCAAGAGATAAGATAGCAGGCCATAACTTTGCAAGCATTAAAGTAAAGAAAAGAACACTTAATTTTACTAAAGCAATATCAGTCCATTTCATTTTTTTTATTTTTTTATTTAACATTTCAAGACACATAAAATAGATCACCTCTTTTTATAATTAAAGAAAAAGACGGTTATATTTTTAAAGGTATTTTTTAGAAAAAGAATTACTTAAAATTTTTAAAAAGACTATTTTTTCAAAATAAACTGAAATATCAAATGAGGTTTTGTAAATATTAAGGTTATCATAGTGCATATTTATTTTAATTTTTTTATTTACTTCTATTTATTTTTCAAGAAGTCGGTCGTGCGCTGCACTCCTGACTAATTTGGAGCTACAAGACCAACTTTCAAGATGTCCGCTGGACATCTTGTTCATTTAAAACGAGCATACTGCTCGTTTTAAACGTGTGGTTAATGGTCGCGAACACAACGTACCTTAAGATAATCTTCTAAATAATCTGCATAAATTAAAACCTCCCCATTTGGATCAAAACGATATATTAATGAACTATTAAATTCATCACTTGTCCAATACGGTTCCAATCCACTAACTAAATTACTCCAACCAGTTATTTTATTTTGAATATTACTGTTCATGCAGGCAGCTGATTTTTCTTGAAGAGGACAAGCTTCCCAAATTGACATCAGCTGAGATGCACTT